>NZ_JABLTE010000075.1 GCF_013315795.1 Nocardia barduliensis
CGCCCGCACCGCAGCCGCGCACCGTCGGCAAGGACGGCAAGCCGCTGGTCGTGCGCATCGGCGCGGTCGACCGGGACGCGACCGCCTTAGCGGTGGCCAACACCGCCGCCGACCAGTTGCGCAGCGCGGGCATCGACGCGACGGTGCGCAGCGTCGCCGCCGACGAGCTGTACGGCAAGGAACTGATCGAGGGCACGGTCGACGCGATCGTCGGCTGGGAGGTGGCCGGTTCCGACCCGGCGACCGTGCTGGCGTCCCGCTACGGGTGCCCGCCGCCCGCACTGCCCGGGGTCACCGGCCCGGCGCAGGCCATCGCCGAGGCGGCGCAACGCGCTCCGAGCAATCTGTCCGGCGTGTGTGATCCGGCCCTGCAACCCGCGATCGACGAGGCCCTGCGCGGCGGCGACGTGGGACGGGTGCTCGCCGAAGCGGAGCCCAAACTGTGGGCCATGGCCACCGTGCTGCCGATCGTGCAGGACAACGCGGTCGCCGCGTCCGGTCCCCGGGTGGACGGCGCCTCGCTCAGCGGCGCGATCCAGGTCGGCATCTTCGGCGACGCGTCCATGTGGCGCCGGATCCCGTGACGGCGGTGACCGGCGGGCTGCTGCTGGTGCACGCCCATCCGGACGACGAGTCCATCACCACCGGAGGGACTATCGCGCACTACCGCCGTCGCGGTGTGCCGGTCACCGTGGTCACCTGCACCCTCGGCGAAGAGGGTGAGGTGATCGGCGAGGAATGGGCCCTGCTCGCCGCGCAGCACGCCGACCAACTCGGCGGTTACCGCGTGCTGGAGCTGACCCGTGCGTTGCAGGCGCTGGACGCGGGGCCGCCGCTGTTCCTCGGCGGCGCGGGCCGCTGGCGCGATTCCGGGATGGCGGGGACGCCCGCCGCGAACAAGCCGCGTGTCTTCGTGCGCTCCGGGGACGAAGCCGTGCGGGCTCTCACGGACGTGGTGCTCCGAGTGCGCCCGCGCGTGGTGGTCGGCTACGACCCGAAGGGTGGCTACGGACACCCGGACCACATCCGGGCGCACGAAATCACCACGGCCGCGGTGCGGGCTGCCGCGGGGGAGGGCTGGGACACCGCGAAGTACTACTGGACCGTCACCGACGCCGACATGCTGCGCTCGCACACCACCGCGCTGGCCCGGCGCACGGCCGCCGGGCTGCCCGGCGCACTGCCGCCCGGCTGGCGGCTGCCCGCCGAGGGAGAGCTGGCGAGCGTGCCCAGCCACGAGGTCACCACCACGATCGACGTCTCCGACGTGCTGGCGGCCAAGCGCGCCGCGCTGCGGGCGCACGCCACCCAGGTCACTGTCGCGCCGTCCGGGCGGGAGTTCGCGCTGTCGAACAATGTCGCCCAGCCGGTGCTGCCCGAGGAGCACTTCATCCTGGTGAGAGGCCGCCGCGGGCCGCTCGGGCCGGACGGCCGGGAGCACGATCTGTTCGCCGGAACGGAATGACGAATGCCGCACGGCGCGGCGTGGCGATCCCACGGGCGCATTCCCGGTGGTCGCCGGCCGCTCGGACCGGCAGGAGAACTGATCATGCTCCTCGGAACACCGGAATAGACTCGGCAGTATGTACAACTGGGAGCTCCAGAGCGCGATCGCGGCGTTCGTCGACAGTATGCGGCCGCACTGGCAGGAGCAGCACGACCTGTATATGACCGTGCTGTACGCGTTCGCCGATATGCAGAGCCACCTGTTGACCCTCCTCGGCTACCCGCCGGTGCCGTGACGACCAAGGTAAACGACCACACAGGCGATCACGTTCCCGTGGCGCCCGGCGCAGGCCGGGTTCCCGTGGGCGTGGTCTTGGGGCAGGTGATCGTCGTGCTGCTGATTCTCGACGCCCTGCTCACCTTGGCGCTCGAGGTGCTGTACCTGCCGACCTATCTGGGCTCGCTCGCGTTCCCGGTCTCCGTCGTGGTGGCCGGGGTGGTGAACGTCCTGCTCGTCGCGGGCGTGCGATCGGTCACCCGGCGCCCCGCGGTCCTGGGGCTTCCCGTGGTGGCCTGGGCGTTCGGCTTCCTGGCCTGCGCGAGCAGGGGACCGGGCGGTGACATTCTGCTCGGCAGTGATTGGCGGACCGCGCTGTTGCTGTTCAGCGGGCTGCTTCCACCACTGGCCTACATCTACATTCAGGCCAACAGCCACCTCTTCGGTCGCCGCTGAGCCGGGCGGGGGTCCGCGAGCCGGACCGCCAGGGTGGCGAGCACGGCGGCGGTGCGGGGCGCGGCGCCGAGGCCGAAGTCAGCGTGCGCCGGTGAGCCCCGGAGTGACCGCTTCGACGAGCTGCCATGCCGCGTCGGCGGGAAGGTCGACCACCGCGTAGCGCTTCTTGCCCGCCGCGGTCGCCGCGACCACCGTGGCGACTCCGGCCCTCCGTTGGAACAAGGTCTGGCGCACCGTCCAGCCGATCACCCCGGGCGCCTCCAGGCAGTCGCGGTCACGGTCGAGCGAGCCGGTCCGGGTGATCAGCCAGGCCGGACCCGCGGCCGTGCGGGGCAGCACCGCGTGCCCGAGGCCGCGGTAGCGGTCCTCCGCGAGCGCGAGCGCGATCGGCAGTGCGAGCCCGGGCACCAGCCACCACCACGGCGAATAGTGCTCTCCGGCAAGGGAGACATAGGCCATCACCACTGCGACGAAGACGACCGGCGCGAGCGTGCGGGTATACCTGCGGCGCCGCGCGGCCGCGCCGTGCGGGACCAGCGGGGCGCTGCCCGGCCCCGGGACGGTGTGCGCGTCCGACGCCCCCGCTCCGGTCGGTCGCGCGTGCGGAACGGCGGGCGATTCGTCGGCGCTTACCTCGTCCGGGGCGAGCAGATGGCCGAGGGTGTGCTCGACGGCGCTGCGCGGGGCCTGCGGCAGGATCTTCTGCCGCGGGTTCTCCCCGGTCATGATCGCTTCGAGTTCGGCGGCGCCCGCCAGGCGCAGCAGCAGCGGTTCCTTCACCGTCGCCCCGCGCAGCCGCGCGCGGTCGAGGGTGATCTGACGGGTGGTGAACAGGCCGTGGCGCAGCTGCAAGGTCGTGCCGTCGTCGCGGACGCGCAGCCCGAAATACGTGGTCAGATAGTGCGCGCACGCGGCAGCGCTGACCACGAGGACGATGGCGCACAGCAGCGCGGCCCCGGCGAGCGCGAGGACGGGCGCGCCGCCGTCTTCCACGTCGTGCACCGCGTCCGACCGGAACACGACCTCGCCGAGCCCGTACTGCAGCGCGAGGCCGACAATCGGCGCGACGATCGCGAACCCGGTCAGCGACAGCGGGGCGTAGCGCACCCAGACCGGACTCCAGTGCCCGATCTCGCGCGCCCGGGTCCGCGTCCCGGCGAAACCACCAGGCACACTGTCCTGAGGTTTTTTTCGATCCGCTGGTTCGTTCGCCCGCTCCGCGGTATGCGCGAGCAGCGCGGAGCGCAAGGGCGGCACCACCCCCGCAGCCAAGGCGTCCAGCTTGAACTGCTCACCCGAATCGGCCTGCTGGCCGGTGCCGATCGCCAGCACCGCGAGCCCGAGCATCCGGTGCAGCAGGTCGGCCTCGATGTCCACCGACCGGATCCGCGATCGCGGCACCGACAGCTTCTTCCGTGCCAGCAGTCCGGTTCGCAACTCGACGTGCGTCGGTCCGACCCGGTACGTCGTGGTGAACCAGCGGGTCAGCGCGAACCCGACGATCAGCACGATCGGGATGACGCTCCACCCGTGGTTCCCGCTGCTGGTACCGAGGATCACCGACCCGATCAGCACCGGGATGAACTTCACCACCTCGGTGATCGGGTGGACCAGCAGCATCCGCTTGTCGAGTCGCTGCCACGGTTGCTCGGCCTGCGCGGTGTCGTCGGCCGGCTCGCCGCTCATGTCGCGTCTCCGCGGTGCTGGGCGGCGATCCGGGTCAGCCGTGTCACGATCTGCTCGGCCACCGGGAGATCCAGCGCGCTGATCTGCACCGCTCCCGCGGAGGAGGCGGTGGTGACGGTGACCGTGGCCAGTCCGAGCAGGCGCTCGAGCGGCCCGCGCTCGGTGTCGACGGTCTGCACCCGCGAGATCGGCGCGACCCGGCTCTCCTGGGTGAGCCAGCCGACCCGGGTGTAGACCGCCTCGTCGGTGACCTCCCAGCGGTGCACGGCGTACCGCCACCACGGCGCCACCCCGATGTTCAGCGCGGCCGGTACGAGGGCGACCAGCAAGAATCCGAGCTGCCACCCCCGGTGCGCGGAGTCGAGCAACGCCCACACCAGCAGAGCCGCGAACGGAACCGCCCAGGCCAGCGCGGCCTGCGCGGTCCACAGGAGCTTGGCCTTCGGACTCGGGCGCCAGGCCGGGTCGGCCATGATCGTGCGCGGCTGCGACATGCTGCCCATGTTTGCACGACCACGCGGGCGCTGTCGCAGGCTCGCGCCGACGCCACCGGCTCGGCAGGCGGTCGAGCGCGAGACGGCCGGACTCCCATGCGGGAATCAGCGCCGTTGTGCCGCAACGAATCAGGCATGCGAAAGCTTCGCCCGCCGGAACGCGACCCCACGTCGTGCGGTGCCCTGGAATAGCCTCGCGCACCCGGCAGTTGTCAACGCTCAACGGCGCCCCCGTCCCCGCGTGGGCTCCGTGGTGAGCGGAACGGTGTCCCGTCCGCTTCGCCGCAACCAGCACTGGAGGGAGACAGTTCCGGATGTGTAGCGCATGATCGAGGGCGTGATCGACCTACCGAACCCGAGCGTCCCGTCCGCGCCGCCCAGTCCATCGGCCATGCGCCGGGCGCTGCGCAGGGCCCGCGACGGCGTCACGTTGAACGTGGACGAGGCCGCGGTGCTGCTGCACGCGACCGGTGACGACCTCGCCGACCTGTGTCGCAGCGCCGCGCGGGTGCGCGATGCCGGGCTGGCCTCCGCCGGGCGTCCCGAGACGATCAGTTACTCCCGCAACGTCTTCATCCCACTGACCCGGTTGTGCCGGGACAAGTGCCACTACTGCACCTTCGTCACCGTGCCCGGCAAGCTGCGCGCCGAGGGCAAGGGGATGTTCCTCGAACCCGACGAGGTGCTCGACATCGCGCGCCGCGGCGCCGCGCTCGGTTGCAAGGAGGCGCTGTTCACCCTCGGTGACCGCCCCGAGGACCGCTGGCCGGAGGCCGCGCAGTGGCTGGACGAGCGCGGCTACGACTCCACGCTAGACTACCTGCGCGCCGTGTCGATCATGGTGCTGGAGGAGACCGGCCTGCTGCCGCACCTGAACCCGGGCGTGCTGTCGTGGGCGGAGATCGCGCGGCTCAAGCCGGTGGCGCAATCCATGGGCATGATGCTGGAGACCACCTCGACCCGGCTGTTCACCGAGAAGGGCAACTGCCACTACGGCAGCCCGGACAAGGACCCCGCGGTGCGGCTGCGCGCCATCACCGACGCGGGCCGGCTCTCGGTGCCCTACACCACCGGCATCCTGGTCGGCATCGGCGAGACGATGGCCGAGCGGGCCGAGTCGATCATGGCGATTCGCAAGCAGCACAAGGCGTTCGGGCACATCCAGGAAGTCATCATCCAGAACTTCCGCGCCAAGGACGACACCGCGATGCGGGACGTGCCGGACGCGGGCCTGGCGGAATTCCGCGCCACCATCGCCGTCACCCGCCTGCTGCTCGGGCCGGACGTGCCGGTGCAGGCGCCGCCGAACCTGGTGTCGCACGAGGAGTGCCGCGCGCTGATCGAGGCGGGCATCGATGACTGGGGCGGCGTGTCGCCGGTGACGCCCGACCACGTGAACCCGGAGCGGCCGTGGCCGAACCTGGACACTTTGCGGGAGATCACCGAGGCGGCGGGCTATCAGCTGGTCGAGCGGACCTCCGCGCACCCGAAGTACGTGCGTGCAGGCAACCCGTGGGTGGATCCGCGCATCGGCGCGCACGTCGCGGCGCTCACCGACCCGGTGACGGGGCTGGCGATTCCGGACGCGCTCCCGGTCGGCCTGCCCTGGCAGGAACCGGACGCGTCCTGGGAATCGGCCGGACGCGTCGACCTCAACACCGCCATCGACACCGAGGGCCGCAACACCGAGACCCGCAGCGACGCGGCGCTCGGGCAGGACGTCGTCGGCGCCTTCGGCGACTGGGACACCATCCGGGAACAGGCGCGCGACCTCGCCGTCGCGCCGCAGCGGCTGGACGCCGACGTGCTCGCCGCGCTGCGCGCCGCCGAGCGCGACCCGGCCGGGCTCAGCGACGGCGAGTACCTCGCGCTGGCCACGGCGGACGGCGCCGAGCTGGAGGCCGTGGCCGCGCTGGCGGATCAGCTGCGCAGGGACACGGTCGGCGACGACGTGACCTACGTGGTCAACCGGAACATCAACTTCACCAACATCTGCTACACCGGGTGCCGGTTCTGCGCGTTCGCCCAGCGCAAGGGCGACGCGGACGCGTTCACACTGAGCACCGACGAGGTCGCCGACCGGGCCTGGGAGGCGCACGTCGACGGCGCGACCGAGGTCTGCATGCAGGGCGGCATCGACCCCGACCTGCCGGTCACCGGCTACGCGGACCTCGTGCGGGCGGTCAAGCAGCGGGTGCCGTCGATGCACGTGCACGCGTTCAGTCCGATGGAGATCGTGAACGGCGCCTCGCGCGGCGGGCAGAGCATCCGGGACTGGCTGGTCGCGCTGAAGGAGGCCGGGCTGGACACCATTCCCGGCACCGCGGCGGAGATCCTGGACGACGAGGTGCGCTGGGTGCTCACCAAGGGCAAACTGCCCACCTCGGCGTGGATCGAGGTGATCACCACCGCGCACCAGGTGGGGATCAGGTCCAGCTCGACGATGATGTACGGCCACGTGGACAATCCGAAGCACTGGGTCGGGCATCTGCGGGTGCTGCGCGGAATCCAGGACGAGACCGGCGGTTTCACCGAATTCGTGCTGCTGCCGTTCGTGCACCAGAGCGCGCCGCTGTACCTGGCGGGCGCCGCGCGGCCAGGACCGACCAACCGGGACAACCGCGCCGCGCACGCGCTGGCCAGGATCATGCTGCACGGCCGGATCCAGAACATCCAGACCAGCTGGGTCAAGCTCGGCACCACCGGAACCCGGGTGATGCTCAACAGCGGCGCCAACGATCTCGGCGGTACGTTGATGGAGGAGACCATCTCCCGGATGGCGGGCTCGCAGCACGGCTCGGCGAAGACCGTCGCGGAGCTGGTGGAGATCGCCGCGGGCATCGATCGTCCGGCCCGGGAGCGTACGACGACCTACGGCGTGCCGGAACACAAGTTGTCGGCATTGCCGTTGACGGTGGGTTAGGCCGCAGGGAAGCGGCGATAGGTTGCGGCCCGCGGTGCGATCGGTTTTCCGGTCCGCCGCGGCACCGGAGGACCGGCGCGATGACCGATCGGCGCGCACCGCGCTCCGCCGCAACCTCGGACAACGCGGTGACCTCCGGGTACGCCGGGTGGCGGAGTGGAATTCGCCCCTCGCGTCGGCGTGCGCGACTCCCGAAGTTAGGGCAGGCTGACCAGGAGTAACGTGGGGTGCCGGGATAGGGTTTCGCCGGGCGGACTATCCCGCAGGCGAGGACAGACTAGGAGAGCGGCAGTGCCGTACATCATCGCTGAACCGTGCGTTGACGTGAAGGACAAGGCATGCATCGAGGAATGCCCCGTGGACTGCATCTACGAGGGTGGCCGGATGCTGTACATCCATCCCGACGAGTGCGTGGACTGTGGTGCATGTGAGCCGGTGTGCCCGGTGGAGGCGATCTTCTACGAAGACGACACCCCGGACCAGTGGAGCGGGTACGTCAACGCCAACGTCGACTTCTTCGACGAGCTGGGCTCGCCCGGCGGCGCCACGAAGGTCGGCAAGGTGGATTACGACCCGCCGTTCGTCAAGGAACTGCCCCCGATGGCGAGTGAGTGAGACCTGACGTGTCACCGCGTGGCCGGGTCAGCAGTCTGCTGCCCGATTTTCCCTGGGACACCATCGCTTCGGTGAAGGTGCGAGCGGCCGCTCACCCCGGCGGAATCGTCGACCTGTCCGTCGGCACTCCGGTCGACCCGGTCGACCCGCTGATCCGGGCGGCGCTGAACTCCGTCGCCGAAGTGCCCGGATACCCGACCACGCACGGCACCCCCGAGCTCCGCGCGGCCGCGGTCGACGCGCTGAAGCGGCGCTACGGGATCACCGGACTCGAGCCTGCGGCCGTGCTGCCCGCGATCGGCACCAAGGAGCTGATCGCGGGACTGCCCCGGCTGCTCGGCCTGGGCGCGGGCGACCTGGTCGTCATCCCCGAGGTCGCCTATCCCACCTACGAGGTCGGCGCGCTGCTGGCGGGCGCGCAGGTGCTGCGCGCCGACGGACTCACCAGGCTCGGCCCGCAGACGCCCGCGCTGATCTACGTGAACTCGCCGTCCAACCCGACCGGACGGGTACTCGGCGTCGAGCATCTGCGCAAGGTGGTGGCCTTCGCCCGCGAGCGCGGCGCGATCGTCGCCTCCGACGAGTGCTACCTGGGCCTCACGTGGGAGGGACGCGCCGTCTCCTTGCTCGACCCGGAGGTGTGCGACGGCGACCACACCAACCTGCTCGCCGTGCATTCGCTGTCCAAGACCGCCAACCTGGCCAGCTACCGCGCCGGGTTCGTGGCGGGCGACCCGGCGCTGGTCGCCGAACTGCTCGAAGTGCGCAAGCACGCGGGCATGATGGTGCCGTTCCCGATCCAGGCCGCGATGACAGCCGCGCTCAGCGACGACGCGCACGAGGCGCGGCAGCGCGAGCGGTACCGGGCCCGTCGCGACGTTTTGCGAAAGGCGTTGCAGGAAGCCGGTTTCCGGATCGATCACTCGGAGGCGGGCCTGTACCTGTGGTGCACCCGCGGTGAGTCGTGCCGGACCACCCTGGAATGGCTGGCCGATCGCGGGATCCTCGCCGCGCCCGGCGACTTCTACGGCCCCGGCGCGAACGAGCACGTGCGGATCGCGCTGACCGCGACCGACGAGCGGATCGAGGCGGCGGCCGAACGACTGGCCGCGGGCTGACCCCGGAGTCCTCCGTACGCGTGGTGACCTCGGTCCTCGGGAGGCGTCTTCCTGATCCGATTGGGGTGTGTCGGCATCCGTGCAGGCCGGGCCGGGAGAGCTAGCCTGAGGTATGGACGCTGTCACGGTTGTCCCCACACCCGGAAACGAACCGGTGCACTCCTACGCGCCCGGAAGCAGCGAACGGGAGTTGTTGCTCGGCAAGCTGGCCGAGCTGTCCGCCGAACCCGTCGACGTGCCGCTGGTGATCGGCGGCAAGCACCGGCCCGGCATCGGCGCACGGCACGACATCGTCGCGCCGCATCGGCATCGGCAGGTGCTGGGGACCTACACCGACATCACACACTCCGAAGCGCACGGGGCCATCGAGGCCGCGATCGGGGCGGCCCCCGGTTGGCGGGCCATGCCGTTCGAGGAGCGCGCCGCGGTGCTGTTGCGCGCCGCCGACCTGCTCGCCGGGCCGTGGCGGGAGACGGTCGCGGCGGCCACCATGCTCGGGCAGTCGAAATCGGCCCAGCAGGCCGAAATCGATGCGCCCTGCGAGCTGGTCGACTTCTGGCGGTTCAACGTCGCCTTCGCGCGGGGAATACTGGAACAGCAGCCCCAGTCCAGCGCCGGGGTGTGGAACCGGATGGACTATCGGCCGCTGGAAGGGTTCGTCTACGCCGTCACACCCTTCAACTTCACCGCTATCGCGGGCAATCTCCCGACGGCGCCCGCGCTCATGGGCAACACGGTGGTGTGGAAGCCCTCGCCCACGCAGACGTTGTCGGCCTTCCACACGATGCGGTTGCTCGAGGCGGCGGGCCTGCCGCCCGGCGTGATCAACATGGTCACCGGCGACGGAGTGCAGCTGTCGGAGGTGGCCCTCGCCGATCCACGGCTGGCCGGGATCCATTTCACCGGCTCCACGCGGACGTTCCAGTACCTGTGGCAGCAGGTGGGCGCGAATATCAATCGGTATCACGGCTACCCGCGCCTGGTCGGGGAGACCGGTGGGAAGGACTTCATCGTCGCGCACTCCTCGGCCGACCCGGCCGCGCTGCGCACCGCGCTGATCCGCGGAGCCTACGAGTACCAGGGGCAGAAGTGCTCCGCGGCCTCGCGGGCTTACATCGCGCGGTCGGTCTGGCGCGCGATGGGTGACGATTTCCTGCACGACGCGGGCGAGCTGAGCTATGGCGACGTCGCCGATCTGTCGAATTTCGGTGGCGCGCTCATCGATCGGCGCGCGTTCGACAAGAACGTTGCGGCGATCCGGCGTGCCAGGGACGCGGGCGTCACCATCCCGGCGGGCGGAACGTACGACGACAGCGAAGGCTGGTTCGTCCGGCCGACGGTGTTCCTGGTGGACAACCCGCACGACGAATCGTTCGCCACCGAGTATTTCGGGCCGATCCTGTCGGTGTACGTCTACGACGACGCCGAACCGGGCGCGTACAGCGCGATCCTGGCCGAAGTCGAGTCGGGCGCGCCCTACGCGCTGACCGGCGCGGTGTTCGCGCAGGACCGGTACGCGATCGAACAGGCCGACGCCGCATTGCGGTTCGCGGCGGGCAATTTCTACGTCAACGACAAACCCACGGGCGCGGTGGTGGGGCAGCAACCCTTCGGCGGTGCGCGGGCCTCGGGCACCGACGACAAGGCGGGCTCGCCGTTGAACCTGCTGCGCTGGGTCGCGCCGCGGACGATCAAGGAGACCTTCGTACCGCCCGTGGACTACCGCTATCCGCACATGGGGAGCTGAGGCGCGGACTCAGACCAGCGGCTTTCCGTGCCGCAAGCGCCTGCGCAGGTCGAACAGGTAGGCGTTGAGCGGGAACATCCTGGCCGCCGCGGGCAGCCGCCGGTGCACCGCCCCGATCGCCCGCAGCAGCCGGTCCAAGCGCCGCTGATCGCGGTCGGTCCAGGTCATGCCCATCTCGTCGCGCAGGTGCTGCGGGAGCAAGCCGGTGACGACGAAGCGCTGCAACCCGGCGAAGAGCACCTGCACCGGGCGCGGCATCATCTTCAGGTCGATCAGGCCGTTGAAGTACTCGCGCAGCTCCGGCTCGATGCCACGCAGCTTCAGGTTCTCGTCCCAGTACTTCTGGAACTCCGCACGGTTCGCCGGCCACATCTCCGGCCGCATCTGCAAAGTGGTGCCCAGCCGCGCCGCGTAGGTGTAGAAGGCGTCGGCGGTGGCGGCTTCCATCGGGCCGTGCATCCGGGTGTAGAGGTCATCGATGCCCCAGTACAGGCAGGCGGCGACCCACAGCTGGAGGTTCGGGTCGAAGGCGTTGTACTTCACCGGGCTCGCGGCGGTGGAGCGCACCGAGCGGTGCGAGACGTTGACCGCCGCGCGGTATGCCTCGCGTTCGGTGTCCGACCCGAGCAGCGCGACGGCGATATAGGTCAGCGTGGTGCGCAGCCGCTTGATCGGGTGCAGGGTGACCTTGCCGCTGTCGACGGTGCTCTCCAAGACGCCGCGGCCGACCGGGCGCAGGCTCAGCTGCATGATGACGTTGGCGGCGCCCCCGAGGAAGGCGGCGATGCCGTCGACGTATTCTCCGACGGTCTCCGGGGTGAGCGTCATCTCGCTCGGATCAGGCTCGTGTTCGGCGGTGCGCAGTGGCGCGGTCATCGTCGACCTCGTCTTTCGTGTCCGCCCGATCCCGGAGAATCGGTCGATGAGAAGATTATGCCTTAACTTTCTCATCGACTCGCAAAGCTGTCAATCGGCGGTGACGGTGTGCGATGCTGAAAGTGTCATCGTTTCGCTGTCGCGGATAGGGTTGAGGCATGGCCAGGCTGACCAGACTGTTACCGCTGGTGCGCAGCGCCGCCCCGGAGGATCGCAATCAGACCCGGGTGCTGGACGCGGCGCTGCTGGCGTTCCTTGACTTCGGCATCAAGCGCACCAGCATGGTCGAAGTCGCGCGCCGCGGCGGATTGTCCCTGGCCACCCTCTACCGCCGCTTCGCGAGCAAGTCCGATCTGATCAGGGCCGTCGGGTTGCGGCAGACCCGCGAGTTCATCGAGGAGGTCGACGCCGCGCTCGAGCGGCACGTCGATCGGGACGCGAGCGCGGAGGACCAGATCGTCGAGCTGTTCGCGGCGTTCATCAACGGGCTGCGCGGAAACCAGCTGATCCACCGGCTGCTGGCCACCGAGCCCGAGCTCGTGCTGCCCTACCTCACCACCCAGGGGGCGCCGGTCATCGAACTCGGCCGGGATTACCTGGCGGAGTTCATCACGCGATTGCAGCGGGAGGGCAAGCTGCCCGACTACGACCCGGAGCCGTTGGCCGAGATGATCGCCCGCACCGCGCTGTCGCTGGCGCTCACGCCGCAGACCGTCATCCCGCTCGGCGACGACGCGTCGATCCGGAAGTTCGCCCGCGATCACGTGGTGGTGTCCTTCCGGGTGCCGTGACAGGGGGTCAGCGCGGCTGCGGTAGTCCGGTGAGCATCGCCCACAGCGCGGCGAGCACGTCGGCGGTCTGCTCGGCCGCGGTGCCACGGGTGTGCGCGGTCACCGCGAAACCGGGACCGTAGGACGCCGAGGCGACCTCCGGCTCACCCAGATCCGACCACCCCCACTTGGTGCCGAGCACGAACGGCCACCGCGCGGTGCCCCAGTCCTGTTCGGTGCCGTCCTGGGCGGTCGAACCCGCCGCTGCCATCCATTCGAAGATCGGCGATCCGGGATCGGTGCGCAGCTTGGTGGCAAGGAAGTCGGACACGTCCGCGACGCTCGTCGCGCTCGCGCCCCAGTTGGGCCCCTGTACCGTCGCGCGCAGGCCGTATTCGGCGGCGATGGCGGCGATGGCCTGGGGATACTTGGCCTCCATCGCGGTCGCCGCTCCGTCATCCGAGTAGCGGATCATTTGCTCACCCAGGATGCGATCCTCGGGCGACCCGTCGCCGTGCCGCAGGGCGTAATCGGCCAGGAACAGCTTGGACAGCGACAGGCTCGAGCGCGACTCGTGTTCGTTCGCCGTCCCCCAGCCGGGGCCGAGCAAGGTGCGTACCGAGATCGCGGTGCGGGGCGGTACCTCGGCTACTTCGGTTTCGGCGGTCTCCGTGGGATCTTCGGCGCAGGCGACCGGCGCGGACAGTGCCAGGAACGCGCAGGCGGCCAGCGTGGTCATCGTCGTTCGGTAGCCCATCGTCTCCTCCTGGCTCACTGTGACGCGTGGTCGGGCTCGGGACGGCGCACGGCGCTGTGCGGGAGTACGGGATGCGATTGCCCAGTAGTTGCTCAGGTGAAACGAGGTCGGATCGCTCGTTCAGACCAGGCGCAGGCCGAGCAGACGCCGGAGGCGCATATCGAGGAGATAGGCGTTCAGGGGAAACATGCGAATCGGTCGCGGGAGCCGCGACTGTGTGGCGCCGACTGCCCGCAGGATGTGGCTGAGTGTGCGCTCGTCGCGGTCGGTCCAGGTCATCCCCATTTCGTCGCGCAGGTGCTGCGGCAGCAGGCCGGTCACGAAGAAGCGATGCACGCGCCCGAACGCCAGCTGTGCCGGGCGCGGCAGCATGCGCAGATCGATGAGGTCGTCGAAGTAGGCGCGGATAACCGGGTCGATGCTGGTCTTCGCGAGGTTGGTCGCCCAATACTCATCGAAAGCGCGACGGTCGGCGGGCCACATCGCTTCGGGCATTTGCAGGGTGGTGCCGAGCCGGGCGGCGAGGTGGTAGAACGCGTCGGCCGTCGCCTCGTCCATCGGGCCGTGCATGCGCTCGTACAGATCCTGCCCGCCCCAATGCAGGCAGGCCGCGACCCACAGTTGCAGCGCGGGGTCGAAGGCGTTGTAGTGCACCGGGCTCGACGCGGTGGAGCGAACAGGGCGATGCGAGACGTTGACCGCCTCGCGATACGCGGCGCGTTCCTCGTCGGTGCCGAGCATTGCCACGGACAGATAGGTCAGAGTGGTGCGCAGCCGTTTGACCGGGTGCAGCATCACGTTTCCGCTGTGGACCGTGCTCTCCAGGACGCCGTAGCCGACCGGCGGCGTGCTCAGCTGCATGATGACGTTCGCGACGCCGCCGAAGAGTCCGGCTATGCCGTCGATGTACTGCCCGACGTCGAAGGAGTCCGGCGATTCGGGGCGATGCGTCGCGGGAAGTGGCCTGGTCATCGTCGACCTCGCAGTACTGAGAAGGCTATGCAACAACGGTCTCACCGCTTCAGCGACTGTGTCAACCGTCACATCGTCGACTGCGCGGCCTCGACGCGGGACGTCGCGAAGCCGCCGCGAGACCGGGGGAAGTAGCGTGGTCGAATGTCGTTCGGCCCGCCGCTGCTGCTCAGTTCCCTGAACCCGCTCGCCGTCGCAGGCGGAGCGGACATCCCCGACGCCGTCACCATCGACGGGACCACCCTTTCGCGCAGTGACCTGCTGGGCGCGGCCACGTCGGTGGCCGAACGCGTCGCGCGCGCCGAGCGGGTGGCGGTGCTGGCCGAGCCGACGGTGGAGACCGTGCTCGCGGTGGTCGGCTGCCTCATCGCGGGTGTCACGGTGGTGCCGGTGCCACCGGACTCCGGCACCGCCGAGCGGGCGCACATCCTGGCCGACTCGGGCGCTCAGGCGTGGCTGGGGAAAGCGCCGGAGGGCGCCGAGCTGCCCGTGGTGCCGGTGCGGCGGCACGCCAGATCGTGGCACACCTACCCCGAACCAGATTCGGCCACAACAGCTTTCGTGCTCTACACCTCGGGGACCACCGGCCTGCCCAAGGGTGTGGTACTCAGTCGCGGCGCGATCGCCGCGGGTCTGGACGCCCTGGCCGACGCGTGGGCGTGGACCGCGAGCGACACCCTGGTGCACGGACTTCCGCTGTTCCACGTGCACGGGCTGATCCTCGGCCTGCTCGGGCCGTTGCGCGTGGGCAGCCCGCTGATCCACACCGGCAAGCCGACACCGCAGGCGTACGCGGCGGCCAGAGGTTCGCTGTACTTCGGCGTGCCGACCGTGTGGTCGCGGGTGGTCGAGGACCCGGATTCGGCGAAGCAACTGGCCGACGCGCGGCTGCTGGTCTCCGGTAGCGCGCCCCTGCCGGTGCCGGTGTTCGAGCGACTGCGCGAGCTGACCGGGCACGCGCCGGTCGAGCGCTACGGCATGAGCGAGACCATGATCACGCTGTCCACCCGGGCCGACGGCGAACGCAGGCCGGGCTGGGTCGGCACACCGGTGCGCGGGGTGCGCACCCGGCTGCGGGACGAGTCCGGCGCACCGGTCGCGCACGACGGCGAGAGCATCGGCGGGCTCGAGGTCGCCGGGCCCATGCTGTTCGACGGTTACCTGAACCGCCCGGAGGCGACCGCGCAGAGCTGGACCGAGGACGGGTGGTTCCGGACCGGCGACGTCGCCGCCATCGACGCGGAGGGCTTCCACCGCATCGTCGGCCGGGAATCGGTGGACCTGATCAAGTCCGGTGGATACCGGGTCGGCGCGGGCGAGGTCGAGACGGCGCTGCTCGGTCATCCCGCGGTCGCCGAGGCCGCGGTGGTCGGCCTGCCCGACCACGACCTCGGCCAGCGCATCACCGCCTTCGTCGTGCTGCGCGACCCCGCGACCGAACGCGAACTGATCGATCATGTGGCCGGGCAACTCTCGGTGCACAAGCGTCCGCGCGAGATCCGCGTGGTCGAGGCGCTGCCGCGCAACGCCATGGGCAAGGTGCAGAAGAAACAACTGGGTTGACCTCGAGTTCGGTAGAGGTTCTACGGTCGGCCCATGACCGCGATCCTGACCCCCGAACAGATCGACTACCTGCGCACCCAGCGGCTGGGCCGACTGGCCACCGTCCGGCCCGACGGCGCCCCGCAGAACAACCCGGTCGGCTTCCGCTACAACGCCGAACTCGGCACCATAGACATCGCGGGCTGGAACATGGGCGCGTCCCGTAAGTTCCGCAACCTCGCGACCAACGACCGCGTCGCGTTCGTCGTCGACGACGTAGCCTCGGTCCAGCCGTGGCGCGTCCGCTGCTTGGAGATCCGCGGCACCGCGGAGGCCCTCACCGACGTCGAGCCGTATATCTCCGGCGTCTCCCGCGAAATGATCCGTATCCATCCCCGGCGGATCGTCGCCTTCGGGCTCTCGGGCGAGGGTGTCGACCCCGCCTGATCCGATCGGCACGGCAGATCGGCCGGGCTACGCCTCCTGGGAGTCCACTGTTCGACGGCGTCCGACTCGCAGCGCGACTGCGGCGTAGATGCGCGCGTTGGCGCGGTTCGAGCCGACCGGGACGCCTCCCGTACTTCGCGCCCGGCGACGGGCCGATGCTCTCGGGTAGCGCGCGCGGCGCTCGGCGCCCGGTACGGTGACCGTGTCAAACCGGTGCTGAGGAGGGCTATGTTCGCGCTCGTGGTGAGGTTCGACCTGCAAGACGCCGAAAAGGCTGCCGAGTTCGACCAGTTGGTAGCCGAAACCGTCGCGGCGGTAACTCAATTCGAGCCCAGAACGCTGGTGTACGCCGCGCACACCGTCGAGTCGGAGCCCTTGTCGCGGGTGTTCTACGAGGTGTACCGCGACCGCGAGGCGTTCAAGGAGCACGGGCGGCAGCCGCACACGCGGCACTTCCTGAGTCAGCGGGAGAACTACGTCGCTTCATCCCGGGTGGAGTTTCTGTCCCCGGTAGCCGCGAAAGGGCTGCCCACTACCGGCTGACCAGCTCGCGCCCCGAACCCGATCGGGTCCGGCGCTCCGGGCGTAGTCGAATGGTGGCTACCCCACCCGTTCGAGCCACCATTTCACTACCCCCGATCCAAGAGTGTGGGTCAGTCGTTGGCGTGGAGGTCGGCGTTGAGTTCGATGCCGGTGCCCTTGCGGTGGACGACCTCGACGGCGCCGGTGGTGGAGTTGCGGCGGAACAGGAGGTTGTCGCGGCCGGCCAGTTCGGCGGCCTTGATCAGGGCGCCGTCGGGGGTGGTCACCTTGGTGCCCGCGGTCAGGTAGAGGCCCGCCTCCACGACGCAGTCGTTGCCGAGCGGGATGCCGAGACCGGAGTTCGCGCCGAGCAGCGACCGCTCGCCGATGGAGATGACGGTGGTGCCGCCGCCGGACAGGGTGCCCATGGTGGACGCGCCGCCGCCGATGTCGGAGCCGTCGCCGACCACCACGCCCGCGGAGATGCGGCCCTCGACCATGGACGCGCCGAGCGTGCCCGCGTTGAAGTTGACGAAGCCCTCGTGCATGACGGTGGTGCCGGAGGCCAGGTGCGCGCCGAGACGGACCCGGTCGGCGTCGCCGATGCGGACACCGGAGGGCAGCACGTAGTCGACCATGCGCGGGAACTTGTCCACGCTGTAGACGGTGACCGGGCCGCGGGCGCGCAGCTTGGCGCGGGTGGCCTCGAAGCTCTCCACCGCGGCGGGGCCGTGGTTGGTCCACACCACGTTGGTCAGCAGTCCGAACTGGCCGTCCAGGCTCACTTCGTGCGGCTTGACCAGGCGGTGCGAGAGCAGGTGCAGGCGCAGGTAGACGTCGTGCGCGTCGACCGGGGCGGCCGACAGGTCGGCGATCGTGGTGTGCACCGCGATCACGTCGACCCCGCGCGCGTCGTCGAAGCCGAGCAGCGCCGCGTACTCGGCGGGCGCCTCGTCCAGGCGCTTGCTGCCGGTCTCGGCGAACTCGCCCAACTGCGGGTTCGGGTACCACGTATCCAGTACGGTCCCGTCCGCGGTCACGTTGGCGATACCGATTGCTGCTGCTCCCTGGATGCTCACGGCCTAGAGGTTACCGACCCGCTCCGGACAACGGTGCGGCTGCTCCGCAGACGCCGATCACCTGGCTTCGCGTCCCGGTCGCCCGGGTCGGCGGGTGACGCTGCCGTAGGGTTGGGGGTCGCATCGGCGTGCGCGCCCGGGCCTTCGCCCGCCTTGCCGAGAGCATTGGGTATCGGGGCCGGCCGGAGGGAAGTGACCGGCGTGGTGGGTGAGCGGTCGTAGGGTGAAGCGCGTGACCATCGACCTGCATGCCGACCCGATCACGCTGACCGCCGCCCTCGTGGACATCCCGAGCGTCTCACGCGACGAGGCGGCTATCACCGACGTGGTGGAACGGGCGCTGCGGGAGCAGACGACGGGATTCGAGATCCTCCGCCACGGGAACGTGGTGCTGGCGCGCACGCACCGCGGCCTCCCGACCCGGGTGATCCTGGCCGGGCACCTGGATACCGTGCCGATCGCCGACAACGTGCCTGGCCGCTTCGCCGTCGGCCCGGCGGGCGAGCAGGTGCTCTACGGCTGCGGTTCGGTGGACATGAAGTCCGGTGACGCGGTGTTCCTGCACCTGGCCGCGACCGTCGCCGACCCCGTGCACGACCTGACGCTGATCTTCTACGACGGCGAGGAGATTGCCGCCGAGTTCAACGGGCTCGGCCACATCGAGCGCGAGCTGCCCGACTGGCTCACCGGCGACCTCGCCGTGCTCGGCGAACCGTCCGGGGGCTGGATCGAGGCCGGTTGCCAGGGCACTCTGCGCGCTCGGCTGCGTACCTCCGGCGTGCGCGCGCACTCGGCGCGAGCGTGGCTGGGCGACAACGCGATCCATCGGCTGGCTCCGATCCTCCAGCGGCTCGCCGACTACCGCGCCCGGGAAGTGGACATCGACGGCTGCGTCTATCGCGAGGGCCTGTCGGCGGTTCGGGTCGAGGGCGGCGTGGCGGGCAATGTCGTGCCGGACGCCGCCGAACTGGACGTCAACTTCCGCTTCGCGCCCGACCGCACCGTCGAACAGGCCGCCGAGCACGTGCGCGAGGTCTTCGCCGGACTCGAGCTCTCCTTCGAGGTGACCGACTCCGCGCCGGGCGCGCTGCCGGGGCTGACGGCGCCGGCGGCCAAGGACCTGATCGCCTCGGTGCGGCGCCACGGCGGCGGTGGCGTGCGCGCGAAGTACGGCTGGACCGATGTCTCGCGTTTCGCCGCCCGCGGCATCCCCGCGGTCAACTTCGGACCCGGGGATCCCAACCTCGCGCACAAGCGCGACGAGCATGTTCCCCTCGACCAGATCACCGCCGTCACCGGCATGCTGCGCAGCTACCTGACCGGCAGTCCGGCCTGAACAGCTCCAGGTGCCGGACAGCTGCGGGACGGTGGAGACAAGCAGCGGTGCAGCGCCGACCCCGATCAGGCTTGCGCTCTTCGTGAGTGCGCGTGCCCGTGCCGCGTGCGATGCGCCTGGAACGTACGCATCGAGCGCTGGGATTGCGACTGTGTCTCGCCGTCGCTGCGCCCGGCTGAACGTCCGACGACTTCTCTCGTCCAGCCCGTGAGCGGCCCCGGCCGGGCGGTAGCGTGGAACGCATGTCCACCGACGCCGCGGACCGCGAGGTCGCCCACACCCCGAAGTCGACACCGAAGTTCCGGGGGCCGATCATGTTCCGCCGCGACCGTGCCGACGGCGTGGGCACCGCCGACCGGAACCTGCTGGACAAGCGGGGCGACACGGACTGGGTACACACCGATCCCTGGCGCGTGCTGCGCATCCAAGCCGAATTCGTCGAGGGCTTCGGCGCGCTGGCCGAAGTGCCAAGGGCGGTGACCGTCTTCGGCTCCGCGCGCACGTCCGCCGACCATCCGGAGTACCAGGCGGGTTCGGCGATCGGCGCCGCGCTGGCCAGGGCGGGCTTCGCGGTGATCACCGGCGGCGGGCCAGGGGCGATGGAGGCGGCCAACCGGGGCGCCTGCGAAGCGGGCGGCTACTCCATCGGTCTCGGCATCGAGTTGCCGTTCGAGCAGAGCCTCAACGAGTGGGTCGACCTGGGCATCAACTTCCGGTACTTCTTCGTCCGCAAGACGATGTTCGTGAAGTACTCCCAGGCGTTCGTCTGCCTGCCCGGCGGTTTCGGCACCCTCGACGAGCTGTTCGAGGCGCTGACGCTGGTGCAGACCCGCAAGATCACCCGGTTCCCGATCATCCTGTTCGGCACCAGATACTGGTCGGGGCTGGTCGATTGGTTGCGTGATTCGCTCGGGGGCTCCGGCAAGATCTCGCCGGGAGACCTCGGCCTGCTGCACGTGACCGACAGTGTCGACGAGGTCGTGCACATCATCCAGGCCGCCGCCCAGGCAGGCGGCGCCGAGGACGCGATCGGGACGGAGGATCAGTGGTGAGCGAACAGCCTTTCGCCGTCTGTGTCTACTGCTCGGCGAGTACGACCGACCAGGACTACCTGTCGCTGGCTGCCCGGGTGGGTACCGAGATCGCCCGGCGCGGTTGGCAATTGGTGTCCGGCGGCGGCCACGTCTCGATGATGGGCGCGGTCGCCACCGCGGCGCGCGCAGGCGGAGCCAACACCATCGGCGTGATCCCGAAGCACCTGGTGCACCGCGAGGTCGCCGACGTCGACGCCGACGAACTGGTGGTCACCGACACGATGCGCCAGCGCAAGCAGGTGATGGAGGATCGCGCCGACGCCTTCCTCACCCTGCCCGGCGGCATCGGCACGCTGGAAGAGTTCTTCGAAACCTGGACCGGCGGCTATCTGGGACAGCACGAGAAGCCAGTCGTTGTGCTGGATCCCAATGGCTTCTTTCGCGGATTGTTCTCCTGGCTGGACGAGTTGTACGAGCGGAAGTTCGTGCCCCAGACAGCCCTGGCGCGGATTACCGTGGTGACCGATCTGCCGGCCGCCTTCGCGGCACTGGAGAGGACCCGTACCCGGGAAGAGGAGAGCTGAAGACGTGAGCACCGATGCCCGCTCGACGGTGAGTTTGATCGACCTCGCCCGTAACCTGCCCGCGATGGCCCTGGACGCGCCGGGCATGCTGCGCAACGCGCTGGGCATGCTGGTGACGCCGGATTCCAAGGCCTCGGTGGGGCTGTACTTCCAGCGCGCCGCGCACCGGCATCCGGACCGTGCGTTCCTGCGGTTCGAGGGCGCGTCCTACACCTACGGCGAGGCCAACGCGCAGGTGAACCGGTATGCGAGCGTGCTGGCGGCACGTGGGGTGCGGCGCGGCGACGTGGTCGGCGTGCTGATGACCAACCGGCCCGAGACGCTGTTCGTCGTGCTGGCAACGGTCAAGCTCGGGGCCACCGTTGGCCTGCTCAACCACCATCAGCGCGGCCGAGTGCTGGCGCACAGCTTCGGCCTGCTCGACAGCGTGCTCAACGTGGTCGGCGCCGAGTGCGCGGACGCGATCGACTCGCTGCCCGAGCCGCCTGCCGATGTCCTCCCGGCCGACGAACTCGAGCGGGCCTCCCGCGCCGCCGCCGACACCGACCCGCCGAGTTGCGCGGAGGTGACCGCGCGCGAGCGGGCGTTCCTCATCTTCACCTCCGGCACCACAGGTCTGCCCAAGGCCAGCGTCATGACGCATCTGCGCTGGACCAAGAGCATGGCCGGGCTCGGCGGCCTCGGCATCCGCCTGCACGGAGACGACACGCTGTACTGCTGCCTGCCCCTGTACCACAACAACGCGCTCACCGTCGCGTTGTCCGCGGTGCTGGCCTCCGGCGGGACGTTCGCCCTCAGCCGGGGATTCTCCGCGTCCCGGTTCTGGGACGAGATCGTTCGCGAGCAGGCGACGGCGTTCATCTACATCGGCGAGCTGTGCCGCTATCTGGTCAACCAGCCCGCCGCGCCGACCGACCGGAAGCACTCGGTCCGGCTCGCGGTCGGCAACGGGTTGCGCCCCGAACTCTGGGACGAATTCAAGTCCCGGTTCGGCATCAAGCGGATCGTGGAGTTCTACGGAGCGAGCGAGGCGAACATCGCGTTCGTCAACGCGTTCGGCGTGAATCGCACGGCAGGCTTCGGCCCGCTGCCGTATGCCGTCGTGGAGTACGACGACGAGACCGGGAAGGTCAAGCGCGACGCGAACGGCCGCTTGCGCCGGGTCGGCACCGGCGGCGTCGGGCTGCTGCTGGCCAAGGTGACCGACCGCTCGCCGTTCGACGGCTACACCGACAAGGCCGCCTCCGAGGCCAAGCTGGTGCGCGACGGGTTCGAGCCCGGCGACGTTTGGTTCGACACCGGCGATCTGGTCCGCGAACAGGGCTGGCATCACATCGCGTTCGTGGATCGGCTCGGCGACACGTTCCGCTGGAAGGGCGAGAACGTCGCGACCACGGAGGTGGAGGGCGCGCTGAGCAAGGCGGAATCGATCGCGCAGGCGGTGGTCTACGGCGTGGACATCCCCGGGACCGACGGCAAGGCGGGCATGGCGGCCGTGACACTGCGCGACGGCGAGCAATTCGACGGGGCGGCGGTGGCGAAGGTGGCCTACGAGCAATTGCCCGGCTATGCCGTTCCGCTGTTCATCCGCGTGGTCCACGAGCTGGAGCAGACTTCGACGTTCAAGAGCCGCAAGGTCGAACTGCGCAAACAGGGCTACACGCCGGACCCCGACAGCGCGCTGTACGTACTCGCGGGCCGCAGCGCGGGCTATGTCCCCGCTTACGACGACTACGCAGCAGACGTAGCAGCAGGCCGCGCCCCGAAGAGTTGACGGAGCAATTCGGAGAGGCGGGGCAGCCCGCTACAGTCGGGGCTATGTTCAGCTCCACCGTGGCGCCGCTTCCGACGCTGTGCGGACGGCCGGTGGCGACGGATCGAGCGCTGGTGATGGCGATCGTGAATCGCACCCCCGACTCCTTCTACGACCGCGGCGCCACCTTCACGGATGCGGCGGCCATGGACGCGGTGGCGCGCGCGGTGGACGAGGGCGCCGATCTGGTGGACATCGGCGGGGTGAAAGCCGGCCCCGGCGACGAGGTGGACGCGGCCGAGGAGACGCGCCGGGTGGTGCCGTTCGTCGCGGCCATTCGCGCGAAGTACCCGCAGCTACTGATCAGCGTCGACACCTGGCGCGCCGAGGTGGCGCTGGCCGCGGTGGCGGAGGGCGCGGATCTGATCAACGACACGTGGGCGGGGGCCGACCCCGATCTGGTTCCGGTGGCCGCCGCGCACGGCGCGGGGCTGGTGTGCAGCCACACCGGCGGCGCGGTGCCGCGCACGCGGCCGCACCGGGTCCGTTATGCCGACGTAGTGCGCGAAGTCACCGAAACCGTGGTGCGCGCCGCCGAGAACGCGCTCGCGGCCGGGGTGCGCCGGGATTCGATTCTGATCGACCCGACCCACGATTTCGGCAAAAACACCTATCACGGGCTCGAACTGTTGCGCGGAGTCGACGTTCTTGTAAAAACCGGATGGCCAGTCTTGATGGCGCTGAGCAACAAGGATTTCATCGGGGAGACTTTAGGTGTCGGTCTTTCCGAGCGGCTGGAGGGCACATTGGCGGCAACAGCGTGGTCGGCAGCGGCCGGCGCCCGAGTCTTCCGTGTCCACGAAGTCGCCGCGACCCGGCGAGTGGTGGACATGATCGCCGCGATCCAGGGCATCCGGCCCCCCGCACGAACCTTGCGAGGT
This sequence comes from Nocardia barduliensis, assembly GCF_013315795.1. Classification (GTDB taxonomy): domain Bacteria; phylum Actinomycetota; class Actinomycetes; order Mycobacteriales; family Mycobacteriaceae; genus Nocardia; species Nocardia barduliensis. The sequence goes on from NZ_JABLTE010000075.1 coordinate 23,376, forward strand.
CTGGCATGACATTCCAATACCGTGAGCCCGCCTGGGCGACGACCAATACCTGGGACACCCCGGACTGGCGGGTGGACGAACTCGTCTCCGCCAAAGCCGGGCGCACCGTGTCGGTGGTGCTGCCCGCGCTGAACGAAGAGCGCACCGTGGCCGACGTGGTGGCCAGCATCCGTCCGCTGCTCGGCACGCTGGTCGACGAACTGATCGTGCTCGATTCCGGCTCGACCGACGCGACCGCGCAGCGGGCGCGTGCGGCGGGCGCCGAGGTGATCAGCCGGGAGCAGGCGGTGCCGGAGTTGGAGCCGGTGCCGGGCAAAGGGGAGGTGCTGTGGCGCTCCCTGGCGGTGACCAGCGGCGATCTGATCGCCTTCGTGGATTCCGACCTGATCGATCCGGATCCGGCCTTCGTGCCGAAATTGCTCGGCCCGCTGCTGACGAACGATGACATGCACCTGGCCAAGGCCTACTACCGCAGGCCGCTGCGGCAAGGCGCGGACGTGGACGCGCACGGTGGGGGCCGCGTCACCGAATTGGTCGCACGCCCCTTGCTGGCGGCGCTGCGACCCGAGCTCGCGCAGGTGTTGCAGCCGCTCGGCGGTGAGTACGCGGGTACCCGCGAACTGCTCACCTCGGTGCCGTTCGCGCCGGGCTACGGCGTGGAGATCGGGCTGCTGCTGGACACCTACGACCGGCTCGGCATGTCCGCGATCGGCCAGGTCAACCTGGGCGTGCGCACGCATCGCAACCGGCCGCTGGCCGACCTCGGTGTGATGAGCCGCCAGATCCTCGGCACCGTGCTCGGTCGCAGCGGCGTCCAGGACTCCGGCGCGGCGCTGACGCAATTCCCGCTGATCGGCGGCGAATTCACCGCGCACAGCACCGAAGTGTCGCTGGTGGACCGCCCGCCGATGAATACATTGCGTCCCGCGTGCGCGGCGGCCTGAACCGCAGGCGCGCCCCGGGTGCGCATGTCGCTCAGGCCCCTTCCGCATGCGGGTCGCGCATGTATCCCGCCTCGATCAAGGTGCGGAAGGCCGCGAGCTTGTAGACGCACTCGGAGGGCTCACAGATCCGGTGGCGCTGCATGAGTTCGTGCGCCTCCGCCACGGTCAACGGCTCGACGGGCATCCGTTGCGGCCTGCCTATCGGGCAGGTCGGCAGCACGGTGGCGGGGATCTGCTCCGCGATGGCGTGCTGGGCGAGGCCGAGTCGTCGTCGCCGGTTCGCCGGTCCGTGCAGCAACCCGATGGTGGCGACCAGTCCTGCGGCGCCGGCGAGCGAGCAGAGGATGGCGATCTGGGTGGCGGTCACGGCGCTTTCTCCTCTCGGTGGGGGCCGGGCAGAGCGTGGCGGGGCCGAAGCGCAACGCACCGTCACCTACTCGTAGTTAACTTTCAGCAAATCTAATGTGTGGCCGTGGACCGCGCGGTGCAAGGGGGATGGGGACGTGCCACTGGGCGGTATGTCGGCTCTGTGGCGAGGTATTCCCGGCGATCCGGCATCCAATCCGCCGCGCGGGATCGAACTTCGAAGATCAGCGATGCAAGGGTCCGTCGAGGCGATCCAGCGCGAGGGCGGACGCGCCGCCGCGCTCGGCCAGGATCTGGGCCGCGATGGAGATGGCCGTCTCATCCGGCGTGCGGGCGTCGAGGTCGAGCCCCACGGGGCTGCGCAGCCGTGCGAGCTGGTCGTCGGTGATGCCCGCGGCGCGCAAGCGCCCGACGCGCTCGGCGTGCGTGCGGCGGGAGCCCAGGGCGCCGACGAAGCCGACGCGTGGGCACGCCAGCGCCGTCGCCAGCATCGGGACGTCGAATTTGGCGTCGTGGGTCAGCACGACGACCACGGTGCGCCGGTCGATCCGCCCCGCCTGCTGTTCGCCGTGCAGATATCGATGCGGCCAGTCCACGACCACCTCGTGGGCAGCGGGAAACCGGGCGGTGGTGGCGAAGGTCTCGCGGGCGTCCACGACGGTCACCCGGTAGCCGAGCTGGCTGCCGGTGCGGCTGAGCGCACGTACGAAATCGTTCGCGCCCGCCAGGATCATGCGCGCCGGGGCCGCGAAGACCTGCACGAACGTCCGGGGGCGCGGGGTGCTGTGTGCCGCGCACTCGTCGGCGCCCACCACACCGCAGCGGCCCGCCGCGAGCAGCGCCCGTGCGTCGCGGTCGACGCCGTGCCACGGGTCGGCGCCCGCGGGCTCCAGCAGTTTCCATTCGGGTGTGGCGTCCAAGGTGGTGCCCACTGCGACGGGCGAGCCGTCAGCGATCCGCCGCCGCAGTGCCGCGAGCAGGGGGAGCCGCTCGCGCGAGATCCGCTCGACGAACACCTCGATCTCCCCGCCGCAGGTCAAGCCCACGGCGAGCCCGTCGGCATCGGCATAGCCGAACCGGTCGGTCACCGCGAGACCGCTGGCCAGTACTTCCCGCGCCGCTGCCACGACGGCGGCCTCGACGCATCCGCCGGACAGTGAGCCGTGCACGGCGCCGGAGCCGGTGACGATCATCGCCGCGCCCGGTTCCCGCGGACCGGGGCCGGTGGTGTCCACCACGCGTGCCAGCGCGACCGGCCCGTGCGGCAGCAGGGCGGTCAATTGCCCGAGTATCTCGCGCACCGCGATCGGTCCTTTCCCGAGCGGGTCCGCGGCGCATCGGGCCCGAGGCGAACGGCGAATTCGCGCCGTACCGCCAGCCTAGTTATTCGAAGGCTATTCGGCGCGGCGACGGTGATCCGGCAGTAGCACGTGTTCTGCTCGCGCTTCGGGCGCTTCGGGCGCTTCGGGCGCTTCGGGCGGATTCGCGGTCCCGGCGCGGGGATCCTCGGTGCGAGGTTCCTCGGCATCCGGCCGTGCGGAGGCGGCCGACTCGGCGTCGTCGGCGTGCGGCTGGTCGTCCGCCGGTTCGTCCGACCCGGCGGGGGTGGCCGACTGCTCGTCGGCGAGCCGGGCCTGGAGATCGGCGACGGTCAGGTGGGACTTCGACCCCGTCGGCCGCAGCAGCACGCTGACGAGCAGGCCGAGCAGACCCACCGCCAGGACGGCGCCGCCGATGAGCAATAGCGGATTCACGATTTCCTCCTTGCCGGACGCCTCACGCGTCCGTCTCGCGGAGCTGGAGATGGGGGCGGACGGTGACCCGGTGGGCGATCTCACCTATCCCATGCGGTTATCGTGCAGCTATTCAATCATCTGTGTATGAACCCGTTCGCGGGAGGGTTGGTGACCTGAAACACACAGCGGTGGACTCACGCATAGAGATGCTTTGAGCTGGTGTCCGACGGGGTGGGCTAGTGCCCCGGTGGGCACTTCTGCACCACGCACCGCTTTGAGCGACGTGTACTCAATTATGGTGCCAACAATTTGCTGAAAGTCGTTGTGGCAGCGCAGCCGACGCGCCCGGCGCGAATGCTGGGACGCTCGAGTCTCGGCCGCAGATGATGGGAGTCGATTCGCTGTCGAAGCGACCGGCCGATGGTCTGTTGCACGAATCGCACGCCACCGCGGATCGCAGGTCTCTCGGTCAGCCGCCGCACAATGTGCGTGTGGAACCCGCTCGTAAAACCTAATGCTCCGTCCGCTGCGGCTCAGCGCCGAAGACCCGTTGCGTGCGAACGATTTTCGGGATCATGACGGTAGACCGGTGTGAGCAGTTCGGCCTCCAGGGGCTCTCCGGTGGCGCGGTCGAAACGACAGGCGATCAGCACGGAGAACAGGTAATTGCCGGCCCGCTCGTGCAGCGTGGCCAGCCGGGTGGCCAGTAGCCGGATGGCGCCGAGCGAGCCGGGCGGATGCATGCCGTCGATCATCAGTACGCTGCCGCGTCCGTCGGGCCGGGGCAGCCTGCCCAGATAGGCGATGTCGTGCGGCTCGGGTCCGCCCGGCCGGTAGACCCGCCGGGCCGCCCGATCCTCGATTCCCCGGCGCGCGTCGCCCATTCGGGCCACCGCGCGGCGCAGCCGGGGATCGGCGGCGACCAGCTGACGCAAACTCGGGGAGAGTTCCGGGCCGCCCAGCACGATCAGGCCGTCGCGGTGCAGGTCGATCGGGCGCCCCGGCAGAAAATGCTCGACCGCGACGCCGAAGCCGAGTTCGCGGAGCAGTTCGGCCAAGCGCTGCGGCGCCGCCGGATCCGGCGCGCCGATCACCCGTCCGGCGCGCACCTCGGGAACGAGCACGGTGAGCGAACCGTGCCCGAAGAACAGTCCTTCCGGCGCGGGCCCCTGCGTGCTGACCTGGTGGATGCGGGCACGGGAAAGCCCCGCCGCCGCACCGATTCTGGCGAACGTCCAGCCGTCGGCGTGCAGCTCGCGAATCACGGCACGCCGAATCCTGGTCAGTTCGTTGATGGTCTGCTGGGCCGCCGCCACCCCGTCGGTGGCCGCCTTCAGTCGCTCGACCTTGTCCTCGATCGCGAACACGCGCGCCACGTCATCGGCCGACATGTGCGAAGTCTAGACAGCTGAACAGCTCATTGTGTCTAGACTGCTTGACAAATCAGGTGGCGTCGGTGTCGATCGGCGGACGTTCGTTGCGCTCCAACGGCTTATCCAACTTGGGCATCGGGTAGTCCGGCATACCGCTGTTGGTGCTGTAGAGGTCCTTCGGATCGGGCAGCGCGCTGTCGAAATCCTTGAACAGCGAATCGTCGCCGTTGAGAAGGTGTTTGGTCACCATCGCCCGCGGCGTCATCCCGCGCAGTTCGTTCAGGTCGGCCAGCGGCTTGCGCAGATCGTCGAATTCCGGCCCGAGTTCCTGCCGCAGCTGGGAGGTGGCGCCACTCGCGTAGTCACGCACCTGCCGCAGGCTGCGCGTGGTCCAGCGCACGGCACCGGGCAAGCGCTCCGGGCCGAGGATCACGAGGGCGGCGACGAGCAGGATGACCATCTCGCTCCAGCCGATGTTGCTGAACACGTAACCAGGCTACCCGGCGATCCGACCAGCGGTTCAGTCGGATTCCAGCGTCACGGGCACGTCCACCTGCCTGCCATCGCGGATCAACTGCACGTTCACCGTTTCGCCGATCTCGCGTGACTGCACCGCGACGACCAGCTCGTCGGGATTGGTGACCTCGCGATCGCCGACCTTCACGATCACGTCGCCCTCCACGATCCCGGCCCGCGCCGCCGGACCGCCCGCCACGACGTCCGCCACGGCCGCGCCGCTCATGACCTCGTTGGCCACCTGCTTGGTGCGCGCGCTCAGGCCGATGGTCGGATGGTGCATGACACCGTCGCGGATCAAGGTCTGGGCGACCTCGGTCATCTTGTCCACCGGGATGGCGAAGCCGAGGCCGACCGAGCCGCCGGTCTCGCTGCGGATGGCGGTGTTGATGCCGATGACCCGGCCCTCCATGTCCACCAGCGCGCCGCCGGAGTTACCCGGGTTGATCGACGCGTCGGTCTGCACGGCGTCGATCACGGCCTTCGTGTCGCTGCCCTCGCCCTCCAGCTTCACCGGGCGGTGCAGAGCGCTGACGATGCCGGAAGTGACCGTCTTGCTCAGGCCGAGCGGCGAACCGATGGCGAGTACGTCGTCGCCGACCTGGACGTCGCCGGACTTGCCGAGCTGGGCGACGGTGAGATTCTTCACATCAACCTTCAGCACGGCCAGGTCGGTCTTCGGGTCGCGGCCGACGACCTGGGCGGGGACGCGGGTGCCGTCGGAGAACTGCACCTGGATCGCGGCCCGGTTGCTCTTGTCCTGGGCGGCCATCGAGATGACGTGGTTGTTGGTGACCACGTAGCCGCCGCCGTCGATCACCACGCCGGAGCCGGTGGCCCCGTTGTCGCCGACGGTCACCCGGATGGAGACCACCGAGGGCAGCACGGCGTTGGCCACCTGCGCGATCAGGCCGTGCGGGCGCGTGGCGTCATCGGTCTGTTCGAGGGTGACCTTGCGGGAGGTGAGCGTCGAGGCGGTCTCCGCGGTCAGCCGTCCGACCAGCCCGCCGAGCAGGCCGACGACGAGTGCGACGAGCGCGAGCAAGGCCAGCGCCTTGGGCGCGACCCGGGAGCCGAACAGCACCTCGCGCGCGCTGAGCTTCTCGGCCTGCGGCAGCGGCTGCGGTTTGGGGGTGGGCACCGCGGGGGCGCCGAGGCGCGCGACCGCCTCGGGGTCACGCCAGGGATCGGCCGGGCCCGCGACGGCGGCGGGGCCACCGGCGGCGTCGGGATCGCGCTGGAGCAGTTCGGTGGAGCCCTCCGGGCGGCCGAACGCCTCGGCCAGCACCGCGTCGGGCGGGCGGTTGTGCAGTTCAGGGCCGGACTGCGGCGCCGAACCCGCCTTGCGCAGCGGCAGCGGCTCGGCGAACGAACCGGACAGGCCCGAGGGCCTGCGGAAGGCGCGCGCGGTGTGCGTGTCGACATGGGGCCGGTAGACCGGGCGCGGGCCGAGCACGGGTGCGTCCGGCGGACGGAGATTCCCGCGGTTGGCCGCCGAATCCGGGGTGTCGGCCGATCCGGAATTCGTCGATTCGGTGGTCACTCGGAAAACTCTACTTGCGCCACCACGTGGTCCACCGGGTCGCGGTGAAGGAATCGGTCAGAAACCCGAAAACCGCCTCGTTGCGCGGGGACTGACGGGACGACGAGGACGCCGTCTGCCCGCTGGAGGCGCCGCCGGGCAGTTCCGCGAGCGGAATCCTGGTCAGGCTGTCGTGCAGTCCGGTGGGGATCGCGACCTGGCCGGCATGCCGCAACGCGATGCGCGCCTGTTGCTGGGCATCCACCTCCGCCGCGCACTCCGGACACAGCGAGAGGTGCTGAGCGGCCCGCAGGTAGGCGTTCATCCGCAGCTCACCGTCCACGTACGCCGCGACCGCCTCACTCGCCAGATGCTCGGTGGGGCGAAAACGGGGCGGACGACGACCGGACGTGCTGGAGTCGCCACTCATTCGGTGCTCACCCTTTCAACCGACATCGACCGATGTTCGGGCGATGCCGGCGTCCGACGAATCACCCTATGTTCGCTTCAGCGGCGAACCGCTGCTCACTTCCATTATGCGCAAGGTAGTCGCGCAGGGCCTGACGCCCACGATGGATTCGGCTGCGCACTGTGCCCAGTTTCACGCCGAGCGTAGCGCCGATCTCCTCGTAGGACAGCCCCTCGATGTCACACAGCACCACCGCGGCGCGGAACTCCGGCGCGAGCGAATCCAGGGCCGTTTGCAGGTCGGGATCCAGCCGGGCGTCGTGGTAGGCCTGCTCCGGGCCAGGGCCCTCTGCGGGCACCCGGTCGTAGTCCTCGGGCAGCGCTTCCATTCTGATCCGGTTACGGCGGCGGACCATGTCCAGGAACAGGTTGGTGGTGATGCGGTGCAACCAACCCTCGAAGGTGCCCGGCTGGTAGTTCGACAGCGAACGGAACACCCGGATGAACGTCTCCTGGGTGAGATCCTCCGCGTCCTGTGCGTCACCGGACAGGCGGTAGGCCAGGCGATAGACCCGATCCGCGTGCTCGCGGACGAGCTCGTCCCACGTGGGCATCGCCGACCGGTCACCGGTGGCATCGAAGGCAGCAGTCCCGGTCAGTTCGCCCGCCTCCGCGGCGGGGTCGGCTTCGACCGGCAGGATCTGCTCGGGCAGGGTGGCGTATTCGCGCGCCGCATCGACCATGTGGATGGGGCTACCTCCTACTAGGGACCGCAAACGTCGGGAACTCGCTCCGGGCCGGGTCTGCGGACCGTCACGTACGGATACAACCGACAACCGGTATGTCGTTGTTCCCGCGTCCCGTGTTAAAACACGGTCGGTGGTCTTGCGTTGCCCATACTCTTTCTGGTCCTGATATGGCCGGGTTATGGAGACCCTGAGGGACACCTGAGAAAACCGGCGGTGGAAATGGCGGCGGCGCGTGTTGTCCGGAACGCCGAGATCACCCGCCCGGCGTTAGCCTCATACCCGTGGCATCGAATCTGGAGCGGAATCTCGCCTACGTGGAGGAATCCGTCGTAGAGGACGAAATCCTCGTCAGCGCGCGGGAACGGGCCACCGAACTCGGCGCGGTCCCCGTACCGCCCTCGGTGGGCGCGCTGCTGAGCATGTACGCGCAGTTGCTCGGCGCGCGCGCGGTGGTCGAGGTCGGCACCGGCGCGGGCATCAGCGGGCTGTGGCTGCTCGACGGCATGCGCGAGGACGGCACGCTGACCACCATCGATTCGGAGCCGGAACACCAGCGCGCGGCCAAGGAGGCGTTCCGCGCCGCCGACATCCCGCCGGCCCGCACCCGGCTGATCAACGGGCGGGCGCTCGACGTGCTCCCGCGGCTCGCCGACGGCGCCTACGATCTGGTCTTCATCGACGCGGCGCCGCTGGAGCACCCGGAGTACGTCGCCCAAGCGGTGCGCCTGCTGCGCGACGGGGGCGCCATTCTGCTGCACAACGCGCTGCTGGGTGGGCGGGTACCCGATCCGGCGCAACGCGACCCCGCCACCCAGGCGGTGCGGGCCGCCACCCGCGCGATCGCGGAGAATCCGGAGCTCACCTGTGTGCTGATTCCGGTCGGTGACGGATTGCTCTGCGCCTCACGGGGTTAGTGGTTCGCGACGCGGCCTGATTTCTCCCCCGAATCCGGGGTATGCGCTGAGAAACAACTCAGTGAGGAAAACTGTTATGCGTGAACTAACTCCCATAGAGATGGCAGCCATGGGGGACGTCGTGACGGAACGGCGAACGAGCTGGCTGCGGCCCACGATGCTGGCCCTGCTGCTCGTGATTCTGGGAGCCGTGCTGGTGATGGTGGTGGTGAGCAACACCGATTTCGACACCGGCCCCGAGAAGGCCCCTCCGCCACCGGGATCCTGTGAGCCTTTCTGCACCCAGAACGTCGCTCCGCCCGCCCAGTAGTCCCCGCCCACGGCCGCCGTCGAGGGTCGCCCGCTCCGGCGGAATATGCCTGCCGCCGATGTTTTTCCGGTAATCCCGGCCGACATATCGCGAAAAAGCCACCGCGCCGCGATGGTTCGGCGCACGCTGCAATGGAAAGCCGATGATCGCCGATACTGGTGAGGTCATGCTCCGACCGGGTGCGGAAGAGGTGCGGTGTGGTGATGATGATGTTCCTCTGGGACGAAGACGAACGTCGTCCCAAGCCGATCCACTGGGGGCGGACCATGGTGGCTTTCGCCGCCGTAATGCTGTTCGCTCTGCTGGCGGTCTACCTGGTGAGCACCGCCGATTTCGGTGACGCCTCGAAATCCACCGTGCCGCGCACGCCGGGCCCCTGCGCGCCGTTCTGCATCGGTTCGCCCGCACCGGAGCCGGGCGGGCCGTGACCGTTCGCCGCGCGGTTACACCCAGACGCCTTTGCCGACGGTGACGACACCGCCGTTGCTCACGGCGAAGCGGCTGCGGTCGCGCGTGAGGTCCACCCCGATGATCTCGCCCTCGCCGACGACCACGTTCTTGTCCAGAATGGCGTGCCGCACCACCGCGCCGCGACCGATCCGCACGCCCGGCATGAGCACGCAGCCTTCGACGGTGGCGCCGTCGTCCACCACGACGTTGGCGCTGAGCACCGAGTTGCGCACGGTGGCGGCGGACAGGATGCTGCCCGCGCCCACGATGCACTCCTGGGCCAGCCCGCCCTGGGCGAACTTGGCCGGGGGCAGGTTCTCGGCGGCTCCGCGGATGGGCCAGTGGCGGTTGTACAGGTTGAACACCGGGTGCACCGACACCAGGTCCATGTGCGCGTCGTAGAACGCGTCGATGGTCCCGACATCGCGCCAGTAACCGCGGTCGCGGTCGGTGGCGCCGGGCACCTCGTTGTCGGCGAAGTCGTAGACGCTCGCCTGGCCCGCCGCGACCAGCGACGGGATGATGTCGCCGCCCATGTCGTGGTCGGAGTCGGCATTGTCCGCGTCCGCCCGGATCGAGTCCACCAGGACCTTGGTGGTGAAGACGTAGTTGCCCATGGACGCGAACGTGACGTTCGGGTCGTCCGGTGTGCCTGGCGGGTGCGCGGGCTTCTCCAGGAACTGCGTGATGCGGCCGGAGTCGTCGCTGTCGATGCAGCCGAACGCGCTCGCCTCGCTGCGGGGCACCCGGATACCGGCCACGGTGACGCCCGCGCCGGAATCGATGTGGTGGCGCACCATCTGTTCCGGGTCCATGCGGTACACGTGGTCGGCGCCGAAAACCACGATGTAGTCGGGGTCCTCGTCGTAGATCAGGTTCAACGACTGCATGATCGCGTCCGCGCTGCCGGTGTACCAGCGCGGTCCCAGCCGCTGCTGGGCGGGCACCGGCGTGATGTACTCGCCCGCGAAACCGGACAGTCGCCAGGTCTGCGAGATATGCCGGTCCAGCGAGTGCGACTTGTACTGGGTGAGCACGCACAGGCGCAGGAAACCCGCGTTGACCAGATTGCTGAGCACGAAGTCGATGAGACGGTAGGCGCCGCCGAACGGGACGGCTGGCTTGGCGCGGTCGGCCGTGAGTGGAAAGAGTCGCTTGCCCTCGCCACCGGCGAGCACGATCCCGAGTACGTGCGGCTGGCTCCTCACACCTGCCAAACTACCGGGTGGAGCGCCTGAGAGTGGCCGCCGCGGACCCGAACGTCTAGTTTGAACCGGTGAGTTTCGGCACGGATCGGGGACGTTCGGCGGTGGATTCCGGCGAGCGGGACCGGCTGAGCGTCGCGATGCTGACCCGCGAGTATCCACCCGAGGTGTACGGCGGCGCAGGGGTGCACGTCACGCAGCTGACGGCGCATTTGCGTCATCTGTGCGAGGTGACCGTGCACTGCATGGGCGTCGATCGCGCGGATGCCGTGGTGCATCAACCGGATCCGTCGCTCTACGCCGCCAACGCCGCGCTGCAGATGATGTCCGCCCAGCTGCGCATGGCCGACGCCGTGGGCGAGGTGGACGTGGTGCACTCGCACACCTGGTACAGCGGGCTGGCCGGTCATCTGGCCGCGACCCTCTACGGCGTGCCGCACGTGCTGACCGCGCATTCGCTGGAGCCGCGCAGGCCGTGGAAGGCCGAGCAACTCGGCGGCGGCTACCGGCTCTCGTCCTGGTCGGAGCGCAACGCCGTCGAACACGCCGACGCCGTCATCGCGGTGAGCGAGGGCATGCGCCGTGACGTGCTCGACGCCTATCCGTCGGTCGACCCGGAACGGGTCCACGTGGTGCACAACGGCATCGACGGGACCATCTGGCATCCCGGGACGGTGAGCGCGGGCGAGCCGTCGGTGCTCGCCGAACTCGGCGTGCGGACCGACCTGCCGATCGTCGCCTTCGTCGGCCGCATCACGCGGCAGAAGGGCGTGGGTCACCTGCTGGCCGCCGCCCGCGACTTCGACCCCGACATCCAGCTCGTGCTGTGCGCGGGCGCGCCGGACACGCCGGAGCTGGCCCAGGAGGTCACCACGGCGGTCCAAGAACTGCGGCAGCGGCGCGGCAGCGTGTTCTGGGTGCGCGAGATGCTGCCCACCGAGCAGATCCGGCAGATCCTGGCCGCCGCGTCGGTGTTCGTGTGCCCGTCGGTGTACGAGCCGCTCGGCATCGTCAACTTGGAGGCGATGGCCTGCGCGACCGCGGTGGTCGCCTCCGACGTCGGCGGCATTCCCGAGGTGGTCGACAGCCGCAACGGACGGCTGGTGCACTACGACGCGGGCACCGCCGAGGACTACGAGCACGGGCTGGCCGCGGCGGTGAACGAAGTGGCGGGCGACCCGGCGATGGCTGCTCGCCTCGGCGCAGCGGGCCGGGAGCGCGCGGTCTCCGAGTTCGACTGGTCGCGGATCGCGGCGCGCACGGTCGCGGTCTACGACGAGATCAGGAAAGGCTGAACCGGGAGCGCTCAGGCGGCCGGTCGGTAGGTGCCGACCAGGACCGACGCGGTCACCTCGACGGTGTCCGGCAGTCGCGCCAGGCGTTCGGCCCCCGCGGCGGCGTGGTGCGCGGAGGGCCCCATGCCGACCAAGTGCGCGACCTCGGTTCTGGCGAGCGTCATCGGGTACTCGATCAGCGTCTGGTCCACCGGCTCGAAATGTCCGGATATCGCGGCATCGAGCCTGCGGTCCTTGTCCGGGTCGACCCGCACCATGTCCAGCGGCTCGATCAGCTCCCCGAGGTGGCGTCGGGTGGGGGTGGCGACGACGAAGCGTCCGTCGTCAGCGAGCACCCTGGCGATCTCACCTGGATTCCGCGGCGCGAAGACGGCGAGCACGGCGCCGAGCGCGCCGTCGCGGATCGGCAACCCGCGCCACGCGTCGGCCAGCACCGCCGCGGCGCGCGGGTGAGCGCGGGCGCAGCGGCGGACAGCGGGCTTGGCCACGTCCAGTCCGATGCCCACGGCCGGCGGAGCGGCGTCCAGCGCGTGGGCGAGGTAGTAACCGGTGCCCGCGCCGATCTCCAGCACCGCGCCGTCGACTCGGCGCGCCGTGACGGCTCGCGTCACGGCGTCGGCGATCGGCGCGAAATGCCCCCCGCTCTGAAAGGCGGCACGAGCGTCGAGCATGTCCGCGGTGTCGCCGGTCATCTTGGTCGACGCACCGGTGAGCAAGCTGACGTAGCCCTGTCTGGCGACGTCGAAACTGTGCCCGCGACCGCAGCGCAATGCTCGGTCCCGCGGTTCGAGCGCCAACGGCGCGGCGTCCTGGCGCGCCCGGAGACATTCCGGGCAGGCCAGGACGCCGGCCGCGACGGCGAGGGCCGAGTGCTCAGCCGGGGCCACTCAGCTCGTGACGCTCTTCAGTTCGTCTCCGAGCGCCGCTGCCTCGTCCGGCGTGAGTTCGACGACCAGACGCCCGCCACCCTCGAGTGGAACCCGCATGACGATTCCACGCCCTTCTTTGGTTGCCTCGAGGGGACCGTCCCCGGTGCGGGGCTTCATGGCCGCCATCCTCTGCTCCCTCCAGATCTGCGCGGTCTGCTGCGCACTTTCTTGGAACTCCAGTTGTCACCAACCAGTGAGCTCGCCGGCGTTTGGCGAGCTACACCCGTCCCATTCTTCCCTATCGCGGATGTGGACGGATAGCTGAGTTCAAAAAGTGACCGGTCGGCCCGTGCCGGGCCGGTCGCTGCCCACCCAGCAATCGGCCACGTGGTCATCGACCATTCCGGTCGCCTGCATCAGCGCGTACGCCGTGGTCGGTCCGACGAATCGGAATCCGCGCCGTTTCAATTCTTTTGCCAGGGCGACGGATTCGGGTGTGGTCGCGGGCACGTCGGCGCCGGTGCGCGGGCGCGGGCGCGGCGGCGGGGCGAACGACCAGAGCAACTCGTCCAAGCCGACGTCGAGGTGCAGGGCCACCCGGGCGTTGGCGATCGCCGCGTCGATCTTGCTCCGGTTGCGGACGATGCCCGCGTCGGCCATCAGCCGGGCGACGTCGTCGGCGCCGAATTCCGCGACCCGCTCGATCGAGAACCCGGCGAACGCCGCGCGGAAGGCCGGGCGTTTCCGCAGAATCGTCAGCCAGGACAAACCGGATTGAAACGCCTCCAGGCACAGCCGCTCGAACAAGGCGTCGTCGCCGTGCAGCGGCTTGCCCCACTCGTAGTCGTGATAGTCCCGGTACAACTGGGATTCCAGCGGCCAGGCGCAGCGGACCAGGCCGTCCGTCGTGCCTGCGCTCATTTCGACTCCGGCGCGATCTGCGTCTGCCACCGCGCCGCCTGTGCCTCGGCCAGCTGGTGCTGGAGCTCATCGATCCGCGCGGCCAGCCTGGCCAGCGCCCAGTCCACCTCTCCGGCCTTGTATCCGCGCACCACCTGCTGAAATCGCAACGCGCGCACGTCCGCCCCGGTGATCCCCTCCACCGGCAGCACGGTTGCCGTCGTCCCCTCCGGCAGCGGACCGAGTTCCTCGGACCGCCCGAACACCGCACTGGCCAGCAGGAACAGCACCGCGGCGACCAAGCCGACGATCAGCACGTACAGCAGCATCGTGAGCATAAGAAGAGTCTATTTGTAGCGGTTGTGCCGCCATGACGAGCAATGCCCGTTGCCTAGTGCGAGTCTTACGAGCACCGTTCGCGGCCCGGCTCGCGTCAGAGCGGACGAAGCGCATGCGACGTAGGCGCGAGTCTCGTCCGCTCTGACGCGAGCCATGAAGGGGCCGTGAACACGCAGCGCCGCAGGCGCTGCAAATCAAACACCGTTCCGGGTGGTGTCGATGCCGAGGGACATGCCCGCCAGGCCGCGGCGGCGGACGGCGAGTTTGTCCGCTACCTCGAGCAGGGCCTTGGCGGCGGGGTTGTCCGGATCGCGCAGCACGATGGGGGTGCCTTCGTCGCCCGCTTCGCGCAGCGCCTGTTCGATGGGGATCTGACCGAGCAGCGGCACGGTCGCGCCCACGGCGCGGGTGAGCCGGTCGGCGACGGACTGCCCGCCGCCGGAGCCGTAGAGGTCCATCCGGGTGCCGTCCGGCAGGTCCAGCCAGGACATGTTCTCCACCACGCCCGCGATGCGCTGACGGGTCTGCAGCGCGATCGCGCCCGCCCGCTCGGCCACCTCCGCCGCTGCGGGCTGCGGGGTGGTGACCACCAGGATCTCGGCCCCCGGGATCAGCTGGGCGATGGAGATCGCGACGTCGCCGGTGCCGGGCGGCAGGTCGAGCAGCAGGATGTCCAGGTCGCCCCAGAACACGTCGGCGAGGAACTGCTGCAGCGCCCGGTGCAGCATCGGGCCGCGCCACACCACGGGCGTGTTGCCCTTGGTGAACTGCGCGATCGAGATCATCTTCACGTCGTGCGCGATCGGCGGCATGATCATCCGCTCGACCTGGGTGGGCCGGGCGTCGGTGCCGAGCATGCGGGGGACGGAATGACCGTAGATGTCCGCGTCCAGCACGCCGACCGACAGGCCGCGCGCGGCCATGGCGGCGGCCAGGTTCACCGTGACGCTGGATTTGCCGACGCCGCCCTTCCCGGACGCGACCGCGTAGACGCGGGTCAGCGAGCCGGGCTGGGCGAACGGGATGACCGGATCGGCCGCGTCCCCGCGCAGCTGCTTGCGCAGTGCGGTGCGCTGCTCGTCGTCCATCACGTCGAGGTCGACGGTGACCGCGCCGACCCCGGGCACGTCGGCGACGGCCTTGCTGACCCGCTGCGTGATCTCGGTGCGCAGCGGGCAACCGGCCGTCGTCAGGTAGATCTCCACATGGACATTGCTGTCGGCGCCGATCGCGACGCTTTTCACCATGCCCAGTTCGGTGATCGGCTTGCGGATCTCCGGGTCGTCGACCTTCGCGAGGGCACCCCGCACATCCGATTCCGTAACCAGTGACATGGCAGAAATTTTAGGCGTGTCAAATTTTCGGCAGGTCCCCGGCCCGGGGTGCGACCCCCGTGCTGTAGGAAGTCTCCCAGGCCATGACGTTCGCGACGTAGGCCATGGAGTGGTTGTAGCGCAGGATCGCCTTGGACTGCTGGGCCAGGTTACGCATGTTCAAGCCGCCGTCGCAGAGGTACTTCCCGGCGGTCAGGGCCGCGTCGAAGAGGTTCTGCGGATCGGCGATGCCGTCGCCGTTGCCATCGGCCGCGTAGCGCTTCCAGGTCTCGGGCAGGAACTGCATCGGGCCGATGGCGCGGTCGTATCCGTCCAGGCCGTCCAGCGCGCCGTCGTCGGAGTCGCGGATGACGTGGTTGCCGGTCAGCGAGCCGTCCAGCACGGGGCCGTAGACGGGGCTCAGCGGGTTGCCCTCGGCGTCGGCCTTGCCCCCGAACGCGTGGGTTGACTCGACCTTGCCGATGCCGGCCAGCAGTGACCAGGGCATGCCGCACACCGGATTCTCGGCTGCCAGGACGCGTTCGGCGTTCTGGTAGGCCGCGACGGCCACGCCGGGAACCCCCAGCGGCCCGGCCGGCATCGCTGCGCGCTGCCTGCCATCCGGCAGCGCAACGGTTTTCACCACCGGCGTCGCGGTGGGGGCGGCCTTCGCCATTGCGTGCGCGACGAATTCGGTGACCGGCTCGGCTGCCGACTGGGGCCTGGCGCCCTGGACGTCCTGGTCGCCTTCCGGCGTCTGGACCGCGGCGGCGAGGGGCGCGCTGTCGCCGACCTCGGAGGCGGCGGTGACGGACACGAGCCCAGCGGGAACCAATCCGGTCAACGCGATAACGGAACTCCGCCGGACGGTGGCAGGCGGTTGTTTTCGATGACGCCCCACGGTGTGGTGACCCTCCCATGGCTCGCTGTGAGCCCTTTGTGATCGAACAAGGGGAGGTTACCGCATCCGAGATCTTTTTGTTACGCCTTCGTGATGTGATACCTGGTTTGAACTACTGCTGGGGCGCGGCCGGTGCGACCGGTGGTACAGGGAGGGGGATGACGATGCCGAAGGGCAGAGT
>NZ_JABLTE010000076.1 GCF_013315795.1 Nocardia barduliensis
GAGGGGGCTGCGGCGGGGGCTGCGGCGGTTGCGGTGGCTGAGTGGTCCGGGCCGCTGCCGCCGAATGCCCTCGGCATCGGTTGGCGGCCCGAGATCTGCGGATTGATCGCGGAATTGCCGGGGCTCGGGTTCTGCGAGGTCATCGCCGAGTCGTTGCCAAGGGACACCCGCCGCGCCGGGCGGGTCACCGTCCCCGAGGAACTGGCGGCGTTGCGTGCGCGCGGCGTCGCCGTGGTGCCGCACGGCATCTCCCTGTCCCTCGGCGGCGCGGAGCCGGTCGCGGGACATCGCGTCGAGCACTTGGCGGCCTGCGCCGGGGCCGTCGCCGCACCACTGGTGAGTGAACACGTCGCTTTCGTCCGAGCGGGCGGTCTGGAGGCCGGTCATCTGCTCCCGGTACCGCGCACGCGAGAAGCGCTCGACGCGCTCACCGCCAATATCGCCCGGACCCGGGCGGCTCTCGACGTTCCGCTGGCGGTGGAGAACATCGCCACCCTGTTCGACTGGCCCGAGGACGAATACACCGAAGCGGAGTTCCTGGGCGAACTCGTGGAGCGCACCGGTGTTCTGCTGCTGCTCGATCTCGCCAACGTCTACGCGAACGCGCGCAACCGAGGACGCGACCCGCGCGTCGAGCTCAGGCGCCTGCCCGCCGAGCACGTGGCGTACTGCCATGTGGCGGGCGGTCACGAGGCCGGCGGCCACTATCACGACACGCACACCGACCCCCTCCCCGCCGAAGTTCTCGCGCTGGTCGCGGAATTCGCCGCGACGCACCCGGCGCCGTTGATGCTGGAGCGCGACGGCAACTACCCGCCCGCGTCCGAGCTGCTCGACGAACTGGATGCCATCGCCGCGGCCGCGGCGCGGCCGCCCATCACCGCCCGCGCCGGGGCGGCGCGGGCATGAGCACGATGTCCGGACCGGCGCGGCCACCGGACGCGGCGACGCTGGCCGAGCGGCAGGCGGCGCTGGTACGCGCACTGGTCACGGGCGCCGCGGTACCCGCGGGATTCGACGCCGACGCCGTCGCCGCGGCGGCGAACGCGCTGTTGTCCAAGCGGGCGGGCGAGGTCGCGCGGCGTTTCCCGCTGCTGGTGCACGCCTGCGACGGCCGCTTCACCACGGCCTTCACCAGCTGGGCGCGGGACAACCCGAAGACGACGACCGCCGGCGACGCGGCTGCCTTCGCCGCGGCCGCGGGTATCGACTGGAGTGCCGCACCGCACCGCGGCAGGTGGCGAGTGCTCCTGGCGCGAGCCCTCGACCTGGCTGTTCCTACGAGCCGCGGGCTTCGAGGCGCACTGCGGAGTCGGCGGCCTCGCGACGCTCCTCGAGCCAGACGCTGACCGCCACCGTCGCGTACGCCGCGACAGTCGCCATCCCCGGCAGCATGAGCATCAGCATGAGAAACGAAAGCATCGAAGACACAGGCCCTCCCGGACTACGCGATGGAAACTGTCGCACCGGTGCGCCGCGTCGCGTCACCGTCACGCCGGGGCATACCCACGATCGGGCGTCCAATCTCGACCGAGCCGACCGGCAAGTGTGATTGATCTCACTCCATGATTGCGCCACGCCATCGGCCGGTCAGCCGGGATAATGCTCGCCCCGGCCGAACCAGCACCGCGTGCGGAGACCGAATCGGAAGTCTCCGGCGTGGTACACCGTCACCATGCGGTTGCTCATCATCGCCGATACGCACGTGCCCAAGCGGGCGCGGGACCTGCCCGAGACGCTCTGGCGCGAGGCCGACGCGGCCGACGTGGTCGTGCACGCGGGCGACTGGGTCGAGCTCGCCCTGCTGGACCGGCTGGAAGCCCGCGCCGCGCGCCTGATCGGCGTATACGGCAACAACGACGGCCCCGCGCTCCGCGCGCGGCTGCCCGAGATCGCCCATGCCGAACTCGACGGGCTGCGGCTGGCGGTGGTGCACGAGACCGGACCCGCTAAGGGCCGGGAGGAACGCTGCGCCCGGCGATTCCCGGACACCGACGTGCTCGTCTTCGGGCACAGCCACATTCCCTGGGACAGCGTCACCGGCACCGGCTTGCGCCTGCTCAACCCCGGCTCGCCGACAGATCGGCGCCGACAACCGGAGCACACGTATCTGACCGCGCAGGTACGGGCGGGTCAACTGAGCGGGGTGACACTACACACGCTGCCAAGGCACTGATCCTTCGACATTCGGCGCCCTGCCGACCTCGGCCGATGCGGCCCCTGGACACTAGCCCTTGACGGCCGTCAGCACTTCCAACGCAACCGGTTCGACGTAGCGTCCAGCGGGGTCGATCCCGAGCAATGCGTCGGTGACCGCTTGTTCGAACGCGTTCCTCCGGTCGCCGAGCAACCGATGCAGTGGCAGCGAGGTGCATCCGTTCAGCCGGAACACGATGACTCGATGCTAACCGTCGCCGTCGTCGCCGGAACGGCTGCCGGTCAGAGCCAATTGGCGGTCACCGGTGGCGGGCTCGGTGATCGCGGTGGCGATCTTCGGCAGGGCGTACGGGTGTTCGCGGCCGAGCCAGTCGAGCAGTTCCTCACGGACCGCGCAGCGCAGGTTCCAGACGTCGTCGGCATCGGCGGCCGACATCGTCGCGCGCACCACGATATTCGTGGGGGTGCTGTCGGTGACCACCAAGCCCCAGTCGCGTCCGTCCCAGTCCGCTCGCTCGCGCAGGTACTCCCCCAGATGTTCGCGCAGCAGCGGCACCGGAGTGCTGTGATCCAGATACAGGAAGACTGTGCCGGTGATCTGTGAGCCGCCGCGCGACCAGTTCTCGTACGGCTTGTTGTTGAAGTAGGAGACCGGCATGGTCAACCTCCGGTCGTCCCAGATCCGCACGGTCAGGAACGCCAGGGTGATCTCCTCCACGATGCCCCACTCCCCCTCCACCACAACGGTGTCCCCGATCTTCACCGAGTCACCGAACGCGATCTGCAAACCCGCGATCAGATTGCTCAAGGTGGACTGCGCGGCGACGCCCGCGATGATTCCGATCACCCCGGCCGAGGCCAGCAGCGAGGTGCCCAGCGTCCGCAGACTCGGGAACAACAGCAGCATCGCCACGGCGGCGGTCGTGACCACCAGGACCGATGTGACGATGCGGCGCACCAGCCCGAGCTGGGTACGCAACTGCCGCACCCGCGTGACCTGCTGTGTACGCCGGGAGTAGGAGCGCAGCATGTTCTCCGCGCACGCGTCGGCGGCGCGGATGACCAGCCATGCCGCCGCCATCATCGCGGCGGTGGCCAAGACGGTTCGGATCATCGCGTCCTGGCGTAGGTCCAGTTGCGCCAGTGGGTAAGTAGCGTGCAATGCCAGCGAGCCGAGCAGCACCTGTACGGGCGATTGCACCCGGCGTAACAGCGTGGGGAGTTGATTACCGGGACGTCTGCGAGCGCTGTACCGCAAGAGTCGATCGATCAGCAGACCGGCGAGAACGGTGATCGCGACCGTACCGAACACGACGATGAGCGGCCGTAGTACTTCCTCCAAGGGATCGAACTCCTTCTCCTCGTCCACCCGGACGTGCTGTGCCGCCGCGCATTCCGCTGTAGCGGCAGCACAACACGCTGCGGGGCGGTGTCTTACAGCAGTGCCAGTGCGATGCTCAGCGCGATCAGCACCAAGATCCATGCCGCGACGGTCATTTCGATGGGACCCTCGGTGCCGGAACCACCACTGTCCCTGCGTCGGTCGGCGCGAGACTGCGAGCGCGAGGCCGAAATGGACATGCATCCTCCTTCGGTCGGTTGCGTCTCTCGGTCGCATACCCGGATTCGCCGCCGATCGTCGCTACGCCACTGTGGCGAACGCCACGCCCGCACCGCGCACCCCGGCCGTCCGGACCGCCTTCGCTCGATAGGCATTGCGGCCGCGAACGTTATCGCGGTTGGGCGTGACTGCGATGGTGCAGGTCGGCGAGAGAAATCGGCGGGAGGTAGGGGCTCACCAGTGTGCGGTGCCACCACGCCCCGCTACGAACCAACTCGCGCGGTGTGGTGAAGCGGTACAGGTACAGTTGCGCGCGAACGAAGCGCGGCGCGGCCTCGGAAAAGGGGTTGTGCCGCAGCAGGCGCAGTGTGGCCGGGTCGTTTTCCAGCAGTCGTGCCAGGAACGGGATCAGCCACGGCTGTGCGTACCGCGGTGAGGCGGCGGCGAACCACATCAGCCAGTCCAGGCGCAGGTGGTACGGCGCGAATTGGCGCGGAAGCCGATGCGGGTCGCCGGGTTTGCCCTTGAACTCGTATTCCTTCCAGTGCGTCCGGTCGGTGACGGTGGCGTCGCCGGTGCCTTCGATGATCACTTCGAAGCGGGTGCGGCCGATGCTGCCGAACGCTCCGTAGGTGTTGACCAGGTGGTAGGGATCGAACGATCGGTTCATGGCTTGGTGGCTGGAGAGCAGATTGCGCGCGGGCCGGTAGCTCCGAATCGCGACCAGCAGGGTGAACGCGATGACCAGGCCGACGAACCACGGCGGCGGCCCCGGCAGGGAGGGTGCGGCAGGCACCGGCAGTACCGCCGCCGCCGCGGTCTGGCTGACCACGCCGCAGGCCAGGACGATCGTCAGCCAGTTCAGCCAGGCGAAATTGCCCGACAGCACCAGCCACAGCTGGGTGACGATGACGACGGCCGCCGCGATGCTCGCCACCGGCTGCGGTGCGAACAACCCGAAGGGCACGACGAGCTGGGCGAAGTGGTTGCCCGCCACCTCGGCCCGGTGCAGCGGCTTGGGCAGGTGGTGGAACAACCAGCTCAGCGGCCCGGGCATCGGCTGCGTCTCGTGGTGGTAGTAGAGGCAGGTCAGATCGCGCCAGCACGAGTCGCCGCGCAGTTTGATCAGTCCGGCGCCGAACTCCACCCGGAACAGCAGCCAGCGCGCGAGAAACAGCACCAGAATCGGTGGCGCGGTCCGGTCGTTGCCGAGAAAGATCACCAGGAACCCGCATTCCAGCAGCAGCGACTCCCAGCCGAACGCATACCATTCCTGGCCCACGTTGACGATCGACAGGTAGAGCACCCACAGGCTCGCCCACATCAGCATCGCCGCCCACAGCGGCACCGCGTCGGCCACGCCCGCCAGCATCGCCGCCGACAGCGCCGCGCCGATCCAGCACACGGCGGCGAAGAAACGATCGGAGTAGTGGAAATGGAAAATACTCGGCGTCTGCCGAAAGGATCGCCTGGCCAACCATCGCGGCACCGGCAACATGCCCTGTTCGCCCAGAAGCGCCCGGAACTGCCGGGCGGCCACGACGAAGGCGATCAAGTAGACGGCCGCGACACCGCGGGTCAGCACCTGCCTGCTCAACCAGTATTCGGACGCCGTGAACCACTCCATGCCCGCAACTCCTCCGACCGCGGACGTTCCTAACGGCGCATACCCCATCTCAGGGCAGGAAAACCGCAGCTCGAAGTACTCGTGCGGCCCCTATGAAGGGGCCTCCTAGCCATCTGAGCGAGGTGGCCAGGCCGAGCATGCCGCGGTACGAGGTTGCGATCCTGTCGTATCGGGTGGCGATGGCCCCCGTGCGGGGTGACCCTTGTCGGCGAGCACCCGACGTGGGCGTGTCCACGGGCGCCCCGCTACGCCCTCGACCGGGTACGGAAGTTCGGCTTCGGCCTGGAAGGATTCGGTGCATGAGTTTCACCGGGGACGATGTCCGAACCTTCGCGCTGTCGCTGCCGGAGACGTCCGAACAGTTCACCTGGGGCATGCCGACCTTCCGGGTCGGCGGCAAACTGTTCCTCACCCTTCCCGAGGCGGAGACCTCGATGGCGGTCCGCTGTCCCATCGCCGACCGCGACGAGCTCGTCGCCGCCGAACCGGGCAAATTCTGGATCGCCGCCCACGAAGCGAACAACGCCTGGGTCCGCGCGCGTCTGACCGCCCTCGACGACCGAGACGAGCTGGAGGCCATCGTGCTCGACTCCTGGCGCCAAGCCGCGCCACGGCATCTGCTCGACGACGTGGGCTGACTTGCGCGCCGAGACGCCCCGCGACCTTACAAACCAGCGTTTGCGGGGCGCAGCAGCTGTTCCGGATGTTCGTTCATCGACACGTCGCGCGACGCTCGGGTCGCCACGGCGGCCGCCATGCCACTCGGATCTTGCCGGGCGTCTCACTCAGCGTGCGCGGCGGCGGCGCGGCCGGGGCGCGAGCTTCATACCGAAGAGCAGATCGGTATTGCGGACCGGGGTGGGTTGCTCGGACATCCGGAGCAGACCCGCTTGGCGAATCCAGCTGTGGTGCCAGTGGTACAGATCCGGGAGGCTCATCTCACACGCGGCCGCGAGCCTGCGCAGGCGGAACCCGGCTCCGCCGATGGCCCCGGCGAACAGTTTGGTGTTGGGTGTGGCGCGGGATTCCTGGTAGGCGCGGGCTTCGTAGAGCAACGGGCGCGCCACCGGCGGCACCACCCACACGTACAGGTCGGGCGCATGGGTGTAGCCGATCGGGCCGTTGAAGATCAGCGCGTCCGCGGTGAGCGCGACACAGGGGATCGCGTTGAGTTCCATCGCGGTGGCCCCGGTGAACAGCGCGGTGGTGATCGCCGCCGCGTCGACCGGATCGCCGGTCCTGGCGCGGACCCGGGCGACGACCTCGTCGTCGACCGGCACCGTCGTCAGCCCGGGCCCGACCGAGTACGCCAGATCCGGTGGCAGATCCAGTCGCAGACCGTGCAGCAGGAACGCCGCTTGTGCCCCCCGCAGGCGGGTGATGGTGTGCCCACGACTGGGGCTGTCGGCGACCAGCCCACCGAGGAACCGATACAGGCTCAGGATGTCGTTCCACTCGTCAACCAGACCGGCGCCATGGCCGTGGTGGAACCGATCCGGCGCGGCGAGGCGCGGTTGCAGGACCGAGAGCATGTATTCGGCGAGGCCCGCCCCACGGGGGCCCAGCCAGCCTCCGCCGCCGTTCTGGTTCAGGTCGTGACGGCACGGCTGCCCGGTGTGTGCGGCCAGCCACTGGCAGGTGGTCTGGATCCCTTCGGTGTAGACGGCGTCGATGCGCGCGAACTCCGCGGGCGGCAGGCTCCGGTAGGCATCGGCACGGAAGGTGGTGACGTCGCCATCGGGAATCTGCGGCAGCGACTCGCTGCCGACCGCTTCGGTGAGGGTGATGATGCGCGACGGCCGATGGCCGCTGTGCCCGTAACCGACCTGCCTGGTCGGGGGTTCGGGGACGTCGAGCCGCGTGGTGGGCGCCGAGGCGTCGCGGCGGTCGGTCAGCCACCGCCACAGGTTTTCCTCCGGCACCCCCAGCCGCTGCGAGGTCGATCGCACGTGTTCGGCGGAGAGTTCGTTGTGTTCGTCGAGCTGAGCCAGCCTTTCCAGCTCGGACGGACGCAGCGTGGGCACGCTTGCGTCGACCACAGTCACAACCTCCTGGATTCCTGGACATACGCGCGGCACCGCGGGTACGAGACGACAGTTGTTGAGCATTCGATCACGTACCCGCCGGTAAGGCGGTGAATTCCACGGAGATTCGGATGTTGTCTAGGTCACCGACACCTCGGCGCACTATCGAAACCCGGTGCGCCGAATGCATTGTGCCTAGTCATAACGGGTGTCGGCAGTGGCGACGGAAACTGGGAGCGATATCGGCCTGCGAAAAATTCATATCGCGCTGTCTACGGTGCTCGACACCGCTTTTTCGGCGTACCGGACCTCGTGGCCGTTCGAGCCGTCGTCGCGGGGGCCGCGTGCCGCTCCGGCGCACGCCAGGACCACCAAGCCGATGCCGAGCCACTGCGCTACTCGCATGTCCTCGCCGAGCAGGAGCAGTCCGACGCCCGCGGCCACCGCGGGCTCCAAGCTCATCATGACGCCGAACGCCGCGGGAGTGATCCGGCGCAGGGCTGCCATCTCGATGGCGTGCGGCACCAGCGAAGAGAGCACGGCCAACCCGGCGGCCCCCAGCAGGAAGACCGGATTCAACAGCACCACAGCGCTATTCGCGACCACCACCGGCAAGGCGAGCAGCCCGCCCAGACCCATGGCCAACGCCAATCCATCGTGTCCGGCGGTATGCCTGCCGACTATGGCGCCGCACGCGATGTAGGCGCCCCATCCCGCACCGGCTGCCACTGCGAACAGCACACCGGTCCAGGACACCGGCCCGTCGCTGTCGACCAGCAACAGCACACCCGCTCCGGCGAGCGCCACCCACAGCGCGTCGCGCGTGCGCCGTGATCCGATCAGGGCGATGGTGAGTGGACCGACGAAGTCGATCGTCACCGCCATGCCCAGCGGAATGCGATCCAGTGCCGCGTAGAAGCACAGGTTCATCCCCGCGATGGCTACGCCCAAACCGGCGATGGGAAGCAGCGCTGTGCGCTCGATCCGCAGCGCGGGCCGCCACAGCAGCAGGGCGAACGACCCCGCCAGCACGATGCGGGCGCACGCGACCGTCACCGGCGAGGCAAGGGCGAACATGTGCTTGGCGATCACCGCGCCGAGCTGGATGCTGATCATCGCGCCGACCACCAGAAGCGCGGTTGGCATGCGTCCCGCGACCGCGCTGGGCGGTAGCGAGCCGGGCAGCTCCGGGTTTGCGGCCGTCACGGTGATCGGCGCATCGCTCGTCGCGTCCAGGACGACCCGGTGGAAGGAGGACGGCATCGGTGAGTGGTTCGCTGCGTGCGTCCGTGTTTCACAGCCGCAGAACGTAAATACGCCGAGCAACGATCAGTGAGCCAATCGATTGCCAGAACGCAGAAACGATGTTGCGAAATGCCTTCGGATGCGTGGAGTGCGGCACAAGATACAGCGGTGATCGATTAAATGCGCCGCGGCAACGGCTGGTATCGGGGAATTGCCGGTGCACGCGGGCGGTGAACCGAGACACCGGCCGTGACCTGATCGAGAGCGAATTCTCAGCGTTCACACGGCTGGCTCTCGCGAAGCCCAAATACTGAAGTGGTCTTCTTGAAGGGTGCCGATCGGCAGCGAACCGCCCCCAGCCCGAGGAGACCAGCCCGTGCACACCGGTACCACCGCGAGCATGCCGCGAATCGATACATCGTGGCTGGGCGTCGCCATGGGAGCTTCGGCCACCCGGCGCTCGTCCCGGTCCATCAACGCCGACGCGGTCGCGATCGAGACTCACGCGGTGACCGGAACGACGGCCTTCGTCGTCGCCGACGGCATCGGGGATCATCTGCTCGGCGCCCGGGCGGCCCGCACCGTGGCCGCCGCGGCGGCCCGCGCCGCTGCCCGCGACGGGGCGCGAGCGGGGATTCTCGCGGCGCAAGCGCAACTGCTGCAGGACGTGCCGGAACCCTCGGCCGACAGCGTGCTCGTGGTGGCAGTGCTGCCCACCGCCGGTCGACCCGATGGGCCCTGCGAGGTCGCCTGGGTCGGCGACTGCCGCGCGTATCGCTGGAACGGGCGCGTACTGCACCAGATCACCACCGACCACACCGTCGCCGAGTTGTACCGAGCCCGCGGGCTCGTTCCCTCGCCGCGCATGGGGCATCTGGTCACCACCTCGGCGCGCACCGTCCGGCCGGACGAAATCGGGTACGCCGTCACCGGCTCGAGCACGGGCAGGCTGCTGCTGAGCACCGACGGAGTGCACAAGCCGCTCGGCATCGCCGCTGTCAAAGCGATCCTCGCCGAGGGCGACACGGCCCACGCGATCGCGAACGCCTTGGTGGACGACGCCCTGCTGGTGGGGGGAAGGGACAACGCCACCGCACTGGTCGTCGACTCGCTGCCCCGCACCGGCGACGGTCAGGACTGAACGCCCCCGTCGGTGCCATCCCGCGCGACCGCTCGCGACGCGAGCAAAATAAATGTCGAAATGCTATGAATCGAGCTCGCCGGAGCGCAGTATGTCGCTGTGGAACTGACCGCCGTGCGCATCGACAAACCGGACGAACTCAACGTCGTCATCGGACAGTCCCACTTCATCAAAACCGTGGAGGACCTGCACGAGGCGCTGGTGGGGGTGAGTCCCCACCTGCGCTTCGGGCTGGCGTTCTGCGAAGCCTCCGGACCGCGCCTGGTCCGCCGCTCCGGCAACGACGACTCCCTGGTCGAGCTCGCCACCAAGAACGCGCTCGACATCGGGGCCGGACACTCGTTCGTCGTCTTCCTCCGTGAGGGCTACCCGGTCAACGTGCTCAACGCCCTGCGACAGGTCCCGGAAGTCTGCGGAATCTTCTGTGCCACGGCCAATCCGGTAGAGGTTCTGATCGCCGAAACCGAACTCGGCAGAGCGATCCTCGGAGTCGTCGACGGTTTCGTTCCGCTCGGTGTCGAGAACGCCGACGACCAAGCGGCCCGCAGGCAGCTGTTGCGCCAGATCGGCTACAAACTGTAGGACCGCGGTAGGCGAACCCGCGACCCGGCACGGGTGCGCCGGGTGCCCGCGGCTTCAGCCGAGTTCCGCCAGTTGCGGGACGGCAGGCGCCATACCGTCGATCCACGCGGCCGGCGAACCGGTGGTGGGAGTGACGATGACGGCATCGATGCCGAGCCGGGCGTAGGCGGCCATCTGCCGGACGAAATCGTCGCGGTTGTCCGGGCTCGGCCGCGGGTTGTTGGCGATGATCGTCTTGCGGATCTCGTCGTAGTCCCGGCCGATGTCGTCGCAATGCCGTCGCAGCACATCGAGCTTGTGCTCGACGTCGGCGGGCGAGGAGCCGAACAGGTTGCAGGCGTCGCCGTATTGCGCGACCAACCGGAGAGTCTTGCGTTCACCGCCACCGCCGATCAGCACCTTCGGTCGATCGATGGGCTGCGGCGAGCACAGCGTCTCGGCCAATTGGTAGTGCTTCCCGTCGAAGGATCCGTTGTCCCGCGGGTCCCACATCTGGCGGCAGATGCGCAACGTCTC
This sequence comes from Nocardia barduliensis, assembly GCF_013315795.1. Taxonomy (GTDB): domain Bacteria; phylum Actinomycetota; class Actinomycetes; order Mycobacteriales; family Mycobacteriaceae; genus Nocardia; species Nocardia barduliensis. Next base: position 10,854 of record NZ_JABLTE010000076.1, read on the forward strand.
CTCGAGCCGCTCGAACCGTTCGGCGGTCGACGGAAACTCCACGCCGAGCCCGCGATGTTCCCGCTCGAACCACGCGGCGCCGATCCCGAGGACCGCCCGGCCGCCCGAGAGCACGTCGAGCGTGGTGACGATCTTGGCGAGCAGGCCGGGGTGGCGATAGGTCACGCCCGTGACGAGCAGGCCGAGTTCGACGCGCGAAGTGTGCGCGGCCAGATAGCCGAGTGTGGTGTAGCCCTCCAGCATGTTCGCCTCCGCGGGCAGGCCGGTCGGCTCGATCTGGAAGTAGTGGTCCATGAACGACAACCAGGTGGCTCCGGACTCCTCCGCCGCCGCGCCCACCCGCGCCAGTTCCCCGGCGATGGCGGTCGTACCACCGTCGATATCGAAGATTGGTAAGTGGAAACCGAGCTCCATGACATGCCCCTTCTGCTGGTCGACCCTGTACGCCCGCACACTAAGTGCTGGAGCGCACTCCAGGTCAAGCAGCGCAGTCGAGAGGCATGAGGGGCGGACCGGTCGCCGCGGGGGCGATCAGCCGGCGGTCTCGGGGCGGTCGGACAATCCGAGCCGCAGGTGTTCGCTGTGGTAGATCGCCTCGTCCAGCAGTTGGGCGACGTGGTTGTCGTAGAGGCTGTAGACGATGCTGCGGCCGGTGCGGGTTCCGGTGACCAGGCCCAGGTTGCGCAGCAGCCGGAGCTGGTGGGAGACGGCGGACTGCTCCATGCCGATGGCGTCGGCCAGCGCACTCACCGACAGCGGCCCCTGACGCAGTTCGGTGAGGATCATCAAGCGGCTGGGGGTGGCCAGTGCCTGCAGAGTGGTCGCCACGTGGGCGGCCGATTCCGGATCCAGGCGCGCGACAGGACGGTCCCTGCCCTCGACGCCGTGTCCCATAAGCAGAAAGCATACTCTAGGAACAAATGAAGACGTGTTCATGTTTTCTGATATGGTCGGGCCGTCTTCGTTGTCGTCCTGGAGGTGACCCGTGGCCGCGCCGACACCCGCGCCGACCCGTCCGACTCCGACATCCGGTCTCGTGCCCGCGCGCCGGACTCGACTGTTCGCCCTGCCCGAAGCGCGGTGGGCCGCCGCGGCCGTGCTGTTGTTCCTCGCCGGCCTGGCGGTGCAGCTGGCCGGCGGCCCGCCATGGGTGTGGTGGGGCTTGTACCTGGCCTGCTACGGCGCCGGCGGATGGGAACCGGGTTGGTCGGGACTGCGCGCGCTGCGGGACAAAACACTCGACGTCGACCTGCTCATGGTCGCCGCGGCGATCGGCGCCGCGTCCATCGGCCAGATCACCGACGGCGCGTTGCTGATCGTCATCTTCGCCACCTCCGGCGCTCTGGAAGCGCTGGCCACCGCCCGGACCGAGGATTCGGTGCGCGGACTGCTCGACCTCACACCGGACACCGCGACCCGGATCGCCCCGGACGGCGACGAGGAGACGGTGAACGCCGCCGCACTGCGCGTCGGGGATGTCCTGCTGGTGCGGCCCGGCGAGCGGATCCCCGCGGACGCGACGGTGCTCTCCGGCGGCAGCGAGGTCGATCAGGCCACGATCACCGGGGAACCGCTGCCACTGGACAAAACCGCGGGTGACGAAGTGTTCGCGGGCACGCTCAACGGCACCGGCGCGCTCCGCATCCGCGTCGACCGCCGCGCGCAGGACTCGGTCGTCGCGCGGATCGCGACCCTCGTCGAGGAGGCGGCCCGAACCAAAGCGCGCACACAGCTTTTCATCGAGAAGGTGGAGCAGCGCTACTCGATCGGCATGGTAGTGGTCACCCTCGCCGTGTTCGCCATCCCCCTGCTGCTCGGCGACACCCTGCAGCGGGCGCTGTTGCGAGCGATGACGTTCATGATCGTCGCATCCCCCTGCGCGGTGGTGCTGGCCACCATGCCGCCGCTGCTGGCGGCCATCGCCAACGCGGGCCGCCACGGCGTGCTGGTCAAATCCGCCGTGGTCATGGAAAAGCTCGGCGCCACCACCCACGTCGCCTTCGACAAGACCGGCACCTTGACCCGGGGCATCCCCGAACTCGCCGAAATCCACTGCCTGGACGAGCGTTTCACCGATGCCGAGCTGCTTCGGCTCGCCGCGGCGGCCGAGCGCCCCAGCGAGCATCCGCTGGCGGCGGCGATCGTGCGCGCGGCCCGCGGCCGGGATCTGCGCCTGCCCGAGGTCACCGAGTTCACCGCCCATCCCGGCCGCGGCGTGACCGCCCGCGTCGGTGACCGTCTCATCGGGGTCGGCTCCCCGGCCACGGCAGGAGGCGGGCTCGTCACCGCGCAAGCCACGGTCGACGCCCTCCAGGCGGGCGGCTACACCGCCGTGGTCGTGACCTGTGCGCACCAGCCGATCGGGGTGCTCGCCCTCACCGACCAGCTCCGGCCGGAAGCGGCGGCGGCCGTGCGCGCCACGACGGAACTCACCCGCACCGCACCGGCGCTGCTGACCGGCGACAACCACGCCACCGCCGACCGGCTCGCCGCTCGGGTCGGCATCGCCGACGTGCGCGCCGAACTCCTGCCCGAGGACAAGGTGACGGCGGTGCGGCAGTGGCAGGCCGGCGGGCGGACCGTGACCGTGGTCGGCGACGGCATCAACGACGCCCCGGCCCTCGCGGCGGCCGAGGTAGGCATCGCCATGGGCGGGGCCGGATCGGATCTGACCCTGCAGACCGCCGATGCCGTGGTCGTGCGGGACGATCTCACCACGATCCCGGCGGTGATCGCGTTGTCCCGGCAGGCGCGACGGGTGGTGATCGCCAATCTGACCGTCGCCGCCACCTTCATCGGCGTGCTGGTCGTCTGGGACCTCGCCGGTACCCTGCCCCTTCCGCTGGGCGTCGCCGGACACGAGGGATCCACCGTCATCGTCGGACTCAACGGATTACGCCTGCTCCGCCGCGCGGCGTGGGAGCGAGCCGCCGGGACACGGGACTGACGCAGGGGGGAACGACCGTTGCGGTGCGGGACCGAGTCCCGCACCGCGACGGTGCGACTAGTCCGCGCGAATCTCGCCGCGGTCGCCGCTCCACAGCGTGTGGAACTTGCCTTCGGCGTCGACGCGCTCGTAGGTGTGCGCGCCGAAGAAGTCACGCTGCGCCTGGGTGAGCGCGGCCGGAAGGCGCTCGGCGCGCAAGGCGTCGTAGTACGACAGGGAGGACGCGAACGCGGGCACCGGGATGCCGAGCAGGGTCGCGGTGGACACGACGCGGCGCCAGCTGTCGATGGCGGTCTCGATCGCCTCGCGGAAGTACGGCGCGAGGATCAAACTCGGCAGCGCCGGGTTCTCGTCGTAGGCGTCCTTGATCCGGTTGAGGAACCTGGCCCGGATGATGCAGCCGCCGCGCCAGATCGTCGCGAGGTCACCGGGGCGCAAACCCCAATCGTATTCGGCACTGCCCGCGGCGATCTGGTCGAAGCCCTGCGCGTAGGCGACCACCTTCGAGGCGTACAGGGCCTGGCGGATGTCCTCGGTGAACTGCTCGACATCGGTGGGCTTGTCGGCCAACCGGCCCGACGCGAGACCCTCCGCGGCCCTGCGCTGGCCGCGGGAGCCCGACAGCGCCCGCGCGAACACCGCTTCGGCGATGCCGGTGACCGGCACGCCGAGGTCCAGCGCGGACTTCACCGTCCAGCGGCCGGTGCCCTTCTGCTCGGCCGCGTCGACGATGACGTCCACGAGCGGCTTGCCGGTCTTCGCGTCGACCTGGCTGAGCACCTCGGCGGTGATCTCGACGAGGTAGCTCTCCAGGTCGCCGGAGTTCCACTGCGTGAAGACGTCGGCGATCTGCTTGGCGTCGAAGCCGAGCGCGTCGCGGAACAGGTGGTATGCCTCGCCGATCAACTGCATGTCGGCGTACTCGATGCCGTTGTGCACCATCTTGACGAAATGTCCTGAGCCGTCCGGGCCGATATGGGTGCAGCAGGGCGTGCCGTCGACCTTCGCCGCGATGGATTCCAGCAGCGGGCCGAGCGAGTCGTAGGACTCCTTGGGGCCGCCGGGCATGATCGCGGGGCCGTTGAGCGCACCCTCCTCGCCGCCGGAGATGCCGGCGCCGACGAAGTTCAGCCCGCGCTCGCGCATGGCGGCTTCCCGCCGGATAGTGTCGGTGTAGAGGGCGTTTCCGCCGTCGATGATGATGTCGCCCGGCTCCATCGCGGCCGCCAGTTCCTCGATGACCGCGTCGGTCGCGGCGCCGGCCTTCACCATGATCAGCACCCGGCGCGGCTTCTCCAGCGCGGCGACGAACTCCGCGATCGTTTCGGTCCGCACGAAGTCGCCGTCGCCGCCGTGTGCCTCGAGCAGTGCGTCGGTCTTGGCGACGGAGCGGTTGTGCAGCGCGACGGTATAGCCGTTCCTGGCGAAGTTCCGTGCGATGTTGCTACCCATGACCGCCAGACCGGTGACTCCGATCTGTGCACGCGCTGTAGAGGTCGGCATCAATCAGCTCTCTTCGTTCGACAGGGCGCGTCCGCGCGAAGCTGTTCGGCGGCTGCATCGTGGAGTCCTTTCCACGACGCTTCAGACCTTACCTATCGCGCCGGTAGACGCAGGGACGGCATCACGAGCCGCTCGACAAGCTTCGGCGCATACCCGGCACGACGTGGCACCGGCCGGACGATGCGCCGGTAGTAGACGCCGTCGGCAGTCGGATACGCGACACTGACCGCGATGGGCATGCAGACGAACGGCGGACAGCCGAGGCGGAGACCACCTCACCGGCGCGAGATGATCCTGCGCGCCGCGGTCGACGCCTTCACCCACGGCGGCTACTACGGCACGACGATGGCCGACATCGCGGCGGCCGTCGGCATCTCCGCGACGGCGTTGTACCGGCACTTCCACAACAAGCAGCAACTCCTGGGGCAGTGCCTGCTGGTAGGGCTCGACGACACCCTGGACCGGCTCGACGCCGCCTTTCGCTCCGACGATTCCGGTGGCGCCGTAATGGCCGAACTGGTCCGGGTCGCACTCGAACTGCGCGGCCTGCCGCGGCTGTGGCAGCTGGAGTTCCGCAATCTGACCACCGCGGACAAGACTGCGGTACTGGTCCGCGCCGCGCGGCTCACCCGGTACCTGCGGCACACGATCCGCCTGCGCCGACCCGAACTGAGCGCCGCGGATGTCGAGCTGCTGAGCTGGTGTGTGCTGTCGATCGCGGTCAGCCCCTCCTATCACCGCGCCGAGTTGCCCGCGCCCGTGGCCGCGCAGGTGCTCGACGCCGCCGTCGCGGCGGTGATCGCGACCGAGATGCCCGAGCATCCGGCAGGCCATGCGCCGAATCGGCCGCCGCGCGCGGAGACCGGCAACACCGCGCTGGACCGAGCACTGCGGTCGGAGCGAATGCTCGCCGAGGCGACGCGACTGTTCAGCACCCGCGGTTACGCCGCCGTGGGCATCGAGGACATCGGCGCGGCCGTCGGCGTCACCGGGCCCGCCCTCTACCACCACTTCTCGAGCAAAGCCGAGCTGCTCGACCAGATCGTCCGGCGCCAGGACGAGTGGCTGCGACTGCTGCTGGCGCGGGCCATCGCCGAGGGCCGCAGCGCCGAGGAATCCTTGCGCTCACTCATGCGCAGCTTCGCGCAGCTGGGTGTGGACGAACCCGATCTGCTCGCCATCACCGTCAGCGAGACCCGGCACCTGCCGGGCGAGGCGGTGCAGCGCTACCGCAGGGTGCGCCTGGACGGGATCGCCCAGTGGGCCCGCATGCTGCAGGCCGTACGGCCGGACTTGTCCGCTCCGGTCGCCCGGGTGCTCAGCCGCGCCGTCTCCACCGTCGTCATCGATGCCGTCCGCAATCCGCGCTTGCGGCGGCGCGCCGATCTCGTCGACGTTCTCGTGGCGATCGGAGAGCGGATCGAAACGGCGGGGGTACATGGCCGAGTTTCCGCGCAGTGATTTATGCCACTTAGCGGTTATTAACTTATCTCAGCCAATTACCGGCTATCAGCGGATTGAAGGCAGTCGGACACCCGACCATATACTTAGTCGTCATTAACATTCGGTTGATTTCGAGGCGGCGGTGCCGCACAGTGTGCCGTGGGCGATCACCTGTGCGTGCGCCTGCCGAAACCCCTTGCCGGTACCCCGGCCGCTTCTCGAAAGGCGTTGGCTCGTGAGCCATTACAAGAGCAACGTGCGTGACCTCGAGTTCAACCTGTTCGAGGTGTACGGACTCGACGACATCCTCCGCTCCGGAGCATTCGGTGACCTGGACGGCGACACCGTGCGGTCGATGCTGGCGGAGGCCGCGCGTTTGGCGGAAGGGCCGGTCGCCGAGCCGTTCGCCGAAACCGACCGCACTCCCCCGGTTTTCGACGCGGCCACGCACTCGGTCCGGCTGCCGGACCCGTTCAAGAAGGCCGTGCGCGCCTGGTACGACGCCGAATGGTGGCGGGTCGGCAAGGACGAGGCGATCGGCGGTGTGCCCGCCCCCTCGATGGTCAGCTGGGCGATCAGCGAATTCGTCCTCGGAGCGCAGCCCGCGGCCTACATGTACCTGACCGGCCCGGTCATGGCCGACATCATGTACGGCATCGGCACCGAGCAGCAGCAGCGCTGGGCCCGGTTCATGGCCGAACGCGGCTGGGGCGCCACCATGGTGCTCACCGAGCCCGACGCCGGTTCCGATGTCGGTGCCGGGCGCACCAAGGCGATCGAGCAGGAAGACGGCAGCTGGCACATCGAGGGCGTCAAGCGGTTCATCACCTCCGCCGACTCCGACGACCTGTTCCCGAACATCATGCACCTGGTGCTGGCCCGCCCCGAGGGCGCGGGACCGGGCACCAAGGGCCTGTCGCTGTTCTTCGTGCCGAAGTTCCACTTCGACCACCAGACGGGTGAACTGGGCGAGCGCAACGGCGTCTTCGTCACCAACGTCGAGCACAAGATGGGCCTGAAAGCGTCCGCCACCTGCGAACTCACCTTCGGCGGCCACGGCATCCCGGCCAAGGGCTGGCTGGTCGGCGAGGTGCACGACGGCATCGCGCAGATGTTCCAGGTGATCGAAGAAGCTCGCATGATGGTGGGCACCAAGGCCATCGCCACACTGTCCACCGGATACCTCAATGCCCTCGAATACGCGAAGACCCGCGTGCAGGGCAGCGATCTGACCCGGATGGCGGACAAGACCGCGCCGAAGGTGACCATCACCCGCCATGCGGACGTGCGCCGGTCGCTGATGATGCAGAAGGCGTACGCCGAGGGGCTGCGGGCGATCTACCTCTACACCGCAGGTCACCAGAACGACGTTGTCGCGCAACATATCTCGGGCGCGGATGCCGAGCTCGCCGCGCGGGTCAACGATCTGCTGCTGCCGATCGTCAAGGGTGTCGGCTCCGAGCGGGCCTACCAGTACCTGACCGAGTCGCTGCAAACCCTCGGTGGTTCCGGCTTCCTGCAGGACTACCCGATCGAGCAGTACATCCGCGACGCCAAGATCGACTCCCTCTACGAGGGCACCACCGCCATCCAGGCCCAGGACTTCTTCTTCCGCAAGATCGCCCGCGACCGCGGCGTCGCACTGGCCCACCTGGCGGGCAAGATCCGGGAGACGGCGCAATCCCCCGCGGGCGATGGCCGGCTCAAGGCCGAGAAGATCCTGCTCGCCACCGCGCTGGAAGACGTCCAGGACATGGCAGGCCGGTTCACCCAGCATCTGCTCGCCGCACAGGAGCAGCCCGCCGAGCTGTACAAGATCGGTCTGAATTCCGTCCGATTCCTGCTCGCCGTCGGCGATCTGCTCGTCGCATGGCGCTTGATCGTCGCGGCCGAGATCGCCTCGGCCGCCCTCGATGCCGCTTCGAACGAGCAGGACCGCGCGTTCTACCAGGGCAAAGTCGCGGTCGCGTCGTTCTTCGCCAAGACCGTCCTTCCGCACCTCAGCGCCGATTGGTCGGTGATCTCCGACGTCGACATCAGCGTCATGGAACTCGACGAAGCCGCGTTCTGACCCCCCGGTCCGGCCTTCCTCGACAAACCGCGGGAAAGAGACCGGCACGCGAACAGTCCCGGATATTTCGGGACTGTTCGCGTGCCGGGTCGGACGTCTTCGATTCGAGTGGTAGACCGCAACGCCGTTGCGCACGGCGCGGAACTCGTCAGGCGCTTTCCGCCCGAACGGCGTAGATCTCGTGCAATTCGGTTCCGATCAGGCTCGGGTCCTGCCTGGTTCTGGCGAACAGCCCGTGCTCGCGCAGCAATTCGCAGCACCGCGCCAAGCGATCGTCCCGGTCGTGCACCTCGGCGACGACGGCACGGATTCGTGACCAGTCCGCGTCGGCTATGCCGTACAAGACGTCGAGCTCTGCTCGCTCGACGTCGACTTTGAGCAAGCCGACCTCCGCATTCCCGCCGTACTCGCCGAGGATCGCCGAAACGGTGGTGACCTCGACGTCCATGCATTCGCCCTCGTGCAACCCGGCCGTGATGAGTGCGATCGCTTCGTCGTCGAGCCCGCTGTTGCGCAAGTAGATCTCGGTGGCTGCGTCGTCGGCCGCGCGGTCGGCGTAGAGACCGGAGTTCGCCGACGCCCGCGGATACCAAGTGAACGGCGCACTCCCGGACGCCGCCCCGACCGCGACTCGCAGCGGCACGCCGTCCGGCACGTGCGCGGCCATATTGCGCGCCAGGCAATCAAAGGTGGCCGGAGCCGGCTCGGCGGCGATCACCCGAACCGCCGGGCAGGTATCGGCGAACATCATCGCGCTCAATCCGATGTTCGCGCCGATATCCAGTGCGATGTCTCCCGGCCGTAGGCGCGCCGCGGCGCGGCGGTAGAAACCATGGGTCGACATCTCGCCCCACAACATCCGCGCCTCCGCCGGACTCGTGCAGGTCACTGTCCTGCCGTCGTCGAGCCTGAGTTGCTGGAGTTGCTGGAGAGTCTTCAGCATTCGATCGAGAACCTTTCGAGGATCGGGCCGATGACGGCCAGTGCGTGCGGGTGGGTCAATTCGAGATGTCGTGCGTCGACGACCGTGTTGTGCAGGTCGCCGGTGATGAACGGCCGCCACGTCCGCACGACGGCGTCGTGGTCCGCGCGATCCTTGCCTGCGGTGAAGAAGACCAGGTCACCCTCGAAGACGGCGGGCCGATACCGCTGGGCGATGCCGCCCGCGGTCTGGAAGCTCTCCATCACCCGGTCGACCTGTTCGGCGGTGAACATCCCGGTGGCGGTCACCTGGTCCCGGATCACCGCCCACGCCTGCTCGTGGGTGTCCGCCGTGACCTCGGCGCCCAGCTCGAACAGTTCGCGCCAGCCACCGAGCAGATCGGCCATCAGTTCGGCCGGTGCGGGCTCGTTCCCGGTGGTGTCCATCGACGCGGTCAGCGCCTCCGCGTCGCCCACGGCGCTGTCCATCATGGCCAGCAGGCCGACCCGCTCGCCCTCGCGCTGCAACCGGACCGCGACGGCGTGCGCGATCGCACCGCCCAGCGACCAGCCCAGCAGGTGGTACGGCCCGGTGGGCTGCACTCGGCGAATCTCGCTCACATAGCGTTCGGCCAGTTGGTCGACGGAATCGGCACTCGGTTCGCCCGCCACGACATGCGGATCCTGCAAGCCGTAGACCGGCCGGTCCTTGTCCAGGTGTTCCACCATTCCGCCGTAGAACCACGCCAGCCCGCCCGCCGGGTGCATCGCGAACATCGCCGGCTTGCGACCATGCGCACGCAGCGGCAGCAATACTTGCAATCCCGAGCCGCCCGCCGCGCCGTCGGCCCTGGCCGCCAGGGCTTTCGGCGTCGCGTCGTCGAACATCCACGGCAATTGGATGGTCACCGCGCGGGTGCGCAACTCGGTCACCACCATCGTGGCCAGCAGCGAGTTGCCGCCGAGATCGAAGAATCCGTCGGTGATCCCCACGCGCTGGACACCGAGGACCCGCGCGTACACCTCACTGATCACTTTCTCCGTGTGCGTGCGCGGCGCGACGAAATCGGTCGCAGATTCCTCGAAGTCCGGCGCGGGCAGTGCTTTTCGGTCGAGCTTGCCGTTGACCGTCAACGGCAGCGCGGGCAGCACCATGATCGCCGCGGGAACCATGTAGCCGGTCAGCACCTGAGCCGCGGCCTCGCGAACCTCGACCGGATCGATCCGCGCACCGTCGACGCCGACGACGTAACCGATCAACTGATCCACCCCGCGATCGTGCCGGTGCACCGTGACCGCGGCCTGGGTGACGAGCGGGTGGCGCAGCAGCGCCGACTCCACTTCGCCGAGCTCGATCCGGAAGCCGCGCAACTGCACCTGCGCGTCGGCCCGGCCCACGTACACCAGTTCCAGCCCGCTCGCGGACTTCCGCCACCGGCCCACGTCCCCGGACCGGTAGAGCCGGGCGCCGTCGCCACCGAAGGGGTCGGCCACGAATCGGCCCGCGGTCAGGGCCGGGGCTGCGAGATAGCCACGCGAGAGCTGGCCGCCGGCCACGTAGATCTCCCCGGCCACGCCGACCGGCACCGGACGCAGGCGGTCGTCGAGGACGTAGACCCGCAACCCGGGAAGCGGCGCTCCGATCCCGTTCGAGGTCGTCTCCGTGACCTCGGCGAACGTCACATGCACGGTGGTCTCGGTGATGCCGTACATGTTGACCAGCCGTGGCGATCCCGGCGCGTGCGCCGCGAACCAGTCGTGCAATCGGGACGCGTCCAGCGCCTCGCCACCGAAGACGACATAGCGCAGCGCGAGGTCACCTGCGGGGCAGCCCGACTCCCGATAGCGGCGCTCCGCTTCGGCGAAGCCGTAGAACGCCGAAGGCGTCTGGCTCAACACGGTCACGCGCTCCCTGGCCACGATGTTCACGAACGCCTCCGGTGACCTCGAGGTGTCGTAGTCGACCACGACGACCTTGCCGCCGGACAGCAACGCGCCCCAGATCTCCCACACCGCGAAATCGAAGGCGTAGGAATGGAACATCGTCCACACGTCGTCGGGCCCGAGGTCGAATCGTTCGGCCGCGTTGGTGAACAAGGTGACCGCCTCCCGATGGCTGACCGTCACCCCCTTCGGGCGGCCCGTCGATCCCGAGGTATAGATCACGTAGGCGACGTTGCCCGGTCGCGCACCCGATGCCACCGCCGCGGCGGGCGCGGCCGCGCTGTCGTTCACACAATCCTCGACGAGCACCACCGGCGCGGCGCACTCCGGCACCGCCGCGGACAGGTCCGCCGAGGTCAGCACCGCGACCGGATGGGCGTCGTCGAGCACGAAACGCAATCGCTCCGGCGGATACGCCACGTCCAGCGGCAGATATCCCGCGCCCGCGCGCACGACGCCGAGCAGGCCCACGACGAGGTCCGTCGTGCGTGGCAATGCCACGGCCACCAGCGATTCCGGACCCACTCCCTGCTCGACCAGCCGAGCCGCCACCGCGGCGGCGCGCCGATCGAGTTCCGCGTAGGTCAGCTGCGACGCACCGTCGGTCACCGCGACCGCGTCCGGGCGCGCGGCGGCCCGGGCCAGGAACAGCTGCGCGAGCGTGGTCTCCGGAACCGCGACCCCCGCGTCACCGGCCGCGTCGAGCAGTGCGCGCCGCTGCGCCGGATCCGTCAGGTCGATGTCCCCGACCGCGACCGCCGGGTTCGCGGTCACCTCTTCCAGGATCCGCACATAGGCCCGCGCGAACCCGGTCATCGTCTCCTCGGTGAAGAGATCGGTGGCGTAGGTCAGGCGCCCTCGGATGCCGCCGGGTTGTCCGTGCTCACCGGACCGTTCGACCAGATTCAGATTCAGATCGGCCTGCGCCGGTTCGAATCCGTTCTCGACCGGCTCGACGGTCAGTCCGGGCAGCTCCAACGCGGCCTTGCTCAGGTTCTGGACATCGAGCGTCACCTGGTACAGCGGCAGATGCGCGGTGGACCGCGGCGGGTTCAGCGCCTCCACCACCTGCTCGAACGGCACGTCGGCATGCGCGAACGCGGCCAGGTCCGTGTCGCGCGTCGCCGCGAGCAGGTCGCTGAACGACTGCCGCGACGACACCCGCGACCGCAGCACGAGCGTGTTGACGAACATGCCGATCAGGTCGTCGAGTTCGCGCTCGCCGCGGCCGGCCACCGGGGTGCCCACCGCGACGTCGCGTACACCGGCCAACCGCGACAGCAGGACGGTCAGCGCGGCGTGCACGACCATGAAAACTGTCGCGTCGGCCGCACGCGCGAGCGCCCCGACGCGTTCCCGCAACGCGGCGGAGATCTCGAATTCCACCGTCCGGCCGCGCATCGACGCCACCGGCGGGCGGGGCAGGTCGGTGGGCAATTCGAGCAGTTCGGGCAGCCCGTCGAGCGTGTCCTTCCAGAAACGCAACTGCTGGGACATGAGCGAGCCGGGATCGCGCTCGTCCCCGAGCACGTCGCGCTGCCACAGCGTGTAGTCCGCGTACTGCACCGCGAGGGCAGGCCAGGCCGGTTGCGTTCCCTGCTTGCTCGCCTGGTACGCCAGCGCCACGTCCCGCGCGAGCGGCAGCATGGACTGTCCGTCGGCGCAGATGTGGTGCACCGCGATGACCAGCACGTGCTCGTGATCGTCGAGCCGGAACAGCTCGACGCGCAGCGGGGGCGCCTGTGTCACGTCGAAGCTCGCCGAGACCGTGGCGAGCACCCGCTCCATCAGCCGCTCCGACTCCACCTCGACCGCGGTGAGCCCGGCGGGGACCACCTCCGCGACGGGAACCGTCACCTGATGCGGCGTTCCGTCGGTCATCGGGAACTTGGTGCGCAGTGCCTCGTGCCGAGCGATGACCAGCTCGCACGCGCGCCGCAACGCCTCGACGTCGAGTTCGCCCGTCAGCCGGATCACCAGCGGGATGTTGTAGGCGCCCACGGAGGTGTCGAGCTGATTGAGGAACCACATGCGCTGCTGCGCCAGCGACAGCGGCACCGACTCGGGGCGGTTGCGCGGGACCAGCGGCACCCGATCGGCCCGCTCGGAGGTAGCCAGGCGGGCCGCGAGTTCGGCGACCGACGGCGCTTCGAACAGATCCCGGACACCTACGCGCACGCCGAGCGCCGTGCCCAACTGGGCCGTCACCCGGGTCGCCGACAGCGAATTGCCGCCGAGGTCGAAGAAGCTGTCGGTGGCACCGACCCGTTCGATGCCCAGGACGTGGCCGAACACCTCCGCGACCTGCCGCTCGGTCTCCGTGCACGGCGCGACCCAGGCCCGCGCCGCCGCGAATTCCGGGTCGGGCAGCGCCCGGCGATCCAGCTTCCCGGTCCTGGTGAGCGGGAATTCGGCGAGCACCGTGCACAGGTCGGGCACCATGTGCGCGGGCAGGCGCAGCCGCGCGCCGGCCCGGACCGCCTCCGGGTCCAAGTCCGCGGAGCCGACCAGATAGCCGACGAGCCTGCCGACGCCGCGCTCGTCTTTGCGCAGCTCCACGGCCGCGTGCTCCACACCGGGTTCTCCGGCGAGAACGGTCTCGATCTCACCGAGCTCGATCCGCTGACCGCGGATCTTCACCTGGAAGTCGCCGCGCCCCAGGTATTCCAAGGTGTGTTCCGGTGTCCAGCGAGCCAAGTCGCCGGTGCGGTACATACGCGACCCGGCCGCGCCGAACGGATTCGCGACGTACGCGCCGGACGTGACCCCCGGCCGGTTGACGTATCCGCGTGCCAATTGCACACCCCCGAGGTACAACTCACCGACGACGCCGACCGGGACCGGCCGCAGCCACGCGTCCAGCACGACGGCCTCGACGCCTTCGATCGGGCCACCGATCGTGACGGTTTCGCCGGGATACAGCGGTCCGCCGATTCCCGCCAGAATCGTCGTCTCGGTGGGACCGTATCCGTTCAGCAGTCGCCGGCCCGGCGACCACTGCGCGACGATCTCCGTGGTCACCGCCTCGCCACCGGCCATCAGCACCCGCAAGGAATCCAGCCCGTCGGGCGACATCGTCGACAGCACGCTCGGCGTCATGAACGAGTGCGAGACATGCTGCGCCCGAATGACTTCCGCCAGATCGGGGCCGCCGAACACCTCCGGCGGCGGCACCACCAGTACCGCGCCGTTGGTGTGCGCCAGCAGCAATTCCAGGACCACCACGTCGAAACCGGGAGCGGACGCGTTGAGCACACGCGACCGGCTGTCCACCATGAACCGGTCACGTTGCACCGCCGCGAAGTTCGCCAAGCCCTCGTGGGTGATGGCCACGCCCTTCGGCGTCCCGGTCGAACCCGAGGTGTACAGCACGTAGGCGGTGTCGCGCACGTGTGGCGTACGCAGCCGATCGCTGTCCGTCACCGCGGTCGATGAGCGCGCCGCGATCGCCGCGCGGGTGTCCGGATCGTCGAGCACCATCCGCCGCACAGTGGCCGGGACCAGCTCTCGCGACGCCTCGACGGTGAGCGCGACGCGCACCCGCGAGTCGGCGACCATGTGCCCGACACGTTCCGCCGGATTACGCGGATCCACGGGCAGGAAAGCGGCGCCCGTCTTGGCCACGGCCCACATGCCGATCACGAACTCCACCGACCGTGGCATCGCCAGCGCGACCTGATCGCCCGGGCCCACACCCCAGTCGATCAGCTCGCGCGCGACGCGGTTCGACCAATCATCCAACTCGGCGTACGACATCGTTCGCCCGTCCGAAACCAACGCGGGCGCATCGTGATCCACCGCGACACCGGCGGCCAGCAACTCCGGCAGCAGACGCGGCGATTCGGCCCGTCCGCCCGTGGCGGGCACCAGGGCACGGCGCTCGATAGCGGACAACAGATCGAGCTCGCCCAGCCGCGCCCCCGGATCGATCGTGATGGCGCGCAGCACGGTTTCCAGCCGCCCGGCCAGACCCGCGGCCGTCCGGTCGTCCACGCGGGCCTGCTGGTAGCGGATCATGACGTGCAGCTGGTCGGTCTGATGGGCCTGCACTGTGATCGGGTAGTGGGCGGCGTCGCTGCCGTCCGCCGCGACCACCCGCATGCCGTCGATGTCCGCCTCGCCCAGACCGCTGCTGTCGACGGGGTACGACTCGAACACGACCAGGGTGTCGAACAGCTGGGCGGCACCCGCGGCCGACAGGATCCGCGACAGTTCGACGTCGTGATGATCCAGCAGCCGGGTGTTGTCCGCTTGCAACCGCTGCAGCGCGTCCTCGATGGTGGAGAACCGCGGGACGTGCACCGGCACCGGGATCGTGTTGATGAACAAGCCGATCATCGACTCCACGCCCGGCAGTTCGGCCGGACGTCCCGAGACCGTGCCGCCGAACACCACGCGCTCGACGCCGAGCAGGTTCCCCAGCACCACCGCCCAGGCGAATTGCACGATGGTCGCCATGGTCACCGCTCGTGCCTGGGCGAACTCCACCAGCTCGGCGGTGACCGCCCGGTCCAGTACGACCGCAAGGTCGACCGGGATGCCGACCGTGGTGTGCGTCCGCGCGTCGGCGACCACTGTGGGTTCGGTGAACTCGCGCAGCGCCTCGCGCCACACGTCGATTCCGGCGGAGGGGTCGCGCCGCTGCAGCCATTCCAGGTAGCCGCGGTAGGACGCCGCGGCGGGCAGCAGCTCCGCGCGGGCGCCCACGGCGTACAGACCGATCAGCTCGCGCCACAGCAACGGCAACGACCAACCGTCCAGCAGCAGGTGGTGCGCGGTCAGCACCAGCCGGAAGTCCTGCGGCGCCACGGCGATGAGCAGCAACCGCAGCAGCGGCGGATCGGCGGGGTCGAACGGGACCGCCCGCTCGGCCTCGATCAGCTCCTCCGGAGTCGTGCCCTCGGGCAGGTCGACCCGCCGCCAGCGCACCACCGCGTCGGCCGGGATCACCTGTGCCGGAATGCCGTCGGCCGTGCGGACGAAGGCCGCTCGCAGGTTGGGATGGCGCTCGAGCAGGGCCTTCGCCGAACGTTCGAGGCGGCGCTCGTCGAGCACACCGGCGAGGGCGAGGGTCGACTGCGCGGTGTAGACGTCGAGATCGCCCGCGGCGAGCTCGGCGTGGAACAGCAACCCCGCCTGCAGCGGCGCCAGCGACCAGATATCGCCGAGGGTTCCGTAACGTCCGGCGAACGCGTCCAGGTCGGCCTGGGTGACCTCGACGAGCGGGACGTCGGCCGGTGCGAAGCCCCAGTCCCCGTCCGCACGGGCCGCCGCGGCGATACCGGTCACCGCGCCGACCCATTCGTCGACGAGTTCGGCCACGTCGTCGCGCTCCAGCAGACGGGAGGCGTACCCGACGTGCGCGGACAGGCGTGGTCCCGCCTCGGTGTCCACGATGTTCACGTCGATGGTGAGGGCCGCCGCCGCTGGCATGTCCGGATCGAAGGCGGCGCGCCGGTCGAACGGCTCGTCGGTCGGAATCCAGGCGAGGTCCGACAGCGTCGTGAGATCGACGCCGACCCGGCCGAGGTTGTTGAAGCTGATCTGCGGCTCCGGCAGCGTCGCGAGGCGATCGGACGTGCCTGCGTGCAGGTAGCGCAACAGGCCGTAACCGATCCCCTTGTCCGGGATCGCGCGCAGCTGGTCTTTCACGGACTTCACGGCGGCGCGCGGATCGTCGGTGTCGACGCCGCTGATGTCCAGCGCTACCGGATAGGTGTTGGTGAACCAGCCGACCGTGCGCGAGACATCCGCGCCCTCGGCGATCTGCTCCGCGCGCCCATGGCCCTCCAGCAGAACTTTCAACCCCGAGTGCGGGATACCGCGGCGGTGGCGCCAGCGCGTCACGGCCACGGCCAGACCGGCAAGCAGCGCGTCGTCGACGCTGCCGTGCGCCGCCCTCGGCACCGCGTCCAGCAGTGCCAAGGTGACCTCCACCGGCAGGGACACCGTCAGATTCCGCACCGTCGACTGGGTGTCGAGGGCGGGATCGAGCACGGCGCTGCCGAGCAGCGGATCGGCGGCCGCGCCCATCCGATGCCACAGCTCGAACTCGTCGGCGCGAGCCGCGGCAGCCTCGGCGAGCGCGTGCGCCCACCGTCGCATGGACGTGCCCTGCGCGGGCAGTTCCACCGGTCGTCCCTGCGTGACCTGCTGCCACGCGGTGGCGAAGTCGGGGACGAGGATCCGCCAGGAGACGCCGTCGACGGCCAAGTGGTGCACGACGACCAGGGCCCGCGCTTCGGCGTCCAGACCCGGTTCGGGCAGCAGGCAGGCGACCTGCACCATCCGGCCCTGGGCCGGGTCGAGCCGGTCGGATGCCTCGGCCAGCGCCGCTTCCACCACCGCGGTGAAACCGGTGCTGCCCGGCGCCTCGTCGGCGCCGAAGGTGCGGGTGAGCACCGCGCCCGCGGCGTCGGCCGCCTCGGCCCTCGGCACCTCGAGCCGGTGTTCGCCCAGCCTGGCGCGCAACATGTCGTGCTGTTCGAGCACCGCTCGCACCGTGGCGGTCACGTCCGCCACGCGCGCGTCGCCCGGCAGACGCACCAGCATCGACTGGGCGAACCGCGGGGCGGCGCCCAGACGCTCGGTGAACCAGGACACGACCGGCGTGAAAGGGATCTCGCCCACGCCACCGCCCGGCAATTCCGCCAGCGTGACCCGTTCGGCGGCCGCGGCCACCCGCGCCAGGCCGCGGACGGTCTTCTGCTCGAAGATGTCGCGTGCCGTCACGACGACACCCGCGGACTTCAACCGGGAAGCCAGCTGAATCGACAGGATGGAATCGCCACCGAGGCTGAAGAACGAGGTGGTGACGCCGACCGATCCGATCCCGAGCACATCCGCGAACGCGGCCGCGATGGTGCGCTCCAGCTCGGTCGACGCCGCGACGGCGTCGTCTGCGGCGGGTTCGAAGACCGGCTCCGGCAGCGCTTTGCGATCCACCTTGCCGGTCGAGGTGATCGGCATGCGGTCGAGCACGGTGAGCACCGAGGGCACCATGTGTGCGGGCAGGACCGACGCGACGTGATCGAGCACGGTGGCCGGTTCGACGCCGCTCGCGGCTTCGGCCACGATGTAGGCGGCCAGCAGCGGCCTGCCACCGGGCCCGGTGCGGCTGACGGTCACCGCTGCGGCCACCTTCGGATGCGTGAGCAGCGCGGCGTCGATCTCACCGAGTTCGATGCGCTGGCCACGAATCTTCACCTGGAAGTCGCTGCGGCCGACGTATTCCAGGGTGCGCTGCGCGGTCCACCGGACGATGTCGCCGGTGCGGTACATCCTGGCGCCGGGCCCGCTGTGCGGATTCGCCACGAACGCACCGGCCGTGACCGCAGGCCGGTTGAGGTAGCCGCGGGCCAGTTGCGCACCCGCGAGGTACAGCTCCCCCGCGACGCCGACCGGCACCGGACGCAACCGCGCGTCCAGGACCAGTGCTTCCGCGCCGCGAATCGGGCCGCCGATGGCGATCGGATCGCCCGGCAGCACGGGGTCGCTCATCGTGATCACGATCGTCGTCTCGGTCGGGCCGTAGATGTTGTGCAGCCGCCGCCCCGGCGCCCACGCCGCGATCAACTCCGCGGGCACCATCTCCCCGCCGACCGCGAGCATCCGCACCGACCCGAGTCCCGAAGGTGACATGGTCGCCAGCACACTCGGCGTCAAGAACGCGTGCGTGACCCGGTGCTTTCGCATCAGCTCGGCCAGGTCCGGACCGCCGAACACCTCCGGCGGCGACACGACCAGCGCCGCGCAGGCGGCGTGCGCCATCAACGCCTCCAGCAGCACCGCGTCGAACGCGGGCGCCGCAACCTGCAGCACGCGCGACGTGGCCTCGACCCGGTAGCGCTCCCGCTGCTCGGCCGCGAAACTCGCCAGCCCGGCGTGCGTGACCACGACGCCCTTCGGCGTTCCTGTCGACCCGGAGGTGTAGATCAGGTACGCCGCATCCTCGACCCGCAGGACGCGTCCGCGATCCGCGTCGGTCACCGATCGGTCGGACTGCGCGGCGATCTCGGCCGCGGCCCCCGGATCGTCGATCGTCAGCCACCGCACGCCCTCCGGCAGGGAGCCGCGTGCGGTCACCTGCGTGATCCCGATCTCGACACCGGAATCGCTGACCATGTGCGCGATTCGCTCGATGGGGTAGCGCAGATCCACCGGCACGAACGTGGCGCCGGTCTTCGCGATCGCCCACATGGCGACGTGATACTCGACCGAGCGAGGCACGGCCAGCGCGACGAATACGCCCGGCCTCGCGCCCCGGGTGAGCAGGTGCCGGGCGAGCCGGTTGGCCCTGCGGTCGAGTTCGGCGTAGGTGAGGGTGCCGGTGTCCCCGATGAGGGCCACCGCCGACGGGGCGGCGGCTACGGCCGTGCCCAGCAGATCCGGAAGCAAGCAGGGCCGCGCGCCGGCGTCGCCCCGCGCGGGCACCAGACGTTCGGTGTCCGCGGCGCTCAACAGGCCGATGTGACCGATGGGCCGAGCCGGATCGGACGTCACCGCTTCGAGGACGCGGATGAACCTCTCCGCCAGCGATCGCGCGGTCGATTCGACGAAAAGGTCGGTGGCGTAGATGATCTCGCCATCTATCCCGGCCGGCCCATCGCCCGTGCGGCGCTCGGTCAGCAGCACGGTGAGGTCCGTCTTGGCCTGCGCGATACCGGGATCGAGGACCTCGACCGCGATGCCGGGCAGCTCGAAGCGGGCCTGCTGGGTGTTCTGCAATCCGAACATCACTTGGAACAGCGGCGAATACGCCGTGGAACGCGGACGCTCGAGCACGTCGACCAGCCGTTCGTAGGGCAGGTCGGCGTGGGCGAGCGCTTCCAGGTCGACGCCGCGCACCTCGTCCAGAAGTTCGCGGAACGACCGGTCGTCGTCGACGCGCGTGCGCAGCACCACCGTGTTCACGAACATGCCGACCAGATCGTCGAGTTCGGGCCTGCCGCGCCCGGCGACCGGGGTGCCGACCGAGATGTCGTCGCTGTGCGCGGTGCGCGCCAGCAGGATCGCCAACGCCGCGTGCAGGACGACGAACACGGTGACGCCTTCGCGGTGGGCCAGCCGCACGATGTCGTCGTGCAGCCGGGCCGGCAGCTCGAACCGGACGTTGCCGCCGTCCATCGAGAGGGTGGCAGGCCGCGGCCGGTCCGTGGGCAGCGCGAGCAGCTCCGGCGCGCCGTCGAGTGCGTCGGTCCAGTAGTCGATCTGTCGCGCGATCAGCGACGCCGGATCGTCCTCGGAGCCGAGTATTTCGCGCTGCCACATCGCGTAGTCCGCGTACTGGACTTCCAGCGGCGCCCACTGCGGCGCGTGGCCGCTCACCCGGGCGCGGTAGGCGGCGAATACGTCTCCGGCGAGCGGAGCCATCGATGCGCCGTCGGCCGCGATGTGATGGACCACGACCACCAGCACATGCGCCTCGGGCGCAACGCGATACAGTCGCGCCCGCACGGGCACCGACTCGGTGATGTCGAAGCCCGTCTCGACGGCATTCCGCATCCGCTCGGCCAGTTCGGTCTCCCCGGCCACGGGTTCCGGTGCCAAGGTCACCTCCGCGGCGAACGTGGCGGCGTCCCGCACGACCTGGCAGGGTTCGCCGTCGAGGAGCGGATAGACCGTCCGCAACGGCTCGTGCCTGGTCACCACGTCCAGGAACGCGGCCCGCAGCGCGGCGTCGTCCAGCGGGCCGGTCAAGCGGGCCGCGAAGCAGATGTTGTAGGCCGCCGAGGCGGTGTCGAACTGGTTGAGGAACCAGATCCGTCGTTGCGCCGCCGCCAGCGGGACGGCCCCGTGGCGTTGCCGTGGCGTGAGCGCGACCGCCGTGGACCGGGTGCGGGTCGATATGCGTTCGGCGAGCGCGGCGATCGTCGCAGCGTCGAAGACGTCCCGGATGCCGACGTCGACGCCGACGGCGGCCTGCGCTCGCGCGGCGAGCTGGGCGGCCGAGAGCGAGTTGACGCCGATCTCGAAGACGTTCGCCGTCACGCTCACCCGGTCCGCGCCGGTCAGATCGGCGACCAGGCGCGCGAGCACCGCCTCGGTGTCGGTGCGCGGCGAGACGAAGGATTCGCCGTCGTCGAACACCGGCCGCGGCAGCGCCGAGCGGTCGAGCTTGCCGTTCGCGGTGAGCGGCAGAGCGTCGAGCACCTGCACGGCGTCCGGAACCAGGTAGGACGGCAGCGTGCGGGTCAGCTGTTCGCGAATCGCGCGGCCGTCGATCACCGCCCCTGGCGCGAGCGTCACGTATCCGACGATGCGCTCGGTCGTCACGATGACCACCGCACGCGCCACCTGCGCGACAGCGTGCAGCGCGGCTTCGATGTCGCCGGGCTCCACCCGCTGACCGCGCACCTTCACCTGGAAGTCGCTGCGACCCAGATATTCCAGCTCACCCGTCTTCCGCCACCGCACCAGGTCACCGGTTCGGTACAACCGCTCCCCTGCCGCTCCGAACGGGTTGGCGACGAAAGCACGGCAGGTCAGGTCGGGGCGCGCGTGGTAGCCGCGCGCCAGCTGGACGCCCGCGACGTACAGCTCACCGACGACGCCGACCGGCACCGGCCGCAGGCGCGCGTCGAGCACATAGACCTTCATACCCGCCGCGGGCGACCCGATCGGCACCGCCGCGGCGGTCGTCGCGTGCGGCGAGCACCGCTGAGCGGTGACCACTTCCGCCTCCGCGGGCCCGTACCAGTTCACCAGCTCCGCGTGCGCGAAGACATGGGCCGCCGCATCCACCGTGCGCTGTGCCAGCGCCTCACCCGCCACGAACACCCGCCGGATGGAGGGCAGTCGCGCGGCGCCCGCGGATTCCAGCAGGACATCGAGCATCGAGGGGACGAAATGCACCGTGGTGATCCGGTGCCGCGCGATCACCTCCGCCAGGTAGGCGGGGTCGCGATGCCCGTCCGGCTCGGCGACGACGATGTGCGCGCCGGTCTGCAACGGCCAGAACAACTCCCACACGGCGATGTCGAACGTGATCGGCGTCTTGTGCAGCACCGCGTCGGAGGTGTCGTGCGGCCACTGCCGTTGTGCCCACGCCAGCTGGCTCACGGTGGCGGCGTGGGTCAGGGCCACACCCTTGGGGACGCCGGTGGACCCGGAGGTGAACAGCACGTAGGCGAGGTGGTTCGGCCGCAGCGGTGTCCGCCGCTGGGCATCGGTGATCCTGGCTTCGGACAGACCTGTCACCTCGAGCCGGTCGATCGACGCGCAGGCGAATCCGCCCGGCAGATCCGCGCCGTCGCCGGTCGTGGTGAGCACCACCACCGGCCGGGCCGCGCCGAGCACGCGGGCGATCCGGGCGCTCGGATGATCCGGGTCGATCGGCAGGAACGCCGCGCCTGCCTTCACCACCGCGTACAGGGCGGTGACCAGCTCGGCGGACCGCCGGATAGCCACCGCGACAACGGTTTCCGGTCCGGCGCCGCGGGCGATGAGCCATCGGGCCAGCCGATTGACGCCTGCGTCGAAGTCCCGGTAGGTCAGCGTGCCGCCATCCGGCAGCAGCAGTGCCGCGCTGTCCGGGGTGCGCGCGACCTGTTCGTCGAAGACGTCGACGAGCGTCCGGCCCGGCGCGGCGGAGCCACCGGTGTCGTTCCACCGCTCCAGCACCTGGGAGCGCTCGGCCTCGTCGAGCAACCCGATCTCCCCGACGGTGGCCGCGGCGTCGCGGGTCGCGGCGTCGAGGACACCGACGAATCGACCGGCGAAGCGCCGTACCGTGTCCTCGTCGAAGAGGTCCGTGGCGTAGGTCAGGCGCAAGGTCATGCCGGTCGGCTCGTTGTGCGTGCCGTGGCCCTCGGTCATCATCAGCAGCAGGTCGTAGATCGCGGCGCTGTCGCCCGGGTCCACGCTCTCGACGGTGAGCCCGGGAAGCTCGACGCGCGCCCGCGCCATGTTCTGATAGGCGAGCAGCACCTGGAACAGCGGCGTGTGCGCGGTCGACCGCACCGGATTCAGCGCGTCCACCAGTTGCTCGAACGGCACGGTGGCGTGGTCGAACGCCTCGATGTCGGTGCGCCGTACCTGCTCGAGCAGGCTCAGGAAGGTCTGGTCGAGCGTGATCCGCGTGCGCATCACCAAGGTGTTGACGAACATGCCGACGAGGTTGTCCAGCGACCGGTCACCTCGGCCCGCGTGCGGCACGCCGACGGTGACGTCGTCGCTGCCCGACAGCCGTGCCAGCAGCACCGCCAGCGCCGTGTGCACCACCATGAACGTGGTGGCTCCCGCGCCCCGCGCCAGCGCTTCCACCCGGCCTTGCAGTTCGCCGGGGATGGCGACCTCGAGCACCGCGCCGCGCTGGGACTGCTCGACCGGCCTCGGCCGGTCGGTCGGCAACTCGAGCAGATCGGGGACGCCCGCCAGTTGCGTTCGCCAGTAGGCGATGTCGCGGGCGACGTACGAGTCCGGGTCCTCCGCCGAGCCGAGCACCGCGCGCTGCCACAGCGCGTAGTCGGCGAATTGCACGGGCAGCGGCGCCCAGTCCGGCGCGGCGCCGCCGCAGCGCGCCCGATACGCCGTCACCAGGTCGGCGGCGAGCGGAGCCACCGAGAAGCCGTCGCAGCTGATGTGGTGGGCGGCCAGCGCGATCGTCCATGCCGCGTCCGACAGCTGATACAGCGCGACGCGCAGCGGCACGCCCTTCGCCACGTCGAATCCGGTGCCGCAGAACTCGGCGAGCCGATTCGGCAGTTCCCGCTCGCCGATCGCCTGCGGGGACAGGTCGCAGGTGGCCAGCACGTCCTCGGCGTCCAGCACGACCTGGGTGGGCGTGCCGTCGACCGCCGGATACATGGTGCGCAGGCTCTCGTGCCGCTCGACGACATCGCCCACGGCGGCGGTCAGCGCCGCCAGATCGAGCGCGCCGTCGAGGCGCAGCGCCAGTGGCACCACATATCCCGGCGCACCGGGATCGAACTGGTTGAGGAACCACATCCGGGTCTGCGCGTGCGACAGCGGGATGCGGTCCGGGCGCGGCGCCCGGGTCGGCGCGGGAAGACTCGGCACCGCCCGCAGCCGGGCGATCCGCTCGGCCAGTCCGGCCACGGTCGGGGCCTCGAAGATCGCGCGTACCGGAATGGTCACGTCGACGACCGCGCCGATCCGGCTCAGCACGCGCGTCGCGACCAGCGAGTTGCCGCCCAGCTCGAAGAAGTTGTCGTCCGCGCCGATCTCGGGCCGGTCGAACAGCTCCGCGAAGACCGCGGCGACGGCCTGTTCGACCAGACCCCGCGGCGCGCGGAACTCCGAGTCCTCGGCACCGGGGTCCGGCTCGGGCAGTGCGCGGTGGTCCACCTTGCCGTTCGCGTTGAGCGGCACCGAGTCGATCCGGGTCACCGACGACGGCACCATGTAGGCGGGCAGCCGGTCCAGCAGGAAGCGCCGGACCTGCCGGACGTCGATCTCGGCGTCCGCGACCACGTAGGCGACCAGCCGCTGGTCGCCGCCGTTCACGCGCACCTGCGCGACGGCCGCGTGCACCTGCTCGTGCGCCGTCAGCGCTGCTTCGATGTCGCCGAGCTCGATGCGCAGGCCGCGCACCTTCACCTGGGTGTCGGCGCGGCCGACATAGCGCAGGTTGCCGGCCGCGTCCCAGCGAACGAGGTCGCCGGTGCGGTAGAGGCGAGCGCCCGCCGCGGTCGCGAAGGGATCGGCGACGAACGCCGCGGCGGTCAGGCCGGGGCGGGCGTGATAGCCGCGCGCCAGCTGCACGCCGCCCAGGTACAGCTCACCCGTCACCCCGACGGGAACGGGATGCAGCCGCGAATCCAGCACATGCACGGTCACATTCGCCTCGGGGACGCCGATCGGCACGGCCGCGCCCTCGACCGTGTCGATCCGGTGGGCGGTGACGCTGACGGCCGCCTCGGTCGGACCGTACAGATTGTCGATGCGCGCATCGCTGAGATCCTGGAAGTGGCGCACGGTTTCGGCGGGCAGCGCCTCGCCGATGCACAGCACGCGCCGCAGGTGCGGAAATGCGTGCGGGGTGGCCACCTCGAGGAACGCGGCGAGCAGAGACGGCACGAAATCCACCGTCGTCACCCGGTACTCGGCCAGCAGCCGAGCGACCTCGCCCGGGTCGCCGTGCGCGTCGGGGCCCGCGACGACCAACGCCGCGCCGCAGGTGGGCGCGCAGAACAGCTCCCAGACCGACAGGTCGAAGGTCACCGGCGTCCGCAGCAGCAGGACGTCGTCACCGCCGAGCCGGTAGTGCTCGTGCACCCAGCGCAGCTGGTTCACCACCGCGGCGTGCGGGACCGCCACGCCCTTGGGCACGCCCGTCGAGCCGGAGGTGTAGATGACGTAGGCCAGATCGTCGGCGCGCAGCGGGCGCAGCCGGTCGGCATCGGTCACCGCCGAGGTGTCCTCGCGCTCGGCGCCGAGTTCCGCGAGGGTCCAGACCGGCACGTCACCGGGCAGGCTCGCGTGGTCGTCCGGACGGGTGAGAACCGCTTCCGGCCGCGCCGCGGCCAGGACGGCGCGCACCCGGTCGACCGGGTGATCCGGGTCCAGCGGCAGGTAGGCCGCTCCCGCGGCATGGACGGCGTACAGCGTGGCCAGCAGATCCACCGAGCGCCGCATCGACACCGCCACCACGGCTTCCGGGCCGATCCCCCGCCGGATCAGCGCGCGGGCCAGCGCGTTCACCCGCGCCCCGAACGCCAGGTAGTCGAGCCGGGCGCCGCTCGCGGCGTCGAGCACCGCCGTATGCTCCGGCGTCGCCGCCGCCTGCGCGGCGAACAGGTCCGCGATCGTCGCCGCCGACGCCCGCGTCCTGGCCCCCGCCGACCGCACCGCCAGCTGATGCGTCTCCTGCTCGGTCAGCAGCGCGATGTCGCCGACGGCGCGGGTGGGGTCGACCACGATCGCGCGCAGCAACAGCAGGTAGCGGTCGAACATCGCCCGGACCGTCGCCTCGTCGAACAAGTCTGTCGCGTAACCGAATTCGACCGCCATGTCGCCCGGTTCGCCGTCCGGCTCCAAGGCGTCGACCAGATTCAGGTGCAAGTCGTACTTCGCCACGCTGGGATCGGCCATCTGCGCCGAGACCGTCAGGCCCTCGAACCGCACCGTGGGGATCTCGATGTTCTGGAACGAGAAGCCGACCTGCGTCAACGGCGCGTGCGCCGTCGAGCGCGGCGGGTTGAGCACCTCGACGAGTCGCTCGAACGGGATGTCGGCGTTCTCGAAGGCGGCCAGGTCGGTGGCCCTGACCTGATCCAGGATCCGGACGAAGGACGCCCCTGGCTCGAGGTGCGTCCGCAACACCAGCGTGTTGACGAACATGCCGACCAGGCCGTCCAACCCCGGCTCGCCACGTCCGGCGATCGGTGTGCCCACGGCGATGTCGCCGGTGCCGGACAGCCGCGCCAGCAGCGCCGCGTAGGCCGCGTGCATCACCATGAAGACCGTCGCGTCGTGGCGGCGGGCCAGTGCCACCACCTCGCGATGCAGATCCGCGGGAAGGGTGGCCGAGACCGTCGCGCCGCGGAACGACTGCTTCGCGGGCCGCGGTCGGTCGGTGGGCAGATCCAGCACCTCGGGCAGACCGGCGAGCGCCGCGAGCCAGTAGCGGGTCTGGGCCACGGTCGGGCTGTGCGGGTCGTCCTCGGTGCCGAGCAACTTCCGTTGCCACAGCGTGTAATCCGCGTACTGGACCGGCAACGGCGCCCACTGCGGCGCCCGGCGCCGGACCCGAGCCCGGTAGGCGGTCATCAGGTCCGCGGCCAGCGGTGCCAGCGAGGACCCGTCGAAACTGATGTGGTGGACGACGAGCACCAGGGCGTGCTCGTCGGGTGCGCCGCGCAGCAACACCACCCGGAACGGAACCTCGGTGGTGACGTCGAAGCCCACCGTCACCTCCGCGGCGACGCGCGCGTCGATCTCGCCGGAGGCGACCGGCACCGGCGCCAGCGCGGTCAGCGCCGTCTCCACCGGCACGACCACCTGATGCGGCCCGCTGTCGCTGTCCGGGTACACGGTCCGCAGCGCCTCGTGCCGTTCGAGCACGTCCGCGATCGCCGCGTGCATCGCGGCCACGTCGAGGTCGCCCGACATCCGCACGACCAGCGGGATGTTGTACACCGCTGAGCTGGTGTCGAACTGGTTGAGGAACCACATGCGGGCCTGGGCGGGCGAGAGCGGGATCCGGTCCGGGCGCACCTGCGGCGCCAGCGGCTCCCGAGTCGCCGCGTCGGCGCTGCGCAGGCGCTCGGCCAGCGCCCCGATCGTCGGCGTCTCGAAGATCGCGCGCAAGGGCACCTCGACGCCGAACGCGCCGCTGAGCTGCGCCGCCGCGCGGGTGGCCGACAGCGAGTTGCCGCCCAGCTCGAAGAAGCTGTCGAGGACGCCGACGCGCTCGATGCCGAGCACGCCCGCGCAGATGTCGGCGACGATCTGCTCGGTCGCGTTGCGCGGCGCGACGAACTCCGTGGCGGGTGCGAACTCGGGTTCCGGCAGCGCGGCGCGGTCGACCTTGCCCACCGACGACAGCGGGAGGGTGTCGAGGACCATGACCGTGTCCGGAACCATGTGCGAGGGCAGGCGCTGGGCCGCGTACTTCGTCAGTTCCGCGGTGTCGACGGCGCCGTCGGCGGGCACCACGTACGCCGCCAGGCGCGATCCGGCCTCGGCGGGCACGCCCACCACGACCGCGGTCGCGACGGCCGGATGTCCGGCGAGGACGGCTTCGATCTCGCCCAGTTCGATGCGCTGGCCACGGATCTTCACCTGGAAGTCGGTGCGTCCCAGGTACTCCAAGGTGTGGTCGACGGTCCAGCGCGCCAGGTCACCGGTTCCGTACATCCGGGTGCCCGCGGGACCGTACGGGTTGGCGACGAAAGTGGCGGCGGTGGACGCGGGCCGGTTGAGGTATCCGCGCGACAGCTGCACACCGGAGACGTACAGCTGTCCGGTCACCCCGACGGGGACCGGCCGCAGCCGCTCGTCCAGTACCACCGCGTCCACGCCGCGGATCGGGCCGCCGATGGTGACCGGGTCGCCCACGCACAGCGGATCGCTGATCGCGACCATGATCGTGGTCTCGGTGGGTCCGTACCCGTTGTGCAGGCGTCGTCCCGGAGCCCACACCGACACGGTTTCGGCCGGCACCGCTTCCCCGCCTGCCACCAGCACCTGGAGCGAATCCAGGCCGGCGGGCGACATCGTGGCCAGCACGCTGGGGGTCACGAAGGCGTGCGTCACCTCCTGTGCGCGAATCAACTCCGCCAGCTGCGCACCGGCGAACACCTCCGGCGGCGAAACGACCAGCACAGCGCCGTTCGCGTGGGCCATCAGCAACTCCAGCATCACCGCGTCGAAACCCGGTGCGGCCACTTGCAATACGCGTGACCTGCGATCCACGCGATAGCGTTCCCGCTGTTCGACCGCGAAGTTCGCCAGGCCCTCATTGGTGACCGCCACCCCCTTCGGCTTGCCGGTCGAGCCCGAGGTGTACACGACGTACGCCGCGTCGGCTACCCGGCAGGGACGCAGGCGATCGGCGTCGGTCACCGCCGCCGGGGACTGCGCGGCGAGGAACGCCTCGGTGCCCGGATGGTCGAGAACCAGCTGACGCACGTGACCGGGGAGCAGGGTGCACGACGCCTCGACGGTGAGCCCGAACTCCACTTGCGAGTCCGCGATCATGTGCGCGACCCGTTCGCTGGGATAGCGCGGATCGACCGGCACGAACGCGGCGCCCGCCCGCGCCACCGCCCACACGCCGACCACGAACTCCACCGACCGTCCCATGGCCAGCGCGACC
>NZ_JABLTE010000077.1 GCF_013315795.1 Nocardia barduliensis
CCTCCCCACAAACTTCCCCCACCACGCCCCCGCACGGGGGGTGCCAGGGGGTTTGCTGGGTGTTTTCGGGCGTTTGTCCGCAGGGGTTGCGCGTGTCGGCAGAACTCGCGAAAGTTCTCCACGACAGTGATAGCTGGGGTGACCTGCGGAATCGTCTGGGTCGGGAGCCAGATCACCGCTTGTTTCGATTGAAAGTGGGGGAAAGTGGGGTAATGTGGAGCGCGCAGTACTGAAGGGCCGACCATCGAGGTGATCGAATAGGGAGGTATCGAGATGTTTCTCGGTACCTACACACCTCGCTTGGACGACAAGGGGCGACTCACGTTGCCTGCGAAGTTTCGAGACGATCTGGCGGGAGGGTTGATGGTCACGAAGGGGCAGGACCACAGCCTTGCCGTGTACCCGAAAGAAGAGTTCACCGCGCTCGCTCGGCGGGCCGCGGCCGCGTCTCGAAGCAATCCGCAGGCACGCGCGTTCGTCCGGGCCCTCGCGGCCGGAACGGACGAGCAGCGTCCGGACGCGCAGGGCCGGATCGTGTTGTCCGCCGACCATCGTCGCTACGCCAACCTGCAAAGGGATTGCGTGGTGATCGGTTCGGTCGACTTCCTGGAGATTTGGGACAAGCAGGCGTGGGAGTCCTACCTCGCCGAGCACGAGGAGGACTTCTCGCAAGCCAGAGACGAGTCGCTGGGCGGAATCTTCTAGCCGCGGGCGAACGAGTGCCACGCGGTCTCTGCCCGGACGCGGACCCTGACGTACTTCCCCGACGCCAGGTGCCGCGGTTCGGTCAGAGACCACGGGGCATTCGTATCGGTATCGAAAGCACTGTGTAGCAAGGCGACCCGTGTGCGGTGCGCGACGATGCGAGGCAGGACTCCGGGAGGTCGAGGTGAACCGTGAACAACGCGGCCCCCGCCATGTTCCGGTTCTGCTCGAGCGAGCCGACGCGCTGCTGGGTCCGGCCTTGGCCGAGCCGGGCGCGGTCTACGTCGACGCGACCCTGGGCCTGGGCGGCCACGCCGAACACTTCCTGAGCACCTACCCCGGCATCCGCCTGGTCGGACTCGACCGCGACACCACGGCGTTGAAGCTGGCCGGTGAGCGGCTCGCGCCTTTCGCGGACCGAATCACGCTGGTGCACACCCGCTATGACGGCATCGCCGACGCGCTGGCCGAGGCGGGACTGCCGGCCACCGGCTCGGTGTCGGCGATCCTGATGGACCTGGGCGTTTCCTCGATGCAGCTGGACGAGGCCGAGCGTGGCTTCGCCTACTCCGTCGACGCCCCGCTGGACATGCGGATGGACCCGACCCGCGGGATCACCGCCGCCGACGTGCTCAACACCTACAGCCACGGCGACTTGGCCCGGGTGCTGAAAACCTACGGCGAGGAACGTTTCGCGAGCCGGATCGCCGCCGAGGTGATCCGCCGTCGCAAGGTCAAGCCGTTCAGCACGAGCGCCGAGCTGGTGGAGCTGCTGTACGCCACGATCCCCGCGGCCACCCGCCGGACCGGAGGGCACCCGGCCAAGCGCACCTTCCAGGCGCTGCGCGTGGAGGTCAACGGGGAACTCGACTCCTTGCGCGCCGCGCTGCCCGCCGCGCTCGCCGCGCTGCGGGTGGGCGGCCGCATCGTCGTCATGTCCTACCAATCGCTGGAGGACAAGGTGGTGAAGCACGAGCTGGTCACGCACACCGCGTCCAGGACGCCGGTGGGCCTGCCGGTCGAGCTGCCCGGGATGGGGCCGGAGTTCCGGCTGCTGACCCGCGGCGCGGAGAAGGCGACCGAGCAGGAGATCGAGGACAACCCGCGGGCGGCCCCCGTGCGCATGCGCGCCGCCGAGCGGATCCAGGAGGCCGGGTGAGGAAGCGGTGCGCGGCGCCTCGTCGCGCCGGCTGCGTGCGGATGTCCCACAGAGAGAGCGGAGGCCGGATGAGACAGCGTCGTGCTGTGCTCCGGCGTCCCGGGAGGACAGAGGAGGGGAATCGATGAGCGTGCGGACGCGGACCGTCGAAGCGCCGGGCCGGGTCGCCCGGCGGGTCCAGGACGCCGAACGGGTGAGGTCGGGTGCGGCGCAGCGCGCCTACGCGCGGCGGCGCCTTCGGGCCGAGGGCGGTTCGGACACCGCGTTCCTGCCCACCGTGCGGCGCTCGGCGATGGCCGCGCGCATTCCGTTCGTCACGGCCATCATCGCCCTGCTCGGCTGCGGCCTCGCGCTCACCTTGCTGCTGACCACGCGCGCCGCGGAGGACAGCTACCAGCTCGGTGACGCGCGCGCGACGAACCGGCGGCTGGCCGACGAGCGCGCCGCGCTGCAGCGGGAAGTCGAAGCCGCCGATTCGGCGCCGGAACTGGCCGCACGAGCTCGCGAACTCGGCATGATCCCGGCCAAGGACCCGGCTCGCCTGCTGGTCGGCCCGGACGGCTCGGTCACGGTGATCGGCAAGCCCACTCCGGCTCAGGGCACTCCGGTGCCGCCGCTGAACGCCTCGCCGTCGGCGCGGCCGTGGGGCGAGCGGGTGGTGCCCGTCACCACCACGCCCGGTGCTCCGGTGCCGGGCAGGCCGAACACCGGGCCGCAGAACAGCGCGCAGGTGAACGCGGCGCCCGCGCCGGGAAGCCCGGTCCCGACCTCGCCGGTCCCGTCGCCCTCGGTCCTGCCCGCGCCGGCAGTCGGGGCACCCCAGCCACCTGCGGAAACGGTGCCGCGATCCGACGCGGCGCAGCCCGGGACAGCGCCTGACGGAGTGCCGCAGTGACGCACCCCGGCCCCGCGCCACGCCGGCGGCGCGGGCCTTCCACCGCCCGCGCCGCGGGCCGGCCGCGCCAGTCCGCCACCACCGTCTCGGACGGTCCGTTACGGTTACGCCTCGGCGTCGGCCGGGTGGTCATGCTCGTCGCGCTCGCCGTGGTCACGCTGCAATTGCTGTGGGTGCAGAGCGTCGCGGCGCCCGGATTGTCCGCGCAGGCGGCCAGCCAGCGCACCACCCACCAACCGGACCCGGCCACCCGGGGACCGATCACCGACCGCAACGGCAAGGCGCTGGCCTTCACCGTCTCCGCGAAAGCCTTGACCTTTCAACCGGTCCGAGTCCGCCAGGAACTGGCCGACGCCAAGGCCGAGAACGACAAGGCGCCCGACCCGGACGAGCGGCTGCGCGACATCGCGCGCACCATCCACGAGAAGGTGAAGGACGCGCCGTCGGAAGCGGACCTGCTGGCCAAGCTGCGCAGCGACGAGTCGTTCGTGTACCTGGCGCGCAACGTGGACCCGCGGATCGCCGGCGAGATCACCGAGAAGTTCCCCCAGGTCGGCTCCGATCATCAGAGCCCACGGGTGCACCCCGGCGGCTCGCTCGCGGCGAACGTCATCGGCGCCACCGGGTGGGACGGCCACGGCACCGTCGGGCTCGAGTCCTCGCTGGACTCGGTGCTGGCCGGTACCGACGGTTCCTACACCTACGATCGCGGGTCCGACGGCGCGGTCATCCCCGGCAGCTGGCGGGACGAACAGCCCGCGGTCAACGGGTCCGCCGTCGAGCTCACCCTCGACTCGGACTTGCAGTACTACGTGCAACAACAGGTGCAGCAGGCCAAGGACGTGTCGGGCGCGGGGTCCGCCTCGGCCGTCGTCCTGGACGCCAAGACCGGCCAGGTGCTGGCCATGGCCAACGACAACACCTTCAACCCCGACCTTGGACCGCAGAAGTGGGCCGACACCGACCTGAGCAACCCGTCGGTGACCGACGTGTTCGAGCCCGGCTCGGTGAACAAGATCGTCACGGCGGCCGCCGCCATCGAATACGGCCTGACCGACCCGGACGAGGTGCACCAGGTACCCGGCGCGATCCAGATGGCGGGCGTCACCGTGCACGACGCGTGGTCGCACAGCGTCGAGCCCTACACGACCACGGGTATTTTCGGCAGGTCGTCCAATGTGGGCACACTCATGCTCGCGCAGCGCGTGGGCGAGGACCGCTTCGCCGACATGGCGCACCGGTTCGGGCTCGGGCAGCGCACCGGCATCGGCCTGCCCGGCGAGAGCGCGGGCCTGATGCCCGACCGTGACCAGTGGTCCGGCGGCACCTTCGCGAATCTCCCGATCGGGCAGGGTCTTTCGATGACCACGCTGCAGATGGCCGGCATGTACCAGGCGATCGCCAACGACGGCGTCCGCATTCCGCCCCGGATCGTCCGGGCGAAGATCGCGCCGGACGGCACGCGCACCGAGGAGACGCAGCCGGACGGAGTGCGGGTGGTGAGCAAGCAGACCGCCGCCACGCTGCGGACGATGTTCCAGGCGGTGGTGCAGCGCGACCCGATGAACGCCAACCAGAACGGCACCGGGTGGCCCGCGGCCATCACGGGCTACCAAGTGGCGGGCAAGACCGGCACCGCGCAGAAAGTGGACCGGAATTGCCGGTGCTACTCCACGTCTTCGTTCTGGATCACGTTCGCGGGCATGGTTCCCGCGGACAATCCGCGATACGTGATCGGACTCATGCTCGACGCGCCCGTCCGCAGTTCCGACGGCTCCGGCGGCGGCTCGGTCGCCCCGCTGTTCCACAACATCGCCTCGTGGGCGCTGCAGCGCGACCGCGTGCCGCCGTCCCCGCAGCCGTCCAGGCATTTCGTCCTGCAGGCGGGGTGATCCGGTCACCCGGC
This sequence comes from Nocardia barduliensis, assembly GCF_013315795.1. Taxonomy (GTDB): domain Bacteria; phylum Actinomycetota; class Actinomycetes; order Mycobacteriales; family Mycobacteriaceae; genus Nocardia; species Nocardia barduliensis. The sequence continues at coordinate 4,666 of NZ_JABLTE010000077.1, forward strand.
CCGGCGCGAGCCGGGCGTGCGCGCCGCGGCCTCGCCCGGCGGCGTCCGGGTGCCGCGTGGCGCGGTCCCGGCCGGGTGGACGAACCCGTAGGGTGCGGGGGCGTGTTCCCCGCCCTTGCGATGGGGCGCATGGTCCCGCCGTGACCGGTCGCCGGTAACCTGACACGTCGATCGATGCCCCCGAAAGGAGCCTGGTTTCTGTGCAGTCCGGTCAACCGCGCGCATTGCGGCCAGAGCATTCGCCGTCGACGCCGCTGGCGTCGCTGGCCGCCGCCATCGGGGCCGCGACGAGCCTCGAATCGGCCGCGGGCGAGGTGTCGGTCACGGGCATCGAGCAGCGGTCGGATGCCGTGCTCCCCGGCGACCTGTTCGCCGCGCTGCCGGGCGCCCGCGCGCACGGCGCCCGTTTCGCGGCGGACGCGGTAGCCAAGGGCGCGGTCGCGGTGCTGACCGACGCGGCGGGCGCGCGGCTGGCCGGCCCGCTGCCGGTGCCGGTGCTGGTGCGGGAGCACCCGAGGGCGGTGCTCGGTGAGCTGTCGGCGACGATCTACGGCAATCCGTCCGAACGGCTGCGCATCGTCGGGATCACCGGAACCTCCGGCAAGACCACGACCTCCTATCTGGTGGAGGCGGGCCTGGCCGCCGCCGGGCTGTCCACCGCGCTGATCGGCACCATCGAGACCAGGATCGGCGGCAGGCGGGTGCCGAGCGCGCTGACCACGCCCGAGGCGCCGCAGTTGCACGCGATGTTCGCGTTGATGGTCGAGCAGGGCGTGGACGCGGTGGTGATGGAAGTGTCCAGCCACGCGCTGGCGCTGGGCCGGGTGGACGGGGTGCGTTTCGCGGTCGGCGCGTTCACCAACCTGTCCCAGGACCACCTCGACTTCCACGCCGACTTCGACGACTACTTCGCCGCGAAACGCAAGCTGTTCGAACCGGGTTCGCCGGTCGCGGCGCGCACCGCCGTGGTCTGCGTGGACGACGAGTGGGGGCGGCGGCTGGCCGCCGGTCTGCCGGACCCCGTCACCGTGTCGACCACCAGGACCGCCGCATGGAGCGTCACCGGCGCGGTGTCGGCGCACGGCGGCGAACAAGACTTCACCGCGGCGGGCCCGCACGGGGAAATCGCTGTGCGCCTGCGGCTTCCCGGCCACTACAACGTCGCCAACGGCCTGCTCGCGGTGGCGGTCTGCGCCGCGGCGGGCGTCGAACCGTCGATCGCCGCGCCCGCGCTGGCGACCGTGGACGTGCCCGGCCGGATGCAGCGGGTGGAGCGCGGACAGGACTTCCTGGCGATCGTCGACTACGCGCACAAGCCCGCGGCGCTGGAGTCGGTGATCGCCACGCTGCGTGGACATCTCGCGGCCGACACCGCGGGACGGCTCGCGGTGGTGGTCGGCGCGGGCGGCGACCGGGACGCGGCGAAGCGGCCGCTGATGGGAGCCGCGGGCGCACGGGGCGCCGACCTGCTGGTCGTCACCGACGACAACCCGCGCACCGAGGACCCGGCGGCGATCCGCGCCGCCTTGCGCTCCGGTGCGCTCGAGGTGCCGGAGGCCGAACGCGGCGAGGTGCGCGAGATCGGTGACCGGGCCGAGGCGATCGCGGCCGCGGTGGAGTGGGCGCGCCCCGGTGATGTGGTGCTGATCGCGGGCAAGGGACATGAGTCAGGGCAGGAGATCCAGGGCGTGAAGCACCCGTTCGACGACCGCGAGGTACTCGCGGCCGCATTGGAAAGACGTAGTCCGCAAGGCAACCACGCGGAGGACTTGACGGTTTCATGATCGAGATGACACTGCGGGAGATCGCGGAGGTCGTCGGCGGCACGCTGCACGACGTCGCAGACCCGGAGGTGCGCGTAACCGGCTCGGTCGAATTCGATTCGCGCCGAATCGGTTCCGGCGATCTGTTCCTGGCGTTGCCGGGCGAGCGTTCCGACGGCCACGATTACGCGGGCGCGGCGATCGCCGCGGGCGCGGTGGCGGTGCTGGCGGCGCGGCCGGTGGGCGTGCCCGCCATCGTGGTCACCCCCAGCCGGGGCGCCGTGCCGTCGCGGTCGGTTGCCCTGAGCCATGACTCCGATGGTTCCGGCGCCGCCGTGCTGACCGCGCTGGCCGCGCTGGCCCGCGCCAGCGTGTCGGGTCTGGTCGCGGCGGGCGGCCTCACCGTCGTCGGCGTGACCGGCTCGTCCGGCAAGACCTCCACCAAGGACCTGCTGGCCGCCGTCCTGGCGCCGCTGGGCACGGTGGTTGCTCCGCCGGGCTCGTTCAACAACGAACTCGGGCACCCGTGGACCGCGCTGCGCGCCGACGCGGACACCCGTTTCCTGGTGCTGGAGCTGTCCGCGCGCGGGCCGGGGCACATCGCCGCGCTGGCCGAGGTGGCGCCGCCGAGCATCGGCGTGGTGCTCAACGTCGGCACCGCCCATCTCGGCGAGTTCGGCAGCCGCGAAGCCATCGCGAAGACCAAGGGCGAGTTGGTCGAGGCGCTGCCGCCGACCGGGCTCGCCGTGCTCAACGCCGACGATCCCCAGGTCGCCGCGATGGCCGCGCGCACGTCGGCGCGGGTGGTGACCGTCGGGCAGGCCGCCAACGCCGAGGTGCGGGCCACCGAAATCCGGCTCGACGACCAGGCAAGGGCCACGTTCACGGTGCACACGCCCGCGGGCAGCGCCCCGGTGCGACTGGCCGTGCACGGTGAGCATCAGGTGGGCAACGCGCTTTCCGCGATCGCCGTCGCGCTGGCCTGCGGCGCCGACCTGGAAACCGTCACCGCGGCGCTGTCCGGCGCGCGCGCCGCGTCCGCCCGCCGGATGGACGTGCGGACCACCGCGGACGGGATCACCGTCGTCAACGACTCCTACAACGCCAATCCGGACTCGGTGCGCGCGGCGCTCAAAGCGCTGGTGAGCATGGCGCGCGCGGGCGGGACGCCGCGGCGCAGCTGGGCGGTGCTCGGCGAGATGGCCGAGCTCGGCGCGGAGTCCGTCATCGAGCACGACGCCATCGGGCGGCTCGCGGTGCGCTTGGACGTCAGCCGGGTGGTCGTCGTCGGCACCGGAAGGCCCGCCCGCGCGCTGCACCAAGGCGCGGTGATGGAAGGGTCGTGGGGCGAGGAATCGGTCCTCGTACCGGACATCGAGGCGGCGATCGCACTGCTGGACAAGGACGTCGCCCCTGGTGACGTGGTGCTGGTCAAGGCATCGAAGTCGGTCGGCCTGTGGGAGGTCGCCGAGCATCTGACCGACCCGGACGCCGTGCGCGCGCGCGGCGGCGCGGCGGACAACCGGGTAGGGCAGGACACGGAGGCAGCAGGATGAGACAGATTCTCTTCGCCGCGGCGATCGCGCTGACGGTCTCGATCCTGCTGACGCCACTGCTGATCCGGTTGTTCGCCAAGCAGGGCTTCGGGCAGGAGATCCGGGTCGACGGCCCCGCCAGTCACCAGGCCAAGCGCGGCACCCCGACGATGGGCGGCGTCGCCATCCTGGTCGGCATGTGGGCCGGCTACCTCGGCTCCCACCTGATCGGCATCGGCTACGACGCGGACGGGCCGTCGGCCTCGGCGTTGCTGGTGCTCGGCCTGGCCACCGCCCTGGGCGCGGTGGGCTTCGTCGACGACTTCATCAAGATCCGCAAGCAACGCAACCTGGGCCTGACCGCGGCGGGCAAGTACATCGGCCAGCTGTCCGCGGCCGTGATCTTCGGCATTCTCGCCTTGCAGTTCCGTGGCGCGAGCGGGCTGACTCCGGCCAGCAGGCACCTGTCCTATGTGCGCGACATCAGCACGGTGACCATGGGCGTTGTCGTGTTCCTGGTGTTCGTCTGTTTCGTCGTCGTCGCCTGGTCCAACGCGGTGAACCTGACCGACGGACTCGACGGGCTCGCCGCCGGATCGATGAGCCTGGTACTGGGCGGATACGTGATCATCACGTTCTGGCAGTACTACCACGCGTGCGAGACCAAGCCCGAGGCCGGCTGTTACAACGTGCGCGATCCGCTGGATCTCGCCCTGGTCTGCGCCGCGGGCGCGGCGGCGTGCGTCGGGTTCCTGTGGTGGAACGCCGCTCCCGCCAAGATCTTCATGGGCGACACCGGTTCGCTGGCGCTGGGCGGCCTGCTGGCCGGGCTGTCCATCACCACCCGCACCGAGCTGCTGATGATCGTCATCGGCGCGCTGTTCGTCGCCGAGACGGCGTCGGTGGTGTTGCAGGTCGCGGTCTTCCGTACGACGCGCAACCGGTTGTTCAAGATGGCGCCGTTCCATCATCACTTCGAGCTCAGCAAATGGGCCGAGACGACGGTGATCATCAGGTTCTGGCTCCTGGCCGCGATGGCCTCCGCCGTCGGGCTCGGGCTGTTCTACAGCGAATACCTCTCCGCGGTCGGGTGAACGAGATGGTCGAACATTCTCCGCGGGCTCTGCGCTCACCGGGACCCATGCTCGAATTCCTCCGCGGCCGCGACGTCCTGGTGGCGGGCTGGGGTGTGTCGGGACGCTCGCTGGTCGAGCCACTGCTCGACATCGGCGCGCGTCCGGTGGTCACCGACGCCGGCGCGGCGGCCCTGGCCGAGGCCGCGGAGCTGGGGCTGGACGTTGCCACCGGCGCGGAGTTGGAGAACGCCGACTGGAGCCGGTTCGCGCTGGTGATCACCAGCCCGGGCTGGCGGCCGGACTCACCGGTGCTGGCCTCGGCGGTGGCCGAGGGCACGCCGGTGTGGGGCGACGTGGAGTTCGCCTGGTGGGTGGACCAGGCCAGGATCTACGGTCCGGTGCGCAAGTGGCTGGTGATCACCGGCACCAACGGCAAGACCACCACGACCCAGATGACCCACGCGATCCTGCGCGCCGCCGGAATCGCCAGCGTGGCCTGCGGCAACATCGGCCTCCCCATCCTCGACGCCTTGCGCCGCAACCCCGGCCCGCAGGTGCTCGCGGTCGAGCTGTCGTCGTTCCAGCTGCACTGGGCGCCGTCGGTGCGCCCGGAGGCGGGCGTCGTGCTGAACGTGGCCGAGGATCATCTCGATTGGCACGGCGGCCTGGACGCCTACGCGGCGGCCAAGGCCAGGGCGCTGGTCGGCCGGGTCGGCGTGGTCGGCCTGGACGATCCGGTCGCGGCCGCGCTGGCCCGCAAGTCGAAGGCTCGCCGCACCGTGGGTTTCCGGGTCGGGGTGCCCGCCGACGGCGAGCTCGGCGTGGTGGACGGCAAGCTGCTCGACCGCGCGTTCACCAAGGCCGCGATCCTGGCCGAGGTCGGCGACATCAGCCCGCCCGGTCCCGCTGGGGTCGCCGACGCGCTCGCCGCGTCCGCGCTGACCAGGGCGATCGACGTCGCTCCGCAGTTCGTCCGGGAGGGCTTGATCGAGCACCGGGTCGGCCCGCACCGGGCCGCGTTCGTGCGCGAGCTGGCCGGTGTCGATTTCGTCGACGACTCCAAGGCCACCAATCCGCATGCCGCGCGCTCATCGATCCTGGCTCATCCGCAGGTGGTCTGGGTGGCCGGTGGCCAGCTCAAGGGCGCGCACGTGGAGGACCTGGTCGAGGAGGTCTCCGACCGGCTGGTCGCGGCGGTGCTGATCGGCGCCGACGCGCCGGTGATCGCGGCCGCGCTGGCGCGACACGCGCCCGAGGTCCCCGTCGTCGAGCTGGTCTCGGGAGACGATGCAGGGATGGGTGACGAAGCGTCGAGAACCGCCGCGGCCGACGCCGTCATGACGCGGGCCGTCCGAGCGGCCGCCGGATTCGCCCGCCGCGGCGACACCGTGCTGCTGGCCCCCGCAGCCGCGTCACTGGACATGTTCGCCGACTACACCCACCGCGGCCGCAGCTTCGCCGCGGCGGTGCACGCCCTGGAAGATGGTGACATCGGACGGCGGCTGTGACGGAATCGGCGCGGCGACGACGGGCGGGCCGGAGGGCGCATTGTGAGTTCGGGTGAGGGCACGCGTCGGACCGCGAAGGCGGCCCGCACGTCGGGTCGACGGCAAGTCGGCCCACGGCGTGCGCGGGGATGGGGCATGGGTCCTGGGTCGTGGCTGGCGCGGCCGCTCGCGTCGTTCCACCTGATCGTCACGATCGCCACGCTGTTGACGGCCCTCGGACTCGTCATGGTCCTGTCGGCCTCCGGCGTCGTGGAGTACGCGGAAGGCGGGTCGGCGTACTCCTTGTTCATCCAGCAGACGTTGTTCGCGGCGATCGGCGCCGTGCTGTTCTATCTGGCTCTGCGGGTTCCGCTGCGCCTGTTGCGCCAAATGTCGTTCCCGCTGTTCGCGATTTCGGTGTTGCTGCTGGTGCTGGTCCTCATCCCCGGTATCGGTACCCGCGTGCAGGGCGCGCGTCGTTGGCTGATCTTCGGTCCGGTTTCGGTGCAGCCGTCGGAGATCGTCAAGGTGACGCTGATCGTCTGGGGTGCCCACCTGCTGGTCTCGCGGCGAGCGAGCGGTTCGAGTCTGCGCGATATCCTGGTTCCGCTCGTCCCGGCGGGCGTGCTGGTCTGTCTGTTGATCGTGGTTCAGCCGAACCTCAGCACCACGGTCGCGGTGGGCATCGTCCTCGCCGCTCTGCTGTGGTTCGGCGGCCTGCCGGTCCGGTTGTTCGTCACGATCGCGGTTTCCGGTGTGGTTGCCGCGGGCGTGCTCGCGATGTCCGCCGGTTATCGGTCGAATCGGGTCCGGTCCTTCTTCAACCCGGGCTCTGATCCGCAAGGCGACAATTACCAAGCTCGCCAGGCGCTGTATTCCCTGGCCGACGGAGGGATCTGGGGCAGGGGGCTCGGACAGAGCCGGGCCAAGTGGAGCTACTTGCCGAACGCGCACAACGACTTCATCTTCGCGATCATCGGGGAGGAATTGGGCTTCCTCGGCTGTGCGCTGGTACTCGGGCTTTTCGCGTTGTTCGTCTACACGGGATTGCGCATCGCCAGCCGGTCGGCGGATCCGTTCCTGCAATTGCTGACCGCCTCCGCGACGACGTGGATCGCCGGACAAGCCATGATCAACATCGGATACGTGGTGGGTCTGTTGCCGGTCACCGGGCTGCAGCTACCCCTGGTGTCGGCCGGTGGCTCGTCACTGGCGATCACGCTGCTCATGTTCGGCCTCATCGCCAACGCCGCGCGGCACGAGCCGGAGGCGGTGGCGGCACTGCACGCCGGACAGGACGGTCGTTTCAGTAGGCTGTTGCGGTTGCCCAAACCCGAGGTGTACGCGCCGGCTCGGGCGAGCGCGGCCCGCCGCGGCCGTGCGCCACGACCGGCCGACCGCGGACCGTCGGCGCTGCCGCCGGGCAGGCGCGGGCGCTACGGCGCGGAACCGCCGCGGCGCCGCTCGCCGGAGAGCCGCGGCACCAGCTCGGCGCGCGCCACCAGGGCTTGGGAACCCAGCTATCCGGTCAACCACGCAAGAGAACGGGGAAGATCTAGGTGATCTCGGTAATCGTCGCGGGCGGCGGCACGGCGGGCCACATCGAACCGGCACTCGCGGTGGCGGACGCGTTGCGGCGGCTCGACGATTCGATCCGGGTGACGGCGCTGGGCACCGAACGCGGTCTGGAGACCCGCTTGGTCCCCGAACGCGGCTATCCGCTCGAGCTCATCCCTCCGGTCCCGTTGCCCCGCAAGCCCACCCTCGACCTGCTGCGGTTGCCCGGTCGGGTCCTGGCCTCCGTGGCCGCGACCCGAGCGGTCATCGACGCGGTCGAGGCCGACGTGATCATCGGTTTCGGCGGGTACGTGGCGCTTCCGGCGTATCTCGCCGCGGGTGCGGGCGTGCTGCGGCGCAGACGCCCGGTTCCGGTGGTGGTGCACGAGGCCAACGCCAAGGCGGGCATCGCGAACAAGGTCGGCGCTCGTCGCGCGGCGCGGGTACTCGCCGCGGTGCCGGACTCGGGGCTGGCGAACGCCCGAGTGGTGGGCATTCCCGTGCGCGCCTCGATCACCGGCCTGGACCGGGCCGCGCTGCGCGCCGAGGCCCGAGCCCATTTCGGCCTGCCGACGGAGGGACCGGTGCTGCTGGTCTTCGGCGGTTCGCAGGGCGCGCGGACCCTGAACGAGGCGGTGTCGGGCGCGGCGCCCCAGCTCGCCGCAGCGGGCATCTCGGTGCTGCACGCACACGGCCCCAAGAACACCCTCGAGCTGGACGACTCCGCGACGAACGGTCCGGACGGCGCTCGGTACGTGGCGGTGCCGTACCTGTCCAGGATGGACCTCGCTTACGCGGCCGCCGACGCGGTGGTCTGCCGATCCGGCGCGATGACCGTCGCGGAGGTCTCCGCGGTGGGGCTGCCCGCGTTCTACGTGCCGCTGCCGCACGGCAACGGGGAGCAGGAACTCAACGCCCGGCCGGTGGTGCGCCAGGGCGGTGGCAGAATTGTCCCCGATTCCGAGTTGACGCCGAAGTACGTGATCGATGAGGTGATTCCGCTGCTCATGGACCCCGCACGGCTGACCGAGATGGGCCGGGCCGCCGCAGGCGCCGGGCACCGCGACGCCGCCGACGAGGTGGCGCGGATCGCCGCGGAGGTGGCGCGCCGATGAGCGACACCACCGCAGGCCGGGCGGCGCCGGAGACCGCGACCGGACGCACCGCGCTGCCCCCGGAGCTGGAGCGCGTGCACATGGTCGGCATCGGCGGAGCCGGGATGTCCGGCATCGCGCGAATCCTGCTCGCCCGCGGCGGCGCGGTGTCGGGGTCGGACGCCAAGGAGAGCCGGGGCGTGCTGGCGCTGCGCGCGCGCGGCGCGCAGGTGCGGATCGGGCACGACGCCACCGCCTTGGACCTGCTGCCCGGCGGCCCCACCGCGGTGGTCACCACGTACGCCGCGATCCCGAAGACGAATCCGGAACTCGTCGAGGCCAACCGGCGCGGCATTCCGGTGCTGCTGCGCCCCACGGTGCTGGCATCGCTGATGCAGGGGCATCGCACCCTGCTCGTCTCCGGAACGCACGGCAAGACTTCCACCACCTCGATGCTCATCGTGTCGCTGCAGCACTGCGGGTTCGACCCGTCCTTCGCGGTGGGCGGCGAGCTGAACGAGGCGGGCACCAACGCCCACCACGGCACCGGCGACATCTTCGTGGCCGAGGCCGACGAGAGCGACGGTTCGCTGCTGCAATACGACCCGGACGTCGCCGTGGTCACCAACATCGAGTCCGACCACCTGGATTTCTTCGGCACCGACGAGGCCTACGTACAGGTCTTCGACGACTTCGCCGACCGGCTCGCCGCGGGCGGCCTGCTGGTGGTGTGCCTGGACGATCCGGGTTCACGGGCGCTGGCCGAACGGGTCGGCGAGCGCTTGGCCGAGCGGAACGTCCGCGTCCTCGGCTACGGCTCCGGCGACCTCGCGGACGCGCCGGTGCAAGTCGGCGCGCGGCTGCACAGCTGGGAGCCGCGCGATGTCGGCGGGCTCGTGCAGTTCCAGCTCGCCGACGAGGCCGCTCCGCGCACGCTGCGCCTCTCGGTGCCGGGCAGGCACATGGCGCTCAACGCACTCGGCGCCCTGCTCGCCGCGCACGCCACCGGCGCCGAGGTGGGCGAGGTCATCCAGGGTCTGGAGGGTTTCGGCGGTGTGCACCGCCGGTTCCAGTTCGCCGGACGCGAGAACGGCGTGCGGGTCTTCGACGACTACGCCCATCACCCGACCGAGGTGCGCGCCGTGCTCGGCGCCGCCGCCGAACTGGTCCAGCAGGAGGCCCGCGACGGCGCCCGGTCCAGGCAGGGCCGGGTCATCGTGGTCTTCCAGCCGCACCTCTACAGCAGGACCGCGACCTTCGCGCAGGACTTCGGCGCGGCGCTGAGCCTGGCCGACGAGGTCGTCGTGCTCGACGTCTACGGTGCGCGGGAGAAGCCGCTGCCCGGGGTGAACGGAGCGCTGGTGGCCCAGTCGGTGACGAAACCGGTGCACTACCAGCCCGATATGTCCCGGGTCGGTCGGCAGGTCGCGGGCTTGGCACTGCCGGGTGACGTGGTGATCACCATGGGCGCGGGCGACGTGACGATGCTGGGCAGCCAGATTCTCGACGGATTACGGGCGCGGCCCCAGCACGGTCGGTGACCGGGCGTGCGCGGGGTCGGTTCGGCGCGCGCGGCCGGGCGCCGCGCGGGTGATCGGTTCGGCGCGATCGACTGGCGCCGGGTTCGGCTGTGGGGATTGCTGGCCGTGTGCGTTCTTGCAGTGGTCGGCGCCGTCGCCTGGTTCACTCCGGTGCTCTCGGTGCGCACGGTGCGGATCGAGGGGGCGGCGGCGGTTTCCGAACAGCAAGTGCGGGATCTGCTCGAGATCCCGTCCGGACGCTCGATGCTGCGGATCGATACCAACGCGGTCGCCCGGCGGGTGGCGAGCATTCCGAAGGTGCGCACGGCACGGGTGCAGCGCGTATTTCCGTCCACGGTCCGGGTGACGGTGGACGAGCGCACCGCGGTGTTGTTCTACGACAGTCCGCAAGGCGCGCATCTGCTCGACGCCGATGGCGTGGAATTCGCGATCGAGCCCGCGCCGATCGGCGTGCCGAAGTTGATCACCGAGCATCCCGGGGCCGCCGATCCGGTGACCGGGGCGGCGGTCTCGATACTCGCCATCGTGCCGCCTGCGCTGGCCGTTCAGGTGAGCGAGGTTGTCGCACGGTCCATTTCGGATATTTCGCTGAATCTGAAGGACGGACGCACGGTACTCTGGGGCGGGACCAACGACGCCGAACGGAAGTCGGCGGTCGTATTGCCGTTGTTGACACGCCCCGGAACGGTGTTCGATGTTTCGAGTCCCAATCTGGTCACGGTAAAGTGATCCACACCCATTGTGTCCAGCGAATATTCGGCGGTCCGGAAGCGGTTCCGGCGCCGAACACGGGGCCGGGGGGCAACCGTTCACCATACGACGTGTGGAGCGGCGAGACGAGTCGGATCACGCAAGATTCTGGCTCTCGTCTCGGCGCGCCTGCGCGCGTATCGCGTCGGCTGCGAATAGCGTTCCGCACCAGTCGGATACTTGACATAACGCTAACCCTATGGTTGAGCTTTAGAGTTTGCCCGAGCCGCGGTTCGCTCTTCGCAGCGACCCGACTCCGGAACGGGCCCACGAGCGTGTGCCGAGAATCCGGAAACGACAGGCTTTAGATCGAAGGAAGGCGAGAGCCCATGACGCCCCCGCACAACTACCTTGCGGTGATCAAGGTCGTCGGTATCGGCGGCGGCGGTGTGAATGCCGTCAACCGGATGATCGAGCAAGGACTCAAAGGTGTCGAGTTCATCGCGGTCAACACCGACGCCCAAGCGCTGCTGATGAGCGATGCCGACGTCAAGCTCGACGTCGGCCGGGAACTGACCCGCGGTCTGGGAGCAGGCGCGGACCCCGAGGTCGGGCGCAAGGCCGCCGAGGACCACAAGGACGAGATCGAAGAGGTGCTCAAGGGCGCCGACATGGTCTTCGTGACCGCGGGCGAGGGCGGTGGCACCGGTACCGGTGGCGCCCCTGTCGTCGCGCAGATCGCGCGCAAACTCGGCGCGCTCACCATCGGCGTGGTCACCCGCCCGTTCTCCTTCGAGGGCAAGCGGCGCGGGAACCAGGCCGAGGTCGGGATCAACCTGCTGCGCGAGTCGTGCGACACGCTGATCGTCATCCCGAACGACCGGCTGCTGCAGCTCGGCGACGCGGCCGTGAGCCTGATGGACGCCTTCCGCTCCGCGGACGAGGTGCTGCTCAACGGTGTGCAGGGCATCACCGACCTGATCACCACACCCGGCCTGATCAATGTCGACTTCGCCGACGTCAAGAGCGTGATGTCCGGCGCGGGCAGCGCGCTGATGGGCATCGGCTCGGCGCGGGGCGAGGGCCGCTCGGTGAAAGCGGCCGAGTCGGCGATCAACTCGCCGCTGCTGGAAGCGTCGATGGACGGCGCGCACGGCGTGCTGCTGTCGATCGCGGGCGGATCCGACCTCGGCCTGTTCGAGATCAACGAGGCCGCCTCGCTCGTGCAGGAGGCCGCGCACATCGAGGCCAACATCATCTTCGGAACGGTGATCGACGATTCGCTCGGCGACGAGGTGCGGGTCACCGTGATCGCGGCGGGCTTCGACGGCGGCGGGCCCGCCCGGCGCACCTTCGAGAACCCGAGCCGCAGCACCATCGGCACGGCGCGCTCCGGCGAGATCGGGCAGAGCCGCGCCAGCGAGTTCACCGCGCGCGGCAGCGAGAGCACATCGAGCACTTCCGGTACGAGCACGACCGGCCGCGGCGCGGTGCCGAGCTACCGCGACACCGAACGGGCGCGGACGCTGGCCGAGCCGACGGTGACGAGCAACTCGCGATCGCACATCACCCCGCCGGATGCCGGCGACGATGACGACGACGTGGACGTGCCTTCGTTCATGCGGAGGGGCTAGCGCGGGAACGAGGTTCCGGCGCGGGCCGGGACCGAGCGCAACGAGCGATCCCGGCCGGCGCCGGGACGCGCGAGCTGGACACGGGGGTGGTGTCGGCGAACTACGACGACCGACAGGCAATTTCAGAGGGAAGCGCGGGCCCGCAAACGGCTCCGCGCGATCGATCGGGGGAAGATTCCGCCCCTACCTGGGCATTTCGACGGCCTTCGCCGAGCGCCATTAGGCTCGTGGCCATGACTATCGCGCCGACCATCACTGTCCGACGGGTCACCACGACCAGGTCCGGAGGCTTCTCGGCGCCGCCCTACGACTCGTTCAATCTCGGCGACCACGTCGGTGACGATCCGGTGGCGGTGCGACGCAACCGAGACCGGCTGGCCGAGGGCATCGGCCTGTCGCCCGAGCGGCTGGTCTGGATGGAACAGATCCACGGGCGCACCGTGGAGATCGTCGACGGCCCGCGCGCCGAGCCGGTCCCCGCCACCGACGCGCTCGTGACCACGGTGCCCGGTCTCGCGCTGGTGGTGCTCACCGCCGACTGCGTACCGATCCTGCTGTCCGACGACGAGGCGGGCGTGATCGCCGCCGTGCACGCCGGACGGATCGGCGCCCGCATCGGCATCGTGCCGCGGGTACTCGAGGCGATGGTGTCGGTCGGCGCGCGCCTGGACCGGGTCGGGGCGCTGCTCGGGCCCGCCGCCTCCGGCCGTCGGTACGAGGTTCCCGCCGCGATGCGCGACGATGTCGAAGCGCACCTGCCCGGCAGCGCGACCACCACCGCCCGCGGCACGCCCGGACTCGACCTGCGCGCGGGCATCGCCCGGCAGCTCACCGAGGCGGGCGTAACCGGGATCGCGATCGACCCGCGCTGCACCATCGAGGACCACACCCTGTTCAGCCATCGTCGCGGCGCGCCGACCGGCCGGATCGGCGGAGTGATATGGATGGAGGCGGGCGCATGAGCGGGTGCGTGATCCCGGGGCCGGGCGAGGTGCGGTCATGAACACCGGAGCCGGGACCGCGGTGGGCGGCTCGCTCGCGGCCCGCACCGCGCAGCTGTCGGACAACCTGGCCGGTCTGCTCGCCCGCATCGATGCCGCTTGCCGGGCGGCGGGCCGGGCGCCGGATGCGGTGCGGCTGCTGCCGGTGACGAAATTCTTCCCCGCCTCCGACGTGGCGATCTTGCATCGGCTCGGCAGGCGCGAGTTCGGCGAGTCGCGCGAGCAGGAGGCCGCGGCCAAGGTGGCGGCCCTGCGTGAGGAAGACCTCTCCGGCGTCCGCTGGCACATGATCGGGCGGTTGCAGCGGAACAAGGCGCGGAGTGTGGCCCGGTGGGCGCACACCGTGCACTCGGTCGACAGCGAACGTCTGGCAACCGCTCTTGACGCCGGTGCGCTGGCCGCGCTGGAGGCTGGGGAGCGCACCGAACCGGTCCGGGTGTTGCTCCAGGTGAGCCTGGACGACGACCCGGCGCGCGGGGGTGTCGCGGCGAACGATCTGCCCGTGCTCGCCGAACGGATTGCGAACGCTCCGGGATTACGTTTGTCGGGTCTGATGGCCATTCCGCCCGTGGGCGCGGAGTCTGATGCCGCATTTGCGCGACTTGCGATGTTGCACACGTTGTTGCTCGCCGATCATCCGGACGCGACAGAGCTTTCCGCGGGAATGTCCGGCGATCTGGAATCCGCGATCGAACACGGGTCGACGGTTGTGCGTGTCGGAACCGCCTTGATGGGTATCCGACCGATAACCTCGGCCTAGCAAAGAAACCTCATCAGTCACATTCGACACATATGCTGGGAACTGAAGAGGGCTGAGCAAGACTTCAACACCCGGCCGCCACCGGGGCCGAAGGAAGGTCGACCAATGAGCACGCTGCACAAGTTCAAGGCGTACTTCGGCATGGTTCCGCTCGAGGATTACGAAGACGACTACGTCGACGATCGCGCCCCCCGAGGCGTGGACGAGCGCGGTGCTCGCCGGCCCCGGCCCCGTGACTACACCGACCGCGACGGTTACGTCGATCGCTACGGCGAAGAACGGTACGGCGCGGGCCGCTTCGACGACGTCGACTACCCCGAGCCCGCGTACAAGTCCCCGTACAAGGCGGGTTACTCGGTGTCCCGGCGCGACGACTACGGCGACGAGCCCTACGTCGACGATCGCTACGACGCGCCGCGACGTCCCACCCGGATCGACTCCGCCCCCTCGGGCCGGTTCCGGGCGGGCGGTGCCGCGCCGCCGCTGCGCGGTGCCACCCGTGGCGCGCTCGCCGTCGATCCCGACGCCGAGGAGCGCAGGCTGGAGGAGCGCGTGCGTCCCGAGCCCGCCCCGGTGCGGCGGCCCGGGATCTTCGAGGACGGAGGCCCCTTGTCCAAGATCACGACGCTGCGCCCGCGCGACTACAGCGAGGCTCGCATCATCGGCGAGCGCTTCCGTGAGGGCAATCCGGTGATCATGGACCTGGTGGACCTGAGCAACGCCGACGCCAAGCGGCTGGTCGACTTCGCCGCGGGTCTGGCCTTCGCGCTGCGCGGATCGTTCGACAAGGTGGCGACGAAAGTGTTCCTGCTCTCACCGGCGGATGTCGACGTATCAGCGGAAGAACGCAGGCGCATCGCGGAAACCGGCTTCTACAACCAGAAATAAGCTCGTGATCTGGGGGGTGGAGCAGACCGCGCGCAGGTTCTGCGGCGCGGTCATTTTGCGCGAAGCGATTTTTACGGCAGAGTGAAGTCGTGGCCTTGTTCGCGGTGCTGTACTTCGTACTGTTCATCTTCTGGCTGTTGCTGATCAGCCGGGTGATCGTCGAGTTCATCCGGAGCTTTGCCCGAGACTGGCGTCCTACCGGTGTAGTGGTCGTCGTCCTGGAGGTGATCTTCACGATCACCGACCCCCCGGTTAAACTGCTGCGTCGGCTGATACCCCCGGTGTCGCTGGGCGGAATTCGCCTGGATCTGTCGATTATGGTCCTGCTTTTCATCGTGTTCATCCTGATGTCGATCGTGGGCAGGCTCGGGCAGCCGGTAGCTCCGGTGTGACAGAATGGGCCGAGAAGACAGCTTGCTAGATCTGCTAGATCTCCAAAAGACGCGTGAAGGGATCCTTCCATGCCGCTGACCCCAGCCGATGTGCACAACGTCGCGTTCAGCAAACCGCCGATCGGGAAGCGCGGCTACAACGAGGATGAAGTCGACGCGTTCCTGGACCTCGTCGAGCAGGAGCTCTCGCGGCTGATCGAGGAGAACGCGGATCTGCGCCAGCGGGTCGCCGAGCTGGACGCGGAACTGGCCGATGCCAAGAAGAACCGCGGTCCCGCCGGGGTGAACGCCGTGAAACCGCCGGTACCGCAGGCTCCGCCGCCGCCGGAACCGATCAAGCCCCCGGTTCCCGTCGCGCCGCCGGCCCCGATGCCCGCCGCGCCGGTGGCCAAGGACGCGCCGGGCGCGGACGCGAACCTGCAGGCCGCCAAGGTGCTCAGCCTCGCCCAGGAGATGGCGGATCGGCTGACCAGCGACGCCAAGGCCGAAGCGGAGAGTTTGCTGTCGAACGCCCGGGCGAATTCCGAGCGACTGGTCGGAGACGCCAGGACGCGGTCGGAGGCCATGATCGCCGACGCCCGCCAGAAGTCGGACGCGATGCTGTCGGACGCGCAGAGCCGTTCGGACAGCCAGCTGCGCCAGGCCAAGGAGAAGGCCGACGCGCTGCAGGCGGACGCCGAACGCAAGCACACCGAGATCATGGCGACCATCACCCAGCAGCGCAGCGTGCTGGAGAGCCGGATCGAGCAGCTCAAGACCTTCGAGCGGGAGTACCGGGTGCGGTTGAAGTCCTACCTGGAGTCGCAGCTCGAGGAGCTGGAGAACCGTGGCTCGGCCGTTCCGGTCGACGGCGGCGAAGCCTTCGCGGACGCCAACACGGCGAACAACCTCGCGCCGGCCTCCTTCGCCAAGGGCGGCAAGTAACCCGCCACGCCCCAGCACAGCAGTTCGCATACTGTTAGAGGAACTGTCGAGCCGCCCGGCATGCCTTGGGGGTCACCATGCTCGTCTTGACACTCGTCCTTGCCGCGATCGGCTTCGCCCTGCTCGTGGCGGCTCTCACCACCGGATCGGTGATCTGGGCGTGGGGCTGCATCGTGGTGTGCGTCATCGGTGCGATGCTCTTGCTGGTGAGTGCCTTGTCCATGCGGAGCCCGGATGGTGATTCGCCGCCGCCTCCCGGTCGTCATGCCAAACGGTGAGGCGTCCGCACCGGCTCAGCGCCGACCCGCCTCAGCAAATGAGTTGACCGCTGCGGCTAGAATCAAACATGAATACGGCGTCGATCCGGCTATCACCGGGGAGCCTTCGGAAGAACGGCGGCACGGCCTTCGGGTCGGGCGCTCAGTAGAACCGAACGGGTGAGCCCGTCACAGCTCGTGAACGAGAGGTCCGGTGCTCACTACGCCGGACAAGCGGGGTGGTACCGCGGTTTCGGCGCACCGGGCGCCGATGTCGTCCCCGTGCCAACGACACGGCACGAGGAGACGCATCCGCCATGGCGGACCACACTTCCAGCAACAGCGCGTACCCGCGCGTCGACCTGAGCGTCGGCAACGGGGCGTCGTTCCCCGAGATGGAGCGCCGCGTGCTCGACGCGTGGGCGGCCGCCGACACCTTCCGCACCAGCATCCAAAACCGTTCCGGCGCAGCGGAATTCGTCTTCTACGACGGGCCGCCCTTTGCCAACGGTCTGCCGCATTACGGACATTTGCTCACCGGATACGTCAAGGACCTCGTTCCGCGTTTCCAGACCATGCGCGGCAAGCGGGTCGACCGGCGATTCGGATGGGACTGTCACGGATTGCCCGCGGAAATCGAAGCCGAAAAGCAGCTCGGTATCACGGACAAATCACAGATCGACGCGATGGGCCTGGCGGAATTCAACGCGGCCTGCAAATCGTCGGTGCTGCGCTACACCGGGGAATGGCGCGACTACGTGACGCGCCAGGCCCGCTGGGTCGACTTCGACAACGACTACAAGACGCTGGACATCGACTTCATGGAGTCGGTGATGTGGGCGTTCAAGTCGCTGTACGACAAAGGGCTGATCTATCAGGGCTTCCGGGTGCTGCCTTACAGCTGGTACGAGCAGACGCCGCTGTCGAATCAGGAAACCCGCCTCGACGACGCCTACAAGATGCGCCAGGACCCGGCGGTCACCGTCGACATGGTGCTGCGCGTGCCCGCGGAGCATCCGCTGCACGCGCTCGACGGCGCGAACGCGGTGATCTGGACCACGACGCCGTGGACGCTGCCGTCGAACCTGGCGATCGCCGTACACCCCGACATCCGCTACGTGCACCTGCGCGCGGCCGACGGCAAGCGCTACCTGCTCGCGGCCGAACGGGTTTCGCACTACGGGCGGGAGTTCGGCGAGAACCCGGAGGTGCTCGGCGAGTTCGACGGCGCCGCGCTGGCCGGCCTGTCCTACGCGCCGCCGTTCGACTTCTTCCTCGGCCACCCCAACGCGCACCGTGTGCTCACCGCCGACTACGTGACCACCGACTCCGGCACCGGAATCGTGCATCTGGCGCCGGCCTTCGGTGAGGAGGACATGGACGTCGCCACGGCCAACGGCATCGAGCTGGTGCAGCCGCTCGACCCGGGCGGCAAGTTCACCTCGATGGTCCCGCCGTACGAGGGCCTGATGGTGTTCGACGCCAATCCGGTGATCATCAAGGATCTCAAGGCGGCCGGAAAGCTGTTGCGGCACGAGACGATCGAGCACTCCTACCCGCACAGCTGGCGCTCCGGGCAGCCGCTGATCTATATGGCCGTGCCGTCCTGGTTCGTCGCGGTCACCAAGTTCCGCGATCGGATGGTCGAGCTGAACAAGCAGATCACCTGGGTGCCCGAGCACATCCGCGACGGCCAGTTCGGCAAGTGGCTGGAGGGCGCGCGGGACTGGAACATCAGCCGCAACCGCTACTGGGGCAGCCCGATCCCGGTGTGGGTGTCCGACGATCCGGCCTATCCGCGCGTCGACGTGTACGGCTCGCTGGAGGAGCTGGAGCGCGATTTCGGCGTGCGCCCGGCCGATCTGCACCGCCCGATGATCGATGAGCTCACCCGGCCCAATCCCGACGACCCCACCGGCAAGTCGACCATGCGCCGGGTACCGGAGGTGCTGGACTGCTGGTTCGAGTCCGGCTCGATGCCGTATGCCCAGGTGCACTACCCGTTCGAGAACAAGGAGTGGTTCGACAGCCACTTCCCCGGCGATTTCATCGTCGAGTACAACGGGCAGACCCGGGGCTGGTTCTACACACTGCACGTGCTGGCGACGGCGCTGTTCGACAGCCCGGCGTTCAAGACCGTCGCGGCGCACGGCATCGTGCTCGGTGACGACGGCCTGAAGATGAGCAAGTCCAAGGGCAACTACCCGGACGTCAACGAGGTGTTCGACCGGGACGGCTCGGACGCCATGCGCTGGTTCCTGATGAGTTCGCCGATCCTGCGCGGCGGCAACCTCATCGTCACCGAGCGCGGCATCCGCGAGGGCGTGAGCCACGCGCTGCGACCGTTGTGGAACGCGTGGACGTTCCTGCAGCTGTACGCCTCCAAGCCCGGGGTGTGGCGCACGGATTCGCCGCATGTGCTCGATCGCTACATCCTGGCGAAGCTGGCGCGAAGCAGGGATGTCATCACCGCGGCGCTGGAGGTCTACGACATCGCGGGCGCCTGCGAGGAGCTGCGCTCGTTCGCCGACGCGCTGACCAACTGGTACGTGCGGCGCTCGCGGTCGCGGTTCTGGAGCGAGGACCGCGACGCGGTGGACACCCTGCACACGGTGCTCGAGGTGGTCACCAGGCTGGCGGCGCCGTTGCTGCCGCTGATCACCGAGGTGATCTGGCGCGGGCTGACCGGCGGCGACTCGGTGCACCTGGCCGACTGGCCGAAGGAGGGCGAGCTGCCGGACGATCCGGAGCTGGTCGCCGCCATGGACGAGGTGCGCGTGGTGTGCTCGACGGTGCTGAGCCTGCGCAAGGCGCAGAACCTGCGGGTGCGGCTGCCGCTGGCCGAGGTCACCATCGCGGCCGCCGACGCCGAGCGTTTGGCGCCGTTCGCCGACATCGTGGCCGACGAGGTCAACGTCAAGAAGGTGGACCTGACCACCGACGTGGCCGCGCACGGCCGGTTCGAGCTGGTGGTCAACGCTCGCGCCGCGGGTCCGCGCCTGGGCAAGGACGTGCAGACGGTGATCAAGGCGGTGAAAGCCGGGGAGTGGTCCGAGGACGCCGACGGCACGGTCCGAGCGGCCGGAATCGCCCTGCTGCCCGAGGAGTACACCCAGCGCCTGGTCGCCGCCGAACCCGAGTCGACCGCGGCGCTGCCCGGCAATGCGGGTCTCGTGGTGCTGAATTCGGTGGTCACCGAGGAACTGGAGGCCGAGGGCTGGGCGCGGGACCTGATCCGCGACCTCCAGGAGACCAGGAAATCAGCCGGGCTGGACGTCTCCGACCGCATCACCGTGGTCCTGGACGTGCCCGAGGAACGGGCCGTATGGGCCGAGGCTCACCGCGACCTGATCGCGGGCGAGATCCTCGCCACCTCGCTGAGCTTCGGTGACGCGGGGCCGGAGGCCGCTGATCTGGTCGGCGGCGTGCGGGCGGCGATCAGCAAAGCCTGAGCGCCGGATACCGGGCGAGCCGGGGCGGGACCGAGAAGGTCCCGCCCCGGCTGCTGTCCGAGCGGCCGCCGCGCCGCCTGTTACGGCCAGCCGGTGGCCTTTCCCGACCACGGGGCACACGCCGAATACGGCCACTCGATGTCACCGGTCAGGCAGGAAAGGACCCGCTGCGGCGCGCAAGCAAGTGATATAGATCACATGCTGAGAATTTGCTGATTCCCGACAAATCGCCAAAATCCCGGGCACAATCTGCGATGTCGCTGCTGTGGCCCAGGTGATTCTTGGGCAGGCAGTCTCTCTCTTCTGGCATGTCTTACTGGGAAATCGGCCGTGCCGGGAACCTGCCCGGCGCGGGTAGCCGCGGCTGCGCATCGTTGGCCGCGACTGATGCCAAGTGTTAGCCAGGCCGCCGATCGGTGGTCAGTCAACCGCGCCCACGGAAGGGGCGAGTACGTGCCGAGAAAATCGTCGCACCGCATCGCGCTCGGATTCCTGCTGTCGACCATCGCCATCCTCCTGCTCGCCGGACCCGTCTGGGCCGACACCGGCAGCGCTTCCGGCAGCGGGCCGGGCAGCGCCTCCTCCGGTTCGGCGTCGGGCAGCGGCCCCGGCGGTGAATCCGGCAGCGCCAGCGGCTCGGCCGCCCTGCCGGTGCCCAGTGTGTTCGGCCTCGGCGCGCTGGCCGCGGCCACGACACAGATCGGCAAGCCGTACGAATGGGGTGGGACCGGGCCCTCCAGCTGGGACTGCTCGGGCCTCGTGCAGTGGGCGTACCGCCAAGTCGGCGTGAGCATTCCGCGGACCACCTGGCAGCAGGCGAAGGCGGGCACGCCGGTACCGAGGGCCGCCCTGTCGCCCGGCGACGTGGTCGTGCTGAACAGCGACGGCTCGCACGTCGGCATCTATGCCGGTGGCGGACAGGTGCTCAACGCCTACGACTGGGGTGTGCCGGTCGGGTTCACGCCACTGAGCGAATTCGACATCTACGCGATCCGCCGCTTCTGAGCGCGCACCGGCCGGGGAAGTGCCGGTGCGCGACAGGGCGATCGTGAACACATCTCTCTGCTCGAACGGGAACGGCGAGCTCCGAATCGGCATCGAACTACGCTCGGCTGCCGCCCATTACGAGCGGCGTCAGCATAGCGATGTGCTATCGGGCGTGCGTGGCCCGGGTTCCGATCAGTCGTCGAGGCCCTCGGCGAGGGTGCGCAGCAGCGGGCTGTACTGCGGATGCGCCAGTGCCGAGGCGAACTGCGCCACCAGGTAGTCGGCCGGGTTCCCGGTGTCGTACCAGCGGCCGCGGATCACCTGACCGAAAACCGGATTGGCGGCCGCGTGCACGTTGATCGCGTCGGTGAGGTACACCTCGCCGGTGCGGTGCTCGTACCAGGCTTCGGTCTGCGTGCGCAGTTCCTCGATGATGCCGGGAGTGACGACGTAGCCGCCGATCGCCGCGAACGACGACGGCGCGTCCTTGGGCTTCGGCTTCTCCCGCAGACCGGTGATGCGCAGCAGACCGTTGCCGTGGTCGTCGGCCACCACCGGCACGCCGTAGCGCTGCGACTCCGACGGGTCCATCGGCATCAGCGCGAGGACGGGGGCTCCGGTGGCCTCGTAGGCGTCGATGAGCTGCTGGGCGCGCGGAACCTCGGCGACGAACACGTCGTCGGGCCACAGCACCAGCATCGGCTCGTCGCCGAGATTGCGCGCGGCGTTGAGCACGGGGGTGCCGTTGCCGTACGGCCCGTGCTGGTCGAGGTACGTGATGTGACCGAGCCGGGACAGCTCGCCCACTTCCTCGACCGCGTCGGCGAAGGCGGTCTTGCCGTCCGCGCGCAACTGGGCCACCAGCGCGGGGTTGGGCCGGAAGTGGTCCTGGATCAATGATTTTCCGCCGCTGACCACGATGGTGATGTCGGTGATGCCCGAAGCGACCAGCTCGCGGACCGTGTGCTCGATCACCGGCTTGTCGCCGACCGGCAGCATCTCCTTCGGGATGGCCTTGGTCAGCGGGAGCAACCGGGAGCCGATACCAGCGGCCGGGATGACGGCCTTGCGGATATTCATGGGTCCGATCATCACATATCGGACCGCGAGTCCAGCCTCGTCCCCGCGGTACGTCGGCGGTTGATTCAGAACTGTTCAGTACACGCTCGGGCGCGGAAAAGGGCAGATCAAGGCCACCGCGGTGGGATGAACGGCCGGTCGGCGACCGGCTGCGGCGGGCGCGGGCATCCACAGGGAACCGGCAGCTAGCGCACAGCCACCGGACAGCGTCTCCGCCTGCCCCGGACTGTCGGTGGACCGGCGTACATTGCAGCCGTGCGTACCGAGAACCCGAGCGTCGAGCGCGCGCCCGCGCCGGCGACCGGGATCGGCACGCACGGCGATCTCCCGGTGGCTGGGCAGCATCCCCCCGGCCTCGCCGACGCAGACAGCGCCGCCCGGCGCTGGGTGCTGCACATCGATATGGACGCGTTCTTCGCGTCGGTCGAGCAGTTGACCCGGCCGACATTGCGGGGCAGGCCGGTGCTGGTCGGCGGGACGGGCGGGCGCGGGGTGGTGGCCGGAGCCAGTTACGAGGCGCGGGTCTACGGCGCCCGGTCGGCCATGCCGATGCATCAGGCGCGCAGGCTGGTCGGCGTCAACGCGGTGGTGGTGCCGCCGCGCGGCGCGGTCTACGGCGTGGTGAGCGGTCAGGTCTTCGACGCGCTGCGCAGCCGGATCCCGGTGCTGGAGACGCTGTCGTTCGACGAGGCGTTCGGCGAACCCGCCGAGCTGGCCGGTGCGACGGTCGCGCAGGTATACGCGTTCTGCGCGCAGTTGCGCGCGGTGGTGCGGGAACGGACCGGGTTGACCGCCTCGGTGGGCGCGGGCACCGGGAAGCAGCTGGCGAAGATCGCCTCCGGCTTGGCCAAGCCCGACGGCATCCGGGTGATCTCGCCGGTCGAGCAACCCGCTCTGCTCGCGGGTCTGCCGGTGCGCAAGCTGTGGGGGATCGGGCCGGTCGCGGAGAGCAGGCTGCGTTCGCTCGGCATCGAGACCGTCGGCGCCTTCGCCGCGCTGCCGGAATCGGAGGCGATGTCGATCCTCGGCGCCAGTGTGGGGGCGGCCCTGCACCGCCTGGCTCGCGGCATCGACGACCGTCCGGTGGCCGAGCGCACCGAGGCGAAACAGATCAGCGCCGAGACCACGTACGAGACCGACATCGTCAGTCTCGACCAGCTCCGCCCGGCCATCGATGACATGGCCGCCGCCGCGCACCGGCGCCTGACCGGTGACGGCCGGGCGGCCCGCACGGTGGTGCTCAAACTCCGGAAATCCGATATGAGCATCGTCACCCGCTCCTTCACCCTGCCCTACGCCACCGAGGACCTGGCCACCCTCGCCGCCGCGGCGCAGCGGTCGGCGCTCGACCCGCGCGAACTGGGGCCGATCCGGCTCGTCGGGGTCGGCTACGGCGGCTTGTCCACCGTTCGCCAGGAGTCGCTGTTCCCCGAACTCGACCGCGGCCCGGCCGCGGAGCGCGCCGTCGCGGAACCGGAGGCCGAACCGGCGCGGCCTGCCGACCTCGGCGCCGAGCACACCGCGACGCCCCCGCTGCCCGTCGCGGTCTGGCATCCCGGCATGGACGTCACGCATCCCGAGCACGGCCACGGCTGGGTGCAGGGCGCCGGGCACGGCGTCGTGACCGTCCGCTTCGAAACCCGTTCCACCGGCCCTGGTCCCGCGCGCACCTTCGCCGCCGACGACGCCGCGCTCACCCGGGCCGATCCGCTGGGCAGTCTGCTCTGACGCGTCCGCGCCGACGGCTCGACATCCCACGGCCCGACGCGTACGTTCGCTGCCGACGACATTCGTCGGTTCCGTGTGGATCCGGGCGGCGCCGCCCGGTGCCGGTAGCCTGGGACCTCGTGCAGCGCCGCCGGTTCGGGTGGCGGCTGCCACGGTGGAACCCGACACGCACCTCTCGAACGCAAAGGACGAGCAGTTGAAGCTTCGTAAGACTGGACGCACCGCGATCGCCGGACTGGCCATCGTCGCCGCGCTTGGCCTGACCGCCTGTGGTGGCGACGACAAGGACAGCAAGCCCGCCGCCAAGACGTCGACCAGCGCCAAGGCGTCGGCCACCGCGAGCGCGAACCTGCCGCCGGTCCCGACTCCCGCGGAGCTGAACACCGCCCTCGCCCGTGCGCTGGACCCGTCGGTGCCTGCGTCGGAGAAGCTGGACAACGTCCAGGGCGCCGAGGCCGACCCGACGCTGCCGGACCGCCTGTCCCAGGCTGCGGCAGGCGCGGATGTGAAGATCGAGGTCACCGACGTCACCTCGTTCGGCGACAGTGTGAACGCGAAGGCCAAGTTCATCCTCAACGGCCAGGAGAACATCGTCGACGTGCCGTTCGTCGCCGACAACGGCAAGTGGAAGATCCAGAAGCAGTGGGCCTGCACCATGCTGACCAACCTCGGCCAGCAGTCGGCGGCCTGCGCCTGATTCGCACGACCGGCCGGGCCGGTCTCCGGGTTCGTCCCGGCGGCCGGCCCGTCGTCGCGCGAATTGTGCGCTGCCTCGGATATCGCGCTGCTCGCGCAGTCGGCGTCTGCCCCCGCACGCCGAGGATGTCGGCGGTCGCCTACAACTTCAGTACCTTCAGGTCCGGCATCGCGTCGTAATCGCCATCCTGGGTCACGATGGGAATATCGTGCGCGAGCGCGGTTGCCGCGATCCAACTGTCGTTGATCGGGACTTCTCGCCCGGCGGCCCGGAGGCGTGCCACCAGCAGGGCCCAGTGTTCCGCGGTGGTCTCATCCACCTCGAGTGGCTGAAACCGTTGGGCCAGCTGGTAGGTCGCCAGCCTGCGGGCCGATACGTCGGGACTCGAGGCGCGCAGCACGCCGAGGCGCAGTTCACCCAGGGTGACGACCGACACGCCCCATTCGTACCCGTCGAACCGGGCCGGATCGAAGCGTTCGGCCTCGAGACCGATGAATACCGATGTGTCCGCCAGTGCGCGTTGTATGTTCACCACGGCAGGTCGTCCGTCGTGTCGATCAACGCCTCACGAAGTTCCGCCCGCAGGCCCGTGGTATCCGGGCCCAGGCGGACCAGTTCTCGGAGGACTTCCGCCGCGGGCACCCACTGCCGCCGCTGAGGCAGGGGGATGATCTTAGCGACCGGTCGGTTGCCTTTGAGGATTTCGATTTCCTCGCCCGCCTCGACGCGGCGCAATACCTCGGCGGTGTGGTTGCGCAGCTCACGAGCGGGTAGCGCGGTCATGCTACAAGCGTAGCCATCTGCTACGGCCGTAGCAATCGCAGCCGGGGCCGTGGCTCACGGTATGGCTTCGGCATCGTTCGCGTGGGGGCCGGAGTCGGTGGTGACATCGCGCGATGCGCGACGCGCGCGCCGGGTCCGTAGCAGCGCGTCGCTGGTGAAGATCGCCAGCGCGGCCCAGATCAGGGCGAACCCGGCCCACCGGGAGGCGGGCATCGGCTCGTGCGCCACGGCGACGCCCCAGGCCATCTGGAGCGCGGGCGTGAGGTATTGGAGCAGGCCCATGGTGGACAGCGCGACCCGCTGGGCCGCCACCGCGAACAGCAGCAGCGGAACGAGGGTGACCGGCCCGGTGGCCGCCATCAGCGCGGTGTGCGCGGGGGCGGAAGTGAATTCGCTGTGCCCGGTGACCGTGAGCCCGATCGCGAACGCGAGCGCGAACGGCGCGGCGACGATGCCCTCGGCGGCGATGCCGCGCAGCGCGTCCAGCGGGATCACCTTCTTCACCAGACCGTAGGTGGCGAAGGAACAGGCCAAGGCCAGGGCGATGATCGGCGGCCTGCCGTAGTCGAGGGTGAGCACGGCCACCGCGGTCGCGCCGAGGGTGAGCGCGGCCCACTGAGCCCTGGTCAGCCGCTCGCGGAAGATCACAACGCCGAACGCGACGGTGACCAGCGGGTTGATGAAGTAGCCGAGCGCGCACTCCACGACGTGACCCGAGATGACGCCGTAGACGTACACGCCCCAGTTCAGGGCGATCGCGGCGGAGGCGACGGCCGCCAGGAGCCAGACGCGCCCGCCGATGCCGCGCAACTCGCGCACGCGCCCGCTGACAGCGAGCACCGCGAGCACGACGACCAGCGTCCAGAGGATCCGCTGCGCCACCACCTCGGCCGGACTCGCGAACGCCAGCAAACCGAAGAACGCGGGGAACAGTCCCCACAGGAAGTACGCGCTCGCTCCGAACGTCACACCGGGGATGGACCTGCTTCGCCGCACGAGGACGAACGTAGTTGTCACGTAGCCTTGCGGTCATGTCGATTACCGTGCAGGCCTCGGGCGCCACCGGACTCACCGCCGCCGAGGTCGAGCAACGACGCCGCGACGGGCGGACCAACGACGTCCCGGATCGCGCGAGCCGCTCGGTCGGCGAGATCGTGCGCGCGAACGTCTTCACCCGGATCAACGCCATCCTCGGCGTCCTGTTCGTCCTGGTGCTGGCCACCGGATCGATCATCGACGGCATGTTCGGCCTGCTGATCGTCGCCAACAGCGCGGTAGGGATCATCCAGGAGGTCCGTGCCAAGCGCACCCTGGACCGGTTGGCCATCGTCAGCCAGGCCAAGCCGACCGTCCGCCGCGACGGCACGGCCGTCGATGTCGCGCCGCACGAGGTGGTGCTGGACGACCTGATCGAACTCGGTCCGGGCGACCAGATCGTGGTGGACGGCACGGTCGAGGAGTCCGCCCAGCTCGAGGTGGACGAGTCCTTGCTCACCGGCGAGGCCGATCCGATCGACAAGGCGATCGGCGCGGAGGTGATGTCGGGCAGCTATGTGGTCTCCGGGTCCGGCGCCTATCGGGCCACCAAGGTCGGCCGGGACGCCTACGCGGCGCGGCTGGCCGAGGAGGCGAGCAAGTTCACCCTGGTGCACTCCGAGCTGCGCAGCGGTATCGACAAGATCCTGAAGTTCATCACCTACCTGCTGATCCCCGCCGGCCTGCTGAGCATCTACAACCAGCTGGTCTCCAGCGGGGAGACCTGGCGGCCCGCGGTCACCGGCATGGTGGCCGCGCTGGTGCCCATGGTGCCGGAGGGGCTGGTGCTGATGACGTCGATCGCGTTCGCGGTGGGCGTGGTGCGGCTGGGGCGGCGTCAGTGCCTGGTGCAGGAGTTGCCCGCGATCGAGGGGCTGGCCCGCGTCGACGTGGTGTGCGCGGACAAGACCGGCACGCTGACCGAGAACGGCATGCGGCTGTCGGATATCAAGACCCTGGCGGGCTTCGACGACGGCGAGGTGCGCACCGCGCTGGCGGCGCTCGCCGCCGACGATCCGCGGCCGAACGCGAGCGTGCAGGCGATCGCCGAGCAGCTGCCGGACGGTCCGGGCTGGCGGCGCACCGCCGTGGCGCCGTTCTCCTCGGCCAAGAAGTGGAGCGGTTGCTCCTACGGTGAGCACGGCGACTGGCTGCTCGGCGCACCGGACGTGCTGCTGGACCCGCGCTCGGCGGACGCGCGGGTCGCCGAGGAACTCGGTGCCTCCGGACTGCGCGTCCTGCTGCTGGCGCGCAGCGACCGTTCCGTGGATGCGCCCGACGCGCCGGGCGTGGTGCGCCCGGCGGCCCTGGTCGTGCTGGAGCAGAAGGTCCGGCCCGACGCCAGGGACACGCTCGACTACTTCGCGAGCCAAGATGTCTCGATCAAGGTCATCTCCGGCGACAACGCCGTATCGGTCGGCGCGGTGGCCTCCTCGCTCGACCTGCCGGGCGGCGACCGTCCGATCGACGCGCGGAAGCTGCCGGAGGACCGCGACGGACTGGCCGAGGTGCTCGACCGCAACACCACTTTCGGCCGGGTCCGTCCGGATCAGAAGCGCGCGATGGTGGCGGCGTTGCAGTCGCGTGGCCACACCGTGGCGATGACCGGCGACGGCGTCAACGACGTTCTTGCGCTCAAGGATTCGGACATCGGCGTGGCCATGGGCGCGGGCAGCCCCGCGACCAGGGCGGTGGCGCAGATCGTGCTGCTGGACAACAAGTTCGCCACGCTGCCGTACGTGGTCGGCGAGGGACGCCGGGTGATCGGCAACATCGAGCGGGTGTCGAATCTGTTCCTCACCAAGACCGTCTATTCCGTGCTGCTCGCCTTCCTGGTCGGCGCCGCCGGGGTCGGTTCACAGATCTTCGGCTACGAGCCCATCGGGTACCCGTTCCTGCCGCGCCACGTCACGATCGCGGCCTGGTTCACCATCGGCATTCCGGCGTTCATCCTCTCCCTCGCGCCCAACAACGAGCGCGCGCGCACGGGGTTCGTCGGGCGGGTCATGCGGTTGGCCATCCCGTCGGGCGTGGTGATCGGCGTGGCCACCTTCGTCGCGTACCTGATCGCCTATGCCGGGCCGGAAGCGGGCGAGCAGCAGAAGGTGCAGGCGGGCACCACCGCCCTCATCACGCTGATCATGATCGCGGTGTGGGTGCTGGCCATCGTCGCCCGGCCCTACGTCTGGTGGAAGGTGGTGCTGATCGCGGTGTCGGTGGCGGCGTACGGCTTCCTGTTCACTGTTCCGTTCACCCGCGAGTTCTTCAAGCTCGACCCCTCCAATGTCGCGCTCACCGGTGCGGCGGTGGTCTGCGGCGTGGTCGGCATCGTGCTCGTGGAGGCCGTCTGGTGGGTGAGTTCGGTGCTGCGTGGAGGCGAGCGGCAACTCTTGCCGAGCTCGCCCGGCGGGGCCGCCTGACAGACTGGACGCCTGACTAGCCGCGCCACGAGAAGCCTTGTGCGAAGCGGCCATTCAGAGTTGGAGTACCTTCTGGAGATTATGGAGGTACTGCTGCACCAGATCGACGCGTTCGCCGACGCACCGTTCTCGGGCAACCCGGCCGCGGTGATGCCGCTCCCGTCGTGGCTCCCGGATGCGTTGCTGCAACAGCTGGCCGAGGAGAACAACCTCGCCGAGACCGCGTTCTACACCCCGCAATTACCTCCCGAGGCGGGTGTGCCGCCGGGCGAGTGGCCCGCTTTCCACCTCCGGTGGTTCACGCCGAGGGTGGAGGTCGCCCTGTGCGGGCACGCCACCCTGGCCAGCGCCGCGCAGATCCTGGTCGACATGCACCCCGGCGAGGACCGGGTGAGCTTCTACACGCGCAGCGGCTGGCTGCACGTCGACCGCACCGACGACGACGAGTTCGTCCTGGACCTGCCGGTGGTGCCGAGTATTCCGGTGCAGCCCGACCCGGCGCTGGTCGCGGCACTCGGGGTGCGCCCGGTGCGGGCGTACTCCGGCACCGACGAGGTGATCGTCGTGGCGACCGAACAGGAGGTGCGCGATGTCGCACCCGTGCTGTCGGCTTTCCCCGCGCTGTCCCGCGGCGCGATCGTCACCGCGCCGGGTGACTCGGTGGACTTCGTCTCCCGGTTCTTCGCTCCGGCGGTGGGAGTCATGGAGGACCCGGTGACCGGCTCGGCGCACGCCCAGCTGGTCCCGCTGTGGAGCGAGCGGCTCGGCCGCACCGAACTGCGCGCCAGGCAGCTCTCGCGCCGTGGCGGAAGCCTGCGCTGCGAGCTGACCGGCGACCGCGTGCTGCTGTTCGGGCGATGCCGTCGCTATCTCGACGGAGTCGTCACCCTGCCGGACTGAGGCGGGCAGGCGCGGCCGCGCCGCTCACTGGTCCGGGACGGGTGCGTCGTCGGGGCCCGGCAGGACGACGTCGCGGTACTCGGGCAGCAGCGGGACCACCGCGAAGCTGCCCGCCACGGCATCGGAGGGAAGGGCCTGGACCGCGCGGATACCGTTCTGGTGGGCGAGGTTTCGCAGTCGCGACGGGGAACCCCGGACGACGAGCCCGACGACGCAGGCGCAGCCGCCGCGCAATCGTGTGGCGGAGACCGCGACCACGCGCGCGGAGCGGTCGTCGGCGGGGCGCGGAAGCAGCCAGGCCGCGTCGCGTGCCGAATCCACCGCCGCGGCAGCGCCTTCCGGGACCGGCACGACGACCAGCGGCGTCTGCACGCGGGGGATCGGCACCCGGTAGAGCACCTGAGCGATACGCAATCCGCCGCTGTGCGCGGGAATCTGTCCGGGAGTAAGTGGTTCGGTGAAAGACGCCAGCGCCCAGTGCTGTTCGTCGTCGTCCGCGTTCAGCGAATCACGGGAGCGGGCAAGGTAATCCGCGACCTGCTCGTCCCGATCGGGTCCGAGCCGGTCGGTGGACACCGGGGCGCGGTACGGCGGATACAGCGCCCCGAGCGCCCAGACCAGTGCGACCAGCACCGCCGCCGCCGCGCCGAGGAGGACTCGGCGCCACGGCGGCATCCGGCGCTCAGGCATCGCGCAGGACGTCCAGCGCGTGTCTCAGGTCGTCCGGGTACTCGCTGGTGATCTCCAGGTAGCGGCCGTCGGAGGGATGCTGGAAACCCAGCGACCGGGCGTGCAGCCACTGGCGTTGCAGCCCGAGCCGCTCGGCCAGGCGCGGGTCCGCGCCGTAGGTGAGGTCGCCGCAGCACGGATGGCGGATCGCCGAGAAATGCACCCGGATCTGATGGGTGCGCCCGGTTTCCAGGTGGATGTCCAGCAGGCTGGCCGATTGGAACGCCTCGACGGTGTCGTAGTGCGTGATGCTCGGGCGCCCGTCGGCGGTGACCGCGAACTTCCAGTCGTTGCCGCGGGCGCGGCCGATCGGGGCGTCGATGGTGCCGCTGCTCGGGTCCGGGTGCCCCTGCACCAGCGCGTGGTACCGCTTGTCGACCGTGCGCTGCTTGAACGCGCGCTTGAGCACCGTGTACGCGTGCTCGGACTGCGCCACCACCATCACTCCGGAGGTGCCGACATCGAGACGGTGCACGATGCCCTGCCGCTCGTGCGCGCCCGAGGTGGAGATGCGGTATCCGGCCGCGGCGAGCCCGCCGACCACGGTCGGCCCGCTCCAGCCGACGCCGGTGTGCGCGGCCACGCCGACCGGCTTGTCGACCGCGACGATGTCGTCGTCGGCGTAGAGGATCTTCATGCCCTCCACCGGTTCGGCTTCGATGGTCAGCTCCCGCTTCGGCTCGGGGAAGATCACCTCGAGCCAGGCGCCCGCGGTCAGCCGGTCGGACTTGCCCGCGGCGAGGCCGTCGAGCTGCACCGAGCCCTCCTCGGCGAGCGCGGCCACCGCCGTGCGGGACAGGCCGAGCAGACGGGCCAGGCCCGCGTCGACACGCATACCGTCGAGCCCGTCGGGGACGGGCATGGTCCTGGTCTCCCTCATGCCGCGCTGCCCTCGCTCGCTTCGCCGGGTTTGCCGTGACCCACCCGGGTGCCGTTCGGTTCGAAACCCAACACGGTCAGCACCACCAGCAGGATCGCCCCGCACACGATGGCCGAGTCCGCGACGTTGAACACCGGCCACCAGCCGACCGCGACGAAATCCACCACGTGCCCCTGGAGTGGGCCGGGGGCGCGGAAAAGCCGGTCCATCAGGTTGCCGAGCGCCCCGCCGAGCACCAGGCCCAGCCCGATCGCCCACCCCAGCGAACGCAGCGTGCGGCCGATGCGCACCACGCCGACGACGACGGCGGCGGCGACCAGGGTCAGCAACCAGGTCATGCCGGTGGCCATGGAGAACGCCGCGCCCGGATTGCGCACCAGGCTCAGGCGCGCGAAGTCACCGATGATCGGCACCGGATCGCCCGGCGTCAGCCGCGCGACCGCGATGGTCTTGGTGAGCAGATCCAGGCCGAGCACGACCGCGGCGAGGACGAGCAGCGTGCGCAGGCGCTGCGGTGGAGCCGACGCGGTCGTCGGATCGGCGGTGTTCGCTGGGTTTTCCTCGGGCGGCCGGTCGTCACTCACGCCGACCATCATCTCTCGAGCGCGATCCCGCCCGGTGCGCGCCGTCCGATTGCCCCGGCCCGGACGGCCGGTCGTGGTCGCGCGGCACGCCGACCGGCGCGCACCCGGATGTCCCAGCCCACACTCAGGAAGCGGTCGTACCCTGTTGCTCGTGACGGTGTTGTCTTCCCCCCACCTTCCCCGGATCGCGCGCTCGGGTGTGCTGCTCATGGTGCTCGCGGTCGGGCTCTCGGCCTTCGGTGTCGGTTGCGGCGACGGCGCCGAATCACTCGGCGAACCCGACGGAACCGAGCCGCTGGGCATCGGCAAGGAAGTGACGGTGCCGATCGCGGCCGCGGTGGCCACGGTCGAATCGGCCGGGGCCGAGCCGAGGTCGCTGCTGCGCCCGGAGTATCCGGCGGGCACCGTGCAGCGGGTCACCCTCTACACCGCGCACCACATCGAACAGCAGATCGATGAGCAGCCCGAGCGCGACTTCTCCACTCCGGCGCTGACCATTCCGATGACCGCGCACACCACCGCGGAGGGCATCGATCTGACCCTCGGCACGGTCACCTCGCCGGACCCGGCACTGGCCAAGGCGCTGACCAAGATCGGCGGCTCGCACGCGGGCTTCGATCTCAGCGATCTGGGCGCGATCACCGCCCTGCGGCTCGAGCCGGCTCCGGACGCCTCCAACACCGCCCGCTCCGCCCTCGAGCAAGCGTTCTACCAGGCGGTGTATCGGTCGATCGCCTTCCCCGACGAGCCCGTCGGCGAGGGCGCGGTGTGGACGGTGCGCCAGGAGGTCACCGGCGGCGTCCTGCTCGACCAGGTGACCACCGCCACGCTGAGCAAGCGCGAGGGGGATCGGCTGACCATCGAACTGCACGTCACCCAGAAGCCGAAGTCGCCGGTGTGGAATCTGCCGAACAACGCGGGCACCCTGGACATCCGGGACTACGTGATGCAGGGGACGGGCACCATCACGGTGGATCTCGGTCTGCCCCTGCCGGTGGCCGGGTCCATCACCGTCGGCGGTCACCAGGCCTACCGCGACCCGAACAGCGACAGCACGCTGCGGCAGACGATCGATACGCAGGTGTCGTGGGCCGAATGATCCGTGCCCGCGGCCTGTTGGCGGCGCTCGCGCCCCTCGTCGTGGTCATCGGCTGCGGTTCGCAGGAGCAGACCGCGGCCGGGCAGCCCGAGCTTCCCGCCCTGGGGCCCGTGGTGGCCGCGGCTCCCGTGACCACCGGTCCCGAGACCGATCCCGCTCGGTTGCGCGATCGTCTGCTCGGTGACGCCGACCTACCCCCGGGCTTCACCGCGCTCCCGCCGCCCGCCGACACCGGCGCTACCAGCGCCTCGCCGACGAATCCGGCCGAATGCGGGAAAGTGCTGGCGCCGCTCGGCGTGCAGCGTCCCGGCGCGCTCGCGCAGGCGTCCACGCAATTCGCGGGGCCGAATTTCTCCAGCATCGATATCGACGCGGCCGGTTATCCGGCGGACGCCGTCGGGCTCGCTTTTTCGGACGTGCAGGAGATCCTGCGTCGCTGCGCGCACTATTCCAGCGCCGACGACTCCGGCATCACGGTGGACTACCGCATCGGCGGGCTCGACCAGCCGCCCGCGGGCGATGCGAGCGCCTCCTTCCAGGTGCGCACCACCAGCGACGGCCTGACGCTCGGGTCGTCGGTGGCGATCGTCCAGGTGGGGAGCACGTTGGTGCAGGTCGCGGTGACGGCGCCGGAGTCGGTGGACCCCGGTGTCCTCAGCGCGCTCACCGCCGCCCAGGTGCGTCGGCTGCGGGGCGTGGCCGGCCCCTGATTTTTCCGACGATCCGGCCACCCGCGCTGGTCGCGGGAATAGGCTCGACATGGTCCGACACACTGCCTCGACCGGAGGTTCCCATGTCCGATGTCAAACCCGTTCCCGACGGATATCCGGTGGTCTCGCCCGGGCTGGCGATCGACGGCGCGGCCGCGGCGATCGATTTCTACAAGAACGTCTTCGGCGCCACCGAGCGCATGCGCATGCCCGGCCCGGACGGCAAGATCGCGCATTGCGAGCTGATGTTCGGCAATTCCGTCGTCATGCTCGGCGACCCCGCGCCCGATATGGACTTCCTCGATCCGAAGACGGTCGGCGGCACCCCCGTCAACCTGTACGTGTACGTCGAGGACGCCGACGCCGCCTTCGCCGCCGCGCTCGCCGCGGGCGCCAGGGAACTCACGCCAATGACCACGCAGTTCTACGGTGACCGCAGCGGAGCCTTCGAGGACCCGTGGGGCCACCGCTGGACGGTGGCAACGCACGTGGAGGACGTGCCGCCCGACGAGATGGACCGCCGGATGGCCGAGTTGTTCGGCGGCGCCTGAACCCGGCTGTCCGGAGCACCGTCGATCCGAACGCTGATCGGGAAGTGGTTCGCCGACCGGGAAGACACGGGCGGACCGAAGAGGTGAGCGGCAGACCCGGACCCCCTCATCTACATTGTGGCCGGGTCCGCCGCTCCGGTGTGGTTACCCGCGGGCGATCGATTCGAACACCTTCGGGTCCACGAGGGTGGAGGTGTCGCCGAGTTCGCGTCCTTCGGCGACGTCGCGCAGGAGGCGGCGCATGATTTTGCCGCTGCGGGTTTTGGGGAGTTCGGGGACGATGTGGATTTCGCGGGGTCG
>NZ_JABLTE010000078.1 GCF_013315795.1 Nocardia barduliensis
CTCCACCCCACGCCCGGCGATGATGTCGCCGACCAGTGCGGTGTGCACGCTCGCGCCGCCGTCCACCACCAGCACCTTGCCCTCGCCCGGTTCGCCGAGCGTCTGCTTCACCAGCAGATTGTCCTGGAAGCAGCGGATGGTGGTGATGCGTCCGGAGAACGCCGCACGCCCACCGAACTGGATGAACTGCGTGTCGCAGCTCCGGATCTCCGGGCCGATCTCGTCGGCCAGGTCGGCGGTGGCGATTACATTCTGCGATTCGGTCACGGTGTTTATTTTCCAGCGCCTGCGGCGCTGGGTGTTCGCGGCCCCCTTGTGGCTCGCGTCCGAGCGGCCGCCGCTTGCTCCTTCGTCGCTTGCGCGGCGGCCGCTCGGACGCGAGCCGGGCCGCGAACGCGGATGCTCGGTCTCGCTTCGCTCGGAACCGGGAGTTGAGGTGGTGTGGGCGCGTCGGGGGTGATCGCGCTACCTGGATCTTTGCTATCGCGGGGCTGGGGGTGTTGCTTGCTTTCGTCGCGGAGGGGCACTTGGAGGTGCTGGGCCGCGAAGCTCTGTGGGCGTCGGTCAGCCGCACGCGTGGGTTTGTCTACGCGTGCCGGTTCTGGTGCCGCTATCGGTGGCCGTAACGCAGTTCGTAGAGGTCGCGGTCGTGGTCGGTGATCTTGCCGTGGTCGACCAGTTCGGGGTTCAGGCCGTGCTGGACCAGACGGAAGCGGCGCCAGACGTAGCTGAGGGCGACCGTGAAGACGACCAGCGGGATGATCATCATCACGATCAAGCCGATCTTGAGCGGCATCGGGCCGGGGAACAGGAGCACCAAAGCGAAGAACGGGAGGATCGGACCGAGAAAACGGACGAGATAGCGTTCCATGGCCCCGTGTCCGACGAGGTCGTGGATGACCCACTCGTGCAGCTCCTCGGGAAGCTCGCGGCCGAGATCGTAGGTGATCCGCTGCCGAAACGTGGGGGTTTTCATACATACAGGCTATGCCTGTGATATAAGCCACGCTAGGTTCGGGCGGGGCTCAACCGCGTCCGTGCCTGCGTTCGTAATCGAGGCGTTCGCGCTGGTCGCGGCGGCGGGCGTCGGCGTCCGCGAGCGCGGGGTCGAGACCGTGTTTGATCAGCCGATGCCGCCGGTAGACGTACAGCAGCGCCACCGTGAAGTAGATCAGGGGGATGTAGAGCAGCGCCATCATCGCCAAACCCATCCACAAGGGGCCCGGCAGCAAGAGGAACAGCATGAGCACCGGAAGCACGGGCACCAGGAACCGCAGCAGATAGCGCCGCGTGGCCCCCGGCCCGATCAGGTCCTCCCGGACCCAGTCGGACATGGATTCCGGCAGCGTGCGGCCGAAGATATAGCCGATCCGCTGTCCGAAGGAGGGTTCAGCACTCACCACTCCAGCATCCCGACCCCGGCGTCACCGGCGCAACCGGCCCCTACCGAGCGGCGTGGAATGCGGCTATCTGGGTGACCAGGTTGTGCGTGGTGTGCTGCACGGCGATCTTGACGAACGGTTCGATGGTCTTGCCGAGCGCCCGCCCCGCGAGGCCGCCGGGCACCCGGTAGTCCACGATCGCGTCGACGGTGCACAACCTCTCGCCCTTGGCCTGGAACAGGAACGTGGACTCGATCTCGAAACCCTTGATCGACTTCACGCCGATCGCGTGGTCCTTCTCCCAGCGAACCACCTCGATCCGGGACTTCAGCGAGGCGGGCCCCAGTTTCATGCGCCCGTCGAAAGTGGCGCCGAGCCCTTCGGTCTGCTCGCCGACCGGAGTGAAGGATTCGATGCCGTGCAGGAAGCGCGGCAGGTTTCGATAGTCGTTCACGTAGGCGAACGCGGACTCCGCCGAGGCCACGCAATCCTCGACGATCTTCACTACGGTCATGCGGAAACCCTAACCGGGCAAAAGCCGCGAGGCTCAGGCGGTGACGGCCAGGGTCGCGGCGAGTCCGAAGGCCAGGGCCATCACGATCACCTCGGCGACCGCACGGCGCAGCGAGTCTTTCGCGTCCATCCGGTGGTCGGCTGCCCGCGGCACCCAGCTGCGCCGCCACCACCAGCCGAGTGCGAGCAACGCGAGCAACACCACCGTCTTGGCGAGCAGGATCCGGCCGTATCCGGTGCTGACGAACGGGGCGATCCCGCCGACCCGGATCAGTCCGTTGAGCAACCCGGTGACCGCGACGACCGCGACCAGAGGCAGCGCCACTGCCGAATATTTCGGCAGTACGACCGCCCACTCGCCCCGGGTCCGCACCACCAGCGCCAGCGCGATCAGCAGTCCGAACCAGGCTCCGGCCGCCAGCGCGTGCACCGCGGCGAGCACGGAGCCGAACGCCTGCTGCGACATGTGCCCGGTGATCGGACGCAATGCCAGCGCGACCGCCGCGAACACCAATACCAGGTCGGCGGAGGCGGACTCGGGTCGCCGGAAGGCCAGCGCCGATCCACCCGCCACCGTCGCGACACCGACCAGGATCGCGATCCCGACCTGGCCGCCGCTGACGTCCACCAGGTAGGTGCCGAACTCCGCGGCGCCGAGCTCGGTCACCGGGACGCCGACCACCTCGGCCGCCTCGAAGACCAGCACCGCGAACTCGCAGACCGCCCAGATTCCGGCGAGCACCGCCAGCAGCCGCCACGGTGTTCGCAGGCGCGGGGCGATCCTGGGCAGTGCGGCCAATCCCAGCGCGGTCGCCCCCGCGCCGTCGGCCGCCACCCGGACCACCGCCTCCCCGGGCAGCGGCCCCGGCAGGATCAGCACCCAGGCGAGCGCGACGCCGAGCAGCGCGGCCGGGACGGCGAGCAGCAATGCAGGCCAGGGCGTCCGGCCGGGGGCGGGCCGGGTGGCGCCCCGGCCGCCGATCCGCATGTCGTTCACCGCCGCGGGTTGCGGCTCCTGCCGCCGAACAATGCGAACGCGAGCCCACCGCCGAACAGCACGATCGCGCCGACGATGAACACCCACAGCGGAATCCCGCCCGAGCTGTCCGAGCTGCCGTCGGCTTTCGCATTCGGTTTGGGTCCCGGCGTGCCGTTGCCCGGCTTGCTCAGTGTGAAGTGCCGCTTGCCGCTGACCGGATGCCCGTCGGCCGAGGTCACCCGGTAGGCGATGGTGTACTCGCCGACCGGGCCCAACTCGCCCAAGGCGACGCTGACCGTCCTACCCTCGACCACCGGGTCACCCTTGGACCACAGATTTCCGTCGGGCCCGACGACGGTGAGCGAGGGGAAGCTGGGCTGGAGTACCTCGTTGAACGTGACGCTGGCGCGTTCCGGACCGGCGTCGACGGTCGCTTTGTCCTCCGGGACGCTTGCGGTGGCCGCGGAGTGCGCGGCGGCGATTCCCGTTGCGGTGATGCCGAAGCCGAGCAGGAACAGGCCCGCCACGAGGGCGGCCAGGAGGCGGCGGCTCATGCGCGCCGCCCGCGGATCACGTTACCGACGCCGAGCGCGACACCGAGCAGGGCGAGCGCGAGACCGATCCCGCCGAGCCAGCGGGCCGTCTCGTCCTCGTGGTCGGCGTCGTCGTCCCCGGCTTCGCTGCTCACTTTGTGCCCGTCGTCCGCGTCCTCCTGGCCGGCGGCCAGGGTCAGCGTCGGGGCCGGACGTTCGGGTTCGTCGCCATCCTTGCCGATCGGCTGGTCCCAGCTGACCACCTTGCCGTCGGAATAGGTCTGCTCGGCCGGGAAGCTCACCGAACCCAGGGCGGGCAGCGGGCCGACGGACACCGCGAAACGCTGGAACTGACCGGGCGCGATGCCCGGCGCGCCCGGATCGGCGGTCCAGGTGATCGCGGTGACCTCCTTCTTGTCGTTGCGTTCCACCTTGGCCGACCAGCCGGGAATCGGTTCGGTCCGAGCGGATTTGAGATTGGGCAGGGTGACGGTGAGCGCCGTGGTGCTCGCGGTGTCCGATTCGGTGGGCACCCGGAAGGTGGCGACGGCGTATCCGCCTTGCGCGGCGCCGGGAGCGTCCACCGTGACGTGTGCCGCCGCGGCGCCACCTGCGAGCAGGACGAGTGTTGTCGTGGCGACCGTTGTTCCGACGGCGCGCGAAATCGAGCTGTGCATGCTGAAGTCTCCTGTGCGAGAAAAAGGGGGTGTCGGGGATCAGACCGGCACCGGCGGCGCACGCGGGCCGAGCGCACCCAGCGGAGCACAGCGAAAGGGTAGGAGACCGGGATCGGACCAGGGCGGCGCGCCTGCGACCCGTGCTCGCCGCGGCGGTGCGAGTATCGCCCGCAGCGCACCGGAGGCGGCGGCGTAGAGCCGCTCGGCGAGCACGATCAGCGCCGCGCAGCCGCCCGCCGCCACGATGTGCGCGAGCAGCATCCAGGCGGTGGGCAGCGGGGAAATCGTTGTGCCGGAGCCGGTTACGGAGTGGTCGTGGCCGAGCACCGACAAGGCGAGGTGGCTGAGCAACTGACCGGCGCCGAGCAGGCCCGCCGCGCCGGACGGGCGCTGGCACGCTCGCAGTGTCCCCGCGGCCGAGCCCATCCCCGCGGCGATGAGCAGCAGCAAGGTCAGTTCGGTCGAGCCGGGTACGCCTCCACCGGCTGTCCCGTGCGCCGCGACGGCGAGCACGCCGACGAGCACACCGACCAGGCCACCACGAAGGTGGCCGGTGATCGGGTGCGCGGGCATCGGGACGAGGAAGGTCAGCGGACGCCGAGCCGGGCCAGGATGTCGGACTCGATCCCGGACAACTCGTGGGAGATCGACGCGTGCACCGAACGGCGGCGGTTGGCAGGCATCTGGTCGGAGGTGTGCACGGCGGCGGTCAGGCTGCCGAGACGATCCCTGGTGGCCGAGACGAACTTCTGCGTGTCACCTTTGTCCTTGCCGTTCTGCGTGCCGATCTTGTTCAGCGCCGCTTCGGCATTCGTGATGCGCGCCTGTAGCTTGGCGCCGTGCCCGGTGAAGTCGCCGAGCTGGTCGATGCCGACGCCGAGTTGCTGGGCGCGGCGCGTGTCGAGCTGCCCGCGCAGGAAAGTCGCGCCGCGATAGGCGAGCGGGGCGAGCACCGGGATGAGCACGCGGGCCACCCCGAGGTACTTCTTCACCTGGCCGGCGCTGAACGGATCCCGTTCGGCCTTGGCCGCCGCCTTCAGTGCGGCTTTCTCCTCCGCCTGGAATGCCGCGATCTGCGCTTTGGCCACCTTGCGCTGCGTGCGGGCCTCGGCGCGGCGCGCCTTGCGATCGTTCTTCGCCGCGAGCTTGGCCTCGATCACTGCCTTGTGCTTGAGGGCTTTCGCCTCGGCCCGGCGGCTCGGCCGCCGCTTGCGCTTCGTGAACAACCCCATCGAAGGCCCTCCGTCATGCTGGTTCGCCATGGCAGTACGACGCCGGGGAAGCCCGTCCGCCCATGTCACACGCTTTGCCGTTACCCTATCGGGTCCATCCCGACAGCTGCGAGGGTAGTGCGGCCCACGCGCTGGACACCTGGCAATACGCCGGTCCCGTCCCGAGTACGTCTACCAGCGTGTCGCAGCGATCGGCGATGACCCATTGGATACGGGCTCGACGGCCGGTTCCTCGCGCTCCACGCTGGCCTGCCGTAAATGCGGCAATCACAAACGAACGCCTCACCGGCCCGCCGCAGCCTCAACAGATCCGCGATGGCCCACCAGCGTTGTCGCCCTACGCACACCCAGCTCCCCTCGTGTTTCGAGCGATGCGAGATCGAGCATCCGCCGCGCGCAGCTCGGCAGGTTCGCATGTGCCGCGTTCCTGACGTAGAAGCGATCACCACCCCCTCCCGCCGACCGCGAAATCGAGGTGGTGCGATCACCGCAATACGCGCCCAGCGCACCCCCAACCACGTCTTTCGAGCGAAGCGAGACCGAGCATCCGCCGTTCGCGGCCCGGCTCGCGTCCGAGCGGCCGCCGCGTCCGCGACGCAGTCGCAAGCGGCGGCCGCGCGGACGCGAGCCCCAAAGGGGCCGCGAACACGCCGCGACGAAGTCGCGGCCAAACAACAGAGCCGCTGAAATTCAACCCTGTCAGGGGTAGGGACCATACTGCTTAGCGTGGATTCGGACATCGGTGACCAAGACGGTCGCAAGCGCAACGGAACGGCCGTGGATCGGGCCACCGGCGCGCCGACCGCCTTCATCGACGCCAGGGCGCTGATCGGTTGTCGCCATCGCCTGCGTCTGGACGCGACGCACCCCGAGGCGCTGGTCGGAATTGTCGAGGACGCGGGCGTGCGGCAGCGCCGCGATGCCGCGGCGGCGCATCGCGCCCGGGTGCGCGACGCACTGGTCGGCGCGGCCCCTGACGCCTGGGTGGTGATCGATCCTCGTCTGCGCGCCGCCGAGCGCGCCGAAGCGACGATGCGCGCGTGCGAAGCCGGTGCGCGGCACATCTGGGGTGGGCTGCTGCCGCAGGAGCCGGACACCGGCAGGCGCGGGGGTTCGGAGATCCTGCTGCGCGACGCCGACCGCGGCGGCTACATCCCGGTCATCGTGGTGAACCACAAGGTGACCGACCCGCGCCAACCCGAGCCGGCCGACTTCCACCCCACCACCACCGACCCCTATCACTGGAATCCGCGACCCGACCCGCACCGCAAACTGCGCCAGCAGCCTCGCGACCAGCAGCGGCTCGCCCATCTGCACCGGATGCTGCAACGGCACGGTCTGGCCAGCCCCGCGCTGGTCGGTGGCGTGATCGGCTTCGACTTCGATCGGATTCTGGTGCACGATCTGGCGCCGCTGCTGGCCGATTACGACCGCCGCTATGCCGACCGGATCGCGGTGGTGCGCGGCGAGCTGCCGACCGTCCCCTCGAAGGTGCCCGAGTGCAGGCAGTGCCCGTGGTGGACGCGCGGCATCGACGGGCCGGGCTGCGAGGGCTGGCTGATCGAGCATCGCGACGTCAGCCTGGTGGCGCCTGGTTCGCGCGCCGAGGTGCTGCGCAGGCACGACGTGCAGACCATCGACGAGCTCGCCGCTTGGGTGGGCGAGGAGCCGGAGGACTGGCAGCACGGCCCGTTCGATGAGGCCGTGGTCACGGCGCGGGCGTGGATCGCGGGGGCGCCGCTGGTGCGGCGGGTCGAGCGCGTGCGGGTGCGGCGGGCCGATGTGGAGGTCGACGTCGATCTGGAGAGCTTCCAGGAGTACGGCGCGTACCTGTGGGGGACGTTGCTGAACGGCGTGTACCGCCCGTTCGTCACCTGGGACCCGCTGCCCACCGAGGACGAGGGCCGCTCCTTCGGCGAGTTCTGGACCTGGCTGATGCGAGTGCGCGCCGAGGCGGCCGCGGCGGGCAAAACATTTGCCGCGTATTGCTATTCACGCACCGCCGAGGACAAGTGGCTGTACGAGTCGGCGCGCCGGTTCGCCGGGCGCCCCGGTGTGCCGACGGTGGAGCAGGTGCGCGCGTTCGTGGACGGGCCGCAGTGGGTGGACATGTTCCAGGCGGTCTCGGACCAGTTCATCTGCCCGAACGGCAAGGGATTGAAGAAGATCGCGCCGGTCGCCGGGTTCTCCTGGCGCGATCCCGAGGCCAGTGGCGAGGCATCGATGAGCTGGTATCGGCTCGCGGTCGGTTACGACGGCGCAGCGCCGGATCAGACCCAGCGCACCCGGTTGCTGGAGTACAACGAGGACGACGTCCGCGCCACCCAGGTGCTGCGCGAATGGATGACCACCCGCGCCGACGGCGAGGTCCCCGGTCTCGCCGAGTTCCGGCCGGTTGCCGATTCCCGGTCGGACGGAGCCGTTCCGAATTACGCGGCGGTGCCTCCTTCGGCTCCGTAGTTGCGCCGCGGCGGTACCATCGCGACGTGACAGAGCACGTCGAACAACTCGAGTTCCAGGCAGAGACCCATCAGCTGCTCGAGCTGATGATCCATTCCGTCTACTCCAACAAGGACACCTTCCTGCGGGAGCTGATCTCGAATTCCTCCGACGCGCTGGACAAGCTGCGGCTGGAGTCCTTCCGGGACAAGGATCTGCACGTCGACACCTCCGACTTGCACATCGAGCTGGAGGTCGACAAGGACAATCGGATCCTGACCGTCCGGGACAACGGCATCGGCATGTCGCGCGCCGAGGTCGTCGACCTGATCGGCACCCTCGCCAAGTCCGGTACCGCCGAACTGCGGAAGAAGCTGAACGAGGCCAAGTCCGAGGCCGCGGCCGAGGAGTTGATCGGCCAGTTCGGCATCGGTTTCTACTCGACCTTCATGGTCGCCGACCAGGTCACCCTCACCACCCGCCGTGCGGGGGAGACCACCGGCACCCGATGGCAGTCGAGCGCGGGCAGCTCCACCTACACGATCGAAGAACTCGACGAGGCCCCGCAGGGCACGTCGGTCGCACTGCGGCTCAAGCCGGTGGACGAAGAGGATCACCTCTTCGACTACACCCTGGAGTGGAAGCTGCGCGAGATCGTCAAGAAGTACTCCGACTTCATCGCGTGGCCGATCCGCATGCAGGTCCAGCGGACCGTCACCGAGGGCGAGGGCGAGGACGCCAAGGAGACGACCGTCATCGAGGACCAGACGCTCAACTCCATGAAGGCGCTGTGGACGCGCCCCAAGAGCGAGGTCTCCGACGAGGAGTACAAGGAGTTCTACAAGCACGTCAGCCACGGCTGGGACGATCCGCTGGAGATCATCCCGATGAAGGCCGAGGGCACCTTCGAGTACCAAGCGCTGCTGTTCATCCCCTCGCACGCGCCGTTCGACCTGTTCACCCGCGAGCACAAGCGCGGTGTGCAGCTCTACGTCAAGCGGGTGTTCATCATGGACAACTGCGAAGAGCTCATGCCGGAGTATCTGCGCTTCGTCAAGGGCGTGGTGGACGCGCAGGACCTGTCGCTCAACGTCTCCCGCGAGATCCTGCAGCAGGACCGGCAGATCCAGATGATCCGCAAGCGCCTGGTGAAGAAGGTGCTGTCCACGGTCAAGGATTTGCAGGGCGCCGAGGACCAGACCAGTTACCAGACGTTCTGGAAGGAGTTCGGCCGCGTCCTGAAGGAGGGTCTGCTCTCGGACTTCGACAATCGCGAGACCATCCTGCAGGTTTCCTCGTTCGCCTCGACGCATTCCGAGACCGAGCTGACCACGCTGGCCCAGTACGTGGAGCGGATGCCCGAGGGGCAGGACACGATCTACTACATGACCGGCGAGACCCGTCAGCAGGTCGAGAGTTCCCCGCACCTGGAGGCGTTCAAGGCCAAGGGCCGCGAGGTGCTGATCCTGACCGACCCGGTCGACGAGATGTGGGTCGGTTCGGTGCCCGAGTTCGACGGCAAGGCGTTCCAGTCCATCGCCAAGGGCGAGGTCGACCTGGAGACCGAGGAGGAGAAGAAGGCCTCCGAGGCGCTGCGTGAACAACAGGACAAGGACTTCGCCGACGTTCTGACCTGGCTGGGCAAGACGCTGGAGCAGAACGTCAAGGAGGTGCGCCTGACCAACCGGCTCACCACCTCCCCGGCCTGCCTGGTCGGTGACGTCTTCGACTTCACGCCGATGCTGGAGCGGATGTACCGGGCCTCGGGTCAGGCGCTGCCGGAGAGCAAGCGGATTCTGGAGCTCAACCCGACCCACCCGCTGGTCACCGGTCTGCGCGACGCGTACGCCGCCAAGAAGGAGGAGGCCGACGCGGGCACGGCGACCGAACTGTCGGAGACCGCCGAACTGCTGTTCGGCACGGCGGTGCTGGCCGAGGGCGGTGAGCTGAAGGACCCGGCGCACTTCGCCCACATCCTGACCGATCGGCTCACGCGCACGTTGTGAACCGTCCGCGACCGGAGGACCCATCCGGCGTCCTCCGGTCGCGGCGCGATGGTTTCGGCGATTTCCCGGTTACGGTGGTGATCGGGGTGGCATATTCGCAGGACTGGGGAGTTCGCCCCCCGGGTGGCGCGGTTAGATGTGGATGCCTGAAAGGATCGTCACAACATGTCCGCAAACCCGCTCGCCGTGGCCGAGCCATGGGATCTCGTCGCCGACGGATATGCCGACTTCGCACCCGCCATCATGCGACCGTTCGCCGCACGGGCGCTCGAGTTCGCCTCGCTGTCGTCGCAGTCGCGGATCGTGGACGTCGCGGCGGGACCGGGCACGCTCAGCCTGTTGGCCGCGGGCCACGTGGCGCAGGTCGAGGCCATCGATTTCTCCGAGCCGATGATCGCGCGACTGGCGCGGGACGCCGCTGCCGCCGGGTGGACCAATGTCCGGGCGCGAGTGGGTGACGGGCAGGATCTGCCGTACGAATCCGACCGGTTCGACGCCGGGTTCTCCATGTTCGGACTGATGTTCTTTCCCGATCGAGCCCGGGGCTTCGCCGAGTTGTTCCGGGTGTTGCGG
This sequence comes from Nocardia barduliensis, assembly GCF_013315795.1. Lineage (GTDB taxonomy): Bacteria > Actinomycetota > Actinomycetes > Mycobacteriales > Mycobacteriaceae > Nocardia > Nocardia barduliensis. The sequence goes on from NZ_JABLTE010000078.1 coordinate 10,335, forward strand.
CCGGGCGGCACGGCGGTGGTGTCGAGCTGGGCCCCGATCGCGGACTCGCCGCTGATGCGGATGATGTTCGGCGCCCTGACCGCGGCCGACCCGAACATCCAGGAGCCGCAGCCGAACTTCCTGAGCCTGGAGAATCCGGAGGTCTTCGAATCCGAGATGCGCGGCGCGGGTTTCGAAGCGGTGTCCATCCAGCGGCATTCGATCGCGCTCACCTTCGAGAGCCCGGAGAAGATGTGGGAAGCCATGGTGCGCAGCAGCGCCCCGCTGGAGCTCATGCGCCACAGCGTGAGCGCGGAGGTCTGGGCTCGGCGCGCCGCGGTCATGAAGGCGTTTCTGGCCGAGAAATACCGGCCGAACTGTCCATTGTCCACCACGGCGTACCTGGGCATCGGGCACAAGCCGCAGGGCTGAGAAACAGCGGCGCGCGGCCCTTCCGAGAAAGGACCGCGCGCGGCCGGAGCGGTGCGGTGGGATTACCGCGGGGCCATGCGCAGCGCGCCGTCCATGCGGATGGTCTCGCCGTTGAGGTAGTCGTGCTCGACGATGTACTGCGACAGCTGCGCGTACTCGTCCGGACGGCCCAGGCGGGACGGGAAGGGCACGCCCGCCTCGAGGCCCTTGCGGTACTCCTCCGTGACGCCGGCCAGCATCGGGGTGTCGATGATGCCGGGGGCGATGGTGTTCACCCGGATGCCGAACTGGGCCAGGTCGCGCGCGGCCGGCACGGTCATGCCGTGCACGCCGCCCTTGGAGGCCGAGTAGGCGATCTGGCCGATCTGGCCCTCGAACGCGGCGACCGACGCGGTGTTGATGATCACGCCGCGCTGGCCGTACTCGTCCACGGTGTCGGTCTTGGCGATCGCGTCGGCGGCCAGCCGCATGACGTTGAAGGTGCCGAGCAGGTTCACCGTGATGACCGTGCGGAACAGCTCCAGATCGTGCGGGCCGTTCTTGGACAGGATGCGGCCGGCCCAGCCGACGCCGGCGCAGTTGACCACGATGCGCAGCGGCGCGCCCGATTCGACAACCTGCGCCACGGCGGCGCTGACCTCGTCGTTGCTGGTGACATCGGCGGGAATGAGGGTGACCCCGTCCGGCACGCTGTCGCCGGCGCGCTCGATCGACTGCGGCACGTCGAGGCCGAAGACGGTGGCGCCGAGATCGGCGAAACGCTTGGCGGTGGCGGCGCCGAGGCCCGATGCGCCTCCGGTGACAATGGCGGCGGAACCCGAAATCTCCACGATGGTCCTCTCGTTCGTGACAGCCAGTTGGCCTTTCGTCAATTGCACCCTAACCGGTGGCGGGCGCGCGGCCCCGCACGGCTCCCTCGCCTCGTCGCCCGCTGGCGAAGTCTTTGCGAACGTGACTGTTCCCCGGTGGTACCGTCACACCGTGGGCGCCGCGCCGTCTCGGCGCGTGAGCTCGCGCCGCCGCGCACCCTGTGCGCCGGATCCGCGGAACCGACCGCGCAGAATGGAGCAGCCCAGTCAGCTCGACCGAACACCGGAGTCACCGTATGACCGAATCGGCCATCAGCGCACGCCTCCCGCGGGGCAGGCACGGACTGCCGCGCGAGCAGGTGATCGCCTCGCAGCGCGAGCGGATCCTCGTCGCGACGGCGGAGGCCATGGCCGAGAACGGTTACATCGGGACGTCGGTCGCGGCGATCCTGAAGCGGGCGGGCGTGTCGCGGGAGACCTTCTACGAGCAGTTCCGTTCCAAAGAGGACTGTTTCGAGGCCGCCTACGAGCGCGCCGTACAGTTGTTGCTCGACCGGATCGCCGAGGCCACCGAGACGGAGGACGGTGTGCCGGGCGGCTCGGACCCGATGGCTCGAATGGACCGGATCCTGCGGGCCTACCTGCAATACCTGGTGGACGATCCGGCGAGCGCGCGACTGTTCTTGGTCGAGGTCTTCGCGGTGGGGTCCGCGGCCATCGCGCGCCGGGCCCAGCTGCAGGAACGGTTCGTCGAGTTGATCGCCGCCGTGCTGGACGCGCGGACCGAGCCGCAGCGCTTCGCCTGTCAGGCCCTGGCCGCCGCGGCGGGTTCGATGGTCACCGCTCGGATCGCGGCGGGGGACTCGGCCGGTCTGCTCGCGCTGCGGGAACCGCTGCTGGATCTGTTGCGGCGAGGTGGACGAGTGTACGGGGCCGCTCTTGGGCCTTCCGGCGAGCGATCCGCGTGAGCGACAGCGCCGCACCGGCGAGCGCGGGAGCGACCGTCGCGAGCCCGGCGACGGCGGCGCCGCCGAGCCCCGGTGCGGCCGCGCCGAGCAGGGTGGCCGCACCGAAGTAGAGGAACAGCAGGCCGGAGCCGATGCCGATGGCGTGTTCCGGCAGGTGCTTGCCGACCAGGATGCCGGCCGCGATGGCGAGCGCGTCGGCGGCGACCATGCCGATCGTCGAGCCGAGCCATACGCCCACCCAGTCGTAATCGGTGGCCAGCGCGGCGGTCGCGAACATGGTCCGATCGCCCAGTTCGGCGAGCAGGAACGCGGACAGCACCACGAAGAACGGCGCGCCACCGGCCTTCGGCGGCTTCGGCGCCGGGTCCTCATCGCCGGGGCCGAAGTGCTCGCGCAGGGTCCACAGGCCGACGGCCAGGAAAGTGAGCGCGGCGATCAGCGCGATAGTCCTGGTCGGCAGTGCGGCACCGAGGAAATGGCCGACGCCGACCGAGATCAGGTGTACCGCGGCGGAGGCCGTCGCGATGCCGCCCAGTACGACCCACCAGCGATAGCGCAGCGCGAACGTCAGCGCCATCAGCTGGGACTTGTCACCGAGTTCGGCGAGAAAGACGATGCCGATGCTCAGCAAGACGGTGGCGATCATGTGTGGCGGCTCCCAGGTCTCCGGCCTGCCGGTCGGAGATGCGGGTGGCCTCCGGCCGACAACGAAATGGTTGTCCAGGCCGAAGGTCTCGCCCACCGGATGAATGCCGGTTCACACAGCCGGACCCGGGCCCGAGGACCGGCGGGTCAGTATGTCGACTGTGCGATTGGGGGCTACTCCCCTTCGCTGCAGCCGACTCTACCCTGGGGGTTCCGCTCTTGCCAACCCGCTGTAATCGAAATCGCCATGCGCGCAATAAGTTTGGCGATCCAAGCGGTAAATTTCGGTTACCCTCACGCGGCCAGCAGCATGGCCAGAACCGCGGTGTCGGGATCGCTGATCGGATCGAGTCCGACCCGGCTGACCAGCGACGTGACGGTCCCGTCGGATTCTGCCTCGACCCAGGCCGCGCGGTGCTCGAGCCCGAGATGGGGCACGCCGGGCAGCAGGACACAGCCGGATGCCGCGCCGGTGCACTCGGGCAGCGACGGGCGGGTTTCGGACGGAGGATGCAGCATCAGCAAGGCGGGTGGCACATGTTCGGCGAAACGGCCCGGCTCCACCGCTTCCTCGCCCAGTACCGGACCTTCGGCGAGCACCAGGCCGACCGTGCCCGGGGCCGGGTCGTCGGGCAGGTCCTCACGGACGCCGAACACCGTGGAGGTGGTCAGCAGACCGGGCAGCGTGGCCACGCGCACCGCGAGCACGAGCACCTGGGCCCACTCCTTGGTGGTGTCCGGCCAGCGGCCGGAGATCAAGAAGCCCCGCAGCGACCCGCGCGAATGGAACGGCGTGATGCCGATCGGTTCGTTCGTGCGCATTTCTGCCTCCCGTTTGCCGAACCCGGGGGCGACCTTGCCCGTCCCTTTGGTGTGGATTTCCCGAATATGAACCACGAGTCACCTGGCACACAAGTACCAAAGAGTGCCAATCGGACAGCTGGCGACCGAGCGGGAAGCAATCAGGCTGCGTACCCACCGATTCGCGCTCGACCTCCCCGAGGGCGAACCCGCGGCGAATGAGGCGTGTTTTCGGCAAAGCGCCCGCGTCGCGGAAAACAGAACGGGCCCGCGATTCCAGCCGCGCGTGGCGACGGATTCGCGGACCCGGTTCCGGTGTGCGAGCCGGCTCAGCCGAAGATGAGGCCCTTGGCCTGTGACGTCGCCTTGGCGAAGCGCTCCTGGACGTCGGCCCAGTTGACCACGTTCCAGAACGCGGTGACGTAGTCCGCCTTGACGTTCTTGTACTGCAGGTAGAAGGCGTGCTCCCACATGTCGACCTGCAGCAGCGGGATGATGCCCAGCGGGACGTTGGCCTGCTGGTCGTAGAGCTGGAAGGTCAGCAGCTTCTGGCCGAGGGTGTCGAAGCCGAGCACCGCCCAGCCGGAACCCTGCAGACCGTTGGCCGCCGCGGTGAACTGCGCGCGGAACTTGTCGAACGAGCCGAACTGGTCGTCGATCGCCGCGGCCAGCTCGCCGACCGGCTTGTCACCGCCGTTGGGGGAGAGGTTCTTCCACCAGATCGAGTGGTTGACGTGCCCACCCAGGTGGAACGCGAGGTTCTTCTCGTGCAGGAAGATGGCGCTGTGATCGCCCGACTCGCGAGCGGCTTCCAGCTTCTCCCACGCGGTGTTCGCACCGGCGACGTACGCGGCGTGGTGCTTGGAATGATGAAGCTCGTTGATCTGCCCGGAGATGTGGGGCTCCAGGGCGCTGTAGTCGTAATCCAGATCTGGCAGCGTGTACTCAGCCACGATGTCCCTTCCTATGTCGGGCTGGTTGTGCCCGTTGTTCCGTGCACAGCCAACCATCATTCGTACACCCGGTCGATTCCAACCTGGGCCGACCTCCGCACATTCCGGTGACGCCGCTCACACGGAGCCGGTCGCGCCCCGTCACATCACGCACATCGGCACCACTGGAAACGCACGCGTAGCATCGAACCATGTCGTGGTACGACGAACTAGTCGGGCGGCTCAGCCTTCCCGAACCCGGCATGGTCGCTCCCGAGCGAGCGCTTCCCGGCCGGGCGGAGCCGCTCGACGTGCCGGATACCCACTACGTGAACGGTCACCCGATTCACCCGCCGTTTCCCGAGGGGCTGCGGACCGCGGTCGTCGCGATGGGCTGTTTCTGGGGCGCGGAGAAGGGTTTCTGGGAACTCGGCGGCGTCTACACCACCGCCGTCGGGTACGTCGGCGGGTACACGCCGAACCCCACCTACGAAGAGGTCTGCAGCGGGCGGACGGGTCACACGGAAGCGGTGCTCGTCGTGTTCGATCCGGCGGTGATCGGCTACGCGGGCATCCTCCGGCACTTCTGGGAGAACCACGATCCCACCCAGGGCATGCGCCAGGGCAACGACCGTGGCACCCAATACCGATCCGCCGTCTTCCCCTTCGGCCCCGAGCAGGCCGATCTGGCCCGCTCCACCGCCGAGACGTACGGCAAGCGCCTGGCCGCCGCGGGCTACGGCCGGATCACCACGGAAATCGCGCCGCTGCCCGGGCTGGCGGCCTTCTACTACGCCGAGGGCTACCACCAGCAGTATCTGGCGAAGAACCCCGGCGGATATTGCCCGGTGCACGCCACCGGAGTGAGCTGCCCGGTCGGCCTGGACGCCTGAGCCCGGCACGAAACCGCACGGCCGCTTCCGCCGGCGTGCGGGCTCTGTGCTCCGAAGGGTCCGGTTACAGCGGCGGAGCGATGCCCGGACGGGTTGCCCGTGGATCGCCAGCATCGTGTGCCCGCCACCACCGCGCGCCGCCCTCGACGAAGTCCGCCAGCGGGATCTGCTTGCCACGCGAATCGTGCACGACGATGTCGTCGAACCAGACGCGGACATCCAGCTCGCGCGGATCGATGCCCTCCTCCTGGGAGAACTCCAGCACGTGCGTGGACGAGCGGTCATCGATCCGGGTGTCGAAGCTGAGCAGTTCGCTCCACAGCGCCCAGCCGCTGTCGTCCAGATCGATGAACTCCCAGCCGTGCAGCCGCCCGCCGCCGAAGCTGCGGATGGCCTCGTCCAGCCCTTCCAGTTGCAGCGGTAGTACCTGAGGTTCCAGGTCGTCCCAGTGCTGCGTCCGCAGTGAGGCGGCGACCCGGCTCACGCCGGTGAACGTCACCTGCACCCGGTAGTCCTCGGCCGCCGTCCCTTCCTCGGGAAGGGTCAGCACTTCGAGGTCGAGTCGCAGTTCGTTGGCGGTCTCGTCGACCGCGAGGCCGAGGCACGTGGCCTCGGACAACGCGACGTTGAGTCCTTCGGTGTCCATTCCGTGGCGTAGCCCCCTGCTCACGTTCATGCGCTCAGGCTACCGATCGCACCTGCCGTATCGCGGTATTTCGGCGGCGTCCGGATTCGATGGAACCGAATGCGCCCGCGTGCCGTCCAAGTAGATATCGGGACCTCTCGGCCGCAGGGTTCCGATGTCGGCGACGAATGGCCGCTCCGGGATGGATATGGAGGGGAGTCCCGGATCGGTCATTCGCATCGCTCGCCTGGGGCTCGATCCAGCGTCCGCCCCGGAAGAGCGGCGAGTAAAGACCGCAAGTCTGGTTTTGCCCCCGAAAGGTAACCGAGCGGTTGCTTGGTTACCTGGGTGTTTTCGCTTGAACGCGGTCGACAAGCCGCGCCTTGTGGATCAGGTTGTGGATTATGTGGATAACTTCGACCTAGTTATGCACAACCCGCATCGAGCGGGGGCACGGTCGAGTTCCGGAGTGGAGAACATACCTGAAGTCGTAGCTCGCTGTCGAGGCTCATCCCGGGCATCGAACTGCACGGCGCCGCGCCGCCCATGGCAGGATCGAATCTGTGACGAGCCCCCACGTTCCGTCGGTCACGGTGGAGGACGTGCCTGCCGAGTTCGACGGCAGCGCGCCCGCGTCGGCCGACACGCCGCGACCGATCCTGCTCGACGTCCGCGAGGACGACGAATGGCAGCTCGGACATGCCCCGGGCGCCACGCACATCCCCATGGTCGACGTGCCCGCCCGGATCGGTGAACTCTCCTACGACGCGGAACTCTATGTCGTCTGCCGGCAGGGCGGCCGGTCCCTCCAGGTGGTGGAGTACCTCACGCATATCGGCTACGAGGCCATCCAGGTTCGCGGCGGCATGGTGGCGTGGCAGCAGGCCGGCCGGCCGCTGGTCGCGGAGGGCGACCACGAGGCGAAGATCTACTGACGAAAGAACGAGGTGCGCGGGTGAGTACGGTGGTGCAACCTTGTGCGCGCTGCGGCGCGCGCTGGGCCGTGCAAGGGGCCCCGATGCACTGGTGCCCGCGCTGTCGCGGCGTGCTCCTCTCGCCGGCGCCGATCGACGCGCCCGCCGAGCGCCGCAACTATCGCTGGGTGGCGCGTAAACCCGAGCACCGCGCCCGCCGGGGGCAGCCGCCCGCGCGCCCGCCCGCGCAGAGCCGGACGCCGCGATACGAGCAGATGCCGCGCTGGGGCCTGATCGACCCGCCACCGCAAACCGCGGGTGCGGTACGCCGTCCGCTCGCCAAGCTGACCGCCGCGGTGGGCACAGTGCTCGTCGCGACCGCGTGCGTCTTCGCGCTCGCCTCCGTCGCCGAACTGGCGCGCTACGGGGTGCTCCTGCGCAACCGGACGCGTCTGATCCACCCCGCCGTACTCTTCGCCTCCGACGCGTTCGTGATCGGCACCGGGGTGCTCGCGGTCGCGGTCGCGCTGGCGGCGGCCGCGGCCACGGTGGGAAGACTGATCGAACTCCGGCGCTCGGCCTACGCCGCCGTGGGGCGGCGCGATCCGCGATCGCCGCGAGTGCTCGCGCTCGGTTGCCTGGTTCCGGTGGTCAACCTGCTGTGGCCCGGGGTCTACCTGAGCGAGGTCGCCACGCTCCAGGGTGACCCGCGGGCGCGTCGCGCGGTCCGGATCTGGTGGGCCGCGTGGGTGTTCGGCGGACTCGTCGCCGCGGCCGCGCTGCTGTGGCGGATGGCGGACTCGTTGCAGGCCCAAGCGGACGGGGTGCTGTTCACCGCGTTCACCGACGCGGTCGCCGCGGCGGTCGCGCTGCTGAGCTTGTGGGCGCTGCGCACGATCGAGGGACACGATCTGCTCGGTCGCAGCCGCACCACGCGTCGCTGGCTGATCGCCGTCGACCCCGCCGTGCCGGTGATCGAGCCGGTGCATCCCGGCGGAGGCGGACACACGGCCGAGCCGGCGCACGCCGAGCAGGCCGCCCCGGCGCACGAGGACAACGGTGCTGAGGACCGTGAGCAGGAGGAGGTTATGGCCAAGTGAGCCAGGGCAGTCGCGCGCCATTCGTCGTCGCGCATCGAGGCGCCTCGGCGGCGCGCCCCGAGCACACGCTCGCCGCCTACGAGCTGGCGCTGCAGGAGGGCGCCGACGGCGTCGAATGCGATGTCCGATTGACCAGGGACGGGCATCTGGTGTGCGTGCACGATCGCACCGTCGATCGGACTTCTTCGGGCAGCGGGCTGGTCAGCGAGATGACGCTGGAGGAACTGCGGGCGCTCGATTTCGGCGCCGACGGATCGCCCGCCTCGGTGCTGACCCTCAGCGAACTGATCAGCCTGGTGCTGGACTGGCGCAGCAGACCGACCAAGCTGTTCATCGAGACCAAGCACCCGGTCCGCTACGGCGCGCTGGTGGAGAACAAGCTGCTCGCCGAATTGCAGCGCTTCGGCATCGCCACCCCGGCCTCGGCCGACCATTCCCGCGCCGTCGTGATGTCGTTCGCGGCCACCGCGGTCTGGCGCATCCGCCGCGCCGCGCCACTGTTGCCCACCGTTCTGCTCGGCGAGTCGTCGCGCTACCTGGGCGGTTCGGCGGCCACGACCGTCGGCGCCACCGCCGTCGGCCCCTCGGTGAAGACGCTGCGCGACCACCCCGACCTGGTCGACAAGGCCGCCGCTGCGGGCCGCGCCACCTACTGCTGGACCGTCGACGACCCCGACGACGTCCAACTGTGCGCCGACCTCGGCGTCAGCTGGATCGCCACCAACCACCCCGGCCGAACCAAGTCACTCCTCCCCGCCGCATGAACCCCTGGAGGACGCAGCGGATTGCTCGGGAGGACCACACCCGAACCGCACCACCCGCCGCGTCCAGGCGAGACCGAGGTGTTCCTCGGTCTCCGCAAGAGTGCCCGGCGGCGCTCCACTCGGACGCAATCATCAAGGCGCTCGCCCATACACCGCAATACGGCAGAAGAGCCTCCGAATTCATCGTTCGCATCCGGGGGCTACGGCCGAGCAGTTGTCGCAGCTGTGCCGATTGCGTGCGGCACCACAGCTCGCGTGGTCAACACCCAGCACCATGGCACTGGCGCAACCCCAGACCTGGAACGACGGAGTCCGGGGCGTTGCCCGTTGGCGGCACCGCACCAGTTCCCCGATGAACTTGCCGTTGTGAAGTTGCGGATGAGCGAGCGTGGATGGTTCGCCCCGGGGTATGTGAGATCGGGCGTTGCTTATTGGCGCCGCGGGATTCGATTCATGCCCCGGTGAACCTGCCGTCGCGGGTGAGCGCCGGGAGTCCGGCCGGTCGTATCTCGGGCAGCTGCTGTGGTGCTCGCGACGAAACCGTTCTGCGGTACCACGCTCGCGCCGCCAAATCACCTCACAGCACGAATAGCAAGCTCAATAACCCAAGCGCCCAGCGCACCTCGACCCCAGGTTTCGAGCGCGCAAGTCCTGAGCGGCTGTGACTACGCACCACGGAGACACCGCCAGAAAGTCATGGCAGCGGTATCGCACCCACCGAGGTAGTGCGATCACCACCCCACGCGCCCAGCGCACCCAACCACGTCTTTCGAGCGAAGCGAGACCGAGCATCCGCCGTTCGCGGCCTGGCGCAAGTCCTGAGCGGCTGTGACTACGCACCACGGAGACACCGCCAGAAGTCATGGCAGCGGTATCACGCACACCGAGGTAGTGCGATCACCACCCCACGCGCCCAGCGCACCCCAACCACGACTTTCGAGCGAAGCGAGACCGAGCATCCGCCGTTCGCGGCCCGGCTCGCGTCCGAGCGGCCGCCGCGTCCGCGACGCAGTCGCAAGCGGTGGCCGCTCGGACGCGAGCCATAAAGGGGCCGCGAACACGCCGCGCCGAAGGCGCGGCCAATCAAACACTGTGTAGGTTGACCCCTCGTGGGTAAGAGCAAGCGCAACAGTCCGAAGCCCGGCGGGAACCGGGCGCAGCGTCTCGCCGAGCGGCGGGCGGCGCAGGAGCAGGCGGCGCAGGCCGTGACGCGTCCGTTCGAGGGTCTGGCCGCGGAGTGCGATCTGGTCGCGCTGCGTGAATTCGTACCGTCGGCCACGGCGCGGTTGACGCTGTCGCCTTCGGTGGCGCCCGAGCGGCCGGTCGTGCTCGGCACGGTGCTGCCCGGCGCGGTGGCCGCGCTGGTGCGTGCCGGTGACGAGCCCAGCGGCTATGTGGGCGCGCAGGTGCAGTTCCAAAGCGCGGACCCGGCCGCTGATCTGGCCGCGGCGATCCTGTGGACCCAGTCTGCCGAGCCCGGTGATTCGCTGAGCTCCGTGGAGAGCGTCGCGGGCGGGCCGCGGCTGGCCGACGTCATCGATCCCGCCGCGCGCCTGGAGCTGACCGTGCATCAGGACTTCGACTGGTGGGTGCCCGAGGGTGTCGAGCCCGACCCGCAGGTCGCGGCCACCATCGAGCAGGCCAAGCAGGCGATCATGCCGTCGGCGCGGCTGGCCCTCGACGCGGACGCGATCGGCGCCGCCTGGTGGGTGGACGCGGGTGAGAAGGCGCACATCCGCTGGGTGCGGCCCGAGGACGAGGACGCGCTCATGCTGGCCTTGGCCCGTGTGCACGCCTCCGGCGGCCTGCATCTGGGCGAGGGTTCCCGCTTCGCCGGGTCGTTCCGCACGCACGGCGTGCTGGTCCCGGTGTTCGACTTGGACCGGGAGCGGCACGCCGACGAATGGCTGAAGCCCGCGACCGAGTTCGGCGCGCGCCTGGCCGAGGCGCTGGCCGTCGACGCCCCGCTGACGGCCGACGAGCGGCGCTCCCGCGACGGTCTGCGGTCGCGTCAGGTCACATTGCGCTGAACCCGGAATCGACGGGGAATTCGGGAGAAGCCATTCCTCGGGGAACTCGGCAGTTTCAATTGCCGTCGACATGCTGAGGTTAGGGAAGTCTCACCGAACCGTCGTGCCTGGCGACATTGAGCCGACGTTTGGAGACGACTCGACCGGGTATGGATGATAAATAGCGACAGACCCGGTTCCGCGTGCGGGACCGGGCCTGTTCATCTTTTCCGGCGTGCGTATCAGACGGAGCCACCCGCCACCGAAGGCGCACCGGAGGCGTCGCTCGGGCCGCTCATTTCCCGGGCCACGAATTCTTCGAGATCGAACAGGTTCGACCCGGCGCGATCGGCGATGGTGAGCAGGGTGGTCATGTTCGCGACTTCCTCGACCTGTTCCTTCAGGAACCATTGCATGAATTGTTCACCGAGGTAGTCGCCCTCTTCCCGGGCCGTGCTCGCCAGTTGGATGATCTGCTCGGTGACCGTCTTCTCCTGGGCGAGCGCCAGGGCGATCGGCTCCCTGGCGCTCTCGAACCGCGATTTGGCGGCGTCGATGCCGGAGATCTCGATGCTGATATCCCGGTCCAGGAAGTACTGCACGATCATCATCGCGTGATTGCGCTCTTCGACCGCCTGCTTGTAGAAGCGCTTGGCCAGTTGCGGAAGGTCGGCATTGTCGAACCACACCGCAATCGCGATGTACTGATGCTCGGCATTGAATTCGTGCCGGATCTGATCGTGCAACAGGCTGTGGAATTTGCTGCGGGGGGATTCCGGATGGCTTGACATAGCATCGACATTAGCGCTGGTCAGGCCCCGTGTCATCCAAGTACAGCCTTAATGAGGCTAGTGTTGCCTAATTAATTCTTCGCTGCGCCCGCCATTTTCGGCGCTTGGATATCGGAGCGCGGGCGCCCCCGCAGCTCGCGGGCGACGAACTCCTCCACGTCGAACAACTGGCCTTCGGCGCGGTCGATCACGGACAGCAGCGTGGTCATCCCGGCGACGTTCTTCACCTGTTCCTCGAGGAACCACCGGACGAATCGTTCGCCCAGATAGTCACCGGAGGTCCGGGCCGCGCGAGCCAGATCACTGATCTGGGCGCTGCGGATCTGCTCGAGCTCGAGCAGCAGAGCCGTTGCCGCACGCGGGCTTTCGAAAGCCGAGTCGATCGGCTCCAGCCCGCCGATCTGCACCGGCAGGTCCCGGTCCAGCAGGTACTGCACCATGCGCAGCGCGTTGCCGTAATGCTCGCGGGACCGGGCGTAGGCGTGTCCGGCCAACTGCGGCAGTCTGCGGGCGTCGAAGTACACGGCGGCGGCGAGATACTGCTGGGCACTGGTGAATCCATGGCGGATCTGCGTGCGCAGCAAGTCGGGGAAGGACTCGTCGGCATCGTCGGTGTCCGGCATGGCATCGACGCTACCGTGTCAGCAGGTCCTCGGGGACGGGGCGGTCCCCGGCCAGCGCGTCGAAGAACCGGCTCGCCTTGTCCTTGTCCCAGAGCAGCACATTGCCGCTGGCGGTGTCGTCGAATCCGCCGACCGGTACCGCCGTGGCGACGGTTTCACCCCGCAGCGCCCAGCCGAGTCCGCCGAGGTGCCAGATGTGGTCGCCGTTGTCGACCTTCAACGATTTCGCGGTGTCGGAGGCCAGCGGCCACAGCTTGAAGGGGTTGGCCAGGGTGGCGCCGCTGGTCGCCTTCTTCAGCAGGGCGGCCATGAAGATCCGCTGGTTGTTCATCCGGTCGATGTCGGCGAGCGCGGTCGCGCGGCTGCGGACGAAGCCCAGCGCCTGCGGTCCGTTCAGCCGCTGGCAGCCCGCGGGCAGGTCGATGCCCGCGAGCGGGTCGTCGATCGGCTTCGGCACGCAGACGTCGATGCCGCCGAGCGTGTCGACCACGCTGGCGAAGCCGCCGAAGCCGATCTGCGCGTAGTGGTCGATGCGCAGGCCGGTGGCGAGCTCCACGGTCTGCACGAGCAGCGCGGGCCCGCCGATCGCGAACGCCGCGTTCAGCTTGTCCTTACCCTGGCCGGGAATGCTGACGTACGAGTCGCGCGGCAGGCTGACCAGGGTGGTCTTGCCCGACTTCGGCACGTGCACGAGCATGATCGTGTCGGTGCGCTCGGGGCCCACCTCGCCGCCGGTGGCGAGTTCCTGCTCCTGCTCGGGGCTCAGGTCACCGCGGCCGTCGGAGCCGACCAGCAGCCAGTTCGTACCGGGGGTGTCGCCGACCCGCTTGGCGTAGTTCGTCAGCGCGGGGATGCGGTTGAGCGAGTTGTCCAGCTGGATGACGGCCCCGACGGCGCCGAGCACCAGCACCAGCAGGATCACCAGGAACCAGCGGAAGGGGTGGCGCTTGCGGCGCGGTCGCGGCGCGCGGGCCGGTCGTTCGCCGCGCGGCGGCATCGGCGGGGGGCCCTGACGATAAGAACGCGGTTGCTTGGGCGGCGCGTGCGGCGGCCCTTCGTGGTACGGGACCGGTCGTTGAGTGGGCGCGTGCGTCGGGCCCTCGCGATGGGGGACGGGACGTTGCGTCGGGGCGTGCCCGCGCGGCGGGGGAGGAGGCGGCCTTCGCCGTGCGTGTTCCGGCGGAAGCTGCGAATACGCCAACGGCTGCGCGTGCGGGTCGGCCGATCCGTCGCGGCGAATCACATGCGTGGGCTCGATCGGCGACGGTGCGCCCGGGCCCGGCGGCGGCATGCGCCGGCCCATCGGAGGTTCACCGGACCGGCCGGGCGGCGGCATCCGGCGCGGACGCGCGTTGCGCTGGGGGTCGTCGCCGTTCATCACTGAGACTCTACTTATCGGGCGTCTGTGAGGTGCCGCATGTGGACACCGCGCACGCGGAAGCGGCGCTGCTTCGTAATTCGTTGCCAGCGCCGCGCTGTTAGCACTCCGACGAGCACGGTTGCGTCACGGAAGCCACGAAACATGGCCGCGCAGAACGGTGTATCCGATGTAGGCCACCGCGTCGATGGTCGCGTGGGCGAGCACCAGCGGCCACAGCCTGTTCGTGCGCTGCCAATAGCGTCCGAATATGACGCCCATCACAATATTTCCGAGCCCGCCGCCCAACCCCTGGTACAGGTGATAACTGCCACGCAGCAGCGCGGAGGTGAGCAATGCGGAGTTCGCCGACCAGCCGAGCCTGCGTAGCCGGGTGAGCAGGAACGCCACCACGATGACCTCTTCGGCCAGCGAGTTCGCACAGGCCGACAGGATGAGCGCGGGCAGCCGCCACCAGTAATCGCCGAGCGAGGCGGGCACGATCGTCACGCTGAAGCCCAAGGCATGCGCGGCGAGATACAGTCCCAGCCCCGGCAACCCGATGATCGCCGCCAGTGCCAGGCCCGGCAGCACGTCCGCGCGCCACCTAATGCGGTTCGCCAGCCCGATCAGGCGCGGTCCCATGCCGCCGCGCCACAGCAGATACAGCCCCAGCGCCGCCCAGCCCACCAGTCGCAGCACGCTGAGCAGTTGAAACAGCAGGTCGATGGTGGATTGCGTGGCTCGCGACGGGTTCAGCGCCACCGTCCGACCACCGAGCCCGCCCGGGGCGAGCGCACTCTCCACCAGCGACAGCGCGGCGCTCAGCCCGCTGAGCCCGAACGTGACGAGCAGCACCACGGCGATCTCGAGTTTGATCGCCAGCCGCTCCTGATCGGTCGGCTCGGCCTCGTCCCCTTGGGCCCCGGACTCCGCGCGCATGGGTCGAATCTATTGCTCGCGCTCGGCGCGGCGCGCGGGGCGTCGCCGTCGAATCACGACCAGGCACAACCTGGCGCGATTCCGCCTACTTCGGCTCGGTGCCACGCTTCGCGCCCGTGCTCCCCGGAGTTGCCCGCCGGTATCGCGGCGGGCATGGTCCGAACCGCGATCACGACATCGCTGGACGACGTGCACGGGGGCGGGCGTCGGATCGGTGCCCGACGCGGCCGACGCTGCTTGCTCCGCTTCGGCGCGGTGCCACGCTTCGCGCCGTGCTTCCCGGGTCGCCCACCGGTACCGCGGGGGGCGACGCGGTCAGATACGGCGCAGGCCGTTGAGGAACGGGCAGCCCGCCAGCATGCGCACGGCTCGGCTGAGTGCCTCGACGTCGTCGGCCGGGGCGCTGAACGGCAGGCGGAAGTCGTGGTCGCCGTCGTGCCCTTCCACCCGCAGGGTGAGTCCGTAGCGGTCGATGGCCAGCGGGTGCACGATGCCGCGTTGCAGGCGCGGCGGCAGGTGCCTGGCCAGCTGGGCGACGACGTCGGCGTGGTCGGCCTGCATGTGCTGCAGCCACGCGGATTCCATGGCGCAGAACGGATCCGGCTGGGCCATCCGCAACTCGTCGATGCTCACCGATTCCGCGCCGGTCGAGTCGGCCACCACCGCGGAGTTGATCACCAGTCGCAGCAGGGTGGCGCCGAAGCCGACGTCGAGCAGTCCGGGATGGGGGTGCTCCTTGGCCACCTCGCCGGCCAGCGCGCGCTGCGCCTGGGTGGGCACCGCGCGCACCCAGCCGCGCAGCCAGACCAGTGCGCGCACCGGCTCGCGCAGCGGCAGCGGGGCGTGGTCGGTCAGTTCGAGCACCGCGGGCGCGCCGTGCTCTCCGGAGTTGCCCGCCAGCACCGCGGCGACCGACGCGGTGGGCACCGCGATCACAGCGTCGCCGCACTGCCGTACGTGGTGCACGGAGGCGGGGGTGGGATCGATGCCGGGCATGGCCAGCACCGCTTGCTCCGCGTGGGCGCACGCGCTGCGCACCCGCTCGGCGGTGGACGGTGCGACGGTCAGGGACGGACGCGGCATACAAACCTCCGTGGAGCGGGCGGCGCTTGATTAGGTTACCCTAAGCTAAGTGACGTCGTTCGGTTCCGCAAGCGTTTCGATCGAGTCGAGCGAAGTCACCGGAGCGGTTCCGGCGGATCGGGCTTGTTACGGTGAGGGCGTGGCGGAAGGGACGGAATCCGGGCAACCGGTGCTGGTGACGTTGTCCGCGCCCCCGCGGCGCGGCCTGGCCGACGGCTTGGTCCGCAACATCGGTGCAAGCCCCGCCGCGCCGACCCTGGACTTGGATGCCCCGGATGCCGATATCGCCGACTTCCTCGCGCAGGTAGCCCACACCGACACCGGATTCGTCGCGCGTACTTCATCCGGAGAGCGCGCGGTGGCCATCGTCGCGGCCACGGCCGCCGCCCTGTGCGGCGACGACATCGGCACCGCATGGCGCAACCCCGATATCGCCTTCCTGACCGCGCTGAAACCCCCGGCCGTCGAGGCGGTCCGCTCCGTCCTGCTCGCCGTGGAAACCGAGGCCACCGACCGGGTGAACGACGCGTTGCGGGTGCTCAACGGAGGTTGAACGGTGCGCCTGCGGCCGTGTGTCACCGGCCGCGCACTCGCAATCGGTGGGGAGCCGGGCGAGTGCGCAAGTAATCTCGTAACCGTGCCGCGAATCGCGTACTTCGGGCCGTCCGGAACCTTCACCGAGATGGCCCTCGCCCAACTCGAATCCTCGGGAACCTTCGACGGACCCGTCGAGCGGATCGCCGCGCCCAGCCAGGGGGCCGCGCTCGACCTGATCCGCGCCGGTGACGTGGACGGCGCGGTGGTGCCGATCGAGAGCTCCGTCGAGGGATCGATCTCGGCCACGCTGGACTCGCTGGCAATCGGCCCGCGTCTGCAGATCGTCGCCGAGACCGAACTCGAGGTGAGCTTCACGATCCTCGGCAAGCCGGGCACCGCGCTGTCGGACGTGCGCACTCTCGCCGCGTACCCGGTGGCCGGCGCCCAGGTGCGGATGTGGGTGGCGCGGCACCTGCCGCAGGCGCGGTCCTACACCTCGGCGTCCAACGCCGCCGCTGCCGAAGACGTGGTGGCGGGCCATGCCGACGCGGCCGTGTCGACCGCCCTGGCGGGAGAACGGCTCGGGTTGATCGCACTGGCGTCCGGGGTCGCCGACCACGAGCAGGCGATCACCCGCTTCGTGCTGTGCACCCGGCCCACGGTGGCGCCGCCGCCCACCGGCACCGACCGCACCTCCATCGTGCTCGAGCTGCCGAACGTACCGGGCGCGCTGATGCGCGCGTTCGCCGAGTTCGCCACCCGCGGCATCGATCTCACCAGAATCGAGTCCCGTCCCACCCGAACCGGTATGGGTACCTACCGTTTCTATCTCGATTGCGTCGGGCACATCGATGACACGGCGGTGGCCGAGGCGCTCAAAGCGTTGCACCGCACCGCGCGGATCCGGTTCCTCGGGTCCTGGCCTGCGACTTCGGCGACCGGTACGCCGCCACCGTCGGACGAAGCCGCGGCCGAGTGGTTGATCCAGTTGAGAAAGGGGAAAGCGGACCTATGACCGGACGATTGATTCTGGTCCGGCACGGGGAGACCGAAGGCAACGTCGCCAAGCTGTTGGACACCAGGATTCCTGGTTTGCCGCTGACCGAACGCGGTGCGGCACAGGCGAAGACCTTCGGTGAGGGCCTGCTCCGGCCGCCGAAGGTGCTGTTCTCCTCGGCGGCGTTGCGAGCGCGTCAGACCGCGAGCTACATCGAGGCGGCCACCGGTGTGGCCGCCATGGTGCTCGACGGCTTACACGAGGTACAGGCCGGTGACCTGGAGGGACAGCACGACGAGGAGGCCCACCGGACCTTCCAGCAGATCTACCGCGCCTGGCACGAAGGGGATCTCGCGCTGCGGGTGCCCGGTGGGGAATCCGCCCAGGACGTCCTGGATCGGTTCCTGCCCGTGCTCGCGGAATTGCGGAATACGTATCTGACCCCGGACGCCGACAGCCATGGCGACGTGATGGTGGTCAGCCACGGCGCCGCCATGCGGCTCGTCGGCCGCACGCTCGCGGACGTGCGACCGCCGTTCACCACGAACAACCATTTGGACAACACCGAGACCATCGAATTGGTCCCGATGCCGGACGGCGGGTGGGAGTGCATTCGCTGGGGCCGGTTCACGCCGCCGTTCGGATATGACGTCGCGCCGACCTCCGACGACCCGATGGGCTAGCGACGCCTGCTCGGTGCGCTCAGGAGAGCTTCGGATTCTGGAGGAAATCCTCGCGTTCCGGCAGGGAGCTGATGAGATCCTGCACCGCTGTGCGCAGTCGCGCGGGAGTTCCGCTGCTGAGTGACGTCCACTTCACGCCGTCGTCGGACTTGCTCGCGGTCGCGATGAATCGCCCTGCGCGCGTGTTGAAGACGGCTATGTGATTGTCCGCCACGTCCCTGGTGCCGTCGCCGTACACCACGCCGACGATCTCGGCGTACGAGTGGATCTCGACCAGTGCCGCTGCCAAGGTCTTCGCATCCTGGTTGGGGTTGCCCACCTTCGCCAGCCGCTCGGCCGTGGCCGCGGCATCGCCGGTGTCACCGAAGATCGTGGCCAGCTCTTCGGTCGGAGCGTTCATGCCGTACAGCTCGAGCGGCTCAGCGTAGCCGAGAGCCGCCAGAACCGTGGCGGGCAGGTCGGTCCCTGCCTCGTCGATGACATAGGAGTCCTGTCCCCGCAGGGCGACGACCGGAAGGTCGACGCCCTGCGCCAGACAAAAGCGACTCACCCACCCGTCGACGATCAGCCGCAGCGCGATGATCCAGTGCGGCCGGTTCAGCGCGAGCAGCCGATTCTCCAGATCACGATGGGCAACACCGTCGATGAGGAGCTTCCGCTGGGCGAGCGACTCGGCGGCCGCGTCCATCGCCGCTCTGTGGTCGGTCACGTTGTCGTAACGTGCCCGCGCGTTCAACACGACGGGAACTTCGATCTGCAATTTCTCCACGAGAAACTGCATTTCGTCCAGCGACAACACCACCGCCTCGAGCGTCGACGGGTCGCGGCCCGCGCCGAGTACGGTCACCTAGCCGTCCCGCTGATGTCACCACCGATGACGCCGTCGGCGGTGAACCGGCCGTCGTCGAAGTGCTCGGTGGATCGCAGGTAATCCCGGCCGTTGTGCTCGGCCTCGTCGTCCTCGTCGCTGCGAGCCTGGTTGCCGAGCAGAGGATTGCCGCTGCCGTTGTTCGCCGACCGAACCGGCGCCGCCTCGGGGGTTTTCACCGCGACGGTCTCCTGCACCTGGGCAGCGCCGCCGCCGATCGTGCCGCTCGAACCCCAGCCGTCCGGCAGCTTGAGCGAGCCGTTGCTGATGCCCGCCGCCGACCCCGGGCCGGAGAACGACACCGCGCGAGTCGCCGCGCCGGTCGCGGTGGCGGCCGCACCGGCGCCCATCGCCATCGGAGCCATACCGGCGAAGGAGGGCGCGGACGAGCTGGTCGCCGCCGCGATCGCGCTGCCCGCGACGTTGCCGACGGTGGAGACGCCCGTGGTCGCGATCGAACCGACGGCCTGAGCGGCCTGGGTGGCCGCGCTCGCCACACCGGGGTTGCTCAGGAACGCCTGAGTGGCGGCGACGGCAGCCTGGATCGGATCGGCGGGGACCTCGCTCGCCGACTCCGCGGCCTGCTCGGGGGTGGCCGTGCCCGCGCCCTTGGCGATCGGCGGCGGCTGCAGGAACTCGGCTGGGGTCGCGACCATGGCGCTGGTCGCGGCCTCGTAGGTCTCCATGACCAGCGCGGCACGGATGTCCATGGCGTGCCTGGCCACTTCCGCTACCTCGAACGCACCGGTCAACACGCCCGGCGGGTTCGCCGACGCGGCCAAGGCGGCGTTGACCGCCGCGATCTCGGGCGGGCTCGGCATCGCCAGCGCGGCGACGGTGTAGGCGGTGGCGTTGGCCGCGGCCTTCGCGCCCATCGCGGCCGCCTGCACGCCCTGCTGCTCGGACCAGCCGAGGAAGCCCGTGAGCTTGCTCAGCGCGGCGATACCGTTGATGCCCTGCATCCCCACGCCGAGTTCGGCCATCACCCGCGCGACGGTCGTCGTCGCGTCGACCCAGGCGGCGGTGAGCCCACCCCATGCGGTGGCGGCGGCCGAGATCGGGATCGCGTGCGCGCCCGCGTGAAGGGTGGCCGAATTGATCTCCGATGGGCGCGCGGCCCAGATCACCCCGGTGACTCCTGCAACCATGTTTGACTTCTCCCCTGCTTCGAACCTTGTTGAGCGGTCTCGGAACTACACCTGGATGGCGCTGATGCTCGCGGCGCGCACCACATCACCGGCGACATGCTGGGCCAGCTGCGTGCGCAGCGTCGCCGCCGCGTGGTGGCATTCCAGAATCGCCTGCGCGATCGCACGGTCGTGCGACATGGCGCCCTGATTGAAATGGCTCGCGCTGAGGAACGAGACCTCCTCGGCGCCGGAGGGCAGCACGTGCGTCGCGGGCGCGGTGATCGCCGCGGCGGCGGCCAGACGTTCGGCGACGAGGTCGAGTTCGGCCGCGGCGGCGAGGATGGCTTCGGGTGCGATCAGTACATGTCCAACCATGACTCGACTCCTTCTAGTGGCTATGGGGCGGAACCACGAGAATTCCCCCTTCGAGTGATAGGACGCGACAGCAACGCGATCGGTTCCATCGAATCCCCAATTTTTCGATCTCCGTGCCGATTACACACCCACCGCTGGGGGTACGCAATACAGCACGGTCCAGACTATCCCCATCCCAGCTGATGCAGGCGGTCTTCGTCAATGCCGAAATAGTGTGCGATCTCGTGGATCACGGTGACCGCCACCTCTTCCACCACCTCCGCCTCGTCGGCGCAGAGTTCGAGAATGGTCTCGCGGTAGATGGTCACCGTGTCGGGGAGCGCTCCGCCGTACTGACTGTCGCGTTCGGTGAGGGCTATGCCGTGATACAGGCCGAGCAGATGCGGATCCTCCGGATTGCGCGGCTCGATCAGCACCACCACGTTGTCGATCGCGCGGGCCAGCTCGGCCGGTATGAGATCCAGTGCGTCGCCGACCAATTCCTCGAAACGGTCGTCGGACATCGAGACGGGCATCGGTGCGCGGCTACCTCGGCTGGGGCTGCGGCGGCAGCGGCGCGGCGCCGGGCAGCGGTGCGGGAGTGGAGCGTCCGCTGTTCGGCGGCGGCACCGGAGCCTGGCCGTTGATCAGGATGTCGCCCTTTGCCGATCCGGTGATCGGCGCGAAGCCCTCCCGATCAGCCCCCTTGCCGATCATGCAGTCCAGCTTGCGGCTGCCCGCCATCCAGCTGCGGGCGTCGATGTAGTCGAAGAACAGCGTGAGCGTCTTGTTGCGGATGACGTCCGGCCCGCCCAGGTACTCGGTCGAGGTGCGGGAGCACTCCTCCTCCACGAATTTGTCCTGGTCCTCCTTCGCGGGCGGTCCGCCGGTGAAGTGGGCGCCGAGATCGACGGTGGCGACGATCTCCACGGCGTGCGGTTGGGCGCAGTCCACGGGATCGGTGGGCAGGTTCTGGTTGATGCCAAGGCAGACGCCCGGCTCGTACACCCTGGACTGATCGTGCTCGGTGGCGCTGCCGACCGACGGCGGCGTGCCGACGCTGGCCGCGACCTGCAATCCGCACCGCAGCGTGCGGTCACCGTGCTGCCAGCCGTCCGGGCTGGGGTACATCAGGCCGACGATGTACTTGCCCCGCGGGTCGAAGCGGCCGGACATGTACTTGTGCACCGCGGGCACGCAGTGCTCCTCCTTGAGTTCGGTAAGTCGCAGCGAGTCCGGGAACCGCGAGCCGGGGCCGAACTCCTTGCCCGGATACCTGCTCATGTCGATGTCGGCCGCGACCTCGAACATGTGCTTGCTCGCGCAGTTCACCTTGACCAGGTCGGACCGGTCCGGCTTGGTCCAGCTCAGGCAGTCGCCCTTGGCCGCGGTGCCGAACTCCTTGTCCAGCACGGGCTGGGCCGGCGCACCGGGATTGTGGGCTTCCAGGCCCGTCTCGTTCTCGAAGCCGGTCACGAACAACGTCACCAGGGCCGCGACCACGGCGCCGACGGCCACCGCGAGCAGGCCCCAGCGCAACGTGGGCGCCGACAGCCGCACGTCGCGCAGATCGCTGTCGGCGAGCTTCGCCTTGGCCGAGTCGAACGAGCGGCGCACCGCGTCGGCGCGCGAGGACGCGCCGCGCTTGGGCGCCTTCGGGGACCGGGACACATGTTCGGAGGACATCGCGGTCCATCATGGCAGCGTCGGTGCCTCGGTGCCACGACCTGCCCCGATCGGCGCGGCACGAGGCGCGCGGTTCAGCCGCGCACGGCCGACAGGAAGACGCCGGGCAGCCGGGCCGGGTTGGCGCCGGAGTAGAACTCGGTGAGCCTGCGCCCGGTGACGGCGGCCGTCTCGTTGCCGACGAACCACGGCGGCTTCGGGGAGAGCGCGCGCTCGCCGCCCAGCAGCGAGCGCGGCGCGGGCCGGAACGGGCCGCGCACCACCGTGCGTTCCACGTCGTCGAGCAGCAGGGCGTTGTGCACCACGCCGATCCCGCTCTGCACGTCGTCCAGGGTGTGCCCGGGGAACGCGCCCCAGGCGGCGCGCGGCGCGAGGAAGGCGAGGCCGGTCCAGGCGTTGACCGCGATCGCGCCGTAGCGCAGCCGCTCGATCGCGCGGTCGAAGGCTGTGCCGAGCCTGCGGATGGTCGTCGGATGGGCGATGACGTTCGCGCCGAGCGTCCCGGTCAGCTCGGCGTTCGCGAAGTCCACCGCACGGTGCAGGAACTCGCCGCCCGCGTAGGGCAGCTCGACCACGCCGAGGACAGGGGAGAAGTACTCCGTGCGCAGCAGCGGCGTGCCGGTTCGCGGCAACCCGTCGATCAGCACGCGCCCCGCGCCGAGCCGCTCGGCCTCCGGGTAGGAGGCCAGCGCGTCGGCGACCCGCGCGTCGCTGCCCGGGTAGTACGCGCTGCGCTGGGGCGCCCGCTCCATGGCCAGGCGCAGTTCCGCGAGGAACTCGTCCTTGCGGTCCCATGTCGAGCCGATCACCACCGCCTGCGCGGCCACGCAGTTGTAGCCGCCGTTGTGCAGCCGCTGGGTCGCCACGTGCTCGGCCTGGTAGCGCAGGTCGGCGGGGGACCAGTCGCCCGGCACCACGATGGTCGGCGAGACGCCGCCCAGCTCGCTGGTGATCGGCTTGTCCAGCAGCGGCCGGTTGTCCTTCTTGCGCTCCAGGCCCTCCGCGCCGGGACCCCACACGATCGCGTCGTGGGTCTGCGCGCTGCCGGTCATGTGCACGTGCGCGACATCGGGGTGACCCACCAGGTAGCCGCCCTGCCGCGCGCCGCCGGTGAGGATGCGCAGCACGCGCAGTTCCAGCAGCGGTTCGAACACCATCTCGAACACGGTGAACAGCGGGTCGGTGATCGGGTTGAGCTTCAGCGCGACCACGCGGTTGTGCGCGAACAGCTCGTAGAGCGCGTCCAGCGGCGGAATCGAGGTGATGTTGCCCGCGCCGAGCACGGCGCCGATCCCGCCGGTCGCGGTGGGATCCAGCTGGGCGAGTCCGGCTCGCTTGCGCGCGGTGCCCGCGTCGACGCCGGGCCGCAGCCACACATCGCCGCGGAAGCCGTTGAGCAGTAGCCGGTCGTAGACGCCGAACGGGAGGATCGGCACCGCGACCCGGCCGCCCGGCGCCTCCCGCAGCGTGCGGCCGGCCAGCGGGCTGCGCCCGGCGTCCAGCGCCGCGAGGGTGGCCGACAGCGCGTCGGTGGCCTGCAACAGGGCGAGCGGACCGGACATCCATTCCTCGCCGACCAGCGGGGAGTCCGCGGGAAGGTCCTTGACGACGCACGCGGCCCGGACCCAGTCCTCGGCGAAGCGGCCGACTCGGGCGTGGATCTCGTCGAGCAGTTCGCGGCGGCGGCGCAGCGGAGTGGTGGCCCACACTTTCTCGCCCGCCGTCAGGTCGGCGAGCGCGTTGTCGATGGCTGTCTCGTCGAAAGTGGTGCCCACCAGCCCACTATGCGCGCGATCCGGGGCAGATGGACCGCATCCTGGGATATCGGGGTGAAACGGCAACCTGCCGACCACTAGGCTGGTGGCCCATGATCGACCTCCGATTCCTGCGGGACGACCCCGACGCGGTCCGCGCCTCGCAGCGCGCTCGCGGCGAAGACCCCGCCCTCGTCGACGCGCTGCTCGAGGCGGACGCGGCGCGGCGTGCCGCGGTGGCCACCGCGGACAACCTGCGCGCCGAGCACAAGGCGATGGGCAAGCTGATCGGGAAGGCGAGCAAGGAGGAGCGCTCCGCGCTGCTGGCGCAGGCGTCGGAGATGTCGGTCAAGGTCAAGGAGGCCGAGGCCGCGCAGCACGCCGCCGACGCCGACCTGGACGCCGCGCACCGCGCCATCTCGAACGTGGTGCAGCAGGGCGCGCCCGCGGGCGGCGAGGACGATTACGTCGTGCTGGAGACCATCGGCACGCCAAGGGAATTCGACTTCGCGCCGAAGGACCATCTCGAGCTCGGTGAGTCGCTCGGCCTGATCGACATGGAGCGCGGCGCGAAGGTCTCCGGCGCCCGCTTCTACTTCCTGACCGGCTACGGCGCGCTGCTGCAGCTGGGTCTGCTGCAGCTGGCCGCGCAGAAGGCCGTGGCCAACGGCTTCACCATGATGATCCCGCCGGTGCTGGTGCGTCCCGAGGTCATGGCGGGCACCGGATTCCTCGGCCAGCATTCGGCCGAGGTCTACCACCTCGCCGACGACGACCTCTACCTGGTCGGCACCTCGGAGGTGCCGCTTGCGGGCTATCACGCGGACGAGATCCTCGACCTCAGCGGCGGGCCCAAGCGGTATGCGGGCTGGTCGTCGTGTTTCCGCAGGGAAGCGGGCAGCTACGGCAAGGACACCCGCGGCATCATCCGGGTGCACCAGTTCGACAAGGTCGAGATGTTCGTCTTCACCACGCCGGACCAGGCCGACGCCGAACACCGGCGCCTGCTCGCCTGGGAACAGGAGATGCTCGCGGCGGTCGAGGTGCCCTACCGGGTGATCGACGTCGCGGCCGGCGATCTCGGCAGCTCGGCCGCCCGCAAATTCGACTGCGAGGCGTGGGTGCCCACCCAGCGGACCTACCGGGAGCTGACCTCGACCTCCAACTGCACCACCTACCAGGCCCGCAGGCTCTCGGTGCGCTACCGCGACGAGAACGGGAAGCCGCAGATCGCCGCCACGCTGAACGGCACGCTGGCGACCACCCGCTGGATCGTGGCCATCCTGGAGAACCATCAGCAAGCCGACGGGTCGGTCCGCGTGCCGTCAGCGCTGGTTCCGTTCGTCGGCACCGACGTGCTGCGGCCGTCGAATTGACTACGCGCGAATGACGTTCAGGTGAATAGCCACTGGTTCGCCATGCCGGATTCCCGGGATGTGGCAACCGGCGGGATTCCTTGTGTCTAGGCTGTTCATCGTGCGAGGAATCGGGTCTCGCGGCGATACCCGAACCCGGGTGCGGGCCGCGTCAGCGCTGGCGACGGCCATGGTCATGGCTCGTACCACCGGGGCGTTCTACGTCATGGGCGGGGTGCTCGGTCTGCTGATCACCGCCGTCGCCCCTGGTGAGGAGGGTAATCGGCCGCTGGTAGGCGGGGCAGCAGTGGTAGCGCTGGTGCTCGGTCTCACGCTGCTCGCGTGGGGTCCGCGGCTGCCGCATTCGATCCACCACGTCTACGTCGCGATCGCGACGGTGCTGGTGACGATCGCGGTGCACTCCTTCCCGAACACGGTGGGCGCGATCAGCCTGGCGGCGTTCTACGTGTTCATCGCGTGTGACGCCGCGCTGTTCTTCGCCTGGTCGCAGGCCGCCGCCCATATCGCGTTCGCCTTGGCGCTGTGCCTGTGGGTGCTGCCCGCGCGGCCGGTGACGCCAGGGCTGCCGTGGTGGTCGGGCCTGATTCCGGCGGGCGTGACGTTCGGCGTCGGCGTCGTCGTCGGGATCCTGACCAGGATGGCGTCCGAAGCCGATATCGACGTGCTCACCGGCCTGCTCAACCGCCGCGGCTTCGACCGCGCGCTGAACACCGCGATCCAGCAGGCCACCAGGTCCGGGCACGGGCTCGCGCTGGTGCTGGTCGACCTGGACCGCTTCCAGAAGATCAACGACCATCTCGGGCACCGCGCCGGTGACGCGGTGTTGCAGCGGGTGGCCGACACCTGGTCGAAACTGCTGGCCCCCGACCAGCGCCTGGCGCGCTACGGCGGCGACGCGTTCGCCTTGCTGCTGCCGAACACCACCGAGCAGGCCGCGATCCTGCTCACCGAACAATTGCGCGCGGCGGTGACCACCGGCTGTTCGGCCGGCGTGACCTCCTGGCAGCCGGGTGAATCCGGGTCGCTGCTGGTCAGCCGCGCCGATGTGGGCCTGTACCGGGCCAAGCAGGCCGGACGCAACCGGACGGTGCTGGAGTCGTCCCGGCAGCTGCCGCTGGCGGTGGAGCTGCGCGAGGCGATCGACCGCGGCGCCCTCGACGTGCACTACCAGCCGATCGTCAGCCTCACCGAAGGCGGCGGCAAGGCGGTCGGCGTGGAGGCGCTGCTGCGCTGGTCGTCCAGCGCCCAGCCGGATGTCACCACCGAGGGCTTGATCCGCGTCGCCGAGGAGTACGACCTCATCGCCGATCTGGACGAGCTGGTGCTGCGTCGCGCCTGCGCGGACGCCGCGCGGTTGCAGGAGACCTTCGCCCAGCTGGATCTGACCCTGAACGTGAACGTCAGCGGGCTGGAGTTGGCCGAGGCCGGCTACGCCGACCGGGTGGCGGGCATCCTCGCGAGCACCGGATGGCCCGCCGATCAGCTGGTGCTCGAGGTGACCGAGAGCGAACTGGCCGCCGAATCGCAGACCGCGATCGAGAACCTGCACACCCTGCGCGACCGGGGCGTGCGCATCGCCATCGACGACTTCGGCACCGGTTACTCCTCGCTCAGCAGGCTGGCCACCTTGCCGAGCGACATCCTCAAGGTCGATCAGTCCTTCGTCGCCGCGATCCGTTCGGATTCGCCTGCGCCGCCGTTGCTCGGCGTGATCGCCGCGCTGTCCAACGCGCTGGACCTGCAGGTCATCGCCGAAGGCGTGGAGACCGAGTACCAAGCCGCGGTGCTCACCGAACTGGGTTTCGCGCTCGCGCAGGGCTATCACTACAGCGACTCGCACCCGGTCTCGGAGCTGATCAGCGACCTCAACGAGAACAAGGGCCGGGTCGGTCCCGGCGTCACGGACGGAGAACTCGGCGGCGGGGACTCGGTGACGGCCAATGGCTGGGTGCCGCTGCCGTAATTCGCTTGACGGCGGGTCCGGCCCTGAGCATGCTGATCGACATGCGTTTGCTCATCTACGCCAGTTGATTCGCCGAAGCGCTGCGCGCCCGCCGGGCGGGTAGCGCGCACCCCATCGGCCTGCGCTCGCTGACGGTTCGGGCGGTGCTCTTCAAGAGCATCGGTGAACTGATTCCGCTCTACGCGCTGTATGCCCTGCTGTTCGCCGACCACGGCATGAGCACGGGGCAGATCTCGTTGCTGTTCGCGATCTGGTCGACGACATCATTCCTGCTCGAGGTGCCCTCCGGGGCGTGGGCGGACACGGTGTCGCGGCGCGGGCTGCTCGCGCTCAGCGGTGTCTTGCTCACCGCCGGATTCGCGCTGTGGACCGCCGCGCCCTCGTTCGCGGGTTTCGCCGCCGGATTCGTGCTGTGGGGCACCTCGGGCGCGTTGGCCTCCGGCACGTTCGAGGCGTTGCTCTACGACGACCTCGCCGCCCGCGGCGAGTCCGGGTCCTACCCGCGCGTCCTGGGTTACACCCGGGCCGGTGCGGAAGCGGCTGTCGTCGTCGCGATCGTCGCCGCCACGCCCCTGTACCTCTACGGTGGCTATGCGCTCGTCGGCTGGTCCAGCGTCGTGATCGCGGGTGTGCACACACTGATCGCGCTGTCGCTGCCCACCGCGCCGAAGGCGGTGTCGGCGGTGGACGTCGAGGACCTGGAAGAGGAGGCTTCGGAAACGATCGCGGCGGAACGCGTTGTGGCGCAGCCGCGGCCGTTCGCGCGATACCTCACCATGCTGAAGACCGGTGTGGGCGAGGCGATTCGTGTGCGGGCGGTGCGTTGCGGCGTGCTGCTGGGCGCCCTGCTGTTCGGGATCACGGCGTTCGACGAGTATTTCGCCCTGCTGGCGGAGGAAGCGGGCGTCTCGACAGCCGTGGTGCCCCTGCTGGTCGGTCTCACCGTGCTCGGCTCGCTGGCCGGTTCGGTGCTGGCGGGTCGTACCGAAGGGATGTCGGGCCGGACGATGGCGATCGCGGTCGGTGTCGCGGGCGTGCTGTTCCTCGGTGGCGCGGTGATCGCCGGTCTCGCGGCCGGTCGCCCGGACACGGTGTACCTGCTGACCGGCCTCGGGTTCGGGTCGATCGGAGTCTCCTACGGCATCGTCTACAACGCGGGGATCGTCGCGGGCGCGCGTCTCCAGGACGCCATCGAGGGTCCGGCCCGAGCCACCGTCACCTCGGTCTCGGGGCTGCTCGGCGAGGTGATCGCCCTGGCGGTCTTCGGCTTCGCCGCCCTCGTGACGCTCTGGTGGTCGATGTCCACCCTCCTCGCGCTGCTCGGCGCCTCTATCCTCGCCATAGCCGCCCTCACCCCCCGCTGGCTTCCCCGACGCGCCGAACGGTGAGTGGCACGGCACTGGAGTCCGATGATGCGGCGGTGTGCACCGACTGGCTGTCGGTGGAGCGCTCTTCGCGGGCGACGCGGCGACCGTGCGCCACTCGCGGCCGGTAGCGTGCGGGAGGTGAGTAGGCA
>NZ_JABLTE010000079.1 GCF_013315795.1 Nocardia barduliensis
GCCTGCGTCACCCGCTCCACCGGTGCGGCGGGGGCGGGCGCTCCCGCGGGACGGGAGGCGCTGCGGCGGCGACGGGATAGGGACTCGCTCACGAAAGCACTCCGACCGCTCGCAGGTCTGCGGCGAGCAGCTCGAGCTGCTCGCCGGTGGGCATCAGCTGCGGCAGGCGCGGTTCGCCGACCTCGATGCCGAGCAGCCGCAGGCCGCCCTTGCTCATCGCGACCCCGCCCAGCCGGGCCATCGCGGCGTGCAGCGGCAGCAGCGTGGTGTTGATCTCGCGGGCGCGCACCACCTCCCCCGCCGTATACGCCTCCAGCAGCGCGCGCAGCCGTTCGGGCGCGAGATGGCCGATGACGCTGATGAATCCGGTCGCGCCGACCGACAGCCAGGGCAGGTTGAGCGCGTCGTCACCGGAGTAGAAGCTCAGGCCGGTGCTCGCGATGAGCTCGGCGCCCATGTTCAGGTCGCCCTTGGCGTCCTTGACCGCGACGATGCGCGGGTGCTCGGCGAGCTTGCGAATGGTGTCGCTGGCGATCGGCACCACCGACCGTCCCGGGATGTCGTAGAGAGTGACCGGCAGGTCGGTAGCGTCCGCGACGGCGGTGAAGTGCGCGATGAGCCCCTCCTGCGAGGGCCGGGAGTAGTACGGCGTCACCACGAGCAAACCGTGCGCACCCGCCCGCTGCGCGTTACGCGCCAACTCGATCGAATGGGCGGTGTCGTAGGTGCCCGCCCCCGCGATGACGGTCGCGCGCTCGCCCACGGCGTCGACGACGGCGCGCAGCAGGTCGGCTTTCTCCGATTCGGTGGTGGTCGGCGATTCACCGGTGGTGCCCGAGATCGCGAGCAGGTCGACGCCGCGGTCGACCAGGCGGGCCGCGAGCGCGACCCCGGAATCGACGTCGAGCTTGCCGTCGGCGCTGAAGGGGGTCACCATCGCGACACCGACCGTGCCGGACGCACGCAGCTCCGTTGGCGTCGATTCACCGTTCTTCATGGTCAGAAAGGCTACCCGGTCCGGGACACGCCCTCGACACCCTCGTCGGCGATCAGGCCGCAACACAGACGCGAATCCATATCGGTGACGCCACCATGATGTCGAACTGCGGCTTGCCCGACATCAGGAATGACGTCACACTGACATCATGGATCTGAACAAGTACACCAGCAGGCTGCGCGAGGACCTGATCGCCGCCGCGGCGCTCGGCGACGAGAAGACCCAGGCCACGGCGGCGGCGCTGGCCGCGGCCACCGAGGGCCCGGCCCGCCTGATGCTGCTCGCCGCGCTGTCGGACCTCGCCGCCGAGGTCAGCGCCGCGCTCGGCGACCGAACGGTACACGTCTCGGTGGACGGCACGGACGCCGCCATCGATGTGCGCAAGAGCACGACCGGCGACGAACCACCCACCTTCGAGGAGATGACCGGAGACATCAGCAGGGTCACGTTGCGACTGGTGGAGCAGATGAAGGCGCGCGCGGAAGAGGCTGCCGCACAGAGCGGTCAGTCACTGAACTCGTGGCTGTCGAGCGCTGTCCACGGGGCCTTGCGCGACCAGATGCGCGGGTACGGGCCCAAACGAGACAGCTGACCCAGTAGCGCTACAGCATTGCGGCGAGATTGCCGCGATCGCCCACGGCGACCTCGTCCAGTTCGAGCCAATCGGCCATCTCGCGCAGCGCCCCACCGAGGGCGTGGGCGGTGGCCGGGGTGTCGTACCCGGGTTCGGCGAACGCGGCGGGCACCGACAACCGGCCGTTGGTGCGCTCCGCGCGCAGGTCGACGCGGCCGACGAGGGCACCGTCGAGCAGGAACGGGAAGACGTAGTAGCCGTGCACCCGTTTGTGTTCGGGTGTGTAGATCTCGATGCGGTAGTGAAAGTCGAAGATCCGCTCGGTGCGCGCACGGAAGAAGATGAGCGGGTCGAAAGGGCACAGCAGCGCGGCGCCTTCGACGCGGCGCGGTGTAGGTGCGCCCGCCCGCAGGTAGGCCGGTTTCCCCCAACCCGCCACCTCCACCGGGATCAACTCGCCCGCGTCCACCAGATCGGCGATGGCGGGCTCGGTTTGGCTGCGGTGCAGGCGGTAGTAATCGCGCAGGTCCGCTTCGGTGCCGATGCCGTGCGCGGTGGCCGCGCGCAGCACCAGCTCACGAACGGCGTCCTGCTCCGAGACCTCGCGCGCCAGCACCTCCGGCGGCAACACCCGTTCGGTCAGGTCGTAGTGCCTGGTGAATCCGACGCGGGTGGCCACGGACAACGCGCCCGCCGCGAACAACTGTTCGCAGATCATCTTCGTATCGCTCAGGTTCCACCAGGAACCCTTCGGCCGCGGCTTGTCCAGCTCGAGGTGGCGCTCCACCTCGCCGGCGGTGGCCGCGCCCACCGCCGTGATCACGTCCAGGATGTCCTTACCCAAGGTGGGGTTGCGCTCGACCACCTTGCGCATACCGGACCAGCGCCCGTGCTCGTACTGCCGCATCCGCCAGCGCATCAGCGGCCAGTCCTCGACCGGGATGAGAGCCGCCTCGTGCGCCCAATACTCGACGAGCGCCCGCGGCCGCCGCGTGCCGTTGCTCCACGCGGCCTGATCGAGCAGGGTGCGATCGTAGGGTCCGATCCGGCTGAACACCGGCGCGTAATGCGCCCGCACCACCGCCGACACCGAATCCAATTGCAGCAACTGAGTCCGGTCCAGAACTCCGAGCACCGTCCGCCGCGTAACCCGCCCGGGCCGGCGCGCCCCGAAACCCTGCGCCGCCAACGCTGTTCGCCGCGCCGCCGCCACGCCCATCTTTCGCATGAAGGGAACAATGCCACGGGGGACTGACAGTATTTTTTTCCAGCGCCTTCGGCGCTGGGTGTTCGCGGCCCCCTTATGGCTCGCGTCCGAGTGACCGCCGCTTGCTCCTTCGTCGCTTGCGCGGCGGTCACTCGGACGCGAGCCGGGCCGCGAACGGGCAATGCTCGGTCTCGCTTCGCTCGAAAGTCGTGGTTGGGGTGGGCTGGGCGCGTAGGCATGGAACTCGCTACTCGGTGCACGCGGCTGGGAGTTGGCCGGATCGCGTCGCGTGGTGCGAGGGCTGTTGGCTCAACCCGAACGCCGCCTGTCCTTCGTCGCGGACGCGGCGGTCACTCGGACGCGAGCCGGGCCGCGAACGGCGGATGCTCGATCTCGCTTCGCTCGAAAGTCGTGGTTGCGGTGGGCTGGGCGCGTAGGCATGGAACTCGCTACTCGGTGCACGCGGCTGGAAGTTGGCCGGATCGCGTCGCGTGGTAGCGAGTGCTGTTGGGTTGGAGACCTCAGGTCGAGACGGTGACCGTGCCGGTGGCGTCGATCTCGGTGCGGCGGTCCCGGTCCTCGGCGGTGGCCAGGACGGTGGCCAGGATGCGGCGGCCGCTCGGGAGGATGCGGACGGTGACCGAGCCTTCGTTCGCGGCGTCCAGTTCCCGGGTGGCGGCGGCGATCACCTGCTGGCGCACCCGGTGCGGGACGCCGGTGAAACCGCCGTCGTCGAGCAGGATCACCTCGACGCCGCGGGAGCGGGCTCCCCGGGCTGCGCTGCTGAGCTGCTCGGTGGCCAGCTGCGGGGCGCGCAGACCGTCGCGCAGTTCGGCTTCCAGCAGCCTGCACTGTTCCCGTTCGTCGGCGCTGAGCTCGTCGCCGTCGGCGATGCGCTCCAGGATCGGGCGCGCCACCGCGTCCAGGCGGGCCA
Organism: Nocardia barduliensis; assembly: GCF_013315795.1. Taxonomy (GTDB): domain Bacteria; phylum Actinomycetota; class Actinomycetes; order Mycobacteriales; family Mycobacteriaceae; genus Nocardia; species Nocardia barduliensis. The sequence goes on from NZ_JABLTE010000079.1 coordinate 3,713, forward strand.
GCTGCCGGGTGCGTTCGCCGTTCTCCGCGGCCATCGCGGCCTCCGCGGCGGCGCGCATGGCCGCTTCCTCGCGCAGCAGCCGCAGCGAACGCTGGGTCGGGCGCATGAGCGCCGCGAACAGGGAGACCCCCGCGACGGTGGCCACCGGCACGATCGAACCGACGACGACGCCCACCCGCAGGCCCGCGACCACACCGACCACGGCGATCACCACGCCGATCCCCGCGACACCGAGCCAGGCCGCGGCGAGCCGTCCCCGTAGCACCAGCACGGCGAGCACATAGGACGCGGCGAACGCCGTCCACACCTGCTTCGACCAGCCGTGCTCGACGTCGAACGAAGTGAGGGTGGTGGCGAGCGGCCCGGCGGCGGCGACGAACACCGTCGCGGGCCAGGGCAGCGGATCGTCGGGCGTCACCAGCACCACGACGCCGGCCAGCGCCAGGACGACCAGCGCCGCGACCGCGGCGGCCACCGGTGATTCGGAGAAGTTCCGGATCATGTACAGCACGATGGTCGCTTCGAGGATGACCAGGAACAGCCAAGCCGCGCGGTCGCGCAGCCCCAGCAGGTCGCGCAGGCCGAATTCGGTCTCCTGCTCAGCCATGTCCGCCCCACACCAAGGTCACCGTCGTCCCCTCACCCGGCTCGGATTCCACGAACCCGGCGCCACCGGCCAGCTGACGCATACGGCCCAGGATGCTCACCGAGATGCCGAGCCGATCGACGGGCACTGCGCTCAGGTCGAAACCCGCGCCGTCGTCGCGGAAGACGACGCGGATGCCGCCCGCGCTGATCGTCACAGTGACGGTGCGGCGCACCTCGCGCCCGGCGACCGTGGCGTGCCGCAGACTATTGCGCACGGCCTCGGCGAGTGCGGCGGCGATCGTGCTGGCGGCGTCCACCGGCAGGTGCAGATCGTCGAATCCGGCCCAGCGGCGGGTGGTGAACCGGATGCCGGGGTTCACCTCGTGCACGGCCGAGCGGAGGAATCCGATCGCCGACTGCGCGTCCAACCGGTCGGGTTCGGTCTCCCCCACTCGGCACTCGTCGAGTTGTTCCAGCGTCCGTTCGGCTTGGCGGCGCAGCACCGGCGATTCGGTACCCGCCCGCGACGCGTCCAGCAGCGTGGACAGCACCGCGTCGTGGATCAACGCGGCGAAGCGCGCGCGTTCCCGCTCGCGGGCCGCCGCACCAGCGACCGCCGCCGCCCGATTGCTCTCGATCGCCGACTCGCGATCCACGCGGGCGGCCGCGGCCCTGGCGTAGATGACGCACCACAGGAACAGCGCACTCAACCCCGCCGCCCTGGCGAAGTCGCCGAGCAGCGCGAGCGCGGTGGTGTCGCGCAGCACGACCAGATTCGCCAGCGCACTGAACGCCGAGCCCACCACCAGATACGCCACGGCGAGCGGCGGACGCCAGGCGAGCACGGCCGCGAGGACGCCCAGTGCCAGTACCCGGTACAGCCAGACCGAGGCCGCCTCCTCGGCATCCGGCACGGCGTACGCGAACGGGACCACCGCCATCGCCCCGAGGAAACTCACCGCCGCCGCCCCGGCGACCCGCTGGATCACGCGCCTGCTCATGCCGACCGAGACGACCGCGAGCACCGGGAACAGTCCGAACGCGAGCACCACTTCCACGACCGTCCACCGGACGGGCACGTAGCGGCTCTGGTCGGCGATCTCGGGCAGTTCGACGACCGCGGCGATCACCCCGGCGATGCCGATGGCCAGACCGAGCCTGCGCAAGATCCGGTCGGCGGCGCCTTCGGAGGCCTTTTCCCTGGACAGCGCGACGACTCCGCGGCGCCAACGGCTCGTGCGGGGCCGCTCGAGCGGGAGGGAGCGGGAGTGCGACGGGGCGTCCAGCATGCTGGACGCGATCATCCGCGGGTATGCCGCTCGGGAACCGGTAGCCAGCCGTCCTCCACCGCCCGCTTGTACAGGTCGGTCTTGGTCGGCGCCGGACGGCCGGCGTCGGCGTATTTCTGCCGGATCCGGCCGAGGTAGTCGTTGACGGTCTGCTCGGACAGGCCGGTCAACCGCGCGACCCGGGAGGCCTTCTCACCGGAGGCGTACAGCATGAGCACTTCTTCCTGGCGCGGACTCAGGCCCACGCTGGACAGTTGTGGATCCCCGTCGATGGCGGCCGCCCAGTCGGTGGTGACCACCTGCTGGCCACTGGCCGCTCGGCGCACGGCGGCGACGACGGTCGGCACGTCCTCGGATTTGCGCACCACACCCAGCACGCCCGCACGCGCGGCGGAGCGCACCAGGAAGGCGTTGTCCGCACCGGTGAAGACCAGCACCTCGATGCCGCGACCACGCAGGGCGCGCACGTTGTCCTCGGGCGAGGAACCGTCGGCCAGCCGCAGGTCCAGCACCACCAGATCCAGCTTCGGCGCGCCGTCGGCGGCGGCGAGCAGTTCCGGCACGGTGCCCGCGGTCAGCACCAGATCGAGATCGGTCTCCGGCGCAAGCATCGCGGCGAGACCGATCGCGACGGATTCATGATCCTCGACCAATCCGATCCGGCGCGGCGTGCTCTCGCCCCCTTCGGCCCACGTCACCTGGCTCTCCCATCCCGAGCTACTCGTCCACATCCCCACCGCGACAACAATCGCAGACAGTATGCCGGTTGATGGTGCGCGATGGTCAGACACCAGAATTCGGGGGACTTCCCTATTCACCCGACGATGACCGCCAGCGGCAAGCCGACCACGACGACCCACCCGAGTGCGATCACCGCACAGCCCCGGCCCGGTGCCACCGGGCGAAGGAGAAACGTGGCAGCACGGTCTCCACGTCGGCGATGTCCATCACCCGGTTCAGCTCCAGCGGGCCGAGGTGATGTGGGGCGGGCAGGATCACGACGTCGGCCTCCGCGTCGCGGGCCTGGTCGGCCACGGGTAGCACCGAGCGCTCATCCGGCCACACCACCCGGTAGCCGAGTCGCCGCGCGAGCCTGCACACCTGTGCCCGATCCCACTCCGGCGCGGTGCTCGCGTCATGGTCGATCCATCCGAACGCGGTCGGCCTCATCGTGTCCCCTCCCGTTGGTCGTACGTGGCTTGCACCCGCCGCCGAGGAAGCGCGTTCGGCCCGGCGGCGGGGCCGAAATCGACGCTATGGCCGGGGGATTCGGGCAGGTACCGGATCGCGGTCTACTACCGTCTACAAAGCACGGTTACCGTGGGATTCATGGACCCCAACGGGGAGATCGTGACTGGTGAGCGCCTGCGCGCCGCGCGGGTGGCGGCCGGACTCAGCCTGTCGGCGATGGCCGCGCGAACGCACTTCAGCAAACCGTTGCTGGGCCTGCTGGAGACCGGGCAGCGCACCATCAAGCCCGAGCACGTCCGGGCCTACGCCGATGCGCTCGGGGTCGGGTCGTCGCTGTTCGTGGAGCCGACTGACGGCGAGCAGGCGGCGGCGGAATGGCTTGCGCGAGTGGTCGCCTCCGACCTCGGTGGGGACACGCTGGACCGGCTGGAGGCGGCGGTGGACGACCTCGCGTCGGCCTACTCCTCCACGCCCCCTGCCGAACTCCTGATCCGCATCCGGCAGCACCTCGGCTACGCGGGGCGGCTGATGGACGGCCGGATGACCCTGGGCCAGCACCGCCGCCTGCTGGTGGCGGTGGGCTGGCTGGCGCTGCTCGCCGCCACCTGTCACATCGACCTGGGGCAGACCGGAGACGCGGCTGCCCGGGGCCACCTGGCGTGGAGGCTCTCCGAGGAGTCGGGGCACCGGGAGATCGCGGCGTGGTGCCTGGAAAACCGGGCCTGGCAGCAGCTCACCGGCGGGGAGTACGCGGCGGCGGCAGATCTCGCCCGCTCGGCGCAGTCGCTCGCGCCCAAGGACAGCTCCGCCTACATCCAGTCCACGGCTCAGGAAGGCCGTGCGCTCGCGCGCCTCGGAGACCGGCAGGGCACCCATGGGGCGCTGCGCCGGGTGGCGCGCATGGTGTCGGGGCTGAGCGTCCCGGACCGGCCCGAACACCACTTCCGGTACGACCCGGCGAAGTCCGATGCCTACGTCGCCACCACGCTCTCGTGGCTGGGTGACCCGGCGGCGGAGTCCTACGCCCGGCATGTGCTGGCCGACCTCACCCGCGCGACGCCCGCCCGGCCGCGCCGGATCGCGATGGCGAACCTGGACCTGGCCCGCACGTTGGTCGCTGCCGACAAGCCCGATGAGGCGGCGAGCGTTGCGCTGGAGGCGGTGGAGTCCGGCCGCCTGGTGCCGTCGCACTACTGGCGCGTGGCCGAAGTCGTCGCGGGCATCCAGGACCGGGGAGCGCCGGACGGGGCTTTAGTCCGGGAAGCGTTCCGGGACCTCTATTCACCCGCGTGAGTCACTGTGTGGTGCGGCTTCGCGGCCTTACCCACCGCCGTCACTCCCCCATCAACTGCGCGGCCACAGTCGCGCCGAGTTCCCAGCACGCTTCGAGGTCGTTCTTCGACGGTTTACCTGAGATCACCACGTACTCCGCGGCTTTCGTCCACCCGAGTCCGGTCGTGATCGACGTAACGCCCTTCTCCGCGCCCTCGGTGCCCTCGTTGCCATGGAAGTACGCCCCGAACGGCCGTCCCCGCGTCGAATCGAGACAGGGGTAGTAAATGACATCGAATGCGTGCTTGAGGCCGCCGCTCATGTATCCGAGGTTCGCCGGAGTGCCGAGCAGGTAGCCGTCGGCCTCCAGCACGTCGGTTGGCGACACCGACAGCGCGGCCCGACGCACGACCTCCACACCTTCGATCTCGGGGTCGGTGGCCCCGGAGACGACGGCCTCGAACATCGCCTGCGTGTGCGGGGACGGCGTGTGATGGATGATCAGCAACCGGGCCACCCTGCGATGGTATCGGCCCGTGTGGTCAGCGGGTGTCGCGCTCGTGCCGTTCCAGCGCGACCGCGCGGCGCATGGTCTCGCGGGCTCTGGTGCGGTCACCCGCGTAGTCGTAGGCGCGCGCGAGGCGGTAGGAGATCCGCCAATTGTCCGGGTCGGCCTCCCACTCCGCTTTGACCGTCGCGAACAGCTCGTCGGCGGCCGCTCGTTCGATGCGACCGGACGGCAGGCGCGGCAGCTCGGAGGTGTCGAGCTCGAGCCCCTCCTCGTGGATGCGGCGCGCCAGGTGCTGATGCGCCAGAGCCGCGCGCACGGTGGCGACGACGATCCACACGCCCAGCAGCGGCAGGATCAGCACGCCCACGCCGATGACGACCGCCGCGACGTCGCCGGAACCGATCAGGCCGACCGCGATCCGGCCGAGCAGCAGGAAATAGAAGCCGAGGACCAAGATGAGCGCGGCGATCAGCGCGACCACCTTGACGATATCCGCGCTTCCCTTCCGATCGGAGGGCTCCGAACCGCTCACGATCGCGCACCGCTGCGGTTCGGCGACACCGGGAGCGATAACCGACGCGCGCTCACAGGTCGAGGAACGGGTCGAGGCCGACGGTGAGGCCGGGGCGGTTCGCGATCTCCCGCACGCCGAGCAGCACGCCGGGGGCGAACGACGAGCGGTCGATCGAGTCGTGCCGGATGGTGAGGGTCTCGCCCTGCGTGCCGAACAGCACCTCTTGGTGGGCGACCAGGCCGGCCAGGCGCACCGAATGCACCCGCACCCCGTCCACGTCGGCGCCGCGCGCGCCCTCCAACTCGGTGGTGGTCGCGTCGGGACTGCGGTGCAGCCCCGCTTTGTCCCGGGCGGCCGCGATCAGGCCCGCCGTGCGGTAGGCCGTGCCGGAGGGCGCGTCCGCCTTGTTGGGGTGGTGCAGCTCGATGACCTCCACCGATTCGAAGAAGCGGGCGGCCTGCTCGGCGAAGCGCATGGACAGCACCGCGCCGATCGCGAAGTTCGGGGCGATCAGCACGCCGACCTCCGGACGTCCGGCCAGCCAGCCGCGCACCCGCGCCAAGCGGGACTCGTCGAACCCCGTGGTGCCGACCACCGCGTGAATGCCGTGCTCCACCAGGAACTCCAGATTCCCCATCACCACGTCCGGGTGGGTGAAATCGACGACCACCTGCGTATTCGCGGCGGTGAACGCATCCAGCGAATCGTCCTTGTCGACGGCGGCGACAAGTTCCAGGTCGTCCGCCGCCGTCACCGCCGCGCAGATCGCCTGTCCGACTTTGCCACGCGCTCCGAGCACTCCGACCCGAATGGTCACCGCACCTCCTCGTTCCGCTTCGGTCGGGGATCAGCCTAATGTGCCGCGCCGAGCCCATTCCCTCCGCCGCCCGGCTGATCCGGCGGCAGCACCGACGCCGCCGCGGGCGCGGTCGTCCGCAGCCGCGCCGGGCGAAGCCCTACCGCGACGGCTGTCGTTCGCCGACCTCCCGGCTCGGCGTGTCCGCGAGGTTCGCGGCCATCCGTTGCAGCGATCGCACTGTCGCGGCGAACTGCTCGTCGGTGACGCCCTCCGCCATCTGCCGCCTGCGCCGGGCGATCCGGGCGAAGGCCGCGTCGTGGGCGACGCGGCCCTTCTCGGTCAGCGACAACATGCCCGCGTCGTCGGCGACCAACCCGGCCGCGACGAGTTCGGCCAGTTCGGTTGGCCATTCGGAGTCGTCGGCCCAGAAGGTGTCGAGCGCTTCGCGGACGTCGTCGGCGCGCTGCGGGCCTTCCGCGAGGGAGTGCACGGCCTGCCAGCGTCTGCGGCTGAACCCGCCCGCGGCGAGGTCTTCGTCGAAGCGCTGATTGATCAGTCGATCGAGTTCTACGAGCCAGTACCCGATGCCGCGCTGGATGGCCATCGCCGCTCCTATATATGCAGTAATACAAGTACATGTACTATGACATATAAATTTCCGGCACGACAGGGTGAGCGTATGGACGAGCACGATGCCGTCACCGTCGCCGTGGAAGCGGCGATGGTCCGGATCCGTCGCAGGCAGACGCGCGGCGCGCTGAGCGAGGGCGCGATCCCCGTTGCGGTGTTCGGTGTCCTGGACGCTGTGGCCGGCGGCGTGGCCGACACCGTCGGCGAACTCGCTCCCGCCCTCGGTGTCGACCAACCGAGGGCGAGCCGCCTGGTGGCGCGAGCGGTCGCCGCCGGACTGCTGGAACGCGTCGCCGATCAGCGCGACGGACGACGTTCGGTCCTGCGCGCGACCGCCGCGGGGCGCCGAGCCTCCGCCGAGGCCGCGGCACGACGTCGCACCGCCATGGCCGCCGCGATGGCGGATTGGACTCCCGCCGAACGCGCCGACTTCGCCCGCCTGCTCGTACGGTTCGTCGAGAAGATGGACCGGCCCGCCGGCTGAGCGGCCCCGCCTACCGCCCGCGCAGCCCCTCGGTCAAGGCCCGGCCGGGTCGGCTCAGTCGAAGACGATGACCTGGCGCAAGGCGTGACCAGCGGCGAGTTCGTCCATGGCGCGGTTGATCTCGTCGAGACCGATATGCGCCGACACGAGCCGCTCCACCGGCAGCCGTCCCGCCCGCCACATGCGGACGTACTCGGGAATGTCCCGGGACGGCACGGCGGACCCGAGGTAGCTGCCGACGATGGAACGTCCCTGGGCGACCAAGGCTAAAGGAGAGATTCCGGCACGGGCGTCGGGAGCGGGCAGGCCGACGGTGACCGTCGTGCCACCGGGCGCGGTCGCTGCCACGGCGGTCTCGAAGGCGCGCACATTGCCCGCGGCCTCGACCACCACCTCGGCCTGCACGCCGAGTTCGGCGACCTCGGCCGGGGTGTACGCCGCGTGCACTCCCAATTCCCGTGCGAGCGCGAGCTTTTCCGGAACGGTGTCGACCGCGATCACCTCGTGTCCCTCCGCGGCGAGCGACAGCGCGACCAGCACCGCCGCCATGCCGACGCCGCCCAGACCGACGACCATGATCCGGTCCCCGGTCCCCGGCCGCGCCGAATTCAGCAGGGCGCCACCGCCGGTCAGCACCGCGCAACCGAGGACGGCCGCGACTTCCGGGGGCACGTCGTCGTCGACGGGGACCACCGACCGGCGATCCACCACCGCGTGCGTGGCGAAAGCGGAAACGCCCAGGTGATGGTGCACCTCGGCGCCCGCGCGGGACAACCGTCGCCCGCCGTTGAGCAATTCGCCCGCGTTGTTGGCCACGCTGCCGGGCACACACGGCGTACGGCCGTCGGTCGCGCAACCCGCGCATTCGCCGCAGCGCGGCAGGAAGGTCATGACCACGCGCTGCCCGGCGGCGATGTCGCCGTCACCGGGACCGACCGCCTCGACCCGCCCCGCGGCTTCGTGGCCCAGCAGCATGGGCACCGGCCGCACCCGGTTGCCGTCAACCACCGACAGGTCCGAGTGGCACAGTCCCGCCGCCTCGATCCGGACCAGCAGTTCGCCCGGCCCCGGCTCGCGCAACTCCAGATCGCACACGGTGATCGGCGCCGATTCGGCGAACGGCGCCGGCGCCGCGATCCGCTCCAGGACTGCTCCACGAATCTTCATTCCGCCGACGCTACCGCCCGCACCGGTACGGGCACACCCGTCCGGGACTGGCGCGCGCTCGCGGGCGGTGTTAAGTTGGCCGATCGTGACGGTGCTCCCGTTGGCCGCCTTGTACCGAGCCCGGGGCCGGGATCGTCACGTCCCAGAGGAGAAACTCCACTGTCCGTACAGTTCGATCACACCATTGTCGGTTGCCACGATCATCGCGTATCCGCCGCCTTCTGGGCGGACATCCTCGGACTGGAAGTCGGAACGCCATGGGGGCCGTTCATCCCGATCTCGCTGCCCGGCGGGGTCACCTTCGACTTCGCGAACGTCCCCGCCGAGGTCACCGACATCCAGCCCCAGCACTACGCGTTCTTGGTCTCCGAGCCGGAATTCGACGCGGCCTACGCCAAGATCCAGCGTGATCGCCTCGACCATTGGGCCGATCCGCAGCAGCGGCGACCCGGCGAAATCAACCATAACGACGGCGGACGCGGCGTCTACTTCCTCGACCCCAGCGGTCACTTCATGGAGTTGATCACCGTCCCGTACGGCGGCGGGTGATCTCACTTCCCCACCGTAGCTGGTGATCCCGGCCTCGGAGGTGACGGCTGCGGTCGGCGTACGATGCCGCGAATGGGTGTGGATCTGGTCGACGCGGTCGAGCGGTTGCATGCCGACCTCGCGACGTGGCTGGGGTCGGAGGCGCGAGCCGAGGTATTCGAGCGGTTCGCGGCGGCGCAGCACGAGCGGTTCAGCATGGTGACGACCGGCGGCGAAGTGCTGGGGCGCGGTGCGCTGCTCGAGAGTCTCGGTGCCGCGCGAAATGCCGTGCCGGGATTGTCCATCGAGGTGTCCGAGGTCGAAGAACTCTTGCGGTCCGGTGACGTCGCGGTGGTGCGTTTCCTGGAGACGCATCGAGCGGCCGGAAACGTCACGCGCCGCCGGGTGACAGCCGTGCTCACCACCGACGACCCGGAGGCGGTGCGCTGGCTGACGGTGCACGAAACCGACGCCGCGCCGTCCTGACCATTCCCAGCACGGGGACGTGCGGGCAGCGGGCGAGTCCCGGACAATTTCTCCGGAATCCTCGGACGCGGGCGGTGTCACGCCTCGTCTGCGCCGAACGTGCGATCGACGGTCCGGGACGACGCGAGGAGGCCGGAGCCGGTGGATCGGTGGGAACGCGACGGGCTGCGCGCTACCAACAGCGGAATCCGCAACCAGGTCGACCACATCCTCGATGCGCTGGCCGAGCAGCGCACCCACCTGCGGACGGTGCACGAGCAGCTGTCGGCGGTGCGGTGCACGGCGGAGTCGGCCGACAAGGTGGTGGAAGTGACGGCGGACGCCGCGGGCGTGCCCGTCGACGTGCGGTTCACCCAGGCCGCCCTGCGCAGCACGCCGGAACAGCTGGGCCGTTCGGTCACCGAAGCGTGCCAGGAGGCGGCGCGGCGGGCCCGCGAACAGCACGCGGCGATCATCGCCCCGATCGCCGCCGACGCGGATGCGATACCCGATCTGCCCGATCTGGTTCCCGGCGCTCCGAGCCTGCGGGAGGTATGGGAACCCACGCCGGAACCCGGCGGCCGCGCGGACTCAGCGCGTCCAGGGCCGTGATTCCTCGCCGGACGGGACGGCCCGGCCGATCCGGGCCGACTCGACCGGCGAGGAGATACGGCCACCCCGAGCGCTCTCGGGTGGCTCGGGGTGGCTCGACCGTGCGGTCCTCGAGTGTCGGCACATGGCATCTACCTCCGTTCGGGTGGGCAGCGCATCGGCTGCCGAAGGGGCGGGCGAGTGATCAGGCGTAGAGCTTCGCGAGGAACGCGGTGATGTTCTCGCGCACCCGCTCGATCTTCTCCTCGGGGATGAGGTCTTCCCGGTACCGGCTTCCGAGCGCGGGCCGCTTCTTGTTGCGCGCGTACAGCGAGCAGGCCAGATCGGTGCACATGTAGGTGCCGACCGAGTTGCCCCTGCGCCCGGATTCCCCGGCCTTGTGCGCGGTCATCAGCGAGACCCCGCCGCCGGTGTGGGTGGTCAGGCAGATCGTGCACATCTGCGCCCGGCCGGTGCCGCCGGTGGCATAGCGCAGTGCGACGCCGACCAAGCGGTCCTCCTGCGGCACGATCAGATAGCCCCGCCCGGGCAGGGACGGATCGCTCCAGCCCAGGAAGTCGAGCTCGGCCCAGGGCCGCTCGTCCAGGTCACGCGGCACGGGCAGCCGCTTGGCGTCTCCTTTCGAGCAGTTGACGAACGACGACCTGATGTCGCGTTCGGTGACGGGTTCCATGGTCGGATCTCCTTCGGTCGATCGGTGGGCAAACCGCAGCGACGTTACGGTCCGGCCGGTGGGCGGGACAACGGATTTTCCTGGTGCCGCACGGCGGTTGCCGTCAGGGGCACTGTGCCCTCAACACGGCGGGCGAGACATGGCGTGGGCGAAAATGGCGCGGGCCGGCCGCAACATCCGAACGTCGAAAGTCTTCGGCGCGTGCCTGTTTCGGGTGACGGGCGGCATCGACACAGCCGCAGTGACCAGACCGCGAAAGCACCGGCTTGTGCGAAATTCCAGGCTCGCATATCGACCGACAATCACCGGGTGCACGTCGGATTCGATTGGTGTACGTTGCTGTTTGTAAATGCCGAACAGCTGCTCGGGTGGGGCGAGAGCAGCACATCCCGAAGGCGGAAAGGCCCGAAACAGTCGCGTATGTTGTTGTCCATTCTGCGACGGATCAGCGTATGCGCGCTCATTTCGGTGCTGGATCGAGCGTTCGCCACCGATGACCCGTGGCGGCGACCGCGCAGCCCGCGCACGACCGGCGGCTGACGACATCCGGGCCAGGGATACCCGAGCTGGTGAAGGAGCACGATCGGTGTCGAACATTGCGATCGTCGGTATCGGCTGCCGCTACGCGGGTGGCATCGACTCGCCGGAGTCGTTCTGGGACTTCGTGATCCGGAAACGCGACGCGGTCATGGACATTCCGGCCGACCGCTGGGACAACCGCCGCTACTACGATCCCGACCACCGCGCGCCGGGCCGCATGTACACCGAGCGCGCGGCATTCCTCACCACCGATCCGTGGTCTTTCGACCCCGGCTTCTTCGGCATCTCCTTCGATGCGGCGGCGGCCATGGATCCGCAGCAGCGGCTCCTGCTGGAGGTGGCCTGGGAGGCGCTCGACGACGCGGGCATGGCGGGCCGCGCGGCCGAGACCTCCGTGGGCGTCTACGTCGGCGCTTGCACCCTCGACCAGCTCGCGGCCGGGTTCTCCGGCGCCGCGCTGGCGCACATCGACGCGCACTCCGCCGCAGGAGCGTCGTCCGCGATGCTGTCCAACCGGATCTCCTGCGCACTCGGCCTCGGCGGTCCCAGCCTGACCGTGGACACCGCCTGCTCGTCCTCCTTGGTCGCCCTGCATCTGGCCTGCCAGGCGCTGGTCAACGGCGACTGCCGGGCAGCGTTGGCCGGTGGCGTGAATCTGTTGCTGCAACCGGGCACCTTCATCGCGATGTGCAAGGGCGGTTTCCTCGCCGAGGACGGACGCAGCAAGTCTTTCGGGGCGAGCGCGGACGGCTATGGCCGCGGTGAGGGCGCGGGCATGGTGGCACTGAAGCCGCTCGCCGACGCCGAACGCGACGGCGACCGGATCTACGCGGTGATCGACGCGACCGGCGTCGGTCAGGACGGGCGACCCACCGCGATCGCGGTGCCGAACCCGGACGCGCAAGTGGCGCTGGCCCGATCGGTGTGCGCGCGGGCGGGTATCGCGCCGCACGAAGTGACCTACGTGGAGGCGCACGGCGCCGGGACGCCGATGGGCGATCCACTCGAACTGCGGGCGATCGGCCGCGCCTACGGTGCGGTCGACGGCCGTTCGACGCCACTCGCCGTGGGGTCGCTGAAGGCGACCCTCGGGCACACCGAAGCCGCCGCGGGCATCGCGAGCGTCATCAAATCCGCGCTGGCGATCACCCACCGCACGCTGCCTCCGCAAGGCTGGCTCGACGACGAGCTCAACCCCGGCATCGACCTGGACACATGGCGGCTGACGATTCAGCGCGAGGCCGCCACCCTCGGATCGCGAACCGACCGGATGATCGTCGCGGTCAACGGCTTCGGCTACGGCAGCACGAACGCGCATGCCATCCTGCGGGAACACCGGCCCGGCCCGGCCGCGGCGACACCGCTGCCCGCGCATCGCGGCGTGCTGGCGTTCTCCGCGCGCGGCGAGCAGGCCCTCCGCGCGATGGCGGGCGAGTTCGCCGCACTCCTGGACAGCGGCGCCGCCCCAGATCACCTGGCCGCGGCGGCGTGGACCAGGCGCGCGCACCATCCGTTCCGGGTGGGACTGCCGTTCACCGACGCCGCCGAGCTGGCCGCCGACCTGCGCGGCCGCGCCGCGGGCGAGGGCGCAACGCTGGTGCGTACAGCTCGAAACGCGGGCACCGCACCGGTTTTCGTGTTCACCGGGATGGGGACCCAATGGTGGGGTATGGGTCGTGACCTGCTGGCCGCCGACCCCGTGTTCGCGGCGGCGGCCGAGCGCGTCGACATCGCGTTCGCGGGGCTGGCCGGATGGTCGATTCGCGCCGAGCTGGCCCGGCCGGAGGCGGAATCCCGGGTCACCGAGACCGAGGTCGCGCAGCCTGCCAATTTCCTGCTCCAGGTGGCGCTGTTCGAAACCCTTGTGGCGCAGGGCATCCGGCCCGCCGCGGTCATCGGCCACAGCGTCGGCGAAGTGTCGGCGGCGTATGTCACCGGTGTGCTGTCGCTCGACGACGCGGTGGCGGTGGTCTACCACAGCGCCCGGCTGCAAGCGACCTCCGCGGGGACCGGCGGCATGCTCGCGGTCGGCCTGTCCGCCGACCAGGCCGCGCGCCTGATCGGCGACGGTGTGGATCTCGCGGCGGACAACGGCCCCGCCTCGGTGACCCTGTCCGGCGCCGCGGACCGGCTGGCCGAGATCGCCGATCAGCTCGGCGAACGCGGCATTCTCGCGCAGTGGCTCCCGGTGCGGGTGCCATACCACAGCGCGCTGCTGGACCCCGTCCTCGACGAGTTGCGCGCCGCCCTGGTCACCGTCGCCCCGGGCAAACCGACGATTCCGCTCTTCTCGACCGTCACCGGCGCGGCGGTGACGGGGGCGGACTGGGATGCCGCCTATTGGTGTGCCAACGTCCGCGAACCCGTGCGATTCGCCGACGCGATCCGCGCGTCTATCGCCGCGGGCGGACGCGTGTTCCTGGAGATCGGTCCCCACCCGGTACTCGGGGCGAACATCCGGGAAGCGCTGCTGCGTGCCGGGAAGAAGGGCGCGAGCGTGGCGACGCTCGACCGCAAGCAACCCGACGACCACAGCATGCGCCAAGTGATCGCCGACTTGTACGCCGCGGGCGCGCTCGACATCGGCGCGGTGATCGGCGAAACCCCCGCACCCCATCTGGCCCTGCCGAGGTATCCCTGGCAGCGCACGCGCCTGCGCGCCGACGTCCCGGCGTTCGACAACCCACCGCACGGCACGCCCGGCCGATACACCATGCTCGGCGACCCCAGCCCCGACCACGAGCGGCACTGGACCGTCCATATCGCCGCCGAGTTGCTGCCCTGGATCGATGACCACGTCGTCGGCGGCGCTCGAACCCTGCCCGCGGCGGCGTATCTGGACGCGGCGCTGAGCGCGGCGGCCGTGGAGTTCGGCGCGCCGGGCGCATCCGGCGTGGCCGCTGTCGAGCGCGTCCGCTTCGTCGCGCCGCTGGTGATCGAGCGGGGCGACATCCCGGTCGTGCAACTGCGGGTCGAGGAATCGACCCGGCGGTTCACCATCCGCTCCCGCGGCGCGATCGGTGACACGTGGACGACGCATGCCACCGGACGGCTGGTCGAAGGCGCGATCGACGCACCACGGACCGTCGTGCCGGACACCGCGGCGATGACACCGGTCGAGCCCGCCACGCTGTATGCCGGCCTCACCGCCACCGGCGTCGCGCACGGGCCGTCCTTCCGGCTGGTCCGCCAGGCATGGGTGGACGGCGCCGCCGTCGTGGCGACCGTGGACGCGGCCGTCGCGGACGGCGCCGGTCATCTGGCGCATCCCTGCGTGCTGGACGCCGCGTGGCAGGTCGTCTCGCTCGGTGACGCGGGCGGGCCGCAACAGGCAGGCGCGATGATCCCGGTCGGTGCGGACGCGGTACGCATGTTCGGGCCGTTACCCAGGCGCGCACTCGTGCTCGCGCGGCGGACCGCGCCGCTGCGCGCCGACATCACCGTGCTCGACGCCCGGCACCACGTGGTGCTGCGGATCGTCGGCGCGAAGTTCCGGGCCGTGACGTTCGACGCCGGTCCGCTGCGCCGGTTGGCCGAGCTGTACTACGAGGAGCGCTGGACCCAGCGCGATCCGATCGATCGCTCCGCCCTGCCTCCGGCCGCCCACGTCTACACGGTGGTGGCGCCACTGGCCGGCGCGCCGCGAACCAGGGTGGAGTGGATCACCCGAAGTTCCACCCGCGCGGAGGTGATCGATATCGGTGCGCTGGGCGCCGCATTCGAGCACGTGCTGCGGGAGCGGTTGCACGCGGCGCGCACCGCGGAAGACGTCGAGCGGATCCACGTGTGCGTGGTCGCCGGGACCGGCGCCGATCCGGTGCGTGAGCTGTGGCTGCTGAGCAGGCTGGCGCTGGTCGTCGAGCGCTTCGCCGACGACACGCGCCCCCGCGCCGAAGACGGCTCCGTCCACGTCACCTTGGTCACCGAACGCGCCTTCGTGCATCCCGAGGACCCGGCAGTGCCCGACCCGGATCACGCCGCGCTGGCCGGAGCCCGCCGCGTCCTGCTGAACGAGCAGCCTGCGCTGCGCTGGCGGCTGGTCGACGTCGAACCGGAAACCTCCGAAACCGACTTGCTCGCCGAACTAGCGGTGCCAGAGGCGTTCTCGGCCGACAACGCCGACGAGGTCTACCTCCGGGACGGCTCGCGCTGGGCGACGACCGTGGTGCGCGCGCTGCCGGATCGGCTCGCGGCATTCGACCGGCCTGCGCCGCTGCTCGACGCCGAGGCCAACTTCACGCTGGACATCCCGCGCTCCCGGGCGCTGTCCCAGCTCGGCTGGCGCCGCGCCGAACGGCGAGCCCCGGGGCCCGGCGAAGTCGAGGTGCGGATGGCGACGGTCGGCCTGGGTTCCAGGGATGCGCTCGAGGTGCTCGGCGTCCTCGGGGCGGACGAGTCGGCCGGCGCCCATTTCGGCACCGCGCCGGGCATGGCGGGCGCGGGCACCGTGGTCCGGGTCGGCCCGGACGTCACCCGGCTGCGCGTCGGCGACCGCGTCGGCTTGGCCTCGCCGGGCATGATCGAGCGCTACCACGTGGCGCGCGCCGAGGTCGTCACCGCGGCCGCCGACGGCATCCGGCCGGAATCCTGCACCTCCACTGTCTGCATGGTCACCGCCGAATACGCGCTGCTGGATCTGGCGCGGGTGCGGGCCGGTGAGACTGTGCTGGTGCACGGCGCGGCCGGCGGCGTCGGCGCAGCGGCCGTCCAGGTGGCCGGGCTGCACGGCGCCAGGGTGATCGGGACGGCGAGCACCGACGAGCGGCGCGCCTACGTGCGCGATCAGGGCGCCGACGAAGTGCTCCACTCGCGCTCGCTGAACTTCGTCGACGACGTGCTCCGCCACACCGACGGCAGAGGCGCGGACGTCGTCATCAGCACCGCCCCCGGCGAGATCGTCCACCAGAACTTCGCCGCGGTAGCGGAATTCGGCCGCATCGTGGAGATCGGCAAGGCCGACATCCACAGCGGCGGTGTGCTGGACCTGGGCAACTTCGACAAGAACGTGGCCTACTTCTCCTTCGACCTGGACCGGATGCGGAAGCTGCGCCCCGCCGAGGTGATCGCCCGCGTCCGGGCGGTCGAGGCCAAGCTCGCCGACGGCACCTACCGCCCACTGCCGTATCACTCGTTCGGCGTGGACGAGGTGGCCACCGCGTTCGAAGAAGCGCTGGGCTCGAACCGGATCGGCCGCATCGCGCTCGACCTGACCGGCGCGGCGCCCCCGGTGCGGCCCCGCCCCGCCGAGGCGCCCGTCGATCCGGACGGCAGCTATCTGATCACCGGCGGCCTCGGCGCCTTCGGGCTGGCCACCGCGCGCTGGCTGGTCCGGTGCGGCGCCCGGCGCCTGGTGCTGGCCGGCCGCCATGGAGCCACCACCGCGGCCGCGCGCGCCCAGCTGGCGCGGTGGCGCGCGGAAGGCGTCGAGGCGCTGGTGGAGCGGATCGACATCACCGACGCCGCCGCGGTCCGGGCGCTGCTCGAGCGGGTGCACATTCCGCGGTCGCCGCTGCGCGGGCTCTTCCACGCCGCGGGCGTGCTGGACGATCAGCGCGTCGCCGCCATGGATCGCGCCGGTCTCGCCGCCGTGTTCCGGCCGAAGCTGGACGGGGCGCGGGCATTGGCCGACGCGCTGGCCGCCGCCGAGGTGCGACCGGAGATGATCGTGCTGTTCTCCTCCGGCAGCGCGATCATGGGCGGCGTCGGCCAGTATGCCTGCGCCGCGGCCAACCTCGCGATGCAGTCCTTGGCCGACCAGCTGACCCGCCGCGGTGAGCAGGTGCTGTGCGTCGGCTGGGGCGCGATGTCGGGCGGCGGCATGCTCGACGCCGACGAGACCGTGCGGCGCTACCTGCGCATCGCCGGTTTCGACGCGATCGACATGGACGAAGGCGCCGAATACCTCGGCGAGGCGCTGCGGCTCGGGACGCGTCAGGCGGCGATCCTCGCCGTCGACTGGGGCAAGGTGGCGCTGGCCGCACCCCAGCTGGCCCGCACCCCGCGCGTGGCCGGTCTGATCGCGGCCGCGGACGATCCGGCGGCCGCCCGGCTGCGTGCGGAGGTGGCCGCTCTCGCCCCGGCCCGGCGCGCCACGGTCGTCGGCTGCCTGCTGGCCGAACAGCTCGCGGACGTGCTGGGCGTGGCAGCCCACTCGATCGATCCGGTGGCGCCGCTGCCCGAACTCGGCGTGGACTCGCTGATGGCCGTCGAGTTCCGCGCGCTGGTGAACAAGACACTCGGCGTGGAGCTGAACAGTATGCGGCTGGGCCACTCGTTCAGCCTGGCGCAGGCGGGTGCCAGGATCGCGGACATGGTCGCCGGCTCCCGGGACGGCGCTCACCCGTGACACCTCATCGACACACCCAAAACCGCTGCCACGACACGGTTTCGAGACGGGCACGCCGGGTATCCGTCGGCAGCGGGAGGTGTGCGGGTGGCGAAGGACATACCGGAGAAGGTCACGGCGCGACGAAGGCTGCGCGGACCGGCGGACCTGCCGGGCCGGTCCTGGTGGGGCGTGGTGAAACGGTCGATCAGCGAATTCCAAGAGGACAATCTCACCGACTGGGCCGCCTCACTGACGTATTACAGTGTGCTGTCCCTGTTTCCCGGGCTGATCGTGCTCACCGCCGGGTTGGGCATGCTGGGGCGCGACGACACCGGCGCGTTGGTCGACACCATTCGCCAGATCGGGCCGGGCAGCGGCACGGATCTGCTGGTCGACGCGGTGAACGACGTACACGAAGCACAGGCACCGGCCGGACCACTGGCCCTTCTCGGGTTGGCCTCCGCGCTGTGGACCGCGTCGGCCTATATCGGCGCGTTCATGCGCGCGAGCAACGCCATCTACGACATCGCGGAGGGGCGGCCGGCCTGGAAGACCGTGCCGGTGCGGGTGGCCCTGACCGCAGCGGTGGTCGCCCTGCTGGGCATCTGCACCGTCGGTGTCGTGATCAGCGGTTCGATCGCCGACCATGTCGGCCGGTGGCTCGGGTTCGGGCAGGTCGCGATCACGGTCTGGGGCATCGTCAAGTGGCCGGTGATGATGGTGCTGATCAGCCTGGTCTTCGCGCTCCTGTACTGGGCCGCGCCGAACGTGCGGCAGCCGGGATTCCGGTGGCTGACGCCGGGTAGCGCGCTGGCCGTCCTGCTCTGGGCGGGAGCATCCTGGGGATTCGCTTTCTACGTCAGCCATTTCGGCTCCTACAACCGGGTATACGGCTCCCTCGGCGGCGTCGTCGTCTTCCTCGTGTGGCTGTGGATCTCGAATATCGCGGTGCTGCTCGGCGCGGAGGTGGATGCCGAACTGGCGCGAGCGCGCAGCATCGCCCACGGCAACCCCGAAGAGGCCGAGCCCTACCTCCCGCCGCGCGACGATCCCGACGACTGACGTGGCCGCCAAGGCGCCCACCGACGGGCTGGCTGACCTGATGGGCGAGATGAGGCACCGCAGGGAACTCGCCGCAGCCGTCGGACTCGAAGACCGGGAGAGCGCGGGATGACGGACGCGAAGGCCGGTGGCGCGGATCACCGCCGGCCTTCGCGCCGCCGATTCGTCACCGCCGATCGGCTTCGGCGTCCTTGTCCGCTGCGCGCATCGCTTCGGCGAGTTCACCGCGCAGACGCTCGGCGGTCGTCACGTCGCCCGCGTCCTCGGCGGTGGTGATGTCCTGCCGCAGTTGCGCGACCGTGTCCTGCAATGCCATGAGACCTCCCTCGTCACGTTGCCGGACGGTTTCGTTGCGAGGGGCGGCCGTCCGCCCCTCTTGGTCAGGGTGGCCGCTGGAGCGAGGACGAAACACCGCGAGACCGCGCGAGCCGATCGAACGAAAGTGCCGCGATTGAACGGGAGGAATCCGGGTACGCCTCATCACGATGTGGCGGGACTCCGGTCGCCGCCACCGAACGAGGTACCAACCGCGTGGCAGCTTCCTGCCGACGAACGGTTGTGACCAGCCCGAACGCTGAGTACAGCCGCTCGGCCCACACCCTGACGACGTGCCGGGTGAGATGCCGTATCCGAAAAGCAGGAGTGTCGCGCCGATGGAGTCTTTCGCCTTTCGCAGCGACAGCTTGAGCGATACCGAGGAATTCCTCAATCGCAATTACACCACCATGCGGATCGGCAACAGCGCCGGAACGCCGGTCCGGGCGAACGTCAGGCGGGATGTGCTCGGTCCCGTCAGCCTGGACGAACTCGAACTGGGCTTCGACATGAGCTATGACGCGCAGCCCTTGGGCAAGATATGCCTGTGCCGGGTGGAGTCGGGCGCGATCGAAGAGAATTATCGCGACATCGGCACGGAATACTTCAATCCCGGGGATGTCGGTGTGCTCACTCCCCCGGACCTGCCTTATTCCGGAGTGATCCATCACGCCCGCTACCGGATCACGATGTTCGACCCTGCGCTGCTCACCAGAGTGGCGGCCACGAGCCCCGATCACGACCTCGAGCCGGTCCGGTTGACAGGTCACCGGCCGGTCTCCACCGCGGCCGCCGCGCACCTGTCCCGGGTGCTGGAGCACCTGGGCGACCTCGCCGCCGACCACACCGCCCGCGAGCAACCGCTGATCACCTCCACCGCGGCGCAGTATCTGGCCGCCAGCGTGCTGCACGCCCTGCCCAGCACCGCGCAAACCGATCCGACGGCGGGCGACCGCAACGACGCCCATCCCGAGACGGTGCGGCGCGCGCTGGCCTACCTCGAGTCACACGTCCGCGACGACATCGCCGTCACCGACGTCGCCGCCGCCGCGTACGTCACCGTCCGTGCCCTGCAACTGGCGTTCCGGCGCCACCTCGACACCACGCCCATGGCGTATCTGCGGCGGCTGCGCCTGCGCGGTGCGCACGAGCAACTGCGCGACTGCTCGCCCGACGACGGTCACACGGTCACCTCGATCGCCGCGGCTTGGGGCTTCGGCCATCCCGGACGATTCGCGACCGCTTATCGCGAGGCGTACGGACGAACTCCCTTGACGACGCTCAACGACTGATCCGGCGGACGCCCCGGGCATCCGATGCCGTGCTCAGTCGCGCATGGCGCGCTCGCGGAGGTCGGCGATGGTCCGCGACAGGACGCGGGAGATGTGCATCTGGGAGACCCCGAGCGCTTCGGCGATCTGCGCTTGCGTACGCCCCTCGAAGAAGCGCATGCGCAGCACCTGCCGCTCCCGCGCGGGCAGTTCGGCGAGCAAAGGCGCGACGGCCAGTGCCTCGTCGGTCAGTTCGTAGGACGGGTCCTCCTCGCCGACGGTCTCGGCGACCCGGACCGAAGCACCGCCGGTCTCGTCGTCCTCGACGACCGCGTCGATCGAGTTGGTGGAGTAGGCGTTGCCCGCCAGCAGCGCCTGCGTGACCTCCAGCAGATCGATGTTCAACTCCACGGCGATCTCCAGGGCGGTGGGCATCCGTTCCAGGCGCTGGGAGAGCCTTTCCACGGCGGGGCCGATGGTCAGCTGGATCTCCTTGATCCGGCGCGGCACCCGCACGGCCCAGCTGTGGTCCCGGAAGTGGCGGCGCACTTCGCCCATGATGGTCGGGACCGCGAACGACAGGAACGACGGTCCACGATCCGGGTCGAAGCGGTCGACCGCGAGCACCAACCCCACCGCGGCGATCTGGTACAGGTCGTCGTAGTTCTCGCCCCGACCCATGAAACGTCGGGCGATGTGCTCGGCCAGCGGCAAACACCGGCGCACGATCGCTTCCCGTAGCCGCGGGCGTTCGGGGTCGTCGTCGTCCATCGCGCACAGGTTCACCAGCCACGGTTCGATGCCGTCGTAGCTGTCGGTTCCGCGACGGGTCCGCCGCGGAACAGCGGTCCGGTGGTTCGTGGTCGCCAATGCCATGCGCTTCCTCGATTCGCCTTCACCTGCGGTCGACGCGCTCACGAAGTGGTGAACGAGGCGACGGTCGCCGGATACCGCCCGACGACGATGTCAAGCGGTAGCGGGCAGGTCTGTTCGTATAGTGGACGGCCGGCGGTCCCTACGGTCGTTCTCGACGCCGCTCAGCTCGGCTCGGCGTCGCTGAGATCCGCGACCGGAGCAGTGCGGTCGATGATCCGCGTGCACGGCGACACCGCGTTGTCTGCCGGACCGTCTCCGGTCCGCTCGAGTACGTCTTCCGGCCGCACCGCCCCGGGTGAGCGGCGCTCGCGCGGTGGCTCGGCGGCGTGCGCCGCGGGCAGGCGGCACGCGACGATCGGCACGTTCTGCCGCACCGCCAGCACGTCCACGATTCGCGACACCGGGCCGTCGTCCGGCACTGTCATCCGGACGGTGATGCCCTCTCGCGCACCGCGTTCCGCCAGCCGCAACACCGCGCGCACGCCCGCGCAGGACAGGAAACCCGCTTCGCAGAGGTCGACGATGACCGAAGAAGGGAGCGAGCTTGTGCCACAGTGATTTCCGACAGTCTCGGCCATCACCGCGAACCAGCCGTCGGCGTTCGCCGCGTCCACTTCACCATACGTGATCAGGACGAGCCCGTCGGTCGTCCGGATGGTCTCCGTGCCGTACCGACCTGACATGCGCACCTCCGGCCGCGGGTTTCGGGCACGAGACCGCGTGCTTCCCAGCCTTTCAGGACGCGCGGGCCGATGTCAGCCCGGCAGACGAAGCCGGCCGGGGCCATCGGTCCGAAAAACGAAGTCGCCGCGAGGTCACTCGCGGGGTATCCGTTCGTGGACCGTGAGCAGGATGTGGTCGAACGTCGCGACCAGGTCCGCAGGTGGCGGCGGCACGAGGGGAAGTTCGGTGAGCAACTGCTGCGCCAGCGCGCGCAGCTTGGTGTTGGTCTCCTGGGACCGCCAGCGCAGCACCTGGAACGCCTGATCGGCGCTGATCTGGTAGATGCGCATGAGCACCCCCTTCGCCTGCTCGATCACCGCGCGATTCTCGTAGAGGCCGGGCAGGGTCGCGGCGAGCATGGCCTGCTGGGCCTCCTCCAAGGTGCCGGAGAGATCGATGTAGAAGCCGGAGGTACCGACGGGGGCGCCGATGTCGTCCAGAATGCGGTCGGCGACGACGAGCACGGTGTGTTCCCGGCCGGACAGGTCGATGAACCGATGCCTGCTGGAGAAGGGCGCGCCGTGGTCGATGGCGCGTGTGATCGTCTCGGCGACGTGGACGCGGTCGTCGGGATGTTTGTGCGCCAGCAGCAGTTGGGTCGTCGGTTCGATCTCGCCCGGCCGGTAGCCGTGCATGCGGTACACCTCGGCGGACCACTCCCAGCGACGGGTGGCGAACCAGAACCGGAAACTGCCGACCGCGGGTTGCTCGGCGGGTGGCGAGCCGGTGGCGGTCCCCGGGGACGTGCACGGCTGCGTGCGCTGAGTCATGAATGCGATGCCTCTCCGACAGACAAGGGCTTGCGGCCGCGCGAGTACCGCACCGGCGCACCCCTCGCGGGCAGCGCTCGGCCGTGCACGGTTCGACCGGGATATCCGCTGTTGACTCAACGGCCGGCGCACCGACACTTCGTGTCGGAGCCGGTGATTTGCCGACCCAGTATGTCATCCGCGTTCGGATCAGGCAGGCCAGGCCCGGTGACGGCCCCGGATGCCTTGCCGACCCGGTTTGCCGGCGCGCGAGTGAACGCCTGGGCCACCGGAGATGTCACGGCGACCGGCAGCGCGGAGGGTTGGCGATCCCGATCGAGTACGCGCGCAGGCGAAGTCACGTCCGCGCGTGCGCGCCTGCCGCCGCACCGGAGCAGCGGTATCCGGCGCGGGCACGCCCGCAGCGGATCACCGAGCGTGGGGTCACGCCCACCGGACGTCCCATGTGGGAGCCGATTCCGGGAGCAGGGCCGATTCGGACTCCGAGAACGTCTCGACGGCGCCGGAGCCGACGAACTCGGCCGCCGCGATCACCGCACGGCGCACCGCGCTTTCCGGTGCGCTGCCCGCACCGAGCAGGGCTGCCGCGGTCGCGGCGAAACGGTCGCCCGCGCCGCAGGTGTCACAGCCGTCGGGCGCCTTCACGGCGGCGGGCACCGGGATGCGCAGGCGTTTGCCGGACGCACGCAGGCAGACCAGGGCGCCCTCGGAACCGAGGGTCACCGCGATCGCGTCCACGGCCCACCCCTTGGCGAGCTTCCACAGGTCCGGTCCCTCGTCGAGCCGGCCGGACAGCCGCGCGAGCGCTTCCGCGCGACCGGGGGTGACCAGCGCCGCGCCCGGAATCGGGACCGGCCCGTGCGGATGCGGATCCCAGACGACCGGGACGTGGGCGGCGTGCGCGCGCAGCAGCGCACGGATCTGCGGGTGGGCCGCGATGCCGCGGCCGTAATCGGAGACCAGTACCGCGTGCGCCGCCGCGACCACGGCGTGCGCCTCCTCGGGCAGCGGGTCCGCGCCGACTCGCCCGGTGCCGGAATCCATTCTGGTGACCAGGACGGGCCGCCGGAGCTTCCTGGCCTTGCGGTGCCCGTTCGCGCGCGCCCAGGGGCCGACCGCGCGCACCCGTTGCTTGCAGACGGTCGAACCGCGCAGGGGCAGCGCGATGACCCGCACGTGCCGATCCAGCAGCCCCCGCAGCCGCCCGGCCGCCTCGTCCGCGGCGAAACCCCCGATGAGCACCACCTCCCGGTGGTCCGTCGCGGCGAGCCGAGCCGCCAATCCGGCGCCACCCGGCCGGAACGTCCGGTTCGCGACCTCGACGACCGGAGCCGCCGATTCCGGGCTGCACCGGTCGGCGCGGCCGTCGACGTCGATGTCGAGCAGCGCGTCGCCGATCACGACGAGCGGACCGCCCGTCACGGTAGGTCGTCCTCGCGGAACGACGGCAGCCAGGAGTCGCGCACGTGCCACACGAGCACGTTCGACCGCCGCCCCCTCGCGCGCTCGGCGGTCACGGCCGAGAGCTCTGGGTGGACGGACCGGTCACCGGCTTCCCACCGGTGATCGGCACGGCGCCGGGTTTCCGTGCCGGACGCCGGTTCACGTCGCTCCTTCCGGCGTCACCGGCGGCGCGACGGCGGGCCTCGTGCCGCGTGCGGGACGACCGGACGCGATGGCTCGGTAGGTGTCCAGCGTCCGGACGCCGACCCGGTCCCAGGAATAGCCGCGCCGGACCCGGCGCAGTCCCGCCGTCCCCCAGGTCTCGCGCAGGACCGGGTCGGCGAGCAGCGGACGGACCGCCGCGGCCACCGCCTCCGGCGTGGCGGGGGCGACCAGACGCCCGGTCGTCCCGTCGCAGACGGTGTCGAGCAGACCGCCCACGGCGGTGGCGACCACCGGCTTGCCACAGGCCATGGCCTCGAGCGGCACGATGCCGAAGGGCTCGTACCAGGGCGTGCACAGCACCACATCGGCCGAGCGCAGCAGTCCCGGCATCGCCGTGTGCGGGACGTGCCCGATCAGCCGCACCCGCTCGGCCACGCGGTGCTCGGCGGCGACCCCGGCCAGGCGGCGGATTTCCGGATCGTCGCCCGACTCGCCCCCCGCGATGACCAGTTCGGTGTCGGGCAGCTGAGCGAGAGCCTCGATCGCGAGGTCGAAACCCTTGCGCCGCACCATCCGTCCCACCGAGACCAGCCGATGCGCCCGGCCGCGCCGGTCGGCGGGTCCGCCCGGGGTGAAGCGCTCCAGATCCACGCCGCACGGCACCACCGAGATCCGGGTACGCGGCACCCCCATCCCGGACAGTTCACCCACCTCGTCCGAGCAGGTCGCCACCACATGCGCGGCGCGGTGGGCGATGATCCGCTCGATCGGGATGCGCGCGGGCGGACTGGTGTCCGCGGTCCCCTGGTAGCGCCGCTTGACGCAGCCGAGGGCATGGAAGGTCACCACGAGCGGAATCCCCAGCTGCCGCGCCGCCGGTTCGGACGCCACGCCCGACATCCAGAAGTGGGCGTGCACCAGGTCGGGCCGGTCGCGGGCCCAGCAGTCCCGCAGGAAGGCGCAGAACTCGCCGAGGAAAGGGACGATCTCGTCCTTGGGCACCGGGTGGGGCGGACCGGCCGGGACGTGCACGACTCGATACCCTGCGCCGGTCATGACCTCGCGCTCGGCATGGGAGCCGTCGTGCCTGGTGTAGACCGTCACGTCGTGCCCGTGCCGCGCCAGCGCCGCCGACAGCTCGGCCACGTGGACGTTCTGGCCGCCGGCGTCGACACCGCCGAGTTCGGCCAGCGGGCTGGCGTGGTCGGACACCATGGCGATCTTCACTGCTGGCTCCGTTCGTCGCGGACGACTGGATCGAGTAGCGCAGTAGCCGATCGGGCCGCACCGCGACAGCCCGCCACCTGCTGAGATGCCCTGGTCGCCCGCGCCGAAACATCAACACGGAAACCGGTCGCGCAGGGCCACCGACCATTGCGGCCGGTAGCCGCGACTCAGCGCGGCCCCGTGCCGCGCTCGGCGGATCACCGACCGGATCGGTAGGGGCGCGACGTGTAGGGGCGTACGGTGGCCGCTTCGGGGCCGCGGTCGGTGATGGTGGTGGTGAAGACGACGGTCTGGCCGGGAGCGAGGGTCTTGTACCCGCGCGTATCGATGGCACGGAAGTCGACGAACACCGGGCTGGTGCGATCGTCGGGTTCCAGGTAGCCGAAGCCTTTTTCGGTGTTGAACCACGCGACGGTGCCGTGCCGCCATTCGGTGTCCGTGGCGGGGACTACGGTGTCGCGGTGGATGCGCAGCGGACGCGCATGCCGGGATCTGCTCGGGGGATGCGTGGTGGTCGTCATGGAAGCGTGGCGCCGGGTCCGGATCAATAGGCGAGCGGGTATTCGTCGTCGGGTAGCGGGGTATGGACGGCTGGCTCGAACCGGTCGACCACGTCGGCGTGGTCGAAGGCGTCCCGGATACGTTCGGCCAGCGGTGTGCGGGTTGTGGTGTCGATTCCGGCGGGCTCGCGGCGGTCGACAGGTGACTGCTGGTCGAGGCGGTCGGCGGTGCTACCGGCGGGGATCGTCGAGTTGTTCACGGTTGTCCTGCCTCCTGGTTTCAGGCCGTCGCGGATACGGAGCCGCGGGCCCGGACATCGTTGCCGGGCCCGCGTCGGAAGAGAGTGACGTGACGGTTGGATCGGTCCGGGCATCACCTGCCTTTCTCATCGCTCTTATCCGGGTGATTCGCTGTGCCCGTGCGAGGTGTGCGTTCGCGGCCGGCCGGGTGCGGTGGCCGCTCGGGCGCGGAACCACGGACGCGATCACTCGCTCGGGGCACAGGTCGGGGCGGAGCCGGTGGATACCGGAACGTGCTGGACCCTGCGGGCGGTCAGGCGTCGATCACCTTGTGGCCGCTCCCGCGGGCGACCTCGATCTTGCGGGGCTTCGCCCGCTCCGCGACCGGGATCCGCAGCCGCAGCACGCCGTCGGTGTAGTCGGCGCCGATGTGCTCGGTGTCGAGTCCGTCTCCGAGGAAAACCTGGCGGCTGAACACTCCACGGGGCCGCTCGGCGGCGATCGTCTCCCGGCCCGAGTCGAGCGCCGGACGCTCCGCGCGCACAGTGAGGACGTTGCGTTCGATGTCGAGGTCCAACGAACCGGGATCGATACCGGGCAGATCCAGCTCGACCACGAATTCCTCACCTTCGCGCCAAGCATCGATCGGCATGACCGCCGGGTGCGCTGCCGTGCCGAACACTTGTTGGGTGAACCGGTCCAGATCACGGAACGGGTCGGTACGCATCAACATGGTCGCCACCTCCAACTCACGCCGTCGGCTCCGATGGTCGAGATAACCTGTGCTTGTTCAGATAGATTTCTTATATCACCGTCAAGAAACAGATGCAAGTGGTTGCCAGAGGTAATCTACGCACGGTGAGACATGATCGCACCGAGAGTCCGCGACGTCCCTCCGACAGGATTTCCGCGCTGCGCGAGATTTCCGGGCGGCGTGCCGAGAATTCGAAAGTCGACCTAGCGGGCGAGCGTCCTCCTCGCCGGAGTGACGCGACAGCATTCTCGCCGCCACACCCAGCCCGATATGTGCGAGGAAGAGCCACGTCCGCGCTCGGCGCGAACCACCGCGCGACAGCGGGAAAGGCATGCCGGAGGACGTGCTCAGGATGACCCCGGCGGGAGACGGCCGGGAGGTTTCGTGGAGCGGATGACGGGATTCGAACCCGCGACCCTCACCTTGGCAAGGTGATGCGCTACCAGCTGCGCTACATCCGCATTCGCGTCGCGGCGTCCGCGATGCGACACAGAACATTAGCGGACACGCGCGGCAAAAAGCCAATCGCCGCTCATGCCGCCCGATTGCGGCGCAGGCCGAGTCCGGCCGCGATCAGGCAGGCCATGGCGACGACGCCGACGAACCAGGGGAACACGGTGCTCAGCCCCCAGGTGGTGGCGGCCCAGCCGGCCAGGATGGTGGGCAGCGCCATCGCCGAGTAGGCCAGCAGGTAGTACGCGGACATCGTCTCGCCGCGCTTGTGCTGCGGCACGACCTCCGACAGGTGCCGCAGCGAACCGCCGAAACCGAGTCCGAAGGTCGCCCCGAGCGCGACACCCGCGGCGAGCACCGCGATCCAGTGGTGCGTGGCCAGGGCGGGCACGGTCAGCAGCAGTGCCAGCGCCATACCGGTGTCGCCGAGGATCGCGGCCCGTCGGGCGGGCACGCCGGTCGCGAACAGTTGCGCGGTGGCGCCCGACAGCGCCGTCGAGGCCACGACCGCACCGCCGAAGACCAGATTGTGGATGCCGGTCTGCTGCGCGGCCAGCGAGGGGTACAGCGACAGCAGCACGCCCAGCACCGACCAGGCCGCCATCACGCCGATGGCGGAGAACCAGAAGTCCGCGCGGATCTCTTGCGGCACGGCGGGTTTCGCGATCCGGATACGTCCGGCCACCCGGGCGGAGTGCGGTTCGCGCAGGGCGAGCACGCCGACGCCGATCGCCAGGCAGACGACGGTGATCACGACATAGGGGGTGCGCAGCGGGTGCGGCGCGTACTGCGCCAGCAGCGCCGAGCCCAGGATGGCCACGGCCATCCCCACGTTGAACGCGACGCCGCTGAGCTGCCCGGACCGCGCGCCGCGGTGCGGGCGCAGGTCCAGCAGCGCGGCCGCGCCCGCGACCACGGTCGAGCCGACCGCGACACCGTGCAGCGCCCGCGCCAGCAGCAGCATGGCCACACTGTCGGCGAGCACGAACACCACCAGCCCGGCGACCATCGTGGCGAACGCGCCGAGCAGCACCGGTTTGCGGCCGACGACGTCGGAGATCCGCCCGGAAACCAGCACCGCGCCAAGCGCGGCTACCGCGTAGACCGCGAACACGATGGTCGTGGTGAGCGGCGAGAGATGCCACTGCTGCTCGTAGATGCCGTAGAGCGGCGCGGGCACGCCCGAAACCCCGAGCGCTACGCCAGTGGCCGCGAGCACCAAGGCGTATGCCCAGCGCTGTACGATCCGCTCCTCGGCGGCCACCGCCATCGTCGCTGCCATCAGCACTCCGATCAGGTAAGTTTGATGATGGTCGAACTGCCTCGACGATACATCCGGTACGACGAACATCAAACCTGAGAGTGAGCCAGATCATGGCCGACGCCCGTGCTTCGGAGCAGCAGCCCCTGGTGGCCGCGCTGCCCACGGTGCTCAGCGCGCTGCAGGACCCGGTGCGCTTGGAGATGGTGCGGCGGCTGGGCAACGCGGGAACAGCGGTCCGCTGCGGCGCGCTCTACGAGGTGATCAACAAATCGACCGCCACCCACCATTTCAAGATCCTGCGCGACGCGGGCGTCATCGAGCGCCTGGTCGTCGATGGGCACACCTGCCAGCGCCTGCGCATCGACGACCTGGAGTCCGCCCTGCCCGGGCTGGTGACGGCGATCATCGCGGCCGCCAACCGTGCACAGCGGGGATGACGCGGCCGAGGCCGTACGCGCTCAGCAGTTGTCGAAGCGCCACTGCCCGTCGACGAAGGTCCAGGTCGCCGGTTTCCGGTCGTCCTCGGACGCGCGGGCGTCGAAGTGCTCGACCGTGACCGTCCCCGTCGATCCAGACGTCGTGACGGTGACCTTCGACGGCTTGGACTTCAAGTCCCTGCCGTCGTAGCGCTGCGCCATGGACGCCACATAGTCGTCCTGATTCAGCGTGAGCCTGCAACGCGCGGAACGGAACTGGTACGCGGCGGCGTAGTCGTGGGCGGCCAGCGCGTCGGTCATCTTCGTGGCTTCCTCGCGCAGCGCGGCCGCGGTCGGCTCCCCCGCCTTGCCCGCCTCCGCATCCGTTCCGCCGCACCCGGACAGCACGAGGATCGGCATCGAGACCGCGCCCAGCAGAAGGGCACGATTCGTTCGGTTCATCTCGACTCCTTGCAGCGATCGCCGGATCCGACACCCGGGCAATCGGGTTCGGCGCCCCCGGCGGGGGCCGACGGACGGGCGGCCGAAACGATATCGCGCGGAAGCATTTCACACCAAGCCGCAACCCCGTCGCCCGCGGCGGAGCTCAGCTCGGCACCAGCCGCCGTACCGCCGCGGGCAGGTCACGGGTGCGCTTGTAGGGTCCGGCGACCGACGCGGCGAAGGGCCGCGCCAGCAGCGTGCGCGCGATGGCGGACACCTCGTCGGTGGTGACGGCGTCGATCCGGGCCAGGGTCTCCGACACGCTGCGGTGATTGCCGTAGCTGAGTTCGCTGCGCCCCAGGCGGTTCATCCGCGAGGCGGAATCCTCCAGACCGAGCACCAGCCCGCCGCGCAACGAGCCCTTGGCCCGAGCGCACTCGGCGTCGGTGATGCCGTCGGCGGCCACTTCCTCCAGCACGCCACGCGCCAGGGCGGCCACCTGACCGAGGTTCTCCGGCTGACAGCCGATGTAGACCGAGAACGCCCCGGTGTCGGCGAAGGTGTCGACACTGGAATACACCGAGTAGGCCAGCCCGCGCTCTTCCCGGATGCGTTGGAACAGTCGCGAACTCAGCCCACCGCCGACCACGGTGTTCAGCACCGACAGCGGCCAGCGGCGCGCCCCCTCGTGCCGCCCGAAGGCGCGCACGCCGAAAGCCAGGTGCGCCTGCTCGCTGTCGCGATGACTCCACTGCAACTGCGGGGCGCCGTGCGGCCGGAACCGGCCCTCGCGCCGGGGCGCGGGCGCCGCCGCGGGATCGAGCCGGTTCTCGAAGGCCCGATGCACCAGTTCCACGGTGTGGTCGTGCTCCACGTTGCCCGCCACGGCCACCACCATCCGGTCCGGCCGGTAGCGCCGCAGGTGGAACGACCGCAGCTGCGCGGCCCGCATCCCCTCGATGGATTCGATGGAGCCGATCACCGGGCGCCCGATCGGGTGGTCGCCGAACAGCGCGGCCAGGAACGAATCACCGACCAGGTCCTCGGGGTCGTCGTCGCGCATCGCGATCTCCTCGAGCACCACCTGCCGCTCCACGTCCACGTCCGAGGACCGGCACAAGCCGTTGAGCACCACGTCGGAGACCATGTCCACGGCCAAGGGCAGATCCTCGTCCAGGACGTGCGCGTAGTAGCAGGTCTGCTCCTTCGCGGTGAACGCGTTGAGCTCGCCGCCGACCGCGTCCATCGCCTCGGCGATGTCCAGGGCCGACCGCGTCGGCGTCGCCTTGAACAGCAAGTGCTCCAGGAAGTGCGCGGCGCCCGCGACGGTCGGGCCCTCGTCGCGCGAACCGACCCCGACCCAGACACCGACCGACGCCGAGCGGACGCCGGGCAGATGTTCGGTGACCACGCGCAGACCACCTGGCAGCACGGTGCGCCGCACTCCGCTGTCCGTGTCCGTCCGCAGCTCGAGTGACGAACCCCCCCGCCCGGAGTCGAGCAGAGGGGTTGTCGTCTTCTTCTTCGTCACAGGGACAAGTACTACTCGGTCCCGGCCGAGCCCGCATCGGCCGTGTCGTCGCCGGGCTCCTCGGCGTTCTCCTCGACCGGCACGAGCGAGATCTTGCCGCGGTTGTCGATGTCGGCGATCTCCACCCGCAGCTTGTCGCCGACGTTCACGACGTCCTCGACCTTGGCCACCCGCTTGCCGTTACCCAGCTTGGAGATGTGCACCAGGCCGTCGCGGCCCGGCAGCAGGGAGACGAACGCGCCGAAGGCGGTGGTCTTGACGACCGTGCCCAGGAAGCGCTCGCCGACCTTCGGCAGCTGCGGGTTCGCGATGGCGTTGATCGCGTCGATCGCGGCCTGCGCGGACGGGCCGTCGGTCGCGCCGACGAACACGGTGCCGTCGTCCTCGATGGAGATGTTGGCGCCGGTCTCCTCGGTGATCTGGTTGATCACCTTGCCCTTGGGGCCGATCACCTCGCCGATCTTGTCGACCGGGATCTTGATCGCGGTGACGCGCGGCGCGTACGGGCTCATCTCGTCCGGGGTGGCGATGGCCTCGGCCATCACGTCCAGGATCGTGGTGCGCGCGTCGTGGGCCTGGCTCAGCGCACCGGCCAGCACCTGCGAGGGGATGCCGTCCAGCTTGGTGTCCAGCTGCAGCGCGGTGACGAAGTCGCGGGTGCCCGCGACCTTGAAGTCCATGTCGCCGAAAGCGTCCTCGGCGCCGAGAATGTCGGTCAGCGCGACGTAGCGGACCTCGTCCTCGCCTTGATCGTTGGTGATGGTGTCGGACACCAGACCCATCGCGATACCGGCGACCGGCGCCTTCAGCGGCACGCCCGCGTTCAGCAGCGCCAGCGTGGAGGCGCACACCGAGCCCATCGAGGTGGAGCCGTTGGAGCTCAGCGCCTCGGAGACCTGGCGGATGGCGTACGGGAACTCCTCCTGGCTGGGCAGCACCGGGATCAGCGCCCGCTCGGCCAGCGCGCCGTGGCCGATCTCGCGGCGCTTGGGCGAACCGACCCGGCCGGTCTCACCGGTGGAGAACGGCGGGAAGTTGTAGTGGTGCATGTAGCGCTTGCTGGTCTCCGGGCCGAGCGAGTCGACCTGCTGGGCCATCTTCACCATGTCCAGGGTGGTGACGCCGAGGATCTGGGTCTCGCCACGCTCGAACAGCGCCGAGCCGTGCGCCCGCGGCACCACCGCGACCTCGGCGGACAGCGCGCGGATGTCGGCCAGGCCGCGGCCATCGATGCGGAAGCCGTCGGACAGGATGCGCTGGCGCACCAGCTTCTTGGTGACCGAGCGGAACGCCGCGCCGAGTTCCTTCTCCCGTCCGGTGAAGTCGTCGGCGAGGCGCTCGAGCACGGCGAGCTTGATCTCGTCGATCTTCTCCTCGCGCTCCTGCTTGCCCGCGATGCTCAGCGCCTCGCTCAGCTCGCGCTTGGCGGTGCCATCGACGGCCTCGTACACATCCTGGGCGTAGGGCGGGAAGAGCGGGAAGTCCTCGGTGGGCTTGGCGGCCAGCTCGGCCAAGTCCTGCTGCGCACGGCACAGGCGGGCGATGAACGGCTTGGCGGCCTCGAGGCCCTCGGCGACGACGGCCTCGGTGGGCGCCTGCGCACCGCCCTCGATCAGTTCGATGACGTTCTCGGTGGCCTCGGCCTCGACCATCATGATGGCCACGTCACCGGACTCGACCACACGCCCGGCGACGACCATGTCGAACACGGCGCCTTCGAGCTGCTCGGTGGTCGGGAAGGCGACCCACTGGCCTTCGATCAGCGCGACGCGCACGCCGCCCACCGGGCCGGAGAAGGGCAGGCCCGCGAACTGGGTGGACGCGGACGCGGCGTTGATCGCCACCACGTCGTAGAGGTCTTTGGGATCCAGGCTCAGCACGGTGACCACGACCTGGATCTCGTTGCGCAGGCCGTCGACGAAGGACGGGCGCAGCGGCCGGTCGATCAGACGGCAGGTCAGGATCGCGTCGGTGGAGGGACGGCCCTCGCGGCGGAAGAACGATCCGGGGATGCGGCCCGCGGCGTACATCCGCTCCTCGACGTCGACCGTCAGCGGGAAGAAGTCGAACTGGTCCTTGGGCTGCCTGCCCGCGGTGGTGGCCGACAGCAGCATGGTCTCGTCGTCCAGGTAGGCGACGACCGAACCGGCGGCCTGGCGGGCGAGGCGTCCGGTCTCGAACCGGATGGTGCGGGTGCCGTAGCTGCCGTTGTCGATCAGCGCGACGGATTCGAAAACGCCCGGTTCGACCTCGACGGCCGAGCTCTTGCGTTCAGTTGTTTCGGTCATTCTTCTCTCTCAACCTCTCGTCTTCGCCGGCTCGAGCGCGCATCGGGCGCGATCCGGCTCTCGTCAGCCGTACCGGGTACGGACGCGCGGCAACCCTCCTGGCTGCGACGCGCGCACCCGGCCGAATCCCCTTGGAGTCGGCGACGCGGAGGCGGTCATCGATCGAAGCCCGACGGCGCCAACTCGCTGCCGATAGGCCACTACCGAAGACCGACGCCACGCGGCGGGTGCATACGGCTGTGCAATGTTGTCGTGCGAAGGAGGGCGATCCACCCCTGTACACAAATAGCCAACGGAGCGATTGTACGTCTCCCCATCGGCTGAACCAGCGACCGCCTCGGACAATCCCGTATCGGCGGCCGGTTACCACCCCGCACCCCCACCAGCCCAACTCATGGTTCCGAGCAGAGCGAGACCGAACACTGCCCGTTCACAACCCGGCTCACGTCCGAGCCGCCGCGTAGGCGAAGTAGCAAGCGACGTTCGGGTCGAGCCGACAGCCAGCCACTACCTACCACACACACCCGACAGCGAATCCCCACCACTACGCGCGCCCAGCCCACCCCAACCA
>NZ_JABLTE010000007.1 GCF_013315795.1 Nocardia barduliensis
CCCTCAGAGGGTGGGCACCCAGCACCCACCTCGGAAGGTAGCGGCTCATCGGCCCACCAGGGCCCGATTCGACTGCGGCGCGGCGTCGCACCCGGAC
Source organism: Nocardia barduliensis (assembly GCF_013315795.1). Classification (GTDB taxonomy): domain Bacteria; phylum Actinomycetota; class Actinomycetes; order Mycobacteriales; family Mycobacteriaceae; genus Nocardia; species Nocardia barduliensis. The sequence goes on from NZ_JABLTE010000007.1 coordinate 98, forward strand.
AATCGGTGCTCTGCCGCGCCCCCTCGGAGCTGCGGCACCTGCGCGAGTAGTGGAACCGGAGTCACAGCTGAGCCCCGAGCCCCGCCAAGATGATGCGCAGGCCGGCCCGGAACTCGACCTCGGGATCACTGCCAGCTGCCGCGTGCGCGATCTCGATCAGCTTCGGGAACCGGTTGGGCGGAAGGGCCGCGACCCGATCGGTGATCGCCGCGAGGTCCTCGCCGCGCCCTGCGGACAGTGGACCTGCGAGTTCGGCCTGCGCGAAGCCGGTGACGAAACCGGATACGGTGCGGAACGCCACGAGCAATTCGGTCCCCGACCTGTCCCCACGGGCGAGTGCCTGCAATAGCGCCTCGGCCGGAGCGAGCGTAGTCAGGTCGAGGCTGCGCCTGGTGAGGATCAGGGGGATGGCGTGCGGATGAGATCGCACGGCGCGCCACATGCCTTCCGCGATCGCGATGACCTCGTCGGCCCAGCTGCCGGGCGGGTCGGTGGGCCAGTGCGCTTGTGCCATCACCGCTTCGGTGACCAGTTGCTCGAGTCCGTCCCGTCCATCGACGTAGTTGTAGATCGTCATCGGGCCGGTATCGATCGCCGCCGCGAGGCTGCGCATGGTCAGTCCCGCCAGTCCGTGTTCGTCGACCAGGGCCAATGCGGCGGTCTGTAGTTGTTCCCGCGTGAACTTTCTGGGTGCGGGCATGCTCCTCCTTGATTAAGTACATAGTACGTGTTTAGCTGTAGGCGTTCACGTACAACGTACCTAAAGGACTGTGTCATGACGATCCGCACCAGCTTTCCCTCCGGCCGCGACCGGTGCGCGGCCTGGTTGACCCTGCCCTCCGGGCCCGGCCCGCATCCGGTCGTCGTGCTGGTGCACGGCGGCGGCGCCACCCACGAGATGATGCTCGGCCAGTACGAGAAGTGGTTCTCCGACGCGGGCCTGGCGGTGGTGGCCTTCGACTTCCGTCATCTCGGTGAATCGGAGGGCGAGCCACGCCAATTGGTCAGCCAGCGCCGATATGCCGATGATGTCGACTCGGCGTTGCGGTTCGTCCGCTCGCGCGCCGATCTCGATTCCAGCCGGGTGGCGCTGTGGGGGACGTCGTTCGGCGCGAGCCACGTCCTCGCGGCGGCAGCTCGACACCCCGAACTCACCGCCGCTGTAGTGCAGTGCCCGGTCTTCAGTGGGCGCGCCGTCGTGGCCCGAGCCGGAGTGCGGCATCTGGCCCGATTCACCGTGCCGATCGTCTCCGACCTGCTACGTGCCGTGCTGCGCTTGCCGCGGCGCTACGTACCGCTCGTGGGCAGGCCGGGGGAGCTGGCCTTCGTCAATCAACCCGGAGCCCTTGAAGGCTGGCAGTCGGTCACTCCTCCCGGCTATCGGTTCGACAACCGGATAACGGCCGGCTCCGGACTGGGCATGCTGTTCTACAACGCGGCGGCTCGAGCCGCCCGCGTGCGATGCCCACTGCTGATCTGCGCATGCGACCGCGAGAACCTCATCGATCCAGCGATCGTGACGAAGGTCGCCGCCGCGGTACCCCATGCCGTCGTCGAGCACTACGACGCGGACCACTTCACCGTCTACCACCCGCCGGTGGTCGAGCGGATCGTCGCCGATCAGATCGCTTTCCTCACCGCGCACCTCGCGCCGAATGCGTAAGGGCGACAGCATCCTGGCGCGCCCACGCCATCTCGCCGAATGCGGCCGCGCCTGATCGCAGACTACGAGCGAGTATTGGGGCCAGGCCATCCGATTGTGCGTGACGATCTACTCCGGCTCACCGATCGCTAGCACGCGCCGGGAGGTCGACCCGCCGATCGAGCCACCATTGCGCGGTGAGCAGCGACAGCGTCCATCCGAGCCAGGTGCCGAGGCCTGCGATGGTGTGGGTGAGAAGTGTCTCGTCACCGCGAAAGGTCGTGTCGAGACGGGGGCTCAGCACGAGGTACAGGATCGCTCCCAGTACGCGGTTGACCACGATCGACAGGGTCAGCGCGAAGCTGCGGATCATCCACCGTCGGTGGTCGCCGAATCGGCGGCGCCGGGCCATGCGCCAGCCCGCGATCGTGCAGAGCAGCCACAAGGCGGACAGCATGACATTGCTGACCCGGGCGACCGGCCCGAACGGGCTCGTCGCACCGATCACCAGACCGGTCAGGCCGGCGGGCAGCACCCCCGCGAGGACGTAGACGCGGCCCAAGCGGCGGTGTAGTGCCGGATGGCTCCGGCGAAACCAGGGCCACACCTGGAAGCCGCAGATCAGGATCGCCACCGAGCCGCAGACGACGTGGGCCACCAGCAGCGGATAGTGCAGTGCGAAGCCCGGGTCGGGGACTCGTGACAGCGACCGGTCGAAGGTCAGGTAGGGAGGTAGGGAGAACGCGACGAAGGCGAAGACCAGTACCAGTAGCGGCCCGGTCCACGGGCGCTGCCACCAGGATCTGCGGGGTTCCGTGGGGACGGGGGGAGGCGATTGCCGGGTCGAAACAGTCATGGTGGAACCATCCGGGAAGCCGGGAGAATAACTATTGCGTATAAGCTACGCGTTGCGTATGGCATACGCAATACTGCCTGCGAGGAGAGACTGTGACCGAGGAACTGCCACCGGTGGCTCGGCTGCTGTGGTCGGGACAGCGGCCCACAGGCCGTGGCCCGAGACCGGCCCTGACCCTCGACCGCATCGTCGGCGCGGCCGTGGAGGTGGCCGACGCCGACGGGATCGGGGCGCTGTCGATGCAGCGAGTCGCCAAACACCTGGGCGCGGCGACCATGTCGCTGTACCGGCACGTGCCCAGCAAGGACGATCTGATCTCGCTGATGTTCGACTCGGTGATGGGCGACCCGCCCCCGTTGCGGTCCGACGACTGGCGCGCTGCGCTGGAACGTTGGGCCCGCGCGATCCGGGAGCTGTATCTGCGCCATCCGTGGGTGCTGGCGATCGGCACCGGCAACCGCTTCATGGGACCGAACGAAGCGGGCTGGGGTGAGGCTGCCAGTCGCGCTCTACTGGACGGCGGGTTGCCCGCGGCAGTCGTCACCGAGGCCCTGCTGTCGGTCAGCGCGTTCACCAGTGGAGTGACCCGGCTCGAGATCGATCCCGGTCTCGGCCGTGGCGCCGCCGGTCACGCCGGGCCGACGCTGGATCCCGCCGTGTTCGCCGAATTCGATGGGCCGGAACGCTTTCCGGCGCTGGCTGCGGTAGCGGGCGCGGGCGACAACCGCGGCGCGCCCGGCGGGGTCGGCACGGTGTTCGAGTTCGGACTCGCCGCCCTGCTCGATGGAATCGCCGAGCGATTGGTCGGCGGGCTCGACAAAGGCCGGTGACCCGCATATGCCCGCGGCGTCGCCGAGGCCGTCGCCACCGGAGCTCTTGTCTGCAAACAGCACATCTGGGCCCGCGTGCGGTGCGGTTATGCGGGCAGGTGGCCGTAGCCGAAGATGTTGACGAAGTAGTTGCCCGGGATCAGTTGGTTCATCGCGTGCCACTGTCCGGCCGGATCGCGCTGGTAGTAACTCCGCGGCAGCGAACCGACGTCGTAGCAGACGATATCGGCGGTGCCGAAGGGGCTCCAATAGGTGCTCGCGTCTGGGCGGCCGAGTTCGAGCGGGGTTTTGAACAGGTGGCTGCACGGGGTGACGTTCGGTTCGTAGATCGATGGCGCGGCCGCGGTGGTCGGCGCGAGGCCGACCATGCAGATACCGCCCCACGCCGCACATACCGCTGCGGTCAACGCGCGAGGGACAAGTCGTCCCATTTCGGTTCCCCTCTCCGATCGGCAACAGTGAGCACACGATAGCGGCAGGAATCGAGCGGCGGGGCGTCATGGGCGGGGCCGGGGTGAACGTCGAACCTCAACGCGGTCAAGCCATTCCGCTCGCCCGGCCCAGGGGATAGGGCGGTCGGATACAACCCGGCACAGCTCTGCTTCCGGATCTACAGGATTTCGCCGAGCTAACCGGAGCGCTGAGCGCGTTTGTGTCCGCAGGGACGTAGTCACGTGGTCGAGCGGAGCTCCACGCAACATTCCCCGGGCTTCGGCGCGAGCACCGCCTCGAGGGTTTCTGCCTCGAGTCCGGCGAGTACGCCGGTCAGGTAGGCGTGGTTGAGCCCGCACACGAGTTCGGGTTGGGCGGCGGCGAGCGGATGAAACGGGCAGTTGCGCATGCGCAGGCAATCCGGTGCTGGGCGCGTGGGTTCGAAGCCCTGTTCGGCCAGTAGCGATCGAAGGAGCGTGAGGGCGCGTTCGGCCCCGAGCCGCCCGGGCCGTACCTCCTCCCGCGTGGCGCGGCCGAGGGCCGTGCCACGGTCGGTCGCCACCCGGCGCGCGGCGTCGCGAGCGGTCTCACCAGCGTCGTGGGCCAGCACCGCGTCCATCAGAATCTCGGCCAGGATTTCGTGGCGGCGTTCCGGGATGCTCACCCGCACCTCGGTGTCGGAGGGCTGATAGACCTTCGGCGCGCGGCCGACTTTCCGGAGGCCGCCGACCTGCTGGTAACTCGCCCGCAGCAGTCCGGCGGCGACAAGCTTGTCCAAATGGAACGCCGCGAGTTTCCGGGAGATCCCGACCTGCTCGGCGGCCTCGTCGCGCGTGACCGGACGACCCGCGCGGCGGATGAACCAGTACATCCCCCGCCGCAACTCGTCATCGAGCGCGGCCACGGCACCGATCGCCGATTCGCTGGTCACCCGCTCATGATAACGCCTACAACTTCCGGCACAACTGTGCGCCGATCGGTATGAGGTGCAAGTCTTGACGCACCTCAGCAATAACGCCAATAATTATTAGTGTAATTGGCCACCCCGGGACACCGGCTACCACCTCTGAAACCACTATCCGATTCCCTTCCCGTCAGGAGACACCATGGGCATCGCGGCCTTGATTCTCTGGCTGCTCACCGCTGTGGGCGGCTTCGTTCTGCTCGGCACCTGGATCGCCGAAGGCGGCGCTCGGCAACCGAGCAGCAGTCACTTGCCCGCACCCGTTGTCTTCGGGCACTTCCCGCTCGCCGTGGACGGGAGCTAGTCGTGCTACAGCCCGCGCTCCGAGTCGTCCACGAGCCCGCCGCTCAAGTGGACCTGGCCGCCGCCGAGCACGCCGCCCGGCAATTCCTGACCGCGCTCGGCGTCGGCCTCGCCGACGAACACCTGCATGCCACCCCACGGCGCATGGCCCGCGCCTACGCCGAACTGTTCACCCCCCGCCCGTTCGATCTCACCACTTTCCCCAACGACGAGGGCTACGACGAACTCGTACTGGCTCGCCGCATCCCGGTGCGATCGGTGTGCGAACACCATCTGCTGCCGTTCGTCGGCGTCGCCCACGTCGGGTACCTTCCGGGCGAGCGCATCCTCGGGCTGTCCAAACTCGCCCGCATCGTCGAGCATTTCTCCCACCGCCCCCAAGTGCAGGAACGACTCACCAAGCAAATCGCGGATTGGCTCGCCGAGAACCTGCAACCGATCGGCGTCGGCGTTGTCATCGAAGCCGAACACACGTGCATGACCCTGCGCGGCGTCCAAGCCGCAGGCACGACCACCGTCACGTCGACCTTGCTCGGCACACTGCGCGAAGACGCCCGCTCTCGCCAGGAATTCTTCTCGCTCACCGGCGTCCTGCCATGAGCGATCAGCCGGAGCCGCCGAGTTTCCGCTCTGGCTGACCGGGTGCGGCCGGGCCCGCGGAGGTCTAGACGATCTTGGCGGCGATCAGCAGCTTCCAGATCTCGCCTTGGTCGATGACTTCCACGCCGAGTTTCTCCGCCTTGGTCAGCTTGCTGTCACCGACCCCAGCGCCGGTGATGAGCAGGTCGGTGTTCGCCGAGACCGAGGACGCCGCCGTCGCGCCCGCCTTCTCACACAGGCGTTGGAACGTCGGGCGGGCGACCTTCTCGCCGGAGCGCGGGTCGTTGATCGCGCCGGTGATCACCACCGTCTTGCCTGCCAAGGGCGCGCCGGCCGCGACGACCGGGGGAAGGTCCTCCTCACGCACATCCAGGCTGACGCCCGCGGCGCGCAGTCGCTCCAGTTCCGGACGCAGGCGCGTGAGATGTGCGACGAGGGAGGCGGCGACCTTCGGTCCGATATCTTCCACCGCCACGAGCCGTTCCTCGCCCGCCTCGGCGACCTCCTCCAGGGAGCGGAATCCCGCGCGGGCCAGGCGAGCGGCGGTGCCGTCGGAGGCCATCGGGATCGCCAGGCCGATCAGCGCGCGGCGCAGGCCGACTCGGCGGCTGGCATCGATCGAGTCGATCATCCGGGCGGCCGACACCTCGCCGATGCGGTCGAACTCGAGCAGGCGCTGTTTGGTCAGCGTGTAGAAGTCCGACGGTTGCTCCAAGATGCCCGCCTCGGCCAGGCGTTCGATCCATACCGGTCCGATCGCGTCGATATCCGCTGCCGCGCGCGACGCCCAGTGGATCAGCCTGCGCACCGTCTGTGCGGGGCACGAGACGTTGGTGCAGAACAGCTCTCGGCTGTTGCCCTGCTCGGTCACCGGCTGCTCGCACGAGGGGCACGTGGTGGGCGGCACGATCTCGCGTTCCTCGCCGGTGCGCTTGGAGGCGTCGAGCACGCCCGCCACGAACGGGATCACGTCACCCGCGCGACGCACCAGCACGGTGTCACCGACCTTGATGTCGCGGGCACGGATCACCTCTTGGTTGGCCAGCGTCGCCTTCGTGACCGTCGTACCGCCCACGAACACCGGCTCCAGCCAGGCGACCGGAACGATCTTGCCCGTCTTGCCCACATCCCAGACCACGTCGGTCAGCAACGTGGTCTTCTCCTCGGCGGCGAACTTGAACGCCAGCGCGCCGCGGGGGCAGTTCGACCGAGTCCCGGCCGCGGCGTAGGCATCCCGGTCGGCCAGCCGCAGCACCGCGCCGTCGAGGTCGTAGTCCAGCTCGTTACGGCCCGCCTCGATCGCGGTGATCGCCGCCTGCGCCTGCTCGGCGTCGGCACACAGCCGCATCTCCGCGCCCGCGATCCCCACCGCCCGTAGCCCCTCGGCGAGGTCGGCCGCGGCGCCGCCTGCGGAGGTGTCCAGGTCGAAGCCGAAGAACTGCAGGCGGCGCTCGGAGACCGTGGCCGGGTCCTTCGCCCGCAGCGTCCCCGCCGCGGCATTGCGCGGGTTGATCAGCGGCTTGTCCGGATGGGCGGTGTTGTAGGCGAGGAAAGTCGAACGCAGCATCACCGCCTCGCCACGCACCTCCACCCGCCCCGGGAGGTCGATCCGCTCGGGGACTCCGTCGACCAACGCGCGGACCAGCATGGTCACGTCGTCACCGGTGGTGCCGTCACCCCGGGTCACGGCACGCAACAGCCGCCCGTCCTCGAAGACCAGGGCCAGCGACAGCCCGTCGAGCTTCGGCATCACCACGACCGACTGGCCGGGGAAGCGTTCGAAGAACGCCGCGACCTGCTCCGGCTTGGTCGCCTTCTCCAGCGACAGCATCGGACGCGAGTGCCGAACCGGGGCGTGCAGCACTGCGGGCGCACCGACCTGCTCCAGCGGATTCGGGTCGGGCGCGAGGTCGGGGTGCGCCTCGATCAGCCCACGCAGCTCGTCCTCGATCGCGTCGTACTCGGCGTCCGCGACCAGCGGCGAGCCCTGGTAATAGGCATCGCGCAGCACCACAATGCGGTCCGCGAGCTCTCGGATGTGTTCCCCAGTGTCCACAGCACCCGACGCTACCGACACCCACCGACACCCCCCGCGGGTGGTGTTCGGGTCGAGACACCTTCGCCCCACGGGCGGCAGACCACATGAACGCCAACCGCTGACAACCCCGCCATCGCCCCGACCACCCACCCGACCGACACACCCCGAACCGACCCTGACTAGGCGATTAGCCCCGCCCCACCATCGTGCGGTAATCTCTTCGAGCGCCCGCACAGCGGACGCAACGGGCTGTGGCGCAGTTTGGTAGCGCACTTGACTGGGGGTCAAGTGGTCGCAGGTTCAAATCCTGTCAGCCCGACAGTGAGAACCCCTTCCGACCAGCGTCGGAAGGGGTTCTCTTGTTTATGTGGCCGGGTTGGATTCGAGCGGTTCTCACAGAAATCTCGCGTTTTCAGGCTGTGGAGCCTCGCGCCCACCGCTCGAGCACGTCTCGATTGTCCGGAACGGTCTCCGGGACGTCGATGTAGTGCGCCTTGGCCACCGCGCGGGTGTTGCCGAGCTGGCGGGCGGCGTGTTCGGGGTCGCCGTAGGCGTGGTCGACCGCGGTGGCCGCGCCTTTGCGGAACGTACGCGGGGTCACCCAGGCGAAGTTCTCCCCGCGCGCCGCACGCCAGATGCGGCCGAAGTTGTTGGGGTCGCGCAGCGACCCGTTTCGGGCGGGAAACAGCAGTCCCGTCGGGTTGGGACGGTCGCCGACTTCCAGGTCCTTGATCGCCTCCCGAACCGCCTCGACGGTGTGGGCGGGCAGCAGGATGCGCCGCAACCCGGACTTCGGGGCGGGTTTGCGCACCCATTTGCCCTTCACCTCGACCAGAGTGCCGGTGACGTCGAGGTAGGGCTCGGGCGCGTCGAGATCGATGTCCTCGAGCAGCAGCGCGAAGACAGCTGCGCTATTCGTCACGGTTCTCTTGAAGCGCTGGGGAAGCCGATCAGCGGTGGGTGGCGATGAGGCGACGCAGTGCGGCCTGGGCGGGTGGACCCCATGTCGGTTTGCCGCCAGGGCGGCCGTGGACCCCGGCGTCTGCGATGAAGATGCCGGCGAAGGCGCGCAGCACCGCCCATCCGCGGGCGCGCCGCACAGTCGCCGCGTCCAGGGCCCACTGGTAGGCGTCATGGAAGCGGTCGGTGGCGCCGTCGGGCAGCAGAATCCACGCGGCAGCCAGATCGAAAGCCGGATCGCCGGCGAAGAGGTCGCCGAAGTCGATAACGCCGCAGATCGCGCCATCGGCGGTGAGAACGTTGGCTGGATGCAGATCGCCGTGCAGCCACAGCGCCGGGCCGGTCCAATCGGGCGCGGCGACGGCGTCTTCCCAGACCGCGCGAACGGCATCGGGATCGGCGATCAGTCCCAATCCGGTTGCCGCTGCAAGCTGTTCGGCGAACCTGTCGGAACAGCGGGCCAGCGGGCCTCCGCGGTCACGGCTTTTGGGCGCATGCTCGGGGGCGGGTTGGTGAAGCGCCGTCAGGAAGGCGGCCAGAGTGGGGGCAGCTTGGGCTGCATGGGTGACGGGAGCTCGGTCGGCAGGCTCGCCCGGGACCCAGGTGGTGACGATCCACGGCCGCGGAAACCGTTGGGAGGGCTCGCCGAAGCGCTGCGGAACGGGAACCGGCAGTGGAAGACGCGGGGCGAGGGCGGGCAGCCAGGTGTATTCCTTGCGCAGCAACGCGTCCGCGGATTCCGTCGCCCAGGGCAATCGGACGGCGAGGTCGTCGCCGAGCCGCCACAGCTGGTTGTCCCAGCCACGTGCGCCGAGCCGCACAGGCTGATCGGCCAGGTCGGGATGCTGGTCACGCAGCAGATCCCGCACCAACTCCGCGGTGAGCTCGATCTCGGTGTGCGTCATGCGGCTTTACGCTAGCCGGATAACAGCCGACTGTTCCAACTTGTCGAAGTCGGGCTGCCGCAGATGGAGGGCATGTATTCGACCGCAGCGCTATTCGTCGGTGATTCGCACGGTTGTATCAACAATGCGCTACGCAAGTCGCGTGAAGTCGGTGCCGATCCGGCGGTACTCGGTGGCTGCGCTATTCGTCGGGCTTTGACGTGCCGGAGTCCGGCGTGGTGATCGGCCCGCGGCGATTGGGTTGGGGCGGGCAGTCTGGATCAGCGGTGGATATTGTGTTGTCGAGGGTGATGGTCGAGGTCGAGGATGACGTGGTGGGTGACGTTGCCTTCGATGGTCGCGCTGGGATCGACGCCGTGCTCGTCGAGTGCCTGATCAAGACGCAGTTCCCGCAGTGGGATGGTCTGCCGGTGTCGCCGGTGCCGGTGGACGGCTGGGACAACCGCACCTACCGATTGGGCTCGGAGATGTCGGTGCGGCTGCCGACCGCGGCAGCCTATGCTCCGGCGGTAGAGAAAGAGAGTGTCTGGTTGCCTCGACTGGCGCCGACGCTGCCGATCGCGATACCCACGGTGCTTGCCGTCGGGACTCCCGGGTGTGGGTATGCGTTCTCGTGGTCGGTGCGTGACTGGCTGCCCGGCCACACCGCCGACAGGGCCGCCATCGCAGACATGACCGGATTCGCGACCGATGTCGCTGAGTTCATTCGCGCGCTGCAGCGATGCGATGTCAGCGGTGCCCCGGCGGCAGGCGCGCACAGCTTCTACCGCGGTAGCCACCCAGCGCATTACGACGAGCAGACTCGACGCTGCCTGTGGGCGTTGACTGGACGCGTTGATGTTCGACGGGCCACCGAGATCTGGGACTCCGCTCTAGCGACGAAGTGGAACGAGACCCCGGTGTGGTTCCACGGCGACATCGCTGCTGGCAACCTCCTGACCTCCGGTGGGAAATTGACGGCGGTCATCGACTTCGGGACATGCGGTGTCGGCGACCCCGCATGCGATCTGGTTCTGGCCTGGACGATGCTGTCCGCGGATAGTCGCGCGACGTTCCGTCGGGTCCTCGGCCACGACGAGGACACATGGGCGCGGGCGCGAGGCTGGGCACTGTGGAAGGCATTGCTCACTCTGACCGAGGCCGCCGACGACTCCGAGCGGGAGAAATCCAGTCTGCGGATCCTCGATGAGGTCCTGGCCGACGATCAGTAGCGGGCACCTGTAGTTGCTGCGTCACTGTCTTGCGGTTGGATGGTTCCCTGGTGGAAGTACAGCTTCCATCCGTCGTCACGAATGCGGCTCTACGGTAGCCGGATGGCAGCCGACCGTTCCAACTGGTCGAAGTCGGGCTGCCGTAGATGGAGGGCATGCATTCAACCGCAGCGCTATTCGTCGGTGATTCGCACGGTTGGATCACCAATGAGACCAACTGTCGTGCTAATACGCCGCAGTTCGTGTAACTGGCAGCGTACGGATCATAAGATCACCGTGCATATCCATTGACGCGCCGTGAGCGGAGGAACGATGGGTGCCGAACCACAGCAACAACCGCGGGAGGGGGCGCAGCCTGCTCCATCTCAGGACCTGGACACATCGGCGAGGCCGCCCTCTGACCACGGGCCCGTTTTGAAGCCAATGCAAGGTCAGCGCCGGAGATTGGGTCCCGTAGTGGACGATATGCGCTGATTACAGCACTGATCACTGCCGTGATCCCGACCAAGCCTGGGACGTTGCCGAGCCCGGACGGGTCGCCGCCGCAGCATATCCGTGCATTCGCAGGCGGTGCCTACGGCTACTCGACCTGTCGATGTGAACCGGTGAGATCCTCGTCAGCCGTTCCCGCTCAGGGTTGTGGTCGACGGAGCGGGCGCGGTCCCTGCGGCGGCGAACAAGGCCTCCACCTCCCTGCCCCACTCCGGGTACATCTCGACCTTGCGCTTGTAGATCGCATAAATCTTCTCGGGCAGTTCAGGATTCGATTCGTCGGAGAATCGCACCGCGTACTGCTTGGCCAAACGCGGCAGGATGTACTTGTCGCCCTCTATATGCACCGGATCGTGCATATAACGTTCCAGCGCGTCCAAATCGGGAATCGCCGTCAGATACGCATGGGTGAAGCCCTCCGCCGGGTCTCCGAGGTCCGGCCCGATGGTCGAGAACACCGTCGACTCGACCGACGCGGTGCGTCGCATGGCGGCGAGCGCACGTTCCTGCTCTTGCTCGGAGACGCCGGGCTTGAAGCTGAACCGCAGCAGATTGATGATCATCGCCCCTCCACTATTGCACTGGTTAGTGCATATTAGAACACTCCCCAGTGTATTCGCTAGAGTTGCCTCGTGCCCCCACCGAAGCCGGAGCGCCCGACCGGGCGGATCGACAAGCGGCAGGCGATCCTGGACGCTGCATTCACTGTCTTCTCCAGGGACGGCTATCACCAGGCAGGCGTCGATACCATCGCCGCGCAGGCCCGGGTCGCCAAGCACACGATCTACAACCACTTCGGCGATAAGGAGACCCTTTTCCGCGAGGTGATCGCCAATCTGTCCTCGCAGGCGCTGACCCGCAATCTCTCCGCGATCGAAGTTCTGGACCGGGATGGTGACCTCACCACGCTGCTGACCGAGACCGGGCTCAGGCTCGCCGAGTGCTACTGCGACGAACGCTCCGTGGCGCTGCGACGACTGCTACACGCGACCATGCCGAACATGCCGGACCTGCTCGATATCGTCAAAAACAACGCCTCCGACCGAGTCGATGACGCATTATCCGCGCGACTGGCCAAACTCGCTCTGGCCGGCAAGCTCACTCTCGTCGCAGATCCCGCCATCGCTGCCGAACACCTCGCCGCCCTGCTCACCGCACCACTCGAAGCCCGTACCCGCATGGGGGCACGAAGAGTGTCCGAATCCGAGATGCGCGAGGTCACCCAGAACGCGATCGCGACGTTCCTCCGAGCTTTCGGCTGCAAGACGTAATACAAGGATCGCAGACTCCTCCGATGCCACGTGATCGGCATTTCAGGGCGTTCACGCACGGGTGGCCAGCTTCAGATGATTTCTGCCCGTTGATCTTCTAGTGTCAGCGCGTTGGCAGGTTTCAGTCACTGCGCGGCTGATCCTGCAACGGCAATCAGCTCGGGTAGTGTGCCTGTGTTGGTGTGAATGTTGTTGCAGCGAAGTCGGATTCGCTGCACTCCAGGGTCCGGCGGTCGCTTCACGCGGTCGGAGCCGCGGAACCGGGCTCGGGACTATGTGACCGGGTTGGTGGCGGGGCTGGAGCGCTAGAACGGGGTGGACGCTGGCCGAGCGGCCGGTGAGTTGAGCCCGGACGGTATGCAGCGGTTGTTGCGGTGGGCGGACTGGGACATCGACGTCCGGGGGAAGACGGGCGCGTCGTCAACATCCAGCCTCAATGTCCAGTATCCGAAGAGCGAACGATTCTTGCTGAGCGCTTGCAGCGTTGAGGTCGCGGCCCGAACACGGCACTGGTCGTACGACCTGTCCTGAGTTGGGTACAGATCAGGGGGCGATTCGCCAGAAATCCGGCGGTAGCGCGCTATGGCAGATAGCAGTTGACTGTCTGCCATCGACCGCAAAGCCGCCCTAGCGCGACGGCATCTCCGCGACGGGGCAACGGGAAACTATCTGCAATTGTGCGGGAAGCAGGTCTGAGTGGGCGCGGTGCGGGCACTTCCCTCGGCGGGGTCCGGGGGCTGGCTGGCGGATGCAGGGGCGATGTTCCTGGCGGCGATTCAGAGGGTACGAAAGGTAACGCAGTGCGGGCAACGTTGCCACCAGTTCGGAATCGGGTCCGACCATGGGTATCCGTAGGGGAGCACCCGGTTATCGGTGCCGCATTCGGGGCGACTGCTTCCTGCGGCGACTGCGTGTGCGATGGGCGGCCCGTCATCGACGAACTTCAGATTCGTGTAGTTCCTGAAATCCATGGGCAGCGTCGGGTCCGCGGCTATCAGTCGGATGTTCCCGTCGAACCAGGTTTCGTACTCCACTACCGGATCGTAGTGGTGGGCGCGTCGATATTCGATTGTGCCCTGCGGGCTACTGCTCGCCGGTGCCGGAGCCGAGGTGATCCTGGCGGTGCGCACCCCGGCCAAGGGGGAACAGGCCGAAGCAGAGATTCTGGCCGCGCACCCCGAAGCCCGAGTGGAGGTCCAGCGACTGGACCTGGCGGATCTGTCGTCGGTGCGCGCGTTTGCCGCCGCGTTGGTCGCCGGGGACCGCCCGCTGGATCTACTGGTGAACAACGCCGGAGTGATGAACGTGCCCCAGCGGATGGAGACCGCCGACGGCTTCGAGTTGCAGTTCGGTAGCAACTTCTTGGGCCCGTTCGCTCTCATTGCCGACTTCACGACCGCTCATCAAATGGCCGTGCCGCCTCCGCTCGACAGGCTGCTGATCGCGCAGACCAGCGCAACGAACGGCTCGGTGATACCACCACAGCTCCCTGCGACCGACACGGCCGGTGCGGGCGCCTGCGGTTCGAGCGGCAACGGCGCCGCGGCGGCCGCGCCAGCGCCGGTCAGGGTCGCGGCACCGGCCAGGGCGGCGGCAAATCCACGTACTGCGAACATTCGAACTCCTCGGGTATCGGGTAGACGGCCCGAACCTAATCGGCAAGCCCTCACCACGCATGACCCGAATTGTGTTGTCCTAGAGTCGGAGGGGGCGATCAGAATCGCCGGAAGCGGCCGAGCGCTCCAGCGCTGCTGGAGCGCTCGGTCCGGCCTTCCCAGGTCCCTGCGGTCTCAAGGGAGCGGAAGGGGTGGGGACGGGGGAAAGGTCACCGGGACGGTCGCGGGTGCGCGGTGGAAGGGGTCCGGTAACCAGGTCACTTCGTCAGCGGGAATCGCCAGGCGAATTTCCGGTAGGGCGTCGAGTAGTTGGTCGAGCGCTTCCTGGACGATGACCATGGTCAGCGACTGGGCGGGGCACGCGTGGGGGCCGGCGCCCCAGGCGAGATGCGAACGGTTGCCCTGGCGCTCGCCGGCCGCCGCCGCGGGATCGTTGTTGCACGCCGCCAGACCGATCAGCACCGGCTGGTGCTGCGGCAGCCACACATCGCCGACGACTTGCGGCTGACTCGGATACCGGAAGCAGGAATTCGCTTTCGGTGGGTCGGTGAAAAGCACTTCGTCGATCGCGTCCCGGGTGGACAGCGCTCCGCCGAGCAGTTCGCCGCCGAACCGGTCATCGGTCGCCAGCGACAGCACGCTGACCGCGATCAGATTCCAGGTCGGTTCGGCGCCGGTCGTGTACAACATGGCCATCTGATGGACGAGTTCGGTTTCGCTGAGCCGGGCCGGATGCTGGACCAGCCAAGACGCCGCATCGGTCGCCGGGGCAGCCCGTTTGGCCGATATCACCGCGAGCATGCTCGCTTCGAGCGTTCGCCTGCTCGCTTCCGCCGCGTCCGCGTCGGTGGCGTCGCGCAGGTTCATCATCGCCGCGTACGCGTCTTCGCGGACCTCGTGCGGGAAGCCGAGCACCTCCTCGAGCACACCGACGGTGAGCGGGATCGCGTACTCGGTGAGCAGATCCGCCGAACCGGCCGCGCAGAAACCGTTGATCAACGACACCGCGGTGCGTTCCACCGTGTCGCGCAGTGTGTGCAGATCGATCCGGTCGAGAGTGCCGGTGACGGCGGTCCGGTAGCGGGAATGCTCGTCTCCCGTGGTCCGCGACGCGTCCGGTCGCCAGCGCATCGCCAACGGCACCGGGCACTCCGTCGGCACACTCTGCTCCCACTGGCTCGGATCAGCCGAGAATCGCGCGGGATCGGTGAGAATGTCCAGTGCGGTGCGGTAATCGATGACGAGCGTCGCAGGTACTCCCGGCGCGACCTCCACCGGAACCAGCGGACCGTGCTCGCTGCGCAGTCGCTGGTAGGTGGTGTGCGGGTCGGCCGCGAACTCGTCCGAATACAGCTTCACCGCCGGGCACCGTGGGGATGCTGCGGCGCGGACGGGCGAGACGGTTGTCTCGATTCGTGCGAAAGAGACGAAATCATGAACAGGCTCCTGAACGAAGGCAAGGGGCGACGACAGGATCCGTACGGCTTCGCTGGCGCAGGCGGATCCGGCCGTGCGAGGGATAGCTGGTCCGGCTACCGCGGGAAGGTGCGGAGGGAAGGCCGCTGACGCGCGGAGGGTGCGAATAGTCGGCCTGCTGCGCGGGTCGTGAATCCTGCCGATCCATGTGCCCGGTGCGACCTCGACACGCTGAACTCCCCTGTTACGCCGCCGGCAATTGGCGCCACGGCCGAATCAGGCCCGTCGTACCGACCGGTATGCCAAATCTATTCGACCACAGCATAATTCGACTAACCGTGGGGGAGCATACGCATCGCGGCCGTCGTTCGCAGCGCGAAGATTTGGGCACGCGTCGCCCTCGACGCAACCGACACGTCGGCGCAGACCGGACCGGCCGCGTTCAATAGGAACCGGCACACCTCGGACCCGGGTCGTGGTCCGGTGATCCGCGGCGGGGCCATTCGGTGCCGTGAACTGTGTTGCCACTGATAACCGGTCGACATGTTCGCGGGATTCGGACGCCTAAAGAGTGGCCTTTCGAACTCGGCGCAGCGACTGCCGACCGGCGCCGCCCTTGTTCGGCAGTGGTTTCGGTCGGGCGATCAGGTGGGCGATGTCACATTCGCCGCGGCGAATCGCTGGACGACGTGGCGCCCGACGCCCCGGCTGCCGCCGGTCACCACTACGGTGCGCGTCATCGGAAGTCGCTCGCGGATGCGGACGGCGCCTGCACGATCGTCAACTTCGAACGCTTTCGCAGTGTGAATCCCAGCGACTCGTACAGGCTGATGGCTGTCGTGTTGTGGGCGAGCGCATGCAAAAACGGTATCTCGCCTCGCGCGCGGATGCCCGCGCCGATCGCGCGGACCAGGCGCGTCGCGAAGCCGCGGCCACGGAACTCCCCGTCGGTGCACACGGCGCTGATCTCGGTCCAGCCGGGCGGGTGCAGGCGCTCCCCGGCCATCGCCACCAGACGGCCGTGGACCCGAAGCCCGAGATAGGTGCCCAGTTCGATGGTCCGCGGCGCGTACGGCCCCGGTTCGGTGCGTGCGATCAGATCCAGGATCTCAGGCACGTCCGCCGCGGTGAGAATATTCAGCTCCGGGTCGTCGGCGACGCGCAGCGCGCTGCCGTCCATCTGCACCGAATCCAATTCGTGGAGGATCGTCCAACCGGCCGGTGGCACATGGCCGTCGCCGCGGAGTCCGGTGCTGCCGCCCGGTCCGAGCAGGGTGGCCAGATCGGACCAGTCCCGTTGGCCGAGGACCGGCGGATGTCCGACGAACCCGGCGACCTCCGGGTCGTAGCGGCAGATCCGTCCCACCCAACCGGCGAACCGGCGATGCTCGCCATGCAGCGACGCGCGCACCGGATCATCGAGCGGGTGCGGCGAGGTACCGATGTCGATGGTCGACTCGAGGGTCAACGCCCACTCCTTCACAACAGCGTCCGACGAGAGAACGTTAGCGGAGCACACGACCGGTCGGCATCGGTTGCGCTCACAGCGATCTCGAGACGCGGATCGCCGCACAACGCCATCGACATCGATCGCGTTCGGTAGCGTAGGTCCGTCCGGTGGCGGACCGGACGGGGCGGATAGGAGCGGGCTGGTGCGTGTCCATCATCTGGATGCCGGGGGAACTCGTCCTTTCGGAGGTCGTCTGTTCGATGGCAGGCCGGGCGTATGGCGCAAGGCCGCCGGAGCCTGTCATTGCCTGTTGATCGAGCACTCGACCGGGTTGACCCTGGTCGACACCGGTTACGGCGAGCAGGCCGTGATCCGGCCGGAGGTTTGGGTCGGGCGGCAGCTCATCCGGCAATCGGACCCGGTTCTCGACCAGCCGATCGTCCGGCAGATCGAGGCGCTCGGTTTCTCCCGCGCCGATGTCCGGGACATCGTCGTGACACACCTCGATCTCGATCACGCCGGCGGTCTCGCCGACTTCCCCGAGGCCACGGTGCACGTGTACCGGGCGGAGCTGGATACGGTCGAAGGGCCGTACGGCCGTCGCGAGAAGTTCCGGTATCGATCCGTGCACTTCGAGCACGGACCCAAGTGGTCGGTCTACGACGAGTCCGACAGCCGCGCGGAGCGCTGGTACGGATTCCGGGCGGTCCGTGAATTGCGCGGCCTGCCACCGGAGATCCTCATGGTTCCGCTGATCGGGCACACGCGCGGTCACGTCGGCGTCGCCGTGGACACCGGTGACGGCTGGTTGTTGCACGCCGGTGACGCTTACACCCACCACGGCCAGATGCGCGAGAAGCCCTTGATTCCGCTGGGAGTGCGCGCCTTCCAGCGATACGTGGACACTCACCGGCAGTCGCGGATGGAGAATCAGCAGCGGCTGCGGGAACTCGTCCGCGACAACGGTGACGAGGTGACGGTGTTCTCCGCACACTGCGCCACGGAGTTCGAGCGACTGCGCCGGTGATGGCCGGCCGGTCCTGGTGCGCTACCCGAACCGGCCGGCTGTCGACTACTCGGCGATGCGCGCGGTCAGCGGTCCACCCCGGTCGAGAATCGCTCCTCGTCGGCGCCCTCGGATCGTGCCTGCTGCTCATCGTTTTCCGTATGCCGAATCGGCAGGATGAGCTGGCGTTTGCTCGGCATGGTGTTGATGAGGGTGGTGTCACCGTTGTAGTGGGCGAGGACGCGGTGGTCCATGACCGCGCGCCACAGCGGGGGAATCGCGGCCAGCACGACCATGGTGGCGTAGCCCGCGGGAAGCTGGGGAGCCTGCGCGGAGCTGCGGAGGGTCTGGTAGCGGCGGCCGGGGTTGGCGTGGTGGTCGCTGTGGCGCTGGAGGTGGAACAGGAAGATGTTGGTGACCAGTCGGTCGCTGTTCCAGCTGTCGCGCGGCGAGCAGCGGGCGTAGCGGCCGTCGGGGCGGCGGGCGCGCAGGAGTCCGTAGTGTTCGACGTAATTGACGGTTTCCAGCAGGCCGGCGCCGATGATCGCCTGGATGGCGAGGTAGGGGATGACGACGGGGCCGAAGGCCACGATCATCGTGGTGAACAGCGCCACGCTCATCGCCCAGGCTTGCAGGAGATGGTTGGCCGGGCTGAGCCAGCGTTTGCCGTTGCGGGCCAGCCGCTGGCGTTCCAGGGCGAGGGCGGAGCGGAAGCCGCCCACCACGGTGCGCGGCAGGAACTTCCACAGCGATTCGCCGTAGCGGGCGCTGGCGGGGTCTTCCGGGGTGGCGACGCGGACATGGTGGCCGCGATTGTGCTCGACGTAGAAGTGCCCGTACCCGGACTGCGCGAGCGCGATCTTGGCCAGCCAGCGTTCGAGGCGTTCGGCGCGGTGGCCGAGCTCGTGCGCGGCGTTGATGCCGATGCCGGAGACGAAGCCGAGGGTCACGGCCAAGCCGAGCTTGTCGGCCAGGGTCAGCTCGTGGCTGGCCCACAGATATCCGGCGATGAGCAGGCCGATGAATTGAATCGGCAGGAAGAGAAAGGTGCACCACCGGTAGTAGCGGTCATTGGACAGTGCCTCGTAGTCCTCGTCGCGCGGGTTGCTGCCGTCGTCGCCGATGGCCCAATCCAGCAGCGGGATCACCCCGAGCACGATGATGGGGCCGATCCACCAGAAGACTTCCATGCCGGTGTGCGCCACCAGCTGGGAGGGCAATACCGCGCACCCCGGGGCGATCAAGCCCAGAATCCACAAGTAGCGCTTGGGGTCTCGGGCTCTCGTGTGCTCGAAGATCGTCATAGCCGTCCCGCCGATCCATCAGGGAAACATCCAACCGACAGTTCTGACTGCGGACAACGCATCCACTGTGCACGCCGTTCCAGAATAGCTGGAAGTTCGCTGAAGGGTAGAAAACGGTCCGAATCGGTGGCTGAGCGGGGGGTGTGGGCACTGTGCTCAGGTTCCCGTGGCCGGTCGGCGCCCGGCTTCTCGGGGGAGTTCTCGCGCGCGACGGAGGTCCAGTGCGGCGCTCGGTGACGGGATTCGGCATCGTCCGGGGGCGTCCTCGTGTCGCTGCCGGCGAAGCGCTCGTTTCGGCAACCTGGGATCGGCGTGCGCCATACCGCCGGTCGACGCCGCCGTGCCGGGCGCGGACGGATCCACGCGAGAACTCCGAGCGTCATCGGTGTGCGCACCTGAGCGGCTCAGGCCGGTGGGGATGAGCCAACTCCGACATTCGAACCTTTCTGTACCGAATTCGACGTAGCTGTCCAACGGCGGAACAGGTATGGGGCAAATGTGGTGCAAATCAGCCGCGCGGCGCTGCAGCAGGGAGCATTCGGCTGATCGTGGGGTGGAGCTCGCCTGCCGCGCGGGGGACCCGAAGGTGCCGGGCAGGCCGGTCGGCCGCGGCTCGGTCGTGTGAACCGAGCAGCGGCCGACCGTGGTGCGGGGAAATCACGGCGCTACGGGCCGATGCCGCGCGGCTGCCCAGGGCAGTGCGCCGAGGCTCCGATCGAGATACCGACGGTATCGGAGTTGGTCGCCGTTTCGCAAATCAGGGCAGCGCCGCACAGTTGGACGGAGCGGGCTGGCCCGCGAGCCGCTCGGTCATCCAGTGCTGGGAGGTCGCCAGCGAGGGGAAGAACGCCAGCACGTGGGTGACGCGCAGACCGGTGATGACACTGGGCAACTCGGTATTCGCGTTGAGTTGCACCGGCGCGCCACCGGCACACCAACGGGCGGCCATGTCCCGCACGGGCACGTACGGCGCGCCCTCGTCGTTCTGGCTGGAGGAGACGAGAACGGGCATCCCCGGGGTGAGCGTCCCGACGCGCTGCTCGTCGAACGCGGCCTTCAATGCCGGGGACTGGTCGATCACCGCGGTGAGCGGCTGCCCGCTGACGGTCCACTGGGAGGTGTTCGGGAACTGCTGAGCCAGACCGATCGGCACGGCGCACTTTTCCAAGGATTCCCGCAGAATCGCCTTGCCGGTGTCGTTGAGCTCGGCGTCGAGCACCGCGCGGGTTTCGGGATAGTTGGCGGCGATGCCGTTGAGAATCCACGCGAAGGCCGGGCCCAGTGCGGCCCGTCCGTCGTTGAACCCGATGAAGTATTCGTCGTCCACGACCGGTCCGCCGACATAGGCGCCCTGCACGTTCAACTCAGGGGCGTAGCTCTGTTTCAGTTCGGCCGCGGCCGCCGAGGCCATGCCGCCCTGGGAGTATCCGTACAGGATGACCGGCGAGCCGGGATGCAGGCTGGTGCCCGGCAATTGCAACGCCGCACGCGCGGCGTCCAGCAGCGAGTACGCCTGAGCTTTCCGGTTGAGATAGTCGTGAACCGCGGGTGTTCCCAGACCGTGGTAATCGGTCACCATCACCGCCATGCCGCGGGCCAGGAGCGTATACAGCGCCAGCACGTCGTATTCGACGATCACGTCGAAGGGGGGCTGGTATTGCACGAATTGCGCCAGCAGTTTCGAAGGCGCGCATTGATCGCCTTGTCCCTTGGTTCCGACCGCGTATGCGATCAACGGACGCTCACCGGGGCCGGTCCACGGTTGGGCCGGCTCCAGATATGTTCCCACCACCGCCGCCGGGGCGCCGTGGGTGTCACTGCTGGAGTACATGATGCGCGTCGACGTCGCCGGGATCTGTCCGGGCTGTCCGGGGACCGAAATCGCCAGCCGCGACGCTTCGGTGCGGATGATGGAGCCCGGCGCGCCCGGTGACGCGGGCGGGATGTAGAAATCGTCGCCGGCCACGGCCTCCGCGGTCGGTTCCGTCCACGCGTGTGGGGCGGAGATCGCCCCGCCCCCGACGACGATGAGGGTTCCCGTCAAAGCTGTGGCCAATCTGAGTATTCGGCTCCTCACGATGCGATCCTTCCTGCGATTTGGGATACCCATGGCATCTAGAATCGGATACTGAGAGTATCTGTAAGGGGTAGAGATTGTCCGGGAATAGCGATGAGTGTCGGCGGCTTCGGGGAGCGGGCAGTTCGCGGCCGACCAGAGCGCAGAGTCAGGCGCGCACGCGCACGGTGTTGATCCAGACCGCGAAGCGGCTTTTTCTGGCGGACGGCTATCAGGCGACGACTCTGGACAAGGTCGCGAAAGCCGCCGGTTTCACCAAAGGGGCGGTGTATTCGAACTTCCGCACCAAAGACGACCTGTGTCTGGCCGTGCTCGACGAAATTCACGGTGAGCGAGCGGCCGAGATCGCCGAGATCATCGCCGCGCCGACGGCCGCGCAGCGGCTGAAGCGGATGACGGAATGGGCGCAGCGGGTGGTCGGCGATCCGGACTGGACGCAGTTGGAATTGGAGTTCAGCGTCCATGCTCGGCGCGACGATCACCTGCGCGCCGAACTCGCGACCCGGCTCGACGATATCGTCGGGATGGTCGGCGCCGCCCTGAAGACGACCGACGACCGCGAGGCCCGGATGCCGCAGGCCGAAGCCGCGGTCGCCGTGCTGGCACTCGGCGTGGGGCTGGGCCTGTTCCGGTCGATCGATCCCGGCATCCCGGTCACGGGGATGATCTCGGCGCTGCGCGCGATCGCGGGGTTGTCCCGGGACGGCTGAGCCGGTGGGCGAAGGCCGAATCTCGCGAGATCGGATCACACAGCTGGGGTTGCGGTCGCCGCGTCGGCGGTTAATATAAGACAAAACTTATTCAAGGAGGAAGTCATGCCGCTGCTCACCGATCCGGCCGCGATCGCCGGGCTCGTCACGCGTGAAGTTCGCACCGGTTCCCGCGACGGCACGCCGACCAGGATCGCTGTCGCCCGGCGCAGGTACCCGACCGATCGGGCGGATCTGTGGGACGCGCTCACCGACATCGAGCGGATCCCGCGCTGGTTTCTGCCCATCAGCGGCGATCTGCGGGTGGGCGGCCGCTATCAGACCGAGGGCAACGCAGGCGGTGTCGTGGAACAGTGCGACGCGCCGGAGCTGTTCGCCGTGACGTGGGAGATGGGCCCGCAGGTCTCCTGGCTGACGGTGCGTCTCACGCCCGCCGGAGACGGCACCGAGCTGGAGTTGGCACACGAGGCGCCGGTCGATCCGGAGTTCTGGTCGCAGTACGGACCGGGCGCGGTGGGCGTCGGCTGGGATCTCGCCCTGATGGGCCTGGGGCTGCATTTGTCCAGCGGCGCTCCGGTGGACGCGGCGGAGGCGCTGGCCTTTCCACTCACGCCCGAGGGAGTGGCGTTCATCCGCGCGGCGGCGCTCGACTGGGCCGAGGCCGCAGTCGGTGACGGTGACGACCCGGCGGACGCGAACGCCGCGGCGCTGCGAACCGTCGATTTCTACACGACCGTTCCCGAGGACGGCTCCGAGGGTTGATGGACCGGTCCCCGGCGAAGATCTTCGAGGCACTCGGCGACCCGGTTCGCCGATTCATCCTCGAATTGGTGGCGGTCGACGAGCAGCCCGCGGGTGCGGTGGTCGCCGCCGTGCGACAGCGGACGCCGATCTCGCAGCCCGGCGTCTCCCAGCACCTCAAGGTGCTGCGCGACGCCGGGCTGGTACGTGTGCGTGCCGAGGGCACTCGACGGCTGTACGCCCTCGACCCGGCGGGCGTCGATGCCGCCCGGGCCTGGCTGACCGAATTGGCCGACCGGCTGCACCAGTTCGCTCAACCGCTGGACGCTCTGGCGACGGAGATCGCCCGCGGGAAACGAGCCCGCCGCGGCGCTGCCTCCGGTGGGACCGGCGAGGAGGATTCCGGGCGACGAGCCCAGCACGCGTGACCGCGCGCCGGGTACTCGCTCAGCAGCGGCCGAACACGACGGCCGCGTTGTGTCCGCCGAAACCGTAGGAGTTGTTCAGCGCGTAGGTGATGTTCTGGGTTCGAGCGCTGCCGTGAACGATGTCGAGCTCGATTTCCGGGTCCTGGTTGTCGAGGTTCAGCGTCGGCGGCACCACGCCGTCCCGGACGCTGAGCACGGTGAGCGCGGCTTCTACCGCGCCGACCGCGCCGACCGAGTGCCCCAACGCGGATTTCGGCGCGTAGACCGACGCGTGGTCGCCCACCGCCGCCCGGATGCCCTTGGCTTCCGCGAGGTCGCCGAAGGGGGTTGCCGTCGCGTGGGCATTGACGTGGTCGATCTCGGTGGGGCTCACCCCGGCCGTCTCGATCGCCCGGCGCATGGCTCGAATGTTTCCCGCGCCCTCGGGGTGCGGGAGCACCATGTGGTAACCGTCGGCGGTCAGGCCCGCGCCCATCAAGCGAGCAAGGGGCTTGGCTCCCCGCGCCCGTGCGTGGTCCTCCGACTCCAGGACGAACAGCGCGGCGGCTTCGCCGAAGACGAATCCGTCACGGTCCCGGTCGAACGGACGTGACGCGCGTTCGGGTTCATCGATCCGGGTGCTCAACGCGCGCATCATCGAGAACCCGGCCACCGCGAGCGGATTGATGCGGCCCTCCACACCGCCCGCCACGATGATGTCGGCCTCGCCGAGGATGATCGAACGCCACGCGTGCACCAGCGCCTCGCATCCCGACGCACAGGCCGAGACGGGCGTGATCACGCTGGCTCGCGCGCCGAGTTCCAGCCCGACCACCGCGGCGGCGCCGTTCGGCATGGCCATGGGCACCGCGAAGGGCGACACCTTGCGGTAGCCCGCTTCCCGCATGAGGTCGTTGGACTCGATGATCGTGTCGGCGCCACCGAGGCCGGTGCCGATGCACACGCCGAGGCGATCGAGATCCACTTCCGGCCGTCCCGCCGTATCCCAGATCCGGTTGCCCATGACATAGGCGACCTGCTGGACATAGGACATGCGACGCTTCTGGACGCGGCTGAGTTCGTCGGTGGGATCGAGCTTGAACTGGCCGCCGATGTCGACGGGAACCTGGAAGCGCTCGAAGTCCGGGTCTTGCACCTTGGCGATACCGGTTTCCCCGGCGAGCAGCCCCTTCCAGGTGGCTTCGGTGTCGGCGCCGACAGCTGTCGACATCTCGACCGCCGTCACGACCACGCTCCGGAACCCTCCGTTGCTGGTGGAGAAGTCCGCCAAATCGGACATCAAACCCCTTCTTTCGGCTTGTCGGCTCAGGTGCTCAAGCGAGGCTATGTGCGTGCCGGAAGACCGGGGTAGTAGCCCGAGTGCCTTTCACCGCTACGATCGGGCCATGCAACCGGATGGGGGAGCGCGCCGGGTCGCCGTCGTCATTCCCGATGAAGTAGTCGTTCTGGACGCGGCGATTCCGATCGACGTGTTCGGCTCCGATCTCCACTATCAGCTCGAGGTCTGCGCGGTATCCCCCGCGGTGCCGACCGCGGTTCCGGGGCTGTCCTGTGTGGCGGGGGCCGGGCTGGAAGCTTTGCGGCACGCCGACACGGTGGTGGTACCCGGTTACGCGTCCTACGAGACGCCGCCACCGGAACGGGTGCTGCGAGCACTGCGCGACGCCCACGGGCGAGGCGCGCGAATGCTGTCGATCTGTACCGGCGCGTTCGCTCTCGCCGCCGCGGGACTGCTGTCCAACCGGCCCGCGACGACGCATTGGCGGGCCACCTCGTTGTTGCAGAGCCGCTACCCCGACGTCGAGGTTCATCCCGACCGCCTGTTCGTGGACGACGGTGACGTGATGACCTCCGCGGGCGTCACCAGCGGGATCGACCTGTGCCTGCACGTGGTGCGCAAGGACATCGGCGCGGCGGCCGCGAACGAGCGCGCCCGCGACCTGGTGGCGCCACCGGTTCGCGAAGGCGGTCAGGCTCAGTACACCCGGCAGTTCCCGCCGCAGACCTCCTCCGGTGTGCTGGCCGAGACCCGGGCGTGGATTCTCGAGAACCTCGAACACCGGCATTCGCTCGAAGACCTCGCCAAACGGTCGAATCTCTCGCGGCGCAGCTTTGTGCGGCGATTCCGGGAGGAGACCGGAACCTCCCCGCACGTGTGGATCACCAGTGCGCGCTTGAATCAGGCGCGGGAACTGCTGGAGACGACCGAACTACCGATCGATCAGATCGGCTACCGGGTGGGTCTGGGGAACCCCGCCAACACCCGGGCGGTGTTCAAGCGGCATCTGGGTGTCAGCCCCGGTCAGTACCGGCGCATGTTCGCCGTAGGGAACTGAAGCGACGGACTCAGCCGGGAAGCCGTTGCGCGGGATAGTCGCGCAGTCGCGGATCGGCGTCCCCGACGACCACCGGGTGGCCGACCAGATCGAACATCGCGATGTCGGAATGGTGATCGCCGAATGCCGCGCAGGACGCCAGATCGATGGCAGTGCGCTCGGCATACCGCAGCAAGGCCGCGGACTTGTCGCTCCCGACCATCGTCGCGAGCACGTTCCCGGTGTATTTCCCGGCCGCCGTCTCCATGGTCGTGCACAAGACCGCGGCGGCGCCGACCGCGTCGGCGATCGGCCGCAGCGCCGGGGTGAACGAGCCCGACACCAGGACGATGCGCGTCCCGGTCAGGGACAGCTCGTCCAGCCGCCGCCGCACGGCGGTATTGAAGAAAGCCGGATCCGCGGCGCACGAGGTGAACCAGTCGTGCCCGATGCGTCGCACATCGGCGACGTCGCGGCCGGCCCATTGCCGGTAGAACCACCGATGGGATTCGCCACGGCTCATCCCCGCGGCACGAAGTGCGCGGAATTCTCCGACCACGGTGTCGGCTTCGGGGCCGCGCCCACGTCGTCGCGCGTCGAAGACGAACAGCGACAAGAAGCTCACGCAGCGGACCAACGTTTCGTCGACGTCGACGAATGCCGCTGGGACATCAGGTCGGTCGACCGGGAGCGTCACCGGCGGCGCACCGGCGCGGGCGGAAGCGGGAGTCTGCGCGGCTTACTCATGCGGCGGTGACCCCGGTCTGCACGGTGGGATCGGTGTGCCGTCCGGCCTCTTTCTCCGGTGGCGGGTCGTCGCGGTACGCGTCCGGGGTGGCGCCACAGAGTTTCAGCAAGGGCGCTGTCATCGCGGTGGTGACCAACGCCATCATGACCAGCAGCGAGTACAGCCGCTGTTCGAGGACGCCGATCGTCAGCCCGATGTTCAAGATCACCAGCTCGGTCAGCCCGCGGGTGTTCATCAGCGCCGCGAGGGCCGCGGACTCCGCGCGGTCGGTCCGGCCGAGGCGGGCCGCCAGGTAGGTGCCGCCGAGCTTGCCTGCCAGCGCGGCGAACATGATCGCGGCGAATTCGCCGATCGCGGCGCGATCGAGGGCGCCGAGGTCGACCTGGAGACCGGCCACCACGAAGAACGCGGGCAGGAAGATGCTGCTCAGCAGCTGGGCGCCGCTGTCGACGGCCGCGCGCAGCCGCCGGGGGAACACGACACCGAACAGGAACGCGCCGAAGATCAGGTGCAGTCCCAGCCATTCGGTGGTGGCTCCCAGCAGCAGCGCGCCGGCTACGCCGAGGAAGACCATGTTGCTCGAATTCCGCTCCGATCCGGTGCGGGAGAGGCGGTCGAGGGCTGGACGCACCGCCCACCACAGCAACAGGACCAGCGGAACGCACAGCAGCAGCCGCCAGTGGTGATCCGTGCCGGGCCGGGCGATGGCGACGACCACCGCCAGTCCGCACCAGGCCAGGACGTCGTCCACCGCGGCGCAGGTCATGGCGGTTTGACCGAGCCGGGTGCCCAAGAGTTTGCGGTCGTGCAGGATCCGGGCCAGCACCGGGAACGCCGTGACGGCCAGCGCGCAACCGATGAAGAGCGCGAAGGTCAGCCGGTTGCCGCCGTCGTGCCGGGCCAGCGCCCAGATCGCGATGGCGGAACCGAGCGCGAAGGGGGCGAGATAGGCCGACAGCGCGATCGTGGTGACCGACCGCCTGCGTCCGGCGATCGACCGCAGATCCATCTCGAGACCGGCGGAGAACATGAAGATCATCACGCCGACGTTCGCGAAGGCCGTGAGATACGAACGGATGTCGTGCGGAAAGACCGCCTCGGACAACTGCGCCCCGAGGATCGTCGGACCCGCGAGGATGCCCGCCAGGATCTCGCCGATCACCGCGGGCTGGCCGAGCCGCTCGGCCAGCCACCCCAGCAGACGCGCCGCGCCCACGATCAAAACGAGGTCCAGCAACAGAAAGATCATTTGATGGCTCGGCAACGCCTCGACTCCGTTCGCATTGAGACATCGCGGGATCGGCTTCGATGCTCGCACGGGGTGTCTCCGTAGCGCATCGACCGCGGCGCGGAACCCCCCGAAACATGGACTGCCTGCACCGAGACGATAGCGCACCGGCCCCGCGGATGAGAGTGCAGAGTGATCTACGCCACGCCCGTCCGGGCGGGGGCGTGGGGCTGGCGCAAAGAGGTGCATCTCTGTCGCGAATCGGACTGGCTGGTCGCTCTTTTCGTTGTGAATACTTCGTTCTATGGCTTGTGCCGGTCGGAGGGCCCAGCCGAGGGGAGTCGACGTTGTTCGAAGGTAAGACGGTACTCGTAACCGGAGCGGCAACCATCATCGGAGCCGAAGTAGCCGGTGTCTTCGCCGAATACGGCGCGAATGTCGTACTGGGAGACATAGATACGGACGGGGGGAAGCAGACGGCCGCCGCGATCGGCGACCGAGCCGTCTTCGTGCCCCTCGATGTGCGCAGCGACGCGTCGGTCGGGTCGTTCGTCGCCGCCGCGGCCGACCGGCACGGACGGATCGACGTGCTGGTCAACATCGCCTGCGTCTACGGCGACGACGGGCCCGGCGGGGATGCTCGGGCGCAGTGGCTCGACGTGCTGAACACCAATGTCGTCGGTGCGGCGATGTTGTGCGAGGAGGCGCGCGCCCGGCTACGGGAGACGGCAGGGTCCATTGTCAACTTCGCGTCGCCCAGTGGACGCATCGCTCAGGCCGGGCGAATTCGATATCCGGTCAGCAAGGCGGGAATGCTCCAGCTGACCCGCAGTCTCGCGCTGGAGTACGCCGGTGACGGTATCCGGGTGAACAGTGTCTCGCCGGGCTGGACCTGGTCCCGCGTGATGAACGAGATCACCGAAGGGGACCGGGCCCGCACCGATGCGGTGGCCGCCCGGTTCCACATGCTGGGCAGGGCGGCCGATGCCCGCGAGATCGGCGAGGTGGTCGCCTTCCTCACCTCGCCCAAGGCGAGCTTCGTGACCGGCGCCGAGTGGACCGTGGACGGCGGTTACTCGGCGCTGGGACCCGAGCAGACCACATCGGCGATCGAGTTGCTCATGCGCGAGCGACCGGAACCGCACGCAACTTCTCTTGCTTAGGAATTGGGAAAATGACTGCAGCAACAATTTCGGCGACCTCCTTACTGGCGGCGGTCCGATCGCTGGCACCCGATCTCGCGGCGCGGCGCAGTGAGATCGATGCCGAGCGCAGGCTTCCGGTCGACATCGTCGAGCGGCTCCGCGAAATCGGTGTCTACCGAATGTGTTTCAGCGCCGAGATCGGCGGTCCCGGCTTGACCTCGCTGGAGCAGCTGGAGATCGTCGAGGCGCTGTCCTACGGCGATACGGCGACCGGCTGGTGCGCCATGATCGGCGCCGCCACCGGCATCTACGCCGGCTATCTCGACGAACAGGCCATCGCGGAACTGATGCCGACACAGGACCTGATCACGGCGGGACTGATCTTCCCGGCCGGTCGCGCCGAGCGGGTCACCGATGGTTACCGGTTGACGGGACGATGGAAGTTCGGCAGCGCGATCACTCACGCGGACCTGGTCATCGGCGGCGCTTTCGTGACGGCGAACGGCCGGATGGAGGAGACCGCGGACGGCAAGCCGGTCGTGCGGCTGTTCTACATGCGCCGCGATCAGGTCGCCGTGTTCGACACCTGGGACACCACGGGTCTGCGCGGCAGCGGGAGCAACGATTACGCGGTCGAGGACCTGTTCGTTCCCGAGCACCATTCCTTCGCGTTCGCGGAGCCGAAGAGCTGCACCGGGAAGCTGGCCGAGCCGGAGGCGCTGGCCCGGATCATGCCGGGCGTACCCCTGGGAACGGCCCGCGCGGCGCTGGACTACGTGCGCGGCCTCGCGGACGGAAAAGTCGTGACCGCGACGGGGCAGAAGTGGGCCGACAATTACCGCGCCCAGTATCTGCTCGGTGAGTGCGAGATGGAGTACATCGTCGCGCGGGGAGCTGTCGTCAACACGGTCGAGGAACTGTGGAACGCGTTGGACGGCAACCGTTTCGTCGATCTGCCTGCGGATCTGCGGATCGCGACCGCGCTGGCGAGGACGAATGCCTTCCGCGCCGCGCAGCGAATCCTCTCTCGCCTGTGCGAGCTGGTGGGCACCGATTCGATCTACCGCCCGAATCCGCTCGACATCTGGCTGCGCGACACGAACACGATGGTTCGCCACATCATCGCGCACGACCAGGTGATCCAGTCGACGGGCGCGTTCGTGCTCGGCGGCCGACCGGAGTTCCCGTTCGTCGTAGGGCTGGGCTGATCCGCGATGGAAGTAGACAATCGCAAACGGCTGCCGTCCTTGACCGGCCTGCGCTTCTTCGCCGCCTTCTCGGTCTTCATCTTCCATGTGATGCTGCCCAACTCGCCGATACCTCCCTACAAGCCGGTCAACCTGTTCGCCGACCCGGATATCGCGTACAACGCGGCGGTGGTGGTCGGCAAGGCCGGGTTCCTCGGCGTGTCGTTCTTCTTCATCCTGAGCGGCTTCGTGCTCACCTGGTCGTGGAAGCCGGGGCAGAGCAAATTGCAGTTCATCCGGCGGCGTATGGTCAAGATATTCCCCAAT
This sequence comes from Nocardia barduliensis, assembly GCF_013315795.1. Taxonomy (GTDB): domain Bacteria; phylum Actinomycetota; class Actinomycetes; order Mycobacteriales; family Mycobacteriaceae; genus Nocardia; species Nocardia barduliensis. The sequence goes on from NZ_JABLTE010000007.1 coordinate 30,300, forward strand.
CACCTGACGCTCTGGGTGGCGTCGATGGTGCTCTTCGCGGCGGCGATAACGTCGTGGAAGGCGTGGCTGCCGAATATCTTCCTGATTCATGCCTGGTTCCCGCAAAACTTCATCAACGCGGGCGTCAACACGCCGTCGTGGACATTGTCCTGTGAGCTCCTGTTCTATGTTCTGTTCCCATTCCTGATACCGGCGGTGCTGCGCATCGACGTGAAATATCTGTGGTACGGCGCCGCCGCCATGGTGGCCGGCATGTGCCTGATCGTCCTGCTGACGGTATTCGTCGTTCCGAGCTCCGAGAAATCGGAACTCACGCCCATACCCGTGCTGCAATTGTGGTTCGGTTATCTCTTTCCCCCGTCGCGCCTGTTCGAATTCTTCCTCGGCGTGTTCGTGGCGCGCATCGTGATGGAAGGGCGATGGATACGGATTCCGCTCTGGGCCGCTGTGGCCGGGGTGGGCGTGGGATACCTGGTAGCCATGTACACGCCGTTCTACATCGGTTTCGTGCTGGCGACGGCTGTTCCGTTGGCGTTGCTGATCGGTGCCGCGGCCAAGTCCGACCTGGACGAGAGCTCGCGGTTCCTGTCCAGCAGGCTCGCGGTGTGGCTCGGTGAGATCTCCTTCGCCTTCTACATCTGTCAGGGCGTGACGGTGTTCTACGTGCGCCGCGCGATGGGGGCCGCCACGTTCAGCGCTCCGGTCGCCGTGCTGCTGATCGTCCTCTTGTTCTGCCTCAATATTCTCGCCGCATGGCTTTTGTTCACCTTCGTGGAATCTCCTGCGATGCGTCGTTTCGCTCGGCCGAAACGTCGGCCGGCCGTCGCGGAGCGGGTGGTCAATTAGAGGTCGAACGACGCTCGACGACAGCGTCGATACCTGTTCGGAGGCTCATGGCTGTGCCATGGGCCTCCGAATTCATTTCCTGCCGGTGGGAAATATACTTGGTTGCCTACCGGTCCGGGCGGCGGTATCCTGAGAGGTGTTCTAACCACGGAACCGGGTTATAGACGTGGGGGGTGTTCGATCAATGAACTGCGCGACTCGGATCTGGCTCTGAGCATCGGGGCTCGCCGATCCTGGGTTTCCGCTGGATTCCGGTTCCTACTTTCGTATTTACTCTGACGTTTCTGATCGCAGGCAGCTCACCGACGGCTCGATCCGCGAATGGCGGAAATACGCCGTGCGGTCCAGTTGTGTGCGCTCATTTTGTCGGGTGTCAGGAAGGTAGTAATGAATACGACTGTCGACAATGGGTCCGAGCGCGTCGGCGAGCTCGGCGGAACAGACGCCCAGGCCAGACCCGATGATGACGTCGGGTCGATCGCCACCCGAATCCTCGCCATGGTCTTCGCGCGCCGGCGAAGTGCCGAACCGGGGGCGGTGTGCGACCTCGCTCCCTGCGCGGAGTGCTTCGCACCGCACCTGACCAAGGTGATCCGCTACATCGAGCTCGGCTTGCCGGTGCACTTCATCATCCCGGCCTTCCCGGCGAAGTCGCGCAACCGCCGCAAGACGCTCGGGCATCTGCCGGACATGGCCGAGGTGCTGGCGATCGAGTCCCTGCAAGGGTTCTGCGACCAGATCTCGGCGGTGTACCGTCCGGGCGCCATCGTGACGATCTGTTCCGACGGCCATGTCTTCAGTGACACGCTGGGAATTCCGGATATTCACGTCGACCACTACGGTGACGACCTCCGCCGCGTGATCCGGTCGACCGGCGGCGGCTCCATCGGCCTGTACGGATTGCGTGACGCCATGCCGGAAATGGGGTGGGACGAACGCAGACGGCGCCTGCTCGCCGACTACTCCGACGGCATCGACGTGCTGCGCGAGGCGGTCCGGACCGACCCCGCCGCCCGGCGGATGTTCAACGGGATCCATCGCTTCATGGTCGAGGACAACGCGGTGCTGATGCCCGAGCTGTCCGCCACGCAGCGGCGGAACCGGTCGAAGGAGACGGCCTACGAAGTGGTACAGCGCAGTCAGGCGTGGAGCAGGCTGATGGGGGAGACCTTCCCCGACGCGGTGCGGCTGTCGATCCATCCGCAGACGAATCACTCCGAGAAGATCGGGTTCCACCTCCTGCGCACGCAGGACAGCTGGCTGACCCCGTGGCACGGCGTGGTGCTCGACGACGGATCGACCTACACGCTGGTCAAGCGGATGCAGGCCGAGGAACGGGGCGCTCGCCTGGTCTGGCGCAACAGTCGTCCCAGTCATTTCGTCCTCGGCGGGGCGCCGAGGACCGAATTCCAGCGAGTGTGAGGAAGCGCATGACGAAAAGTTTGAACGAAGCGCTGTTGGAAGGAGAGCAGCTCCGTCCGTTCGGCCGCGTGGTGACCGCCCCGTCGGAGGGCCGGACGCTCGCGGAGGTGCCGATCGAGGAACTGCTCGCGCTGGCCCTCGGCGCGAAGGTGGTGGTACTGCGTGGATTCGGCCTGCTCGGCAAGCCGGAACTGGAGAACTACTGCCGCGCGGCCGGGGAGATCCTGCAGTGGAACTTCGGCTCGATCCTCGATCTGGTGGTGCGGGATACCGCCGAGAACTACCTGTTCGACAGAGGCGATGTCCCCTTCCACTGGGACGGCGCGTTCGCCGAGCAAGTGCCGCGATTCTTCCTGTTCCAGTGCGTCCAGGGCGAGGGCGCAGGCGGGGAGACCGTGTTCTGCGACAGCGTCCAGGTCTATCGGGAAGCGCCCGAAGACCTGAAGCAGCTGTGGGCGCGCACCACGATCACCTACCGGACCGACAAGCTCGCGCATTACGGCGGCCTCGCCGAATGGCCGCTGCTGGGCACCCATCCGACCACCGGCGAGACGACGATCAGATACGCCGAGCCATTGGATCCCGCGCGCTATGCCAATCCGCTGTTCTTGACCGTCGACGGCATTTCGGCCGAGGACGGCGTGCGCGTGCTGGAGGACTTGCGCGAGCGGCTGCACGACGCGCGCTACTGCTACGCCCACGAATGGCGAACCGGCGACATCGTCGTGGCCGAGAACCACTCGCTACTGCACGGCAGGAACGCGTTCACCGAATCGGTGTCCCGGCATCTGCAGCGTATCCAGATCATCTGAGCTACCAGCCATTAGAGAGGAATATCAATGGCTACACCGAACACGAGACCAGCGAGCGAGTACGACGTCGTCATCATGGGCGGTGGTCCCGCGGGGTCCACTCTCGCCGCCATGCTCTGCCGGGAGACCGATCTGCGGGTGGCGGTCTTCGACCGCGAGGTGTTCCCGCGCGAACACATCGGCGAATCCGGCGCGCACCCGCTGGTTCCCGTCCTGCAAGCCAGCGGCGCCCTGGAGAAGGTGCTCGCCAGCGAATGCTGGATCCAGAAATTCGGCGGAATCTATCAGTGGGACACGGATCGGCCGTTCGTGGGCTTCTTCGAGCATTCGGACTACCTGGTCGACGGCGTGTACCGCTGGTCGGTGCACGTGAATCGCGCCGAATTCGACACCGTGCTGCTGGAGCACGCCGAATCCTCTGGGGCGCAGGTCTTCCAGGGCGTCCGGATCGTGGGGTTCCACCCTGGCGAAGCGGATGCCACGATCGTGCTGGAAGACGGAACCGAGATCAAGGCAGGCTATTTCGTCGACGCGTCCGGCCGGGCGAATCAGGTGGCGGCCCGCGGTTCGCAGCGTGACAAGCAATGGCTGTCGGAGTACCGCAATGTGGCCGTCTGGTCGCACTACCGCAACTGCGTGCCCGCGCAGCGGGCGGACGGTGACTGGAACGTGTTTCGCGCCGACGACCTGTCGCCGATCTACGCCGTGGCCTTCGAACACGGGTGGGTGTGGTACATCCCGACGCCTCGCCTGGTCGACGGCGTGCGGGAGAACGTGTGGTCGATCGGTATCGTGACCAATCCGGAGTCGATCGCCCGGGTGGACCTGCGTGATCCGGACATCTTCCTCAAGACGATCAAATCGATTCCGGTGCTGCGGGACCTGGTCGCGGACGCCGAACCGATTCGTGCCGAGATGCTGACGGCCACCAACTACTCTCGCGTCAGCGAATGCTTCGGTTCGTACGCGGATCGGTGGATGGCGGTCGGGGACGCGTCGTACTTCGTGGATCCGCTGTTCTCCTCCGGGATGTCGTTCGCCGTCACCCAGGCCTGGGCGGCCGCGCTGGTCCTGCGCAAGACCTTCGACAAGGACCTGGACGAGCAGGCCAAGCAAGACCTCTGGCGTGACTACGACGTCGAGTGGCGCGGGATGGCCGAGACGTGGGCACTGAGCATCGACCAGTGGTATCACGAGATCTCGCGTTCGCATCCCGAGAGTCCGTACTGGAGCGCTCAGGGGCGGCGAGTCGGGGTCGACAACGCCACCGAGGGGACATTCCAGGCGCTGCTGAACACCGCACTGGTGCCCGACCTGCTGAATATCATGACCAAGGGCACCCGCGACCCGCACGACCTCGCCACGGAAGGGCCGTATCTGCGGGCCTTCACCGCGGCCGACGCGGTCGAGCTGGCAGCGGGCGACGTGGTGGCGCTGTCGCCGGACGCCCGGATTCGCGCGGGTCTGGCCGCGGACATCCCGGGTTTCAAGGGCATGTCGCCGCCGTTCGAGATTCCGCAGGCGGCACGCGAAGGGCTGGCCAGGTACTGGCGCGACCCCATCGCCAACAGCGACGCCGCGCCGTCGCCGCTGGCCGATCCGGTGCCCTGCCACCGGATCTATTCCGCGACCGACCCCGGCATCGAGGTGCGGTGCCTGGAGCGGGACGGGGGCGAAGAACTGTGGGAGACGTTGAACCGCGGTCCCGCGCCCTGGTCGGAGCTGGCGCCACAGCTGTCGGTGCTGCAGGGGCGGGCCTTGAAGCGCTTGATCCGCGCCGGGTTGGTGGTCGTCGGGCCGGAAGCGGATCAGCAGGTCGACTAGGTCGACGACATGAGGTCATTAGCTGTATTGGCCGTCGACGACGTGATCCCGTTCGATCTCTCGGTTCCCATCGAGATCTTCGGCCGGGCCGAGCAGGAGGACGGAACTCCGGCCTACGAAGTCGAGGTTTGCGGCGTGAGCTCCGACGTTCCGTCGAAGTTCTTCGGGATCTCGTGTCTGCGCGACATCGACTATCTCGAGGAGGCGGGAACGATCATCGTGCCGGGATCGATGAGTTATCGGTCCCGGCCATCGGATCGCTTGCGAAGGGCATTGGTGCGTGCCCACGAACGTGGGGCGAGAGTGGCATCGATCTGTCTGGGCGCGTTCACGCTCGCCTCGGTCGGGCTGCTCGACGGGAAACGGGCGACGACACACTGGATGGCCGCCGCCGAGTTGTCGCAGAGCTATCCGCGGGTGCGAGTGGATCCCACCGTGCTGTATGTGGACAGCGGGTGCATCCTGACTTCGGCCGGCGCCGCGGCCGGGCTGGATCTGTGCCTGCACATGGTGCGGCGGGATTACGGGGCCGCGGTGGCGGCGGCTACCGCCCGGCTCTCGGTGATGCCGCTGACTCGCGACGGAGGGCAGGCGCAGTTCATCGCGGAACGCCCGCGCTCCGAAGCGGACAGCAAGTCCATCAATCCCATTCTGGAATGGGCGGACACGATGCTCGGTGAGAAGATCACCGTGCTGGATCTCGCGGAGCGAGCCGGAGTCAGCAAACGCACGCTGATCCGGCGCTTCCACGAGCAGGTCCGGATGACGCCGAACGAGTGGCTCCAGACCGCCCGAGTGCGCAAGGCACAGGAGTTGCTGGAGACGACCATCCTCACGATGGAGTGCATCACCGATCGAACGGGGTTCGCTTCGGTGGCCGCGTTTCGGAAGGTCTTTCGCAAGACCGTGGGGGTAACGCCGCAGGCGTACCGGCGGGCCTTCCGCTGACCGTTCGCGCGGCCGGTCCGCGCTCGGTCGTTCGCATCCGGCGGCCGGGTCTCGCCGTGGATCCGGAATGGGATTCGCGGCGAGAATCCCCGGTCGGCCGGTGACTTCGTGGGGCCCGTTCACAACCGGGCCCCTTCGTCGTCCGGTGGGGTAGGGGGCGACCCGGAGCGGGTGCGCGAGCGCCGCGCTACCCGGGATTTTCGTGATGGCAGTCGTTGGCTCATAGTTGTGCTCGGGTCCCCACGGCGAAGGAGATCATGATGCCCACCGCGAATTTCGGTACGAAGGAAGACCCCGGCTTCGAGCTCGAGCAGAGTCCCGATCTGATCGTGGTGCGCACGCACAGTGGTCGCGGGATCCGGCGGCAGTCGGGGTCGGTGCGCACACCGCTCAGCGGTGAACTCGAGGACGCGGCACTGGTACAGGCGTATCCGGAGGTAGGGGTCGAGGTCTATCGGCTGCCCCCGGGCTCGCGGTCGGTGCAGGAGCGCAAGCCGGTGCTCGACGCCGCGCCGGAGGTGCGGTTCGCCGGACATGTCCTGGTGGACCCGGCCACCGGGGAACCGGTGCTCTATACGGAGAACATCTTCGTGAAGTTCGTCGACAGCGTCGGCCACGAGCATTGCCGCGCCGTCCTGGACGCGGCCGGCCTGACTGTGAAGCAGGCCGTTTCGTACGCGACCAATGCCTACTTCACGGCCGCGCCCGAAGGGACCGGCCAGGCGGTCTTCGACATCGCCGCCTCGCTGCTGGGCCGCGCCGACGTCGAGTATTGCCACCCGGAGTTGATCCGGCGCCGGGCCGGGAAAACGATCTTCCCGCAGCAGTGGCATCTGCGGAAGACCACTATCGGCGGTGTCACCATCGACGCGCACGCGGACGTGGAAGCCGCCCACGCGGTCACCCGCGGCGCCGGTGTGACGATCGCCGTCATCGATGACGGCGTCGACATCGATCATCCCGAGTTCGCCGGTGCGGGAAAGATCGTCGCGCCTCGGGATGTCACGGCGAAGACCAGCGATCCGCGCCCCAAGGACACCTTCGGCACCGGCCCCGACAACGGCGACAACCACGGCACCGCGTGCGCGGGCGTGGCCTGCGCCAACGGCGTCGCCGGAGCATCCGGAGTGGCGCCGGAGGCGGCGTTGATGCCGATCCGGCTCGTCTCCGGGCTCGGCTCGCAGGCCGAGGCGGACGCTTTCCAGTGGGCCGCCGATCACGGCGCCGACGTGATCTCGTGCAGTTGGGGACCCGTCGACGGCAGGTGGTTCCAGCCCGAGGACCCGGTGCACGACCGGGTGGTGGCGCTGCCCGCGAGCACCAGGTTGGCGATCGAGTACGCCGTCACCCGCGGACGCGACGGCAAGGGCTGCGTGGTGCTGTTCGCGGCGGGCAACGGCAACGAATCCGTCGACAACGACGGCTACGCGAGCTTCGGGAAGGTGATCGCGGTCGCGGCCTGCAACGACACCGGCAAGCGCAGTGTCTACAGCGATTTCGGCAAAGCGGTGTGGTGCGCGTTCCCCAGCAGCGATTTCGGGCACCGCCCCTTCGATCATCCCGACCCGCTGACGCCCGGGATCTGGACCGTGGACCGGCGTGGAGCGGCCGGCTACAACCCCGGCACGGCGGCGTCGGGGGACGCGGCGGGCGACTACACCGACGACTTCGGCGGCACCTCCAGCGCGTGCCCCGGCGCCGCCGGGGTGGTGGCGCTGATGCTGTCGGTGCATCCGGAACTCGGCTCGAATGCGGTGAAGGAGCTGCTGAAAGGCGCCTGCGACAAGATCGACCCGCAGGGCGGCGGCTACGGCGCGGACGGGCGCAGCGACAAGTACGGGTACGGCAGGCTGAACGCGCTCGCGGCGGTGCGGGCGGCTCGGCCCGCGGCGGACGAGGCCACAGCCGGTGCGGTGCTCACCGTGGGAGGGGAGTGACGGGGTGACAGCGCACGGCGTTCCGCTGATCGTGGTGGACGCGGCGAACGTCGTCGGTTCACGGCCCGACGGGTGGTGGCGTGATCGCGCCGGCGCTGCTCGGCGCTTGCTCGCCCAGCTGCCGGGACTGCGGGAGCAGCTGGCCGAACCCGCCGAGGTGGTCGTGGTGCTCGAGGGAGCGGCGAGGGCTGCGGTCGACGCGGCGGATCAGCAAGCCGGCGGCGTGCGCGTGGTGCGGGCGGACGGATCGGGCGACGATGCGATCGTCGCTGTGGTGTCCGCGGCTCGCGCGGAGGACGGCAGCCGTCCGATCACCGTGGTGACGGCGGACCGGGGACTCCGCGATCGGGTGGCGACGCTCGGCGCGGGGGTGGTCGGTCCCGGCTGGCTGCTGGACCGCCTGCGCTCCTGAGACTCGGTCAGCGGCGGGAGGTAGGTATCGCCTTGGTTACTCCCGGCGTTTCAACCATCCGTCCAGTCCGTTTTGGGGCAGTCTGAGCGGTATGACCGCCTCCGACGACGTGGGGATGCCGTTGCTCTACCTGGTCGAGATCTCCGAGCCAGGTTACTTCAATCGGCCCTGGTGGAAGATCGCCAGCACCGGCGCGCCGAGTCAGGTCCGCGCCGCGCTCACCGAACTGGCCGTCCGGGTCGAGCGCGACATCCAGCGTGCCGGCGGCGCGGGCCGGTGCTGGTACCGCTACGACGTGCGGTGGTCCGACGGCGCGGTGCTGGAGTGCTTCCAGGGCGCGATCCGATCGGTGTTGATTCCCGGCGAGTTGCGCTGCCTGGCCGTCGCCCTGACCTCGGCGACGACCGTGGAACTGCACTCCGCCGAGCGGCCGCCGTACTGATCGCGCCCGGCGCGCGCCCTGGACGCCCCCGTGCCGCGGACGCTCCCGCGCACCAGACGCCGCAGAGCCCCGATGGCTCCGGGGCCCTGCGGGTGGATCGGCGGCTCAGTCGAGTAGGGCCGGTTCTTTGACAGCGTCCTGCCGCATCGGGTCGACGGCGGGATCGATGTCGATCGTGCGGCGCAGCGGTCGGTTCGGCAGCAGCGCCGCGGCGACCAGAGCGACAACCGTCGCGCCCGCGGCGATGAGGAAGATCCGCCCGGTCGCGTCACCGTAGGAGGCGCGGACGATGGTCGCGATGGGCCCGGGCAGGGCGTTCAGGTCCAGATTGCTGCCGCCCGCGGACTCGGTCCGGATGCCGAGTCTCGCGAATCCCGCCGCGGACAGCTCGCTGACCCGCGTGGCCAGCACCGACCCCAGCACCGAGACCCCGATGGCGCCGCCGAAGGTGCGGAAGAAGGCGACACTGCTCGACGCGGCGCCGATGTTGTGCACGCTCACCGTGTTCTGCACGGCCAGAACGAGGTTCTGCATCATCATGCCGACGCCGAGGCCGACCACGGTGATGTAGGCGCCGACCAGCCACAGGCTCGTCGCGTGGTCGATCGTCGAGAGCATCGCGAAACCGGCCACCAGCAGCCCGGCTCCGGAGACCACGAAACCCTTCCACTTGCCGCGCCGGGTGATCAGCTGCCCGGAGCCCACCGAGGCGATCAGCATGCCCGCGACGAGCGGGATGGTCAGCACGCCCGCCGCGGTCGGCGAGTAGCCGCGCGCGGTCTGGAAGTACTGGCCCAGGAAGGTGGTCGCGCCGAACATGCCGACGCCGACCGCGATGGAGGCGATGATCGCCAGGCCCGTGGTGCGTTCGGTGACGATCGGCAGCGGGATGATCGGCGACTCGGCGCGGGATTCGACCCACACCGTCGCGATCAGCAGCAGTACGCCGGAAGCGACGTAGATCGCCGATTCCCGCGAGATCCAGTCGTAGTAACCGGCTTTCCCGGCGAACGACACCCAGATGAGCAGTACCGACACACCGCCGGTCAGCAGTGCGGCACCGAGCCAGTCGATCGACACCCCGTCCTTGCGGTCGGTGGGCAGCCGCAGCGTCCGCTGCAACAGCGCCAACGCGATCACCGCAAGCGGCACGCACACGAAGAAGCACCAGCGCCAGCCCAGCGGGCTGTCCACGATGACACCGCCGAGGACCGGTCCGCCGGACATGGAGACCGCCATCACGGCGCCCATGTAGCCGGAGTAGCGCCCGCGTTCGCGCGGCGCGACGATGGAGCCGATGATCGCGACGACGAGCGCGGTCAGCCCGCCCATGCCGATGCCCTGCACGACGCGCGCGACCAGCAGCACGGGGACGTTGCCCGCGAATCCGGCGATCACCGAGCCGACGACGAAGATGACGATGGCCGACTGCACCAGCGCCTTCTTGTTGAACAGGTCGGCGAATTTGCCCCAGATCGGCGTGGAGGCCGCGTTGGCCAGCAGCGCCGAGGTGATGACCCAGGCGTAGGCGGTCTGCGATCCCTGGAGATCGCCGATGATGGTGGGCAGCGCGGTGGCGACGATCGTGGTGCTCAGCAGCGCCGTGAACAACGCCGCGAGCAACCCGGTCATCGCTTCCAGGACTTCACGGTGGGTCATCGCGTGCGGGTCGCGTCGCGTCACCGACTCGACTGAACTAGACATCTACTTCCTGACTCTCTGTCGAAACCGGCTGGTGCGCGCCGACCGCGACGCTCTGCGCGTGCGCGGTCAGCGCGTTGCGGAGTTTCTGCACGGCGACGCAGGCCTGCTCGGCGTCGGCTTCACTCCAGTCCGCGAGGACGTTCTGCAGACCCCGCGCTCGCGTCCCCCGCACGCGGTGCAGCAGATCGCGGCCTTCGCCGGTCACCCGGATGAGGGTGGCCCGGCCGTCGCTCGGATCGGCGTGCCTGCTGAGGTAGCCCGCCGCGACGAGCTCGGTGACGTGCCTGCTCAGTGCGCTCGGGCTGATGCACAGATCCACGGCCAGGTCCACCTGCCTGCACGGGCCCTTGGATTCGAGCGTGCCCAGCACCCCGATGCCACCCGGGAGCAGTTGCCCTTCCTCCGGGTGCGCGAGCACGGTGCGGATCGCCCGGCCCATCAGATAGAGCTCTTTGATCAGGCTCTGAGCCGTATCGGGGGAGACTGCCATGCCACTCCAGACGAAATAAGTTGCTTGAGCTACGCAACTATAAAGTAATTGCTTGTGCTAAGCAACTAGTGGCTCCGCACCCGCTCGACGGACGGAAGCTTGTTGACGGCGTGGCAGATCGACAGCTATCGGATCGCGGTGGACGGGCGGCGACCCACCCCAGGGTGGGGACGGACCCACCCCTGGGTTTGCTGGACGCTCCCTGAGGTCCCTGGTCCTGCGGATACGGACGCCGGAGAGTAGTAGCCGACACCGATGCCGAGCCCTACAGAGGAACTACGAGATGCAGCCGAGCTACGTTCACCACGTCAGGCAGCAAATTTTCGAATACGGCGCGACCAGGTCGTTCACCTACCTGCACGAGACCGGACGAGAACTCACCGAAGAGGTCGCCACCTACCTCGACCTCGACCGCGACGCCAGGGCCGTCGCCGCCTGGCTGGCCGATCGTACGGAGTCGACGCGGCCGGTCGTGCTGCTCTACCACGACGGACTGGCCTTCCTGCGAGCGTTCCTCGGTTGCCTGTACGCGGGGGTGATCGCCGTGCCCGCGCCCCTGCCGCACGACGAGCGCAGCGCCCGCCGGGTGGCGGGCATCGTCAAGGATTCCGGCGCCCAGTTGGTGCTCACCACCAGCGACGTCGAGCCGCTCATCGCACACGCGACCGGCGCGGCCGTCGCCGCCACCGACGGTCGGCTGGGTGACCCGGACCAGTGGCGGATGCCCCGCATCGATTCCTCGACGGTCGCCTTCCTCCAGTACACGTCGGGATCGACCGGCGAACCCAAAGGCGTCGTCGTCACGCACGGCAACCTCATGCACAACGAAGCCGCCATCGCCTCGATCGGATTGGACGGCGCGGCCATCGGCGTCAGCTGGATTCCGCACTTCCACGACATGGGCCTGATCGGCATGCTGCTCGGGTCGCTGTACTTCGGGGCGAGCCTGGTGTTCATGGCTCCGACGACCTTTCTCAAACATCCGGTGCGCTGGCTGCGGGCCATCAGCGAGTACGGCGCCACCTTCACCGCCGCCCCGAATTTCGCCTACGATCTGATCGCCCGCCGGGTGACCGACGAACAGCTGGCCGAACTCGATCTGTCCACGCTCGAGATCGCTTTGAGCGGCGCCGAGCCGGTGCGCGAACGGACCATCGCGGCCGTGACGGAGCGTTTCGCGCCGGCGGGCCTGCGGCCTGCGGCCATCCTTCCCGCCTACGGCCTGGCCGAGACGACGCTGCTGGCGAGCGTCGGATCCCGCGCAGCGGTGCCGGTCTACCTCGACGTGGGCGGTACGGCCCGGCTCGTCGGCTGCGGACAGGCGGCCCTCGGTCTACAGGTCCGCATCGTCGACCCGGACACCGGCGAGGAAGCGGCGCCGGGCGTGGTCGGCGAGATCTGGATCGGCGGTGCGAGCGTCGCCGCGGGTTACTGGAACCGCCCCGACGAGTCGCGGGAGACGTTCGGCGCCTACCTCGGCACGGAGGGACCATTCCTGCGGACCGGTGACCTCGGTCTGCTGCACGAGGCCGAGCTGTACGTCACCGGGCGCCGCAAGGATCTCCTGATCGTCAACGGCCGCAACCTCTACCCGCAGGACATCGAGGAACTGGTGCGCGGGCTGCATCCGGCGCTCTCGGCCGCCGGTGCCGCCGTCTCCGTCGACGCGGGCGGCCGGGAACGTCTCGTCGTGCTGCAGGGTGTCAAGACGGCCCGGCAGGGCGCCACCACCCTTGCCGAGCTGACCTCGGCGATCAAGATCGCCGTCGCCCGCGGCTTCGACGTCGCGGCGCCGAATGTCGTCCTCGTGGAGCCCCGCTCCGTGCAGCGCACCACCAGCGGAAAGGTCCAGCGTGCCGCGATGCGGGACGCGCTGCTGGCCCATCGCGTCGAGGGTGTCCTGCACGAGGATCTCGAACCGGCGCTGAGCCGATCCCTGACCGCCTGATCGATCCGCCTACCCGCCCAGGAGCCGAAACATGTTCAGCACCACCGTCGTTCGCCCGACCACGATCCAGGAGTGGCTCATCGAGCGCGTCGCGGACTACACCGAACGCGCGCCTCGGGACGTGGATCCGGTCGTCCCGCTCGCCGAGCTGGGCTTGGACTCCGTCTCCGCGGTGAACCTGTGCGGCGAGATCGAGGACCGCTGGTCGCTCCAGGTCGACCCGGTCCTGGTGTTCGACTACCCCACCATCGCCGACATCGCCGTCTACATCGCCGCCGAGTTCACCCTCGCCGCATGACCGACATCGCCATCGTCGGCCTCGACTGCCGATTCCCGCAAGCACCCGATCCGGCCGCGCTGTGGCGGCTGCTGATCGACGGACGAGACGCGATCTCCGAAGTTCCGGCCAGCCGCTGGAACGCCGCCGATTTCCACGACCCGGCCGGTGCGCCCGGCACGATCAACACCCGCAGCGGAGGCTTCCTCGACGACGCCGACGCGTTCGACGCCGAATTCTTCGGCATCGCCCCACGCGAAGCCGAAACGATGGATCCGCAGCAGCGGTTGCTCCTGCAAGCCACCTGGCGGGCCTTCGAGGACGCCACGCTGGACCCGCGTGCGCAAGCCGGCTCGCGCACCGGCGTCTACGTCGGCGTGATGGCCAACGAATGGGCCAACCTGCAGATGAGCGACTATGCCGCGATCACACCGCAGCACGGCTCCGGCAATGGATACTTCATGACCGCCAACCGGCTGTCCTACCAATTCGACCTGAAAGGACCGAGTGTCGCGGTCGACACGGCTTGCTCGTCGTCACTGGTCGCCGTCCACCTCGCCTGCGGGGCATTGGCTTCCGGGGAATGCGATCAGGCGATCGCCGGTGGCGTCAACCTCGTGCTCACGCCCGCCGTCGGCGTCTTCTACACCCAAGCCGGTCTTTCCGCGCCGGACGCCCGGTGCAAGCCGTTCAGCGGCAACGCCGACGGGATAGTGCGCGGCGAGGGCGTCGCGATGCTCGTGTTGCGGCGGCTGGCCGACGCGGAGGCGGCTGGTCTGCCGATCTACGCGGTGATCAAGGGCAGCGCGGTCAATTCGGACGGGCGCAGCAACGGCATCACGGCGCCGAACCGGTGGGCGCAGCAGCAGGTGATCGGCCAGGCGTGCGAGCGCGCCGGGGTACGGCCCGACGAGGTGGACTTTCTCGAGGCGCACGGCACCGGAACCGTGCTCGGCGACATGATCGAGGTCAACGCGCTCGGGCAGCTGCACGCCCGAAATCGGCGGCAGCCCTGCGGAATCGGTTCGATCAAGAGCAATCTCGGCCACACCGAGGGCGCCGCGGGCGTCGCGGGCCTGATCAAGGTCGCCCTGAGCCTGCGGCACGGCGTCGTCCCGCCGTCGCGCTTCGCCGAGCAGGAGAACCCGCGACTGCGGATGTCCCAGCAGGGTTTGCGCCTGCTCACCGAACCGATGCCGCTGGCGGGCCCCGGCTACGGCGGAGTCAGCAGCTTCGGCATCGGCGGCACGAACGCCCACGTCGTGCTGGGCAGCGCGCCCGTCGCCGAGCCGCCCGCCGCGTCCGGTGGCGGAGTGCTCACGCTGTCGGCGAACGACGCGGAAGGGTTGCGGCGCAACGCCCACCGCCTCGCCGATGCCCTCGCCGCCGCCCCGGGGGACCGATTCGCGCAGCTGTGCTGGACGAGCAACCAGGTCAAGTCGTCCGGTCGTGCCCGGCTCGCCGTCGTGGCGGACGATCGGGACGCCGCGATCGCGCGGCTGCGCGACGGCGCGGAAACCGGGGTCGCGGGACCGATCGGCGTCGGCTGGATGTTCACCGGACAGGGCGCGCAGTTCGCCGGAATGGCCCGCGCGCTGGACGCGGCGAGCCCGTTGTTCCGGGACGCGCTGGCAGTGGTCGACCAGGCCATGACGGCCCAGCTCGGTCGCTCGGTGCGCGCGCTGATGCTCGACGAGCACACCGCGATCGACCGCACCGGATTCGCGCAACCGTCGATCTTCGCGATGGAGTACGCGCTGGCCAAGTCGCTCGCCGACGCCGGGGTCCGCCCCGCCTGGGTGATCGGGCACAGCATCGGCGAATTCGCGGCCGCCGCTGTGGCCGGGGTGTTCGATCTGGACGACGCGTGCCGTCTCGTCGTCGCGCGCGGACGTCTGATGCAGCGGTTGCCGGAGGGCGGAGCGATGCTCGCCGTGCAGGCGGACCCGGCCGATGTCGCCGGGCTGCTCGACCGGCCGGAAGTCGCGCTCGCCGCCGTCAACGGCCCCGGCGAGATCGTGCTGTCCGGCGCGGCGCCGTCGATCGGCCGCATCCGGGATGCGCTGGCGAGTCGTGGGGTGCGGACCAAGGCGCTGAACGTTTCGCACGCATTCCACAGCCCGCTGATGGAACCGATGCTCGAGCAGTTCCGGGCCGTCGCCCGCGAATGCGCCTACCGCCGACCCGCTGTACCGCTCTACTCCACTGTGCACGGGCGGCTGCTCGACGAAGACGAGGCGACGGACGCGGAGTACTGGACCGAACACGTTCGGGCCACCGTGCGTTTCGGCGACGCTGTCCGGTCCGCGCTCGCCACCGAGCCCAGCCACGTTGTCGAGATCGGGCCACGCCGTGTGCTGACCGCGCTCGTCGGCCGGGTCCGCCCCGATCTGGCCGCGCGCTGCCTGACACCGAGCCCGGGCCCCGGCGCGACGGGCGGCGAACTCACCGACACCATCGCCGCGCTGTACCGCGACGGACTCGACCCCGACTGGGACCGGCTCTACGAACCCGCGCAGCGCGTCCGCCGCAGGCTGCCCGGATACGAGTTCTCCACCGACCACCGGTTCTGGGTCGAACCGTGCACCACCCGAACGCCTTCCGCGCGAACCGAGGAAACCACCATGGACCAGTTGATCGCACTCTTCCGTGAGCAGAACGCCGTGCTTGCCGGTCTCGTCGGCGCCTCGCCCAGCGGCCACGTCCCGCAGACCGCGGGCGGCACATCGGTCGCACCGCAGGATCTCCTCGCGCGGCGCGAAGTGGGGCGGGCGGCCGAACCGATGGCCCCCGCGGCGGTCGCCGGTGTGATCCGCGCGGAAGCGGCGCGAGTGAGCGGATTCCCGGTCGATCGACTCCGCGACGCCCAAACCTTGGGCGACGGACTGGGTTTCGACTCGCTCATGCTGACCGACCTGATCGCCGCGCTCATTCGCAAGCTGCCGGGACTCACCGTCGACCCGGGCCGGATCATGCCCGCGACGACGCTCGGCGACGTCATCGCGTACGTCACCACCCAGCTCGGCGGGTCCGTGCCCGACGAGATCGCCCCCCACTCGGCGATCGGATCCGGCGCGCTCGGCCGCGAAATGGTCGAGCCGGAATATCGCATCTCCGAGTTCGCGGAGGTGAAGGCGATCGCCGACCGGCTCTCCGGCGTCGAGACGCTCGGGGTGTCCAATCCCTACTTCTTGATCAACGACGGCATCACGCGCGACACCTCCCTCATCGAGGGCGCCTCGGTGGTGAACTTCTCCAGCTTCAACTACCTGGGCCTGTCCGGCCATCCCGCCGTCATCGCCGCGGTGCAGGACGCGGTGGCGCGCTACGGCAGCTCGTGCTCGGCCAGCCGGATCCTCTCCGGCGAGAAGCCGGTGCATCGCGAACTCGAGACCGAACTCGCGGCCCTGCTCGGCACCGAGGACGCCATCGCACTCGTCGGCGGCCACTCCACGAACGTCACGATCATCGGGCACCTGGTCGGGCCGGAGGACCTCGTGATCCACGACAGCCTCGCGCACGACAGCATCATGCAGGGCTGCAAATTGTCCGGCGCGACCCGCCGCCCGTTCCCGCACAATGACCACGCCGCCCTCGATGAACTGCTCACCGAGATCCGTCATCAGTACCGGCGGGTGCTGATCCTGATCGAGGGCGTGTACAGCCAGGACGGCGACATCCCCGATCTGCCCGCCATCATCGCGGTGAAGAAGAAGCACAAGGCGCTGTTGATGATCGATGAGGCGCACAGCGTCGGCGTGCTCGGCGCGGGCGGCGGCGGCATCGGCGAACACTTCGGCGTCGATCGCGGCGACGTCGAGTTGTGGTCGGGCACGGTGTCGAAGGCGCTCGCCGGTTGCGGCGGGTACGTCGCGGGCAGCGCGGAGCTGATCCGATTCCTGAAGTACACGACTCCCGGATTCGTCTACAGCGTCGGCATGACGCCGATGAACGCGGCCGCGTCGGCGGCGGCGATCCGGCAGTTGCGGTCCGACGGCGAACTGCTCGAGCGCCTGCGCCACAACTCCCGGCTGTTCTTGCGGTTGGCCGGGGAGGCGGGCATCGACACCGGCGACAGCCACGACACGCCGATCATCCCGTGCATCGTGGGCGACTCGCTGAAGGCGTTGAAACTATCGAACGCGCTGCTGCGCCGCGGCATCAACGTCAACCCGATCCTCTACCCGGCGGTGCCGGAAGACCTCGCGCGCCTGCGGTTCTTCGTCACCGCCTGCCATACCGAAGACCAGATCCGCGACACCGTGAAGATCCTCGCGGAGGAACTCGCCCAGCTCGCCGAGAGTTGAGCCGGTCGGTCGGCTGCCGACGCCTGCGTATTCCATTGGGATGCGCAGGCGTCCGGCGTATGCGGTGACGTCCATCGATCGGGATATGGCGGATCGTCGCCGAACGGCCCCGTCCACCGCTGTGCGCGAGCGGAGTGCGCGCTGAGTGCCTTGGGCTCGGACGCGCCGGGGTCGCTGTAGCATCGGTCCGGGACGCCATCGCTCCGGTTCGGGCCGTTTGCGGTACCGCTGGGCGGGTCGGGCGATGAGGGCGGGTCACGGCGGGCCATTGGTGGGTCAGTGCCCTGCACGGGGCGTGTTCGACCGGAGTTTCCGACAGGCGCGTGGGTGCTGCGCCGGGTGAGGGTTCGAGCGGTGATCGGGCTCGTTTCGCGTGCGACTTTCGGCGATTTGCTCGAAAGCGCACCACGCCCGAGCCGATCGATGCCGGCTACCGCGGCGGACAAGGCCGGAAGCCTTCTCGCCGTCGACCGCAGCGACCGCATCGGAGGTGTGGGCAGCCATGATTCGCTCGATCGTGCGAACCGCGATAGCTCTGACGGCCGCCTCCGGCTTGTGGTTCGCGGGTACCGCGGCGCCCGCGGGCGCGTCGGCGCCGTTGGACGTGGCGGTGACCGGCGGGCAGATCTCCGGCCGCGCCGTCGACGGAATCGTCGAATACCTGGGCATCCCGTTCGCCGCACCCACCGGTGGCGACGCGCGATTCGGGCCGCCGCGTCCCGTGCCGCCGTGGCCCGGCGTGCGGCCCGCCCGTGACCACGGGCCGCAATGTCCGCAGAACGGGTATCTGCCTGGTCTGCCGACGACCGGACCCACCAGCGAGGACTGCCTGACCATCGACGTGTACGCGCCCGGCCGCGCCCGCGACCGCCCGCTGCCAGTGATGGTGTTCTTCCACGGCGGTGGCTACGTCACCGGATCCAACAGTCAATACGCCGCGCCCACCCGGATGGTCGCCGACGGTGACGTCATCGTGGCCGTGCCCAATTACCGGCTGGGACCGTTCGGCTTCCTGTCGCTGCCCGAGCTGGCGGCCGAGTCCGGCGGCGCCACCGGAACGGTCGGCATCCAGGATCAGCAAGCCGCGCTGCGGTGGGTCCGGGACAACGCGCACGTCTTCGGCGGCGATCCGGGCAACGTCACGATCTTCGGGGAGTCGGCAGGCGGTGGCAGCGTCTGCACACATTTCGCCGCGCCCGGCTCCGACGGCCTGTATGCCAAAGCGATCATCGAAAGCGGCTCCTGCGCACAATCACCCCTGGTTCCCGGCACTCGGGACAATGCTTTCGCGCGCTCGCAGCGCTATGCCGAGAGCCTCGGATGCGCCGATCCCGCAACACGATTGAGCTGCCTTCGGGTGCTGCCGGTCGCGAAGCTCCTGGATTCGCCGTCCGTCCAATTCGACGGGCCGATGCCGGTCTGGGTGCCGAGTATCGACGGCGTCGTCGTCACCCGGACGCTCGACGCCGCACTGGCGGGCGACACCCGCAGGACACCGATCATCGTCGGAAGCAACAGCGCGGAGGGGGCGCTGTTCGTCGCCGAATCCGACTACGCGCGCGGCCATCCCCCCGACGCGGCGAGCTATGAGCGTTACGTCCGCCAATCGTTCGGCGGCTTCGCCGATCGAGTACTCGCCGCATACCCGCTCGATCGGTATCCGTCCCCGGCCGCCGCCCAGACGGCGGTGATCACCGACGGTCTGTTCGCCTGTCCGGCGCTGTTCACCGGTCGCGCCGCGCGTGACACCGGGCACCCCCTGTGGCAGTACGAGTTCGACCAAGCGCCGTTCGGGGCGGACAATCCGGTCCTGCCGGGCGCCTTCCACTCCGCCGAGCTTCCCTATCTGTTCACCAGCCTCATGCGCGTCCCGATTCCGTGGACCGGCGCATCCGCGACATTCGCCGCGCAAATGCAGCGGTGGTGGACCACTTTCGCGCACACCGGCGATCCGAACGCCCCCGGCTCGCCGCAATGGTGGGCCTGGCCGGAATCGACCGGGCATAACTCCGACGGCCCCGCACTGGTCATGCGGGCGACCGGGAGCTTCATGACCGACGACTTCGCCGTCCGGCACCACTGCGCGTTCTGGTCCGAGCGCGAGCGCTGAACCCGCCACGGAAGGCCGGGCGAACACATTCCGTGCGGAACCCGGCTGGCGACAGTCGAATTCGGGCAGATCGCGATCGCCGGTGCGTGCGGAGCGGTGTTGCTGGGCTCGACGCTCTGGGCTAAGGTCTTCGTCATGACTGCCGGGTCGGCGACGCGCCGCACACAGAACGGTTACCCGGCCGCGCGGTGATCATCCGGCGGGCCAGGGGCCCGCCCACCTTCTCCACGAAATCCCAGATTCTCGGGACATCGGAAGGAGGTGATTATATGTCCCACGCGGAAACGCCCCACGCGAGTGGATGGCCGGGCTTCGTGGCCGCACACGCTCAGGGTGCGGTGCTCGAGGCCACCGTCGTAGAGATCGTGCCATTCGGCGCGTTCCTGGAGGTCGCTCCCGGCGTGCACGGGTTGCTGCACAAGACCGAATGGTCCGCCGAGCCGCAGGTCGGCGCCACGCTGACGGTGCGCATCCTCGATATCGACACCGAGAAGCAGCGAGTGGCTTTGGCGCACGCTGAATAACGCTCTGTGCGGGTGTGCCGGGGCAGACTCCACCTGCCCCGGCACATCGTCAAGCCTATCCGTCCCCGCGCCGGCGCTCACCTCTGCGCTGAGCCAGCGGCGAAAGGCGCAGTAGCGCGTCAACGCTCGGTTATCCGGGGAAAGTCGGCGCGCGATCACCCGGGGACGGGTGGACGCCGAACTGGTCAACTGACCGGTCTCGGACGGAGTTCCAGAATGATTGCTGAACGTTTGCTGTGCGATAACCCGGGTAGCACTGCCACGTCGCCCCCTCAGTCCTGGAAGGTCCGATGCCGTGGTTGTCGAACCTGTCGATATCCGAACCGCCGCTCGCGAACGCGGCGGGCTGGTCCCTGTCGCGGCGGGATGCCGGAACCGGTGCACCACTCGCGAGCCGGAGCCGACCGCGGTGAGAACTCATCCGGGGGCCGCGTGATCGGCTACTACATCCACCACCGCGGCTCCGGGCATCTGCTTCGAGCGCAATGCGTTCGCGCGCACATCGCCGCGCCCGTCGTCGCATTGTCGTCGCTGTCGCTGGCCGAGCACGGGGCTTTCGACGACACGGTGCACCTGCGTGCCGATGACCGCGCCGCGATCATCGACGATCCCACCGCGAACGGGACTTTGCACTGGGCCCCACGTCATGATCGCGGCCTCGCGGATCGGATGGCGGCGGTCGCCGCCTGGATCGCCCGCGCGCGACCGGACGCCATGGTGGTCGACGTGTCCGTGGAGATCGCACTGCTGGCCCGGTTGCACGGCGTGCCCGTCGTGACGATGGTGCTGCCGGGCACCCGTACGGATCCGGCGCACCAACTGGTCCACCGGGTCGCCGACCGGTTGATCGCGGCGTGGCCGCGTGGACTCTACGACCCGTTGTGGCTGCACCCGTACGCGGACAAGACCCACTTCGTCGGCGGTATCACCCGCTTCGCCGGGCGCGCGCCCATCCGGACGGAACGGCGGGACGAGCGCCCGGTGGTCCTGGTACTCGGCGGAGCGGGCGGCGCCGGGTCCACCGCGGCGATGGTCCGTGCCTGCGCCGCGCGCCACGGCCGATACCGGTGGCGCACTCTCGGTTCGGGTGACTGGGTGGACGACCCGTGGCCGCAGCTGTGCGAAGCCGACGTGATCGTCTCGCATGCCGGTCAGGGCGCGGTCGCCGACATCGCCGCCGCGGGCAAACCGGCCATCCTGATCCCGGCGGACCGCCCTTTCGGCGAACAGCGGGCGACCGCGCGCGCACTGGCCGCCGCGGGCATGGCGCTCACGCTCGATCGCAGGCCGGACCTCGAGGACTGGCCCGGCCTGCTCGCGCGAGCCCGTGAGCTGGATACGGATCGCTGGCAGTGGTGGCACACCCGGGGTGCGGCGGCCCGTGCCGCAGCGGCCATCAGCGAGATGGACGCGGACGACCTCTGCCCGGCGTCGTGACAACCGTTCCCGCGGCGTGGCCGGTTCGCGCGATTCGCGGCAGCGGAAAAGCGCCCGCCGCCGTCGTTCGCGACGCTCGGCGAGGGGGCCGAGCATCCTTCGGCGCCGGCCGGGAACCCGCTGCGGCGGTAATAGGATGAGGGAGACGGCCAGCGGTCGGATGTCGCTGCGATCCGCCGGATCCACGGTGAAGAACTGCAGGTAGGAGCATACTGACGCGATGGACGAATCGGGCGACCGAATCGTGGACACGGCCGAGGGAGCGGTAGCCCGAGTGGTCGGCGCGGGGACACCCCAGACCACGGGAAGCTTCCGTTTCTGGTTCGCCGATCAGCGGTGGGAGTGGTCGGACGAAGTCGCCGCCATGCACGGCTACGCGCCCGACACGGTGCGGCCGACGACGGAGTTGCTGCTCGCGCACAAGCACCCCGAGGACCGGGATCATGTCGCCGAGGCGATCGAGAAGTCGGTCCGCAACGCCGAACCGTTCTGCAGTCGTCATCGCATCATCGACACCGCCGGAGTCCCGCACCACGTCATCGTGCTGGGCGACACGATGACCGACAACAGCGGCACGGTCGTCGGCACCGCGGGCTACTACATCGACCTGACGGCCACCATCGCCGAGGAACGCCAGGACCTGCTCGACGGCACGCTGCCCAAACTCTTCGAGGCGCGCGCGGTGATCGAGCAGGCCAAAGGCGTGCTGATGCGGATCTACCGGATCAACGCCGACCAGGCATTCCATGTCCTGCAATGGCGTTCGCAGGAGACCAATGTGAAGCTGCGCGACCTGGCCGCCCAGCTCATCGCCGAAATCGACCGTTTGCCACCGGCTCCGCCCGCGGTGCAGACCGCGTTCGACCACATGCTGCTGACGCTGCACGAGCGCGCCGCGAAGTCGTGCGGGGAGCGCGTCCCCGGCCCGGGTTCGAGCTAGCGGTGCAGCAGCGCGCCGACCCCGTCGTGCAGGGCCGCGACGGCGTCGGCCAGGGTGATCTGAACTCCGAGCGCCAAGGCGGCCACCGGCAGCGCTTCGTCGGCGCGGCGCATCTCACCGGCCGAGCTGTGCGCGGCCGGTCCGAGCAGCGGGTTCGGGGCGGTCCCTGCCAAGACCAAGCGGTCGCCGAGGGCGGCGCGGTCGAGCAGTAGACGTTCCACGGTGGCGGCGCGCAACGCGGTCGTTGTCGCGGCCAGTCCGGCCACCGCCAGCCCGTCCGGCCGCCCGATCTCGGCGGCGAAGCGGTCCAGTACCGCGCGGCGGCGCCGCGCGACCACGCGGTGCAGGATTTCGCGAACCTCCGCGTCCAGCGCCTTCGGATCCGAACCCGGCGTCAGCGTGCCGGACTCTGCCTCGACGACATCCCGGCCTCGGGCGTCGAATTCCGCCCGCAGCTCCGCACGAGCCCTGGCCTCTCCGGCGAGCACGACGACTTCCGCGTGCACGGTGTCGGCGAGCCGGTCGAGTTCCTGCGCGAATTCGCGGACGTTCCGTCGCGTGGTGTCCGCGGTCCGCTGCCGGATCGTCCGATGCGACCAGTCGTCGCGCTGGGTATCGGGCATCAGGGGGCCCGCGCTGCGGAGGGACTCCTCCGCTTCGTCACCGTGCCTGTCGAGCGAATAGAGCTCCGAGCCCACCCGGTCAACCAGCGCCACGACATGCGGAATCTGCTCGCCCTGTAGCTCGATCAGCGGCAGCAGGTACGGCAGCGGCGAGACCCGGACGGTCTCGGTCTCCGGCGGCCTCGGCAGGCGTTCGTCGGCGAGCACCTCGGTCTCATCGGCGATCAGCATCCGGCCGCACCGCCCGTGCGGCGGTGGGTGCAATTCGATCGCCTGGGCCAGCAGTCGCCGGATACGTGGCCTGGCCCCGCTGCGCTCGAGTTCGGCGTCGATCGAGCGCCAGTGCAACTCGCATTGTCGTGCCGCGTCCTCGGTGTCGTACGAACTGTCGAAGCAGACCGATGCGAAGGGGCCGTGCTTGCGGATGATCCGCCGGAGGTCTGGCATCGCGATCACCCGGTATCCCCGGCCGCGGCTGCCCGCGCCGACGATCCGCGGCGAACATCGGGCGCCGACCCGGTGGTGGGCTTCGGCGCCCGGGTGACTTCGTCGTGCGTGCCGACAGCTTCGGTTCGGCGAACCATGGTGAGCGGGTACCCGAGTGTCTCGAGCCGAATCATTCCGAGCGGATCTGTCGGCGCGGCCCTCGCGTCGCGCGTCGCTCATGCGCAACCGCAGCACCGTACCGGTTGCGTGCGAGGGATTTTCGAAAGTTTCCGAGAGGCTGCTGATCGGCTGGGACCGCACCCAGGCGTACCCGCGGCCGGCGCAGGCCGAGTCGCGATCACCTCGGCGGCGGTACGGCCGACAGGTCGCGACTTCGCCGCCACGAGCCGCCCGGCACGCCGGAGCCGTCCTTTTTCGGTTTCATGTAATAAAGTCGGGTGATCCGGGATTACCACAGCTCAGTGGCCGCGAATATGACCAAGCGACCGCTTGGTGACCACATTGTGAACCGAAAAGATCGGTTTGTTACAGGTGAGCTGTGGTAAGTGTTGGATGTATCGGATCGACAGCGCGGTCATCCGATCAAAATGGGGCGAGGAACCCGCGCTGCTCGATGTTCAGCCGATTCGAAGCGCTCTGTCGTGAACTACCGGCGCCGCTCGAACACGAGGGCTCTCCGCAAGCATGTGCACGACTACGTGCACCAGCGCAGAGGAATGTCATCGTGATCGAGAAGCCCGAAGCGCCCGTCGTGGACGACGAAGAAAGAGATCGGATCGTCTGGCCCGACCCCAGCCCGTTGAGTGGCTGGTGGGCCGAAGTCATGGCCCATCGCCGGACTACCCGGCAGCCCACCACCACCGCGAATCCGCGGCACAACTGACCGGCCGTCCGCGGTCCCACCGACTTACCGCGACGTGCGGAACGCGGGCGTCGGACGTCGTCCTGCGATCGACGTCCGACGCTCACATTCCGCGCGTAATTCGCGCCTCCTGCTGTTCACAGGCGGTTGTCCGAATGTTCTCTTCGCGGCATGAAAGTTCGCCGTGCCGCGCGCGAATGTGCCGTCCGGACAGCAACTTCATTCGAGTTCCGCCCACAAGTCCAAATGTGACGCGACCCCGAACTGCCGTGCTGCCGGTGAATTCGCGGGGCCGCTCCGCATGCCGACTCTACGATGCGCCTGCGCGTTCGCGGCGCGACCGGTTGTCGGTCCGCGACCAACGGCCTTGGTGCCGTGCGAGTTCGGAGTCTGCTTCAATGGGTGGTCATATTCGGCGGAGGACACGGGGGCGTCATGTCCGGCACCAGCGCTGTCTCCTTTCGGGGAGTCGATGTGCTCGAAGAACTGCTGCGCTGGCTGGTACTGCGGCCGCGGCGGGGGGAGCAGATGCTCCCGATGGTGGGTCTGTGCGGTGATCCGACCAATGCCCGGGCCTGCCTGGACATGTTCGACGCGGCGCTCGGCGGGGTGGTGCACGTGTCCGTGGACGTGGACGCTCTGGATCCCTTGCCCGATGGCAGCTCGCTGGTCGAGGACAATACGCCGGGCCTGACCGCACTGCGCCAACTGCTCTACAACCTGTGCAAAGGATTGTCGGCCGACCGCTACGGGCGATTGCGCCCGTTGCCTTTCCGGCGCTACCGGCTGGCCGAATGGTTGATGGCGCGCAAGCTCACCTCGGACAACGAACTCGACGAACTGGCGTCGCTGTTGCGCAAGGATTTCGGCCGGTGGGGCGAGGAGCTGCTCGGGGAAGCGCAGGCCACGGTGGGCCTGCTCCAGCGAATCCTGCTGGGGCTGTTGCGTATCGCGCTGCCCCCTGCGGTGTTCCGGGCGCGCACCGGCGGCCGGATTCCCGGCGTGGGCCGCGAGTTCCGGTGGTTCATGCGCCAGCAGTACCTGGCACCGGAACAGTCCAGCCAGTTCGTCGGATTCGCACACCGCCTGACCGAGGGCGCGCGCCGCCACGAGCACGCCGAGCATCTGGCCAAGCTGCTGGTACACGCCTTCCTCGAAGATCTCCGGGTGGCCTACCGGCGTCGCTGGTGGCGCATCGACGCGGCACGGCGCACCACCTATCCGGTCGTGATCCTGCGCGCGCTCGACGGCGACGCCGGTCCCCGGCTGCTGGATCTGATCAACGACGTCCGCAACGAGACCGGCAAGGACGATCCGCTGCTGGTGGTGACCGGCACCCGCATGCCGCCGGACGACGTCACCGCACGACCGGCGTACCGGGTGCGGCGGCTCTACGACACGTGGGTGGAAGACTTGCCCGTCGCGCGGCAGCGTCAGCGGCCCCGCGCCTGGCAGCTGTGGTTCTCGGTACCCGCGACGGGTCCGCACGACGATGATCCGGACCCGTTCCGCCGCATCCTGCCGCCCACGCCGCCGTGGTGGGCCCGGCGGGCGGTGTCGGCCGGTGCGGTGTTCCTCGTGGTCGCGCTGGGGGTGGCCGCGACCGGCTTCGCGGTATGGCGACCATGGGTTGCGGGCGATCCCGCATGCGCCGCGGGCGCGGAGGTCGCGTGGGTGCGCGTCATCCCCGGTCCGGACGGCAACTGCATCGGGTTCAGCGCCTATGACCCGGAAGATCCCGCTACCGGCGGCAACGGCTTCCTCTTCGCGAGCGACGAGCCGGGCAGTCGCCGCCTGGTGGAGGTGCAGCGGCGGGTGTACAAGCAGAATCTGCTCGCCGAACAGCTGGCCCGCGAGCAACCGGCGCGGCCGCTGTTCACCCTGGTCTATTTCGGCCAGCTCACCGGCGTTCCCGGCGACTACCCGGCGCAGAGCGAGGACATCGAGGGCTTGGCGCTGGCGCAGTACAACGCGCTCGAATCGGTGGCGCTGTCCGATGCCGTCACACCCGACACGGTCCCGCTGATCCGGTTGCTGCTCGCCAACACCGGTCCGGCCAACTTGCAGGGCCCGGAGGTCATCGATCTGCTGCGGCCGCTCATCCACGCCGAACCGGGCATCGTCGGGGCGATCGGACTCGACCAGAGCCGCACCGCGACGCTGAGCATGATCGACTCGCTGACCGGGCTGGGCATCCCGATGGTGGCGCCCAGCCTGTCGGCCGACGAGATGGTGCGCTCGTCCCCGCTGTACTTCCAGATCGCCCCGTCGAACTACGCCATCGCCGAGATGGTCAAGCAGTACTTGAACTCCCTCCCCGGGCTGGCCGGGCGGGGCGTACGGATCTATTACCGCCACGACCCGACTGATCTCTACACCGAGAACATGGCCGCGGACCTGCACGACGTCCTCGGCCGAGACGGACGGGGGATCTGGAAGGGCTCCTGGGACGAGCGCGCTGCCTTCACCGGGCCGGACAACACCGACGCCTGCGACGAGGTGCTGTTCTTCGCCGGCCGGGACTCGGAGTTCCCCGACTTCCTGCAAAGCCTCAACAAAGCGTGCGGCGACCAGCGGGTGACGCTGATCGCGGACGATTCGGTCAACCGGTTCATGGCCAGCGTGGACCGGCGCAGGGCGGCCAACAGCGCGCGCCCGCTGGTCTACGTGGCCAAAGCGAGCCTGGTGACCTGCCGCAACAAAGGGCAGGGCTTCCGCAGCCGGGTCGAGTTCTACAACCTCGCCACCACCGTCGATCCGGACATCCCCAGCTGGAACGCTTGTGCCGAAGCGGACAAACCGCTGGGCGAGCGCGTCCAGTTGCATCCGCTGGGGGAGCGGGTCGCGCTGACCTACGACGCGGTCGGATTGTTCGTGCGCGCAGTGCAGGCGCTGGCCCCGGCCGTCTCCGGCGTCTGGACCGAGCCGATCCCGATCAGCGCCGCGGCGGTGTGGGCGGCACTGCGTGATCTGCCCCGCCAGCCGGTGATCGAGTCCAGCAGCGGCGTGCTGGACTTCTCGGTCAGTCAGGGCGCCCACGCGGGCCGGGTGGCGCACGACAAATGGGTGGGCATGCTCAGTGTCGAGCAGATCTGGGATCCCTCGACCAACGCCGAACCCGTGATGGTCTACGGCTGCGGCCGCGCCACCGCCGCCGACACGGCGCAGTGCCGTCCCTACCCGCTGGGCCGTTGAGCGGAGTCGACGGCGCCGGTCTCGCGCGTCGTGCTCAGCGGCTCGGCCAGTTCTTCCAGTGACCGGCCTTCGGCCCGTACGCCGTAGGCCAGTTCGATCAAACCGGCCGCGAACATGGCGATCGCGCCGATGGTGAACGCCAAGGCGGTCTTTCCGAGGTCGCCGTCGGAGGACAGTTCGGCGAACACCAGCGGTCCCGCGACACCGCCCGCGACGGTCCCGATCGCATAGAAGAAGGCGATGGCCATGGCGCGGGTCTCCATCGGGAAGATCTCGCTGACGGTCAAGTAGGCCGCGCTGGCGCCGCACGAGGCCACGAACAGCACGGCGGTCCAGCAGGCGGTGAGGGTCGTCGCGGTCAGGTGGCCGCCCGCGAAAAGCCATGCCGTGGCGAGCAACAGCACCGCCGAACCGAGGTAGCTGCCCGCGATCATCGGCTTGCGCCCGATCGTGTCGAACAGCTTGCCGAGCAGGAGCGGGCCGAGGAAGTTGCCGAAACACAGCACCGCGAAGTAGTAGCCGACCCGATCGTCGGCGATGCCGAAGGATTTGGACAGGATGAGCGCGTAGTTGAACGTGATGGCGTTGTAGAGGAATGCCTGTCCGATGAACAGCGACAACCCGAGCACGCCGCGCCGTGGATAGCGCCGCACCATCACTGCCGCGATCTCGCGGAAGGAGATGCTGCGCCGCTGCCGAATCCGGATCCGCTGATCGGAGACGTCCGCGAGCGGGGCGCCCGTGTCGGCCCGGACGCGCGCTTCGATCGCGGTGACGCT
The DNA here is from genome assembly GCF_013315795.1 of Nocardia barduliensis. Taxonomy (GTDB): domain Bacteria; phylum Actinomycetota; class Actinomycetes; order Mycobacteriales; family Mycobacteriaceae; genus Nocardia; species Nocardia barduliensis. The sequence continues at coordinate 58,586 of NZ_JABLTE010000007.1, forward strand.
GCGCTCCGCGTCGTCCTCGTGTCCGTGGATGAACTGCCAGCGCGGACTCTCCGGGACGTTCTTGCGCACCAGCAGGATGACCAGGCCGAAGACGGCGCCGAGCGCGAAGGTCAAGCGCCAGCCCACGTTCGGCGCGAACAGGTCGGTGTCGAGCGCGACGATCGACAGCAGCGCGCCGCCGACGGCGCCGAGCCAGTAGGTGCCGTTGATGACGATGTCGATGCGGCCGCGGTACTTCTTCGGAATCAGTTCGTCGATGGCGGAATTGATCGCCGCGTACTCGCCGCCGATACCGAAACCGGTGAGGAACCGGAACAGGACGAACCACCACATCGAGAACGACAGCGCCGTCATCGCGGTCGCGAAGAGGTACACCGCGAGGGTGATCAAGAACAGTTTCTTCCGGCCGAATCTGTCGGTCAGCCAACCGAAGAAGAGCGCGCCGGAGCCCGCGCCCGCGACGTACATGGCCGCGGCGACGCCGGAAACCTGTGCCGCCGTGATGTCCAGGCCGCTGCCCGGTTCCGACAGCCGGGCGGCCACGCTGCCGACCACGGTGACTTCGAGGCCGTCGAGGATCCAGACGGATCCGAGTCCGATCACGATCATCCAATGCCATCGCGACCAGGGCAGACGGTCCAGCCTGGCCGGGATGTCGGTCGATATGGTCCGCACGGATCACCCCTTCGGAAGACTGCCGGTCGGATACCCCGAGCCGCCGCGGCCAACCGGGCCGGTGGGCTAGGCTCGGACGCGAATGAAACGTGTTCTAGAAAGTGGCCCGCCGATGAAGACGATCTATGCGCTGTGGGGCGTGCGCGAGTTGCGCACCGCGGATCTCGCATCGCGACTGACGGGAACCGCCGCGGTGCAGGCGAACATATCGGACACGGCGGTCGAGACGGCGATGTTGCGCATCACGACGTTCGACGCGCCGGTGCAGGCCGTCGTCAGCGTCTGGTGGGACAGGACGCCGCGGCCGGACGTGGCCGAGCGGGCGCTGAGCGCCGTGGCCGAGCGGGTGGCCGGCTGGCACGTCGAGGAGGCGACTCCCATTCCGCCGCCGGTCACCGCCGTGCTCGAGCGTGCCCCGGGCCTGTCGAACATCGCTTTCCTGCGCAAACCCGACGAGCTGTCGCACGCCGAGTGGCTGGACCGCTGGCGCACCCACCACACCGCGATCGCCATCGAGACCCAGGCGACGTTCGGCTATGTGCAGAATCTGGTGACCGGGCCCGCCACGGCCGGTGCGCCGGACATCGCGGGCATCGTCGAGGAGCTGTTCCCGATCGAAGCGCTCAGCGACCCGCACGCCTTCTACGGCAGCGCCGGCGACGGCGCGGAACTGGCGCGCCGGGTCGAGCGACTGATGACCAGCGTCGCCACTTTCGGTGGCGACCGGAACCTGGATGTGGTGCCCACCAGCAGATATCGGCTGCGCTGAAAATGCTGAGGATTCAGCGGGAGGGGGAGCGTCCCGCCGACTCGCGCAGCGCGGAGCGTGCCGCGCGCACCACGGGGTGGTTCCCGGTGCCGCGCCGATAGGCGAGGTGGGTTCGCCGACGCATCGGCAGCGGACCGAGTGTGACGCCGGCGGGGCATTCCCGGGTCCCGAATTCGGGAACCAAGGCGACGCCCTGCTCCGCGGCGACGAGCGCGAGAACCGTGCCGAAGTCGTCGGCGTGGTGGCGGATCCGGGGCGTGAATCCGGCGGCCTCGCAGGCGCGTACCGTCATCGTGTGGCACAGCGTGCCGGGAGTGCTTGCGATCCAGGGGCTTTCACGGTGTGCCGCGAGCGGGTCGGCGGCGCGGGCGGCGAGATAGACGATCTCCTCGAACAGCGGCTCGCTGTGCAACGCGGGATCGGCGGGGACCGGCACGTAGTCGTACTCCTGGATCAGCGCGACATCCAGCGCCTCGGCGCGCAGCGCGTCGGGCGCCAGCGCCGGATCGAGTTCGGTCACCCGCAATTCCAGCCGGGGATGCGCGCTGCTCAGCGCGACGAGCGCGGGGGAGAGGATGGTCCGCACCGCGGTGGGAAAGGCCCCGATCCGCAGCGTGCCGGTCAACTCGGCGCGGGTGGTGGCCAGCTCCGCGGTGGCCTGCTCGAGCACCGCGAGTATGCGCTCGGTGTGCTGCACCAGGGCCATGGCCGCCGGGGTGAGCGTGACCCGGCGGCCGGTTCGAGTCAGCAGCGGCACGCCCGCCTCGCGTTCCAGGGCGGCGAGCTGCTGCGAGACCGCCGAGGGCGTGTACGCGAGGGCCTGCGCGACCGCGGCGATGGTTTCGCGATACGACAGTTCCCGCAGCAGCCGCAGTTTGCGGACATCGAGCATAAGTTGATCTTAAGGTCAGCGATAGAAACATGAACTGGATCTGATGATTCGGAGCGGTCAGGCTGGTCGTCATGACGCTCGCAGGTCTCTTCGTCCCCCTGGTCACCCCGTTCGCGGCCGACGGCGCACTCGCCGCCGACGCGCTCGAGCGGCTCGCCCGCGAGGTACTCGACGACGGCGCGACCGGCCTCGTCGCACTGGGCACCACCGGGGAGCCCGCGACCCTGACGGACGCGGAGCGGGCGCGGGTCGTCGCGGTCTGCGCGCGCGTCTGCCGGGAACGCGAAGCGCCGTTGATCGTCGGCGTGGGATCGAACGCCACGGCGGCTTCCGTGGCGGCCCTGGCCGATCTCGACCCGAGCTGCACCGCGGCGCTCACCGTGGTCCCGTACTACACACGCCCCTCCGAGGCGGGTGTGCTCGCGCACTTCCGCGAACTCGCCGCAGCGGCACCGGTGCCGCTGATCGTGTATCACGTCCCCTATCGGACCGGCCGCTCCCTCGGCGCCGACACGCTGCTCGCGCTGGCGGACCTGCCCAACGTCATCGGGTTGAAGCACGCGGTCGGCGCCATAGATGACGCCACCATCGAACTGATGAGCGCGCGGCCGGCCGACTTCGCCGTGCTGGCCGGTGACGACCGGTTCGCCGCGCCGCTGCTGGCCCTCGGCGCGTCCGGCGCGATCGCGGCCTCGGCTGCGGTGCGCACCTCGTCATACGCGGCGCTGGTCGCCGCATGGCGTGACGGTCCGATCGGTGCGGCGCGGTCACTCGCACATCGGCTCGCGCCGCTGTCGGCGGCACTGTTCGCCGAACCCAATCCCACGGTGATCAAAGCGGTCCTCGCCGTGCAGGGCCGCATACCGAGCGCCGCGGTGCGGTTGCCCTTGCTACCGGCGAGTGATGCCGCGACCCGGGCCGCGCTCACGGCGCTCGCGCAATTCCCGGCACCAGGAACCGCCGACCACTGGTGCTCCGGCCAGGAAGGTGCCACGCTTAAGCGGTGACACAACCTCCGGATACCCAGGCGGCTGGGCCCGACCCGACGGCCGACAAACTGGACGCGGCAGTCTTCAAGGTCGCGGGCGTGGTCGTGCTCGGCGCGATCATGTCGATTCTCGACATCACCGTCGTCAGCGTCGCGATCCCGACCTTCCAGCACGAATTCGGCACGAGCTACGCCATCGCGGCGTGGACGATGACCGGGTACACCCTCGCGCTGGCCACCGTGATCCCGCTGACCGGGTGGGCGGCCGACCGCTTCGGCACCAAGCGGTTGTACATCATGGCCCTCATCTTCTTCGTGCTCGGCTCGCTGCTGTGCAGCACGGCGTGGAACATCGAGTCGCTGATCGCGTTCCGCGTGATCCAGGGCCTCGGCGGCGGCATGCTGATGCCGCTGGGTATGACGATCATGACCCACGCCGCCGGTCCGCAGCGGGTGGGCCGGGTGATGGCGGTGCTCGGCGTGCCGATGCTGCTCGGTCCGATCGGCGGCCCGATCCTGGGTGGCTGGCTGATCGAGAACTTCAGCTGGCACTGGATCTTCCTGATCAATCTGCCGATCGGCGTGATCGCCTTGGCGCTCGCGGTGGTCGTGCTGCCCGGCGACAAGCCGGAGCCGTCGGAGTCGTTCGACTTCATCGGCATGCTGCTGGCCTCGCCCGGCCTGGCACTGTTCCTGTTCGGCGTCTCGTCCATCCCGGAGGAGGAGACGGTGATCGCGGGGAAGGTGCTGATCCCGGCCGCCGTCGGCACGGTACTGATGGTGGCGTTCGTGTTCCACGCGCTGCGCACCGAGCACCCGCTGATCGACCTGCACCTGTTCCGCAACCGCGCGCTCACCTTCGCGGTGCTCACCATGGTGCTGTTCGCCGTCGCGTTCTTCGGAGCGGGTCTGCTGCTGCCGACCTACCTGCAACAGGTGCGGGGCGAGTCGGCGCTGCAAGCCGGTCTGCTGATCGCGCCGCAGGGTATCGGCGCGATGCTGAGCATGCCGATCGCGGGCCGTTTCGTGGACAAGATCGGCCCCGGCAAGATCGTGCTCATCGGTATCGCGCTGATCTCGATCGGCACGGCCTACTTCGTCCAGCTCGACGCGGACAGCTCCTACCTCCCCATGATCGGCGCCCTGGTCGTGATGGGCCTTGGCATGGGCTGCACCATGATGCCGATCATGACCGCCGCGATCCAGACCCTGACCCACCAGCAGGTGGCTCGCGGGTCGACGCTCATGAACATCGTCAACCAGACCGCGGGCTCGATCGGCACGGCGACGATGTCGGTGGTGCTGACCAACCTGCTGAACAACGAGCCGCTGGCCCGCCCCGCGATCGCGGCCAACTTCGATCCCCGCATCGCCGAGCAGCTTCCGCCGGGAGCCGTCGAAACCGGTCTGCAGCAGGCCGCGCAAGCCTTCAGCCACACCTACGTGGTAGCGCTGGTGCTGATCGTGCTGACCTTGGTCCCGGCGTTCTTCCTGCCGCGCACGAAGCCGAAGAACCCGGAGGTCGCCGACGCGGCCACGGTGCTACACGCGTAGCCGCCATGTCCCGAGATCACCTGTCCACCAGGTGATCTCGGGGACACTGCCGGACGGGTGGGCCGGTCGGCTCCTGATCGCCCTGACCCGCCGCGAACCGCACGACGCCCGGCAAGCGGCCGGTAGCGGCCCGCGTTTCGGCTAGCTGGGCGTGGGCGGATTCGGCCCCGCCCGGTTTCGGAGGCCGTCGAACACGATCCGGGAGGCGCGCCGCCACGACGGCGAGCCGGTGGTCTCCCCGAGCAGCGACAGCGCCCACACCAAAGCGACGACGTCCTCGTCGGTCGCGTCGGCGCGCAGCGCGCCTGCTTCCCTGGCGCGCGCGAGCACCGCGGACAGGTGCGACATGCCGCGGTGGCATGCCCGCGCCAGCTGCTCCGCGGCGGGATGGTCCCCGGTGAACGCCTCGAGCAGCCCGCGATCGGCGGTCAGCCTGCCGAGCAGGTCTTCCACGAAGCCGGTGAACGCGGTCCAGGCGTCCGGCTCCGCGGCCGCGCGGGTGGCGATCTCGTCCACCGCCGCCAGCCGCGACGGGAGGAGAGCGTCGATGAGCGTGTCCCGGGTCGGGAAATGGTTGTACAGCGTCCCGATGCTGACACCCGCGCGCCGCGCGATCTCCTCCAAGGAACCCTCGAGCCCCTGCTCGGTGAACACCTCGGCCGCCGACCGCAACAACTTCTCGCGGTTACGGGCGGCGTCCCGGCGCAGGGGTTTGGTCACCAGGCCATTCTACAAAACCTGAGGTGCGCCTCGAATTAGTGCTACGGTGGAAATCGAGGGGGGCCTCATATTGAAGGAGAGCGCATGTCACCTCGTGGAACAGCCCTGATCGTCGGCGTCGGCCCCGGTCTCGGGATGTCGATGGCCCGGAGATTCGGCCGGGAAGGGTTTCGCGTCGCGCTGATCTCGCGCAGCACGGCGCGGCACGCCGCGTACCTGGCGGACCTGGCGCGGCACGGCATCGAGGCCACCGCCCATGTCGCCGACGTGGCCGACCGGCCGCGGCTCACCGCGGTTCTCGGCGACATCCGCGAGCAGGGCCCGATCGGCATGGTCTACTACGGGCCGGGTCCGACCGTGCAGCCGGTGCCGATCACCGACATCGATTCCGCGATGGCGCGATCCGCGTTCGACTGGGTGTGGCCCGCGGTCGACGTGGTGGGTGAGGTCCTGCCCGGCATGCTCGAGCGCGGAGACGGCGCATTGCTTTTCGCGGGTGGCCTGTCCAGCGTCCGGCCCATGCCGATGCTCGGCCATCTCGCTCTCGCGGCCGCCGCGCTGCGCAACTACGCGCTCACCCTCAACGCGGCGCTGGGCGGGCGCGACCTCTACGCGGGCACCCTCACCATCGGCGGCCTCGTCGAGCGCGGCGACATCCACGCCATGGTCACCGCCGACCCCGCGCGCTTCGGCAGCGCGGAAGGCCACACGCTGGACCCGGATGACCTCGCCGAGACCGCTTGGGACATGTACCGCACCCGCGACCGGGCCGAAGAGATCTTCGACGCCCTCGGCGGGTGATCGCCGGAATCAGCCGTAGAGAGCGATGAAGCGGTCGAGGGAGCGTTCGATATCGCCCTTGACCGCACGGGCGACACCGGAGCCGATCGGGCCGAACAGCGGCGCGCCGCCGAGTTCGATATCGACGGTGACCTCCGAGCCCGAGCCCTTCGGGGCGACCAGCAGCTGCAAACCCAGCTTGGTGCCGCCCTTGCCCGCGCCGGTCAGTTGCAGGCGACGCGGCGGTTCGGCGGCGCGCACCGTCCAGGTGACCCGGTTGCGCAGGCCCTTCACCGAGGCGATGCCGACCAGTCGGGTGCCGACGGTCAGTTCGGCGGGCACCTCACCGCGCCACGCCTCGTGCATGGTCAGCCACTTGTCGAGTTCGGCGAGGTTGGAGGTGTGCGTCCAGGCCTCCTCGGGCGAGATCGGGACATCGACCGAGACCTTCAGCTTTGCCATGGGCGCATGGTATCCGGTACCGGTGGTCCGCCCCGTGGTGAGGGCGACGAGCGCTCGACGCCGAGGGGCGGAACTCCACGTCGTCGAATCCGAGCCTCGGTCAATACTTTTGTCGCCGCGTCGGTGAGCGGTCATTCCGCTGGGCGGCCCCGGCCGTGGCGGGTGCGGCGCCGTCAACGGCCGTAACCTGTCCCTGTCGGCGCCTGGCCCGGCGTGCGGGCTTGTATACAGGGCAAATGGTGTGCGGGTTGCATAGCAGCCCAACATTATTGCGTAGCTATGTCGCGATCCCCGGCGCACATCATCCCAGTTCCGGGAAACCGGAAAGTGTCGGTGGGATCGGCAGAGACTTCGTTGAAATGCTGCTAATGTGCGTTTGGTCGGGTTCTGGTTACCGTTCGGACACGATCCGAGCGGTCGGCGATTGACATGTAATCGCCTGTCCTGCGGGCACTGTGCGGTAGGCACTCTTGGAGTGCCGGTGTCGTCGCGGGGTTTCCGGTACTCCGACGCGGACCCCACCGACCGGTCCGTTCATGGTCGGCAGGCGAGGGAAGGCGAGCGAAGCAGGATGGCAGTGGGCCGATTCCTCGAGACCAGTCAACGACGAAAGAACTGATGAATCAAGATATCGCCGTGGTGCTTTCATGGATCCTCGCCGCCGCTTTGGTGATCGCCGTAGCGGGGGCGTTGTACGCAGTGCAGTATGCCAGGGCTCAGCGGGCCAAGCTCGAAGCTCTGACCAGGGAACAGCGCGCGACAGAGGACACGCTCGAGCGGTTCGCCGCCACCACGTTACCCGCGGTGGCCGAATCGATCCGCCGGTTCGAGTCGCAGGTTCCCCCGGTCGAGGTACAGGCCGGCATGGAGAATTCACGGCTCGCGCAGATCCTGCGGTGGATCTCCGAGCGGTACGCCGACGATCTGAGCCTGATGCGCTCGGAGACCAGGGACCTGACCAACAACGAGGCCCAGCAGGCGATCAAGGCCGCCGAGGAGGCCGCGCGCAACGAGGTGTCCTCCGCCTCGCGCCAGGCGACCAGCGCCGCGGTCCGCTCGTTCGGCACCTCCGTGGTCAGCCTCGGCGCGGACGTCAGCCAGGTGGTGAGCGCCGCGCTGCGCGAGCATCGTGACGACGCGGTGTACGAAACCCTCACCCGCATCGACCACACCGTCCAGCAGATGATCCGTCAGGCGCAGTCCTACGTGATCGTCTGCGGTGGCCTGCCCGGCCGTCGCTGGCCCGCGCAGACCCTGACCGACGTGGTCGGCGGCGCCATCGGCCGCGTCCGGGAATACCTGCGGGTGCGGCCCAACCAGCTCGACCGCGTCGTGATCAGCCGCGCGGTGGAACCGCTCGTGCACACGCTGGCGACCCTGCTGGACAACGCGTTGCGGTACTCCCCGCCGACTTCCTATGTGGACGTCAACTTCCAAGAGGGTCATCACGGCGTCACCGTCATCATCGATGACGCGGGCGTGCGGATGAACGCCGAGCAGATGGAGGAGGCCCGGCAGGTGCTCGCGCACGAGCGGCCGGTCGACATCCACCAGCTCGGTCCCTCGCCGAAGGTCGGCTTCCCGGGTATCGCCGCGCTGGCCCGCCGCTACGGTTTCACCGTTTACATCGACGGCCCGAACGTCTACGGCGGCATGCGCGCGATGGTCTACATCCCGGAGTCGCTGCTGGTCACCCCGCAGAACGTCCAGGAGGTCGCGCCCGTGGCCGAGGCAAAACCGGAGCCGGTCGCGGTTCCCGCGCAGGACGCGCCGAGCGAGCAGCCCGGCGAGGACGAGCTGTCGCTGACGGTGAGCGAGATCACCAGCGGCGGGTTACCCAAGCGGCGACGCCGAACGGTCGCGCTCGCGCCGGTCGGGCCGCGCACCGAACCGGGCCTCGCTCGCCCCGAGGTCGCCGCAGCTTGGCATACCGGTTCCAAGAGCGGCCGCGCTGCCGCATCCGATGACACGGAAGGGATGACATCCTGATGGCCACACCCGTGACCGACAGCAGCAACAAACTGGGCTGGCTACTCGAAGATCTCAGCATCACGGGTGTGCGGTTCGCGGTGTTGCTGTCCGACGACGGCCTGCGGATCGCGCACTCCGCGGGGATCGCCCGCGACGAGGCGGAACGCTTCTCCGCGGCGGCCTCCGGCCTGCGCTCGCTCGGCAAGGCGCTGGGCGAATTCTGTGGCGACTCCGCCAATGGCGTGCGGCAGAACATCACCGAGTACGACCAGGGGATGATCCTGATCACCGCGGCGGGGGAGGGCGCGTTACTCGGTGTGGCGACCACCAACGACATCGACGTGGGGTTGGTCGCGCACCGGATGAACGAGCTGGCCGGCCGGGTCGGTCGTGAGCTGGGCAGCCAGCCGCGCAGGCGCGTAGACGGCAGCGAAATGCCATGATCGAACGCGGCGAGCGAGTCAAAGGTACCGCGCCGCTGGGCATTACGGAGCCGAGCTGGCGCGAGGTGCCGTCATGAGCAAGCCGCGGCGCGACCCGGACCTGGTCCGGGCCTACGTGCGCACCGGGGGGCGTACGCGTCCCACTCGTGAGCTGGACCTGGTCACTTTGGTCCTGACCGCCAAAGATCCACTTCCCGGCGCGTCGCCCGATGCGCGCCGGGTCATGGCCCTGTGCAGCCGTCGAGGTGCGCTGTCGATCGCCGAGATCGCGGCGTACCTCGACCTGCCGCCGTCCGTCGTCAAGATCGTCACGTCCGATCTGATGGACGGCGGGCACCTGGTCACTCCCACCCCGGCCGAGTCCCTGCCGGAGATCGCTCTGCTGGAGGAGGTACTCAATGGGCTCCGTGCTCTCGCCGTCTGATCGCGCTGTCGACTACGTGCCGGAGACCGTGACCCGCTCGGTGAAACTGCTGGTGGCCGGCAACTTCGGTGTCGGCAAGACCACTTTCGTGAGCAGCGTCTCGGAGATCAAGCCGCTGCGCACCGAGGAGACCATCACCGAAGCCAGCGTCGGCGTCGACGACATGGCCGGGTTGCCCGGCAAGTCGCAGACCACGGTCGCGATGGACTTCGGCCGCATCACGCTCAGTCCCAAACTGGCGCTCTACCTGTTCGGCACGCCGGGCCAGCAGCGTTTCGTCCCCCTGTGGGAAGAGCTGGCCCGGGGTGCGCTCGGCGCGCTGGTGCTGGTCGACACCCGCCGCATCGAGAAGTCCGACGAGGTCCTGTCGGTGCTCGAGGAACGCGGCGTGCCGTATTCGGTGGCGGTCAACCAGTTCGAAGGCGCGCGGCCCTATCCGCTCGAGGAGGTGCGCGATGCCCTCGATCTGGAACCCGGCACACCACTGACGTCACTGGACGCGCGCGACCGAGGCACCTGCCTGCGTTCGCTGATCACGCTAGTCGAATTCTTGTTCCACCGTTTGGAGTCTCGCATTTGACCACGCCCCAGAGCTCGACCTACCCCGAGAACCTATCCAGCGGCGCCTGCCCGGTCGCACACGGATCGCCGATCGATACCGACGGTCCCCGGATTCCGCTCTACACAGAGGAATTCGCGGCCGATCCACACGGGATCTATCGGAATATGCGCAGGCGCCACGGTTCACTGGTCCCGATCGAACTGTCGCCTGGAGTCCCGGCCACGCTGGTGATCGGTTACCAGGAGGCCGTGCGGATCCTCAACGATCCGGAGCATTTCCCGGCCGATCCGCGCATCTGGCAGAAGAACATCCCCGCCGACTCGCCCATCCGCCCGATGATGGAGTGGTACCCGAACGCGCTGCGCAACAGCGGCGCCGCGCATGCCCGCTATCGGGGCGCCTATACCGCGAGCATCGACGCCATCGACCTGCACGAGGTGCACTCGATGGTCGAGCGCATCGCCATCCCGCTGATCAACGGCTTCTGCGCGGAGGGATCCGCCGATCTGGTGACGCAGTACGCGTTCCCGCTCGTCTTCGAGGTGCTCAACCGGATCGTCGGCTGTTCCACCGAACTCGGTCAGCGGGTCGCCACCGGCATGGCCATGCTCTTCGACACCGTCGAGGCGGCCAGGGGCATGGAGATGCTCTCCGCTGCCCTGATGGAGCTGATCGAGCAGCGCCGCGCGGAGCCGGGCGAGGACGTCACGTCCCGATTGGCGCATCACAAGGCCGGTCTCAACGACGAGGAGATGCTGTCCAACCTGATCAGCCTCTACGGCGCCGGGATCGAGCCGCAGCAGAACCTGATCACCAACACGCTGCTGCTGATGCTCACCGACGACCGTTTCGGCGGTGAGGTTCTCGGCGGCAGCCTGTCGACGCGCGACGCGCTGGACGAGGTGTTGTTCAACGACCCCCCGATGGCGAACTTCTGCATCACCTACCCGCGCCAGCCCATCCTGATCGACAACACCTGGTTGCCCGCGCACCAGCCGGTGCTGGTCAGCCTCGCCGCCTGCAACAACGACCCGGCGATCCGCGGAGGTGACCGCACGGGCAACCGCTCGCATCTGGCGTGGGCCGTCGGGCCGCACGCCTGTCCGGCGAAGTCCGTGGCGTCGGTGGTCGTCCAAGAAGCCATCGATCAGCTCCTCGACGCGCTCCCCGAGATGCGACTGGCTATCCCCGCGGACGAAGTGGTCTGGCGGCCCGGCCCATTCCACCGGGCGTTGGCGGCCTTGCCGGTCGTCTTCCCCAAGTCCCCTCCGTTGAACATGGTGTAAGGAGAAGCGTTCGATGTCGCAAGAGCCGTTAGTCTTGGATCTGACCGGTTCCGATATCCAAGGCGAGGCCGCGCGGCTGCGCGAGCGTGGGCCGGTGGCCCTGGTGGAGCTGCCCGGCGGGGTGCCCGCGTGGTCGATCACCGATGCCGTCGTGCTCAAGAGCCTGCTGGCCGATCCCCGGGTGTCCAAGGACCCCCGGCAGCACTGGGCGGCGTTCATGAACGGCGAGATCACCCAGGAGTGGCCGCTGCACCCTTGGGTGGCGGTCGACAATATGTTCACCGCCTACGGCGCCGAGCATCGGCGGCTGCGCAAGCTGGTCGCTCCCGCGTTCACCCATCGCCGCACGGTGGCGCTTCGACCGCGCATCGAAGCGATCACCGCCGACCTGCTCGACCGGCTCGCGGCGACCCCGCGGGGCACCGCCGTCGACCTGCGGGAGGGCTACGCCTATCCGGTGCCGATCCAGGTCATCACCGAGCTGATGGGTGTGCCCGAGCACTTGGGCCCCGGCGTGCGGAAATGTGTCGACGGATTCTTCGACACCTCGTTCGGGCCGCAGGAGGCGCAGGCCAACTACCTGGAAATGTACCGGCTCATCAGCGAACTCGTGGCCTACCGGCGGGACACGCCCGGCGACGACATCACGAGCGTGCTGATCGCCAGCCGGGACGAGGAGGACGGCTCGCAGCTGACCGAGAAGGAACTCGTCGACACCCTGATGCTGGTGATCAACGCCGGGCACGAGACGACGGTGAACCTGCTCGATCAGGCCATCTTCGCGTTGCTCACCCGCCAGGACCAGCGTGCCGACGTGCTGGAGGGCCGGCTGGCCTGGTCGGACGTGGTGGAGGAGTCGTTGCGCTTCGAGGCGCCGGTGGCGCACCTGCCGCTGCGCTACGCCGTCGAAGACATCGACATCGCCGGAGTCCGCATCCCCAAGGGGGAGGCGATCCTCGCCTCCTACGTGGCGGCCAACCGTGATCCGAAAGTGCACGGCCCGACCGCGGACGAGTTCGACGTGCGCCGGTCGGTCAAGGATCACCTGGCCTTCGGTTACGGAGCGCATCACTGCCTGGGCGCGCCGCTGGCCCGGTTGGAGGCCGAGATCGCCCTTCCGGCCATCTTCCGTCGCTTCCCCGGCATGCGTCTCGCGGTCGACCCGTCCGAGCTGAGCCCCGTGCTCAGCTTCATCTCCAACGGCCACTCCGAGCTGCCGGTGTTCCTGGAGGCGGCGGAGTAACCCCGCTCGACATCCTGATCACACCGTCGGCACCGAGGCTCGGTCCTCTCCGTATCCGTACTCGGCAACCCGCGTATCCCTCGGGGTACGCGGGCAGAGGTGTTTCGCCAGGCGGGAAGACGCGGACCCCACCCCATCGCGCTCACTTCGCGCACGAGATATGCTCTGCCCCAGCGAAATTCGGCGTAAGGTCGAATTCGCTACGCCCGCACGGCAATTCGGCTTCCGAGATTCGGGGCGCTGTCGTGTGCCCGCCCCTGCTCGTCGAACGTTCCGACTTTGGAGTCACGTTTTGACCCACCCACAGTCCTCGGCATCGTCCTCCTTCAGCGGCTGCCCGGTCCAGCACGGTTCACCGGTCGGCGCCGACGGCCCACGGGTCGCGCTGTCCTCGGAGGATTTCGCGGCGGATCCACATCGTGTCTATCGGGAGATGCGCCGCCGATACGGTTCCCTCGTTCCGGTGGAACTGTCCCCCGGTGTGCCCGCGACGCTCGTGATCGGATATCACACCGCGCTGCGCATCCTGAACGATCCCGACCACTTCCCGGCGGATTCGCGGACGTGGCAGCAGACCGTGCCCAGTGACTGCCCGGTGCTTCCCCTGCTCGAGTGGCGTCCGGCCGCGATCCGCAATTCCGGCCTGGAGCACGCCAGGTACCGGCAGGCCACGGTCGCGGGCATCGAGGAGATCGACCAGTTCGCCCTGCGCGACACGGTGGAGCGGATCGCCGTTCCGCTGATCAACGGCTTCTGCGGGGACGGCTCGGCGGATCTGATCGCGCAATACGCGTTCCCGCTGGCGTTCGCGGTGATCAACGCCATGCTCGGGTGCCCGCCGGACATCGGGCAGCGGGCGGCGATGGGGCTCGCGGCGATGTTCGAAGGCGTGGATGCCGAGCAGGGCAACGCGATGTTCAACGACGCGATGGCCGACCTGGTGGCGCTCAAACGGTCCCAGCCCGGCGACGACATCGTCTCCCGCATCCTGCGCCACCCCGTCGATTTCGACGACACGGAGATGGTGCAGCAGGTGCTGATGCTGTACGGCGCGGGCATCGAGCCGCAGCAGAACCTGATCATCAACACCCTGCGGCTGATGCTCACCGACCAGCGCTTCGCGGGCGGCATCATCGGCGGCAGCCTGTCGACCAGGGACGCGCTGGACGAGGTGTTGTTCACCGACCCGCCGCTGTCGAATTACTGTGTCACCTTCCCCCGTCAGCCGATCCTCATCGACGGCGTCTGGCTACCCGCGCACCAGCCGGTGGTCATCAGCATGGCCGGATGCAACGACGACCCGGCGATCAACACGGGGCAGTACACCGACAACCGGGCCCATCTCGCGTGGAGCGTCGGGCCGCACACCTGTCCGGCCCGATCCGTGGCCTACCTGATCGCCCAGGATGCCATCGACCAGCTGCTCGACGCGTTGCCCGAGATGCGGCTCGCCGTCCCTGCCGAGGAGCTGACCTGGCGGCCGGGTCCGTTCCATCGGTCGCTGACCGCCCTGCCGGTCCTCTTCCCGGCATCCCCGCCCCTGCCGGTCTTCTCGAACCAGCCGGAGGCGAGTTCGGCGTCGTAGCCGGGCTCCCTCCGGCGAGTGCCGTCGCCGCATGCCGATCCCGAAGGAGGTTGCCGCACAGAGGTCCTCGCGCACACAGCTGATGAGGGTGTGCGCGGGCCTGTCACCGAATCACACGCTGCACGTCGGCCTACGTCGTCGCCGGGCGCACGCGCCGGGTGATCGCGTTCGTCGAATGTTCGTTTCTCTGGAGTTCGTCTTGACCACGCCACACTTCCCACCGTCCGCCGCCGTGAGCGGGTGCCCCGTGCCGCACGGGTCACCGATCGACACCGGCGGTCCTCGCTACCCGTTGTATTCCCAGGAATACGCGGAGGATCCGCACGGGGCCTACCGTGAGATGCGCCGCAAGTACGGTCCGCTCGTACCGGTCGAGCTGTCGCCGAACGTGCCCGCCACCTTGGTGATCGGCTACCACACCGCGCTGCGCATCCTGAACGACCCGGATCATTTCCCGGCCGATCCCCGCACCTGGCAGAAGGACATTCCGGGTGAGTGCCCGATCCTGCCGATGCTGGAATGGCGTCCGAACGCGCTGCGCAGCTCCGGCCTGGAACACCTGCGCTACCGGCAGGCGAACGTCGCGAGCATCACCGGGGTCGATCTGCACGCGCTGCACGGCACCATCGAGCAGGTCGCGATCCCGCTGATCAACGCCTTCTGTCAGGACGGAGCGGCGGATCTGATCAGTCAGTACGCGTTCCCGCTCAGTTTCGCGGTGCTCAACGCCATGATCGGCTGCCCAGCGGATATCGGTCAGCAGGTCGCGACCGGCATGGCCGCCATCTTCGAGGGCGTGAACGCGGACAAGGGCAACGCGATGCTCACCGACGCGCTGTTCGAACTGGTGCAGATGAAGCGCAAGGAGCCCGGCGACGACATCACCTCACGGCTGTTGAACCACGTGGCGGGCCTGGACGACGTCGAGATGATCCACCAGCTGGTCACGCTCTACGGCGCGGGCATCGAACCGATGCAGAACCTGATCGTCAACACGCTGCTGCTGATGCTCACCGACGAACGCTTCGCGGGAGACTTCCTCGGCGGGAGCCTGTCGACCCGCGACGCACTCGACGAGGTGTTGTTCGACGACCCGCCGATGGCGAACTACTGCGTCAGCTATCCGAGGCAGCCGATCCTCATCGATGACGTGTGGCTGCCGGCACATCAACCGGTAGTGATCAGCATGGCGGGCTGCAACAACGATCCCGCGATCGGGGTCGGTCAACGCACCGACAGCCGCGCCCATCTGGCATGGAGCGTGGGGCCGCACGCCTGCCCCGCGCGATCGGCCGCGTACTTGGTGGTCCAGGACGCCATCGATCAGATCCTGGACGCGCTGCCCGAGCTGCGGTTGGCCGTGGAGCCCGGCCAATTGAACTGGCGGCCGGGCCCGTTCCACCGCGCGCTGGTTTCCCTGCCGGTCGTCTTTCCGAAATCCCCTCCGTTGACCGTCTTCTAAGGAGTCCCCGATGGACACCCAGCCCCTAGTCCTCGACCCGACGGGCGCCGACATCCAGGGTGAGTCCGCTCGAATCCGTGCGCGCGGGCCGCTGGCCCGAGTCGAGCTGCCCGGCGGCGTACCGGCGTGGTCGGTCACCGACGCCGACGTGCTCAAGCGGTTACTTGCCGATCCCCGGGTCTCGAAGGACGCCAAGCAGCACTGGCCCGCGTTCGTCAACGGCGAGATACCCCAGGACTGGCCGTTGTTCCTGTGGGTCGCCGTGAACAACATGTTCACCGCGTACGGCGCCGACCACCGCAGGTTGCGCAAACTGGTCGCGCCGGCGTTCACCCACCGCCGCACCCAGGCGATGCGCCCGATGATCGAGCAGATCACCGCCGACCTGCTCGCCGCGCTCGCGGCGACACCGCGGGGGGAGGCGGTGGACCTCAGGGAGGGTTTCGCCTATCCGCTGCCGATCCAGGTCATCAGCGCGCTGATGGGCGTTCCGGAATCCTTGCACGCCGGGCTGCGCAAGTGTGTCGACGGCATCTTCGACACGTCGCTCGGACCCGAGGAGTCGCAGGCGAATTACCTGGAGATGTACCGGATCCTCGGTGAGCTGGTCGCCCATCGGCGCGAGACTCCCGGCGACGACATGACCAGCCTGCTCATCTCGCACCGCGACGAGGAGGACGGTTCGCAGCTCACCGAGCAGGAGTTGATCGATACGCTGTTGCTCGTGATCAGCGCCGGGCACGAGACCACGGTGAATCTGCTGGACCAAGCCGTCTTCGCGCTGCTGACCCATCCGCGACAGCGCGCCGAGGTCTCCGAGGGACGCGCGACCTGGACCGATCTGATCGAGGAGGCGTTGCGCTTCGAGGCGCCGGTGGCGCACCTGCCGCTGCGCTTCGCCGCCGACGACATCGAGATCGACGGCCTGCGCATCGCCAAGGGCGAGCCGATCCTCGCCTCCTACGCCGCGGCCAACCGCGATCCGAAGCTGCACGGCGCCAGCGCCGACGAGTTCGACGTGCGGCGAGCGAGCAAGGAACACCTGGCTTTCGGGTACGGGGCGCATCACTGCCTCGGCGCGCCGCTGGCCCGGCTGGAAGCGGAGATCGCCCTGCCCGCTCTCTTCCGGCGCTTCCCGAACATGCGCCTGGCGGCCGATCCCGCCGAACTCGGTACCGTGTCCAGCTTCATCTCCAACGGGCACGCCAGGCTCCCCGTGTATCTGGAACCGGCGGACTAGGGGCTGGCCGCGCCCCCGGTGCGGCCGGGGGCGCGCGGTGCGCTCGCAATGTGGCGACCGCCACTATGCATTTTCAGTGTCGGCGCGGAAGTCATTGTGGTGGACTATCATCCACGGGATGTGGATCGGAATGGGCTGATCTACACGGCCGTCGCACGGGTGCCCACCCCTGCCGTCGTCGGCGTCTCAGACGACCTGCCGCCGCGGTTGTAGGGTGAGCGCTGCTCGTCCCGGCATGTTTGCGCGCCGATCGCGCGGGCATCCGGGAAAGACGTCGCATCACGCTGGGAGGACCGATGGCTACCGAAGACCGGACCGCAGTGTTCGACGCGGTGGTCGCGGCGGCGGACTATCCCGTCCTGCTGGTCACCGTGCAGGCGGAGGGACGGCGCGCCGGATGTCTGGTCGGCTTCGCGACGCAGGTCAGCATCGAGCCGCGCCGATTCCTGATCGGCCTGTCCAAGAAGAACCACACCTACCGGGTCGCGCAGCGCGCCGACCGGCTCGCCGTGCATGTGCTGAGCAGCGAACAGCTCTCGCTGGCCCGGCTTTTCGGCGGGGAGACCGGCGACGACATCGACAAGTTCGTGCACTGCGACTGGCACGCGGGCCCCGGGGGCATTCCGGTGCTCAGCACGGTGCCCAGCTGGTTCAGCGCCCGCATCCGCGAGCGGTACGACTTCGGCGATCACGTCGGGTTGCTGCTCGAGCCCGAGGACGCCGCCGTGCGGCGGCATCCCGCGGAGACACTGCACTATCACTCGGTGGCGGATCTGGTTGCGGGGCACGCCGTCTGAGGAGGTTACCCGCGCGATGCCTGCGCGGGAGCTACTTTCGTGCGTTCGCAAGATCGAAACGCGCGGCGAAGGCGGACAACTCGTCGCGGGCGCGCTCCGGGTCGCCCGTGCTCGCGCTCACCACGACACGCGTGACACCCTGTTCGGCCAATCCTTCGACCCGCTCCACCGGCATGTCGATCGATCCCCAGCGGGTGTAGTCGAACCCCTCGGTGCTCCGGCCTGCCGCACCGGCCGCGGCGTGGGCGATCTCCAGTTGCGTGGCGCGTTCGGCCGGACCGAGCATCCCGCCCGGGAAGTAGCCGTCGCCGCGGGACCCGGCGCGGCGCGCGGCCGCCCGGCTCGAACCGCCGACATGGATCGGCAACGGTTCGGCTCGAAATGGTTTCGGATAACTGCACAGATTCTCGAATCCGAAGAACTCCCCGTCGAAGCTCACTCCGTCGGCGTCGCCGGACCACAGCAGTCGCAGCACGTCGATGGCCTCGTCGGCGCGGCGGCCGCGGGTGGCGAAATCGACGCCGACGGCGTGCGCCTCACCGGGCAGGGTGCCCAAACCGACGGTGAGCAGGCGCATCCGGCCCTTGGACAGCACATCGATCGTCGCAAGGCGTTTGGCCAGCACCACCGGATGGTGATAGGGCAGCAGCAGGACCGCGGTGCCGAGCAGGATTCGTTCGGTCGCGGCGGCCACGAAGCTCAGCGCGTCGAGCGGGTCGGCGAACGGGACCGACGGCGTGATCTCCATCGGCCCGACCGCGGCGCCCGGGTACAACGCGATGTGCTCGGGCAGGTAGATCGCCTCGAATCCGCAGCGTTCCGCGTGCTGGGCGTAGCCGATCAGCCGTTCCGGGTCGACGCCGAAGAACGGGGTGCTGTAGCTGACCGCGAATTTCACCGCAGCTCCTCGATCCGGTCGAACTCGCAGGCCGCCGCGAGGCGGTCGCTCAGATGACGACGGACCTGCTCCAGCCGTTCCAGGTACGAATCGACCTCGGCCAGCTTGCGCCGCAACGTGGAGACCGAGTCGGGGCAGACGTCCCCGGAGCCGTTGCCCGCCCGCAGGCAGGCGACGAACGGGCGGATGTCGTCGAGGTCGAAGCCCGCGTCGAGCAGTTCGCGGATCTGCGCCACGATCAGCACTTCCGCCTCGTCGTACGACCGGTACCCGTTGGCTCCCCGGCGCGGCCGCACCAGGCCGTGTTCCTCGTAGTACCGCAGGGCGCGGGTGCTGGTGCCGGCCCGCTGCGCCACTTCGCTGATGCGCATCCGTCCTCCTTGGCGTCACCGCAACGCTAAACCTTCTCGTCGATGTCAAGGCAAGCCGTCGCGGGCACTGCGTACTCTCGGAACGCATCCATCCGGCGGTCGCACCCGCCGATTCGCTCCGACCAGAAAGCATTTCGTGACGAACGCGCATTTCTTTCTTCCGGTCCGCGACAGCGAGCGGGAGTTGCTCGACCGGGTAGCCGACCTGGCGGCCGGATTCGCCGCCGTGGCGGCCGAGTACGACGAGCGCGCCGAACTCGCCGTCGAGCATCTGGACGCGCTGCACGGCGCGGGGGTGAACCAGGCGGTCCTACCGGAATCGGTCGGCGGCGCGGGCCTGAGCTACCTGGGTCTCGGGCGTCTGGTCCGCGTCCTCGCCAAGGCCGACCCGTCCACCGCGACGATCTGGACGATGCACGCCGGTGCTGGTGTCGCGCTCGCGGAACTCACCACCGAGACGTCGGGCTCGTTCTTCGCGGACGAATTCCGCGCGGGCAGGCGTTTCGCGAACGCGCTGTCCGAACCGGCCAGCGGTAACCGCTTCCTGCAGCCGCAGCAGATCGCCGCGCCGGTCGAGGGCGGGTGGTCGCTCAGCGGCGCGAAGCGGTTCGTGTCCGGTAGCGAGATCGCCGACTACCTGCTGGTCAACGCGCTCGTGGCGGGGGAGCCCGCGTTCTTCGGCGTGGTACCCGACGACACGGTGTCGATCATCCCGATCTGGGACACCCTCGGCCTGCGGGCGACGCGCAGTCAGCTGCTGGCGTTCGACGACACCGTGCTGCTTGCCGAGTACCGCGGTCGCGCGCCGCGGCCGGGCGATTTCGCGGTGATCCCGGCCGGTCTGCCCGCGATCTCGCTCGGGATCGCCGACGCGGCGCTGGACGCGCTGGTGGAGCACGCACGGGCCAGGGAGATCCTGGGCAAGCCCTTGGCGCACCAGCAGTGGGTGCAGTACGAGGTGGCGGACGCCCAGACCAGGCTCGCGGCGGCGCACACGCTCTACGAGCAGGCGTTGTGGCAAGCCGACAACGGGATCGCGTCGTTCTTCGACAACCTCTCCCGGGCGAAGTATCTCGCGAACAAGGTGGCGGTCGATGTGGCGCAGCTCGGTGTCCGGATCGGCGGCGGCTCGGGGTATCTCAAGCGGTCGCCGATCCAGCGTCATCTGCGCGATGCCCAGGCCGGTCAGCTCATGGCGTATTCGACCGAGGTGATCGCGGGTGTGATCGGCCGGGGAGTGCTGGGCGTGCCGGAGGATGCGTGAAGCGCGGGCGGGTCGGTCGAGAGTCGGCGCCGCCGAGTATTCGGACATAGCGTGCGATCCGGTCAGCACGTGTTCACCCATTGCGGCTACACTCCGCGCCTTGTGAGTACAGCCGCGGTATCCGGACCCCGAAAAGAACGTTACATCTGGGGCGCGGCGACCGTCATCGGAGTCATCGCCGGATATGTGTCGGTGTTGCTGGCCGACGCGAGGCACTACTACACCGACGACACCGAGGCGCAGTACGCCCCGATGTGGGTGATGCTCGGGGAGTTGTTGCGCGACGGCCGGTTCCCGGCGCTGGTCCCGCACGAATGGATGGCGGGCAACTACACGCTGGAAGAGGCGGGGCTGTTCAACCCGCCGCAGTTGCTCGTCTATCTCCTGGCGCCGTCGATGGATGATCTCTCCGTCTACGCGACGGCGGTGAAGCTCGTCTTCTCGATCATCGCCGCGCTCGGCGTGTTCCGCATCTGCCTGGCCTATGGCGCTCGTCCCCGGTGGGCGGCGGTCGCGGGTATCGCGTTCCCGCTCAGCGGCTGGTTCCTGTTCTTCGACCAGGCCAGCTGGTTCACACCGCACGTGGCGACCGCCTGGATGGTGCACGCTTGGGCGTCGGCGGTGCAGTACGCCCGCGGCCGGAGCGGGCCGCTGCCGGTCTTCGTCTTCCTGTACCTGACCCTCACGGTGCAATATGCCTTCCCCGCCGTGGAATCGGCGCTGATCATCGTCGCGGTCGCGGCCGGTGAGGTCGTGTATCAGCGCCGGTGGGCGCCGACGGTACGGCTGTGCCTCGCGGCGGGGTGCGCGGCGCTCACCGCGGCGATCGCGAACCTGTCCGGCATCCTGTCTTCCCAGGTGACCTGGCGCGGCAGTGTGCAGATCCACAACGACCCGTTCCTGACGGTGCCGTGGTCGGAGTCGCTGAACGCGAGCCTGCCGAGCACCACCCCCGCGTTCACCGCCTGGTGGGGCCACGTCCAGCCGTTGCCGATGGTCTACATCGCCTGGTTCCTCATCCCGGCGCTCGCGTTCATCGACTGGCGTGCCGCGCGCACCGCCGTGCGGGACTTCAGCGGACTGATCTTCTTCGCGGTGGCGGTGCTGATGTGGACGGCCGGGCCCGGGGCGATCGGTCCGCTGCGCTGGCCCGCGCGGGTGCTGCCGATGCTCGCGATCGTGCTGCTCGTGCTGGTCTGCGTCGCGCTGAGCCGCTACGGCGTGTTCGCCGCCTCGCGCCGCCGTGCCACGGCCGCCGCCGTGCTGATCGGGCTGTTGTTCGTACGGTCGGTCTCGGCCGCCCCCGAGCTGGTGTTGCGGCATGTGGTGGGAGCGCTGGCGGTGGGCGCGCTCGGCGCCGCCGCCGTTTGGCTGGCCCGCCACCGGGGCGCCGCCGCCGCGTGCGCGATGGCCGTCGTGGCCATGTTCCCCATCGCCTATACGCAGGTGGCCGTGGCGCCGATGACGCCGATGTCCTACGACTTCCCGGAGCGGCGCTCGGCGATGCGCGCGGCCTTCCCCGATTTCGACGGCCTCACCCTGCAATTGGCCGACCGCGCCGCCGTGCGCCCCGAGGACCGGAACATCGCGGGCGCGTACGGCTCGCTGGCCATCGGCAACTACGCGAAGGCGCTCGGCCTCGACTACGTCAACGCCTATACGCCGATCGGGCACGCCGCGTTCGCCGGCATGCTGTGCATGGCGTGGGACGGCAGTACCTGCCCCGACGCGTTCCGCCGCGCCTTCGCGACCGAACCCGTCACCGGCGCGCGGATCGTCGACCTGATGAAGGTCGACCGGGTGGTCCTGCACCGCACGCAATACCCGGACGCCCGCGACCATCCCGCGCCGGCGGGCTGGCGGTGGGCGGACTATCCGGGACACGAGCGCCACATCTGGGTGCTGGAACGCGCCGACGGGCCCGTGTCCGCCCGCGACGGGGCGATCGCGCACACGGCGGGAGTGACCGCCGAATCGAGGAGTTCGCTGGACGACATCACGACCCGCGCCGTGGTCAGCTCGACCAGTGGCGGGCGCGTCGTGTTCGCCCGGCTCGCCTGGCCTGGGCACCGGGTGACGCTGAACGGCCGCGAGCTGGCGACCGGCACGATCGGCGGCGTCTTCCTCGCCGTGGACATCCCGGCGGGCACCGACAACGCGGACTTGCTCGTGGACTGGCGCCCACCCGGCAGCGAGATCGGGATCGTGACCAGCGCGGCCGGACTCATCGGACTCGGCCTGTTGCAGTGGGCCCATCACCGGACGCGGCGGCGCTCGACCGACGAACCGTCCGAGGCTTCCGAACCGTCCGAGGCTTCCGAGGATCCGCAGATCGCGGTGACCCAACCGGAGTTGGCGACCGTCCAGGCGTGAATCAGCGCGTGCGCGGCTCCGGCGCGGGGTGGTGCTCGAGCAGGAACGCCGACATCGCCTCGGCGACCGCGGCGGGCTGGTCGAGCATGGAAAGGACGTAGGCGTCGTCTATTTCGACCAGCCTGGCCTTAGGAATGAGTTCGGCGAGCCGTTGCCCGTGCTCGCGCGGCATCACCTTGCCCGCCGACGACCACAGGATCAGCGCGTCACCTCGGAACTCGCGCAGCGCTTCGGTGTTCGCGATCAGTTCCGGCTTGCGGAAGCCCGACTTGGTGTAGGCGAGCAGGTCCCGCCGGATCCGGGCATCCCGCAGCCCCGGCTCGGTCCAGCCGCGCACCAGTGCGTCGGACAGCGGGCGCCGGGCCATCCAGCCGAACAGCAGCGGCGAGCGGCGCAACCACCGAACGCGTAACTGCCGCAGCGCCAGCAAGATCCCGCCGGGGAGGTAGGTGGCGACGGTGGCCATCTTGCCAGGCAGGCCGGGCGGGAAATTGTCGAACGCCTCGCACGGCAGCACGATCAGCCTGCCGACGCGTTCATCGAGCCCGTAGGCGGTGAGGAACAGCGCGCCGCCCCAATCGCTGTGCACCAGTGTCACCTCGCGCAGGTCCAGTGCGGCGAGGAGATCCGCGACCAGCTGATTCAGGCCGCGCATGCTCAGGTCGACGCCGGGGCGCAGCGGTATGGGATGAGCGCCGAGCGGCAGGTCCGGCAGCACGTACCGGAAGCCGGCGGGAAGGGCGTCGAGTACCTCGTCCCACTGCGTGTGGTTCATCAACAAGCCGTGCAGCAGGACGACCGGGGGGCCTTCGCCCCGCTCGACATAGTGCACCCGGCCCACGGGCAGTTCGACTACAGGCATGTCCGCCTCCATTCGAGCGATCGCTCTAGAGTGTTTGCTCTAGTCTGGAATGGTGACCGAGAGAATGTCAACCAGTACCCGGGAACGTCTCGTCACCGCGACGGCCGAGTTGATGCGCACGCAGGGCTACGCGGGGACGAGCGTGAAGCAGATCACCGTCGCGGCCTGTGCCCCGATGGGCTCGCTCTACCACCACTTTCCCGAAGGCAAGCCACAGATCGCCGCCGCGGCGCTGCGCACATCCGGAGCCGCCTACATCCAGCTGCTGCCCCTGCTGCTCGATCCGCACGACGACCTGCGCGAAGCGGTCCCCGCCGCGTTCGCGGCCGCCGCCGAACAGATCGAACAGACCGGCTGGCTCAACATGTGCCCGGTGGGTACCGTCGCGGGCGAGGTCGCCGACAGCGAACCCGCGCTGCGCGAAGTCGCCGCCGAGGTCATCGCCGCCTGGATCGATGAGGGCACCGGCTATTTCGTTCGCCGCGGCCTGCCCGCCCCGCAGGCCCGCGAACTCATCCTCGCCGTCCTCACCGCCCTCGAGGGCGCTTTCGTGCTCAGCCGCACCCTCCGCTCGACCGAACCTTTGCTCGCGGCAGGCCGGTCGCTGCGGGCCCGCATCGAGGAAGTGCTGGCCGGAGTGCGCGGATAGCGGTCACTCGGCGAGTGAACGGCCGCTGGACCGGAGTGCCTCACGCAGGACGCGCACGGCCTTCGGGCCGACGCCGTGCATCGCGAGCAGTTGCGCCTCGGTCGATTCGGCGACCCGCGCGAGAGTGGTGATGCCGACGGCCGCCAGCGCCCGCCGCGCGGGATTCCCGATGGCCGTGGGCAAGTCGCCCACTGCGACGTCCGCGGTTTCCGCCGCGATCATCGGTGCCGCGAGCCGTTTCGGTGCGCGCGAAAGCCAGGCGCGCCGCACCCAGTGGTTCAGCTGCTGCCCGTTGATATCGGAGAGCGGGACAACGACGCCGATCGACGTCGTGCCGCGCGTCAGCCGCTCGGCACTGGGATGCGCCGCGAGTACCTCCTGCGCGTCCGCGCCGGACAGGTACAGCCGCACCCGTCCGTCCTCGTCCGACGCCGCGAAACGCCTGTCCCGCACGGCGAACACGACGACACCGGGGCGGGTTCGCTGTTCGACGGCCTCGGGCAGCGAGAGCGCGGTCTTGCGTAGCTGGGTGCGGGTGGTCATGGGCTCACTCTGGCACGTTCCCGGCCTGGCGGACCCCGCACCTACTCGATCGCGTGCCGGATGGTGCTCGGCCGGTTCGGAATCGGCGCTGTCCGACCCGGTGCCGGGCGGCATCATTCGGCTCCGGCCGCTTCGCGGTTCGGCCGAGCACCGAGCACTACGATCGAGCCAGCGGGATTTCCAGGTGCACGGTTTGGAACCCGGGGCCGGGCAGGCGCGCGTCGTGGACGACTGTGCCGAAGGTGAGCCAGAACTCCAGTGCGCCGGGGGTCCTGGCGTCGGTGTGCAGATACAGCCGGTCGAAATCGGGTGTGACGGATACGTAGTCGATCGCCGCGCGGACCAGCCGTGTGGCCAGGCCACGCCGGTGGTGCTCGGGGCGGACGTACACCCGGAACAGCTGTGCGGTGCCCTGGTCTGGGAACTGTTCGGCCAGCCAGGCGGGATGCGGTGGGTGACGCGGGCCTTGGGCGCGAATCGCCGTGGTGGCGACGATCCGGCCTTCGTGCTCGGCTACCCAGAGGCGGTTGAGCGGGTTACGCAGGTACACCGTCTCCGGGTCGATCACATCGTGGTGGTGCTCGGGCAGATAACCGATGCCGAACACCTCGTAGAAGGTGTCCAGCATGACGCTGCGGGCGCCGGGGAGATCCTCGGGACCTGCCACGCGCAGCCGATAGCCGGTGGCGGCCGGCGCGCTCATCGCCGCGCTCCGAGTTCGCGGTCCAGCACTTCGAGACCTTCGACGGCGACCGGTCCCGGCCCGGTATAGCCGAACGGGACCGCGATGATCCGGTTCCCGCGAACGGCGCGCAGCCCGGCCAGTTCGGGTCGCGCACGCAGGGCCTCGCGCGCGGATTCCGGGGTCTGGGCGCCTTGGGTGAGCAGGATGATCACCTCGGGATCGCGCTGGATCAGGGTTTCGGTGTTCACCTCGAAATTGCGCTTGGCGACGTCGCCGAATACGTTGTCCAGCCCGAGCACGCGCATCTGCGCCGCCACGGTGCTCGTGCTGCCGTAGGCGCTGAGCTTCGCGCCGTCGCGCGAGATGATCAGCGCCGCGGCAGCCGTGCCCGCCCGGTCGGCACGGTGTCGATCGGCCACCGCCGCTACGCGCTGCCGCAAGGCGCTGACCTCGGTGTTCGCCGCCGCGGACGTGCCGAACAACCGGCCGTACAGTTCGATGTCGGCGAAGATGTCGTCGTAGCTGCCCGCGGCATCGCGGCAGTAGCCGCGGCTCACCAGCAGCGGAATGCGCACGCGCGCCAGATCATCGGGCGTGACCGCGGCGCCCTCGAAACTGACCACCAGGTCGGGCGTGCGATTGATGATCTCTTCGCGGGCGAGTTCGCCGGTGGGAGCGGTGACTTCGATGTCCTTCAACGCGTCGGCGTACTGGCCGGGAAACGGCGCGGTCTCGAAGGTACGGGTGACGATGCGGTCGGCGGCGCCCGCGGCCGCGATGAGTGGGCCCGCGACGGAGCCGACGGTGACGACGCGCCGGGGCGCGCGGGTGAAGGTGACGTCGCGGCCACAACTGGAGATCGTCATCGGGAATCCCTCCGACGCTTCCACGGTGGCGGGGGCAGGGCTGCCGCAGCCGGTGAGCAGCGCGGCGGTGAGCAGCGCGACAGGTAACGGCGCGAGCCGGGTGGCTCGGGGCGGACGGTTGGACACGGTGATCGAATTCCTCTCCGGGAACTGGTTCTCAGGCGGGTGACTGCCGGAAACGGCGGATCAGGACCAGCAGCAGCGGTGCGCCGACGACGGCGGTGACGATCCCGAGCGGCAGCTCGCGAGGCGCGAAGACGACGCGGGCCGCGATGTCGGCGACGACGAGGAACAGCGCGCCGAGCACCGCGGACAGCGGGATCAGCCTGCGGTGCGTCCCGCCGCCGCACAGGCGGGCGACATGCGGCACGATCAGACCGACGAACCCGATCGCGCCCGCCACCGCGACGACCGCGCCGATGGCGAGCGCGACCACGCCCAGCGTGAGCATCCGGAGGCGGACCGGGGACATGCCGAGCGCGCGGGCGGTGTCGTCACCCGCGGCGAGCACGTCCAGGCGCGGGGCCAGCAGCAGCAGCGCGCCGGTCGCGGTCGCGGTGACCAGCGCCGTGGTGCCCACCGACGACCAGCCCGCCGAACTCAGCGAGCCGAGCAGCCAGAACAGCACCGTGCGCGCGCCTTCCTGGTTGTCCGAGGCGAAGATCAGGAAGCTGGTCGCCGCGGAGAACAGGTAACCGATGGTGACCCCGCCCAGCAGCAGTCGCAGCGACGTCATCTGCCCGTTGATCCTCGCGATGGCGAACAGCAGCACCGTCGCGGCCAGCGCACCGGCGAACGCGCTGGCCGCCAGCGCGGCCGCGGTGCCCGCCGTGACGCCGAACAGCAGCGACATCGCCGCGCCGGTCGAGGCGCCGGAGGTGACGCCGAGGATGTGCGGGTCGGCGAGCACGTTGCGGACCAAGGTCTGCAGTACCGCGCCCGTGACGGCGAGCGCGGCGCCGACCATGGCGCCGAGCAGCACGCGCGGGACGCGCACCAGCCAGACGATGGAATCGTGGGCCGGTGTCCAGTCCGCCGCAACGGGCACCCCGAAGGCGTGGTGGCCGACGATGCGCGCGACGGTGCCGGGCGGCACCCACACCGGGCCCAGCCCGGTCGCCACGATCAGCAGCACAACCAGTGCGGCGCCGAGCCCGCCGAGCCACAACACGGTGGTCGCGCGGTGCCGGTCGTGGTCGAGATCGTCGGCGTCTTCGATGCGGGGCCGGGTCGTGGTCATCGGACGGTCGCCTTTCCGGAGTCGAGCGCCTCGGCGGGGGAGACCGCGTCGCGGGGACCGAACAGCAGTTGGATCGCGCCGAACGCGGCCGACATGTGGACCGCGACCTTGTAGACGGGTTCGAGCACGCCGGGAGTGAGCACTTCCTCCACCGGTCCCGCGGCGGCGACCCGGCCTCCGTGCAGCAGCACCAGACGGTCGCAGTAGCGGGCGGCCAGGTTCAGATCGTGCAGCACCACGAGGGTCGTGGTGGTCGTGAGATCCCTGATCAGCCCGAGCAATTCGTGCTGGTAGCCGATGTCGAGATGATTGGTGGGTTCGTCGAGCAGCAGATGGTCGGCCTGCTGCGCCAGCGCCCGCGCGATGAGCACTCGCTGGCGCTCCCCGCCGGAGAGGGCGGTATAGGGGCGATCGGCGAGGTGCCGGGCGCCGACGCGATCGAGCGCGGCCGCGGCGGCGATGCGGTCGGCCCGCGAGTATCCGTGCAGCGCACCGGCCCAGGGAGCGCGGCCGAGCAGCACCGTCTCGGCGACGGTGATCGGTGTCTCGGCGGGCGACTCCTGGGCGACGACGGCCAGCCGCGCTGCGAGCGCCCGGCCCCGCAGCGCGTGCACCGGAGTGTCATCGATGGCCACAACACCCGACCGCGGCCGCAGCGCGCGGTAGAGCAGGCGCAGCAGCGTGGACTTTCCCGAGCCGTTGGGGCCGATCAAGCCGACTGTGGTGCCGGGATCGGCGACCAGTCCGACTCCGTCGAGCACGACCTGACCGCCATAGGAGAAGCCCACGTCATCCACCGTGATCAACGGTTCACCACCTCCGCGGCGCGCCGTGGCGGCGCGGTCCAGTCCGGCGGGGCGGGCCGCCACGTCTGGTGGACGGTGACCGCTGTGGCGAAACCGGCGCAGACGCGCTGCGCGGCGGCGATATTCGCGGCAAGAGCGGGGTCGGCCTCGTCCAGCAGGATGCCGGTCGTGGTGCCGCTGTGCGCGACCACCACCCCGGCCGCGCCCAGACTCCTGGCGGCGCTGATGGTCGCGTCCAGATGCGGCCGCGACCGCAGCACGGTGCTCAACTCCGCGCTGCGGGTAGCCACCGCGCCGATCGCGGTCACGTCGCGGCGCGCGACCGCGCCGGTGAGTTCGGCGAGCAACGAGCTGTATTCGCGTTTGGCGGCGGTGGTGAACGTCGGACGGTGCCGGTTGAAGGCGACGGTGTCGACGCGGCCGCCTTCGTCTCCGGTCACGATGGTCAGCGGCGGCAGCGCGCCGAGCAGCGCCAGCAGCCGGACCTCCCGGTGGTAGAAGGCGACCGCGCCGGGATACATCACTCCGTCGGAGGGTTCGATGCACCGCAGTTCGGTCTCGATCTCGGCGGCGCCGATCTCCCGGCCTTCGGCGTCGGCCACGGCGCGGGCGGTGGCGACCAGGTCGGCGGTGGAGCTGGCCAGACCCTTGCCCTCGGGCAGGTCGCCGAGCAGGGTGAGCACACCGCCGCGCAGCACCGTCGAGCGCGCGAGCAGCGCGCGGGCCAGGGTGGCGGACTTGGTCTTGTGCGCGGGAATCACGGTGACGCCGTGGCGGTGTGGGTCGGGCTCGAAGACCGCGACCGCGCCGCGCGCGATGGGCAGGGTGACCAGGAAGTCGTGATCGTGCTCCGCGGTGACGCCTTGCAGCAGTTCGCCGCAACTGCCGAACGCGCTGCCGACGCCGAGCCGGGGTGGGGCGGTCACCGCGGACCCGCGCCGGTGCGGCGGGCGACCACGTGCAACCGGTCGCCGTCGAGCCGCTCGGAGAGCACGCCATCGGCGGGCCAGCCCGGTGTGGTCAACGGCCCCGGCGCGTCGAACAGCGCGAGCACCTCGAACCCGGCACCGGTCAGCAGGTGGCGTAGCTCCTGCGGGAACAGCAATCGCCACGCGGTGTGCTGGGTGACCGGCTCGGCACACCCGGGCCAGGTCCAGATCCGCTGTCTGCGTAACAATTGCGCGGGCAGGTCCACGGTGAGCGAGGTGCGTGAGGTGTAGGTCATGCCTTCCCAGTCGACCTGCCGGACGAGTTCCTCGTCGAGCAGTTCGCGCCTGCCGCGATCGGTGAGCAGGAAGGCGCCGTTGCGCATCTCGAGGATCAGCAGACCGCCGGGGCGCAGGCACGCGGCGAAACGGTCGAACGCCGCTACCACGTCGGCCGTGTCGTGCAGGTGCAGCAGGGTGCTGCCCAAGCAGGTGAGCACGTCCACCGGCGCGCCGGTCCGCAAGGTGCGGGCATCACCGACGCCGAAATCGATTGCCGGGTAGCGAGTGCGGGCGTATTCGACCATGCGTGGTGAGATGTCCACTCCCCGCACCCGGTACCCGAGTGCGGCCAGGCGGGCCGCGTCGCGGCCGGTGCCGGAACCGACGTCGAGCAGGTCGTCGAGCGCACCGGCGCCGTAGCGGGCCACCAGATCGGCGACGAAGCGCGCGTTGCGTTCGCCAGTGTCGGGAAAGGTGCGCTCGTAGAGCGCGGGGTTGTCGGTCAGCAGGTTCTCGCTGAGCAGGACCGGGCCCTGATCGTGAACAGTCATCGGGCGGAATCGCCTTTCGCCGTGCGACTCGACGTCGCGGTGATCGGTCGGGGATGCGCTGTGGTGGCCTCGGGCAGGCAGCCGCGCCCGCGCAGCAGCAGCACCGCGACGGCGGAGAGAAGACCGGTGGCCGCGCAGAGCAGGGCGGGCGGCCAGGTCAGCGGTCCGCCCGCGTGGTCGACAGCTGTGCCGACAAGGCTGGTGGAGACCACGGTGAACACGCCGGAGGCCAGATAGAAGGCGCCGAAGTAGGTGCCGGTCAGGTCAGGTCCGCCGAAGCGGGGGATCGCCTCGTTCACGAAAGGCTGCACGGCCATCACACCGAGCGCGAGCACCACCGCGGCGGCCACGACCGGCGCGACTCGGACCGCGACCGCGACCGGACCGTCGCCGTGCGGCGACCGGAGAACGTCCGCGGCGGGCGGGATGAGGAATGCCGCGCCCAGCAGGGCCATGCCCAGTGCCATCGCCGACCCTCGATCGGCGCGCCGGGCGAGCACCCTGGTGATCGGAACTTGCAGCGCCACCACCGCTATCGTCTCGACGACGAACAGCGCCGCCACCGCCGCCGGGCCCGCGGACGGACCGGCGAGCTGCTGCACCTGCAGCGTGAACAGGAAATAGATCTGACTCTGCAGCGCGAACATGCCCATGAGCGCCAGCGCGAAGGCCCAGAACCGGCGATCTGCGAACATCCGCGCGAAATCCGCGCGCAGCCCGGTGTCCCGGGGCGGCGCGGGCCGGGATGGCAGCAGGATCAGCTGAGCGACGGTCAATCCGGCGAACACGCAGGCCGCGGCCACCGCGGTCAATCGGAATCCGACGCCGACCAGCAAGGTGCCGATCACCGGCCCGACCGCCGAGCCGGTATTGCCGAAGACGTTGAACAGGGCGAACGCCTCGGCCGCCCGGTCGCCGCTGTCGCGGGCGATATAGGCGCGCACCGCCGGGTTGAACAGCGCGCCCGCGAAACCGGTGAGCACCGACGCGAGCAGGACCACCGGCAGCGAGCCGCCGACGGCGAACAAGGCGAATCCCGCCGCTCGGATGCCCGCGCCGACGATGATCACCCCCCGCGCGCCGAGCCGATCGGCGGCCGACCCGCCGACCAGGAACAAGCCTTGCTGACTGAGATTGCGCACACCGAGCACCACACCGACCACCGCCGCCGACAGCGCCAGATCCGTGCGCAGATACTCGGCCAGGAACGGCACCAGCATGAAGAACCCGATGTTGCCGACCAGTTGGTTCACCAGCAGCAGGCGCACCGAGAGCGGGAACGTGCCGAACGCCCCGAGCCCGCTCATGCGGCCGCCCGCCCGCGCCGCACCCCGAGACCGGGCCCCGCCGGTCGCCGCAGCGTGCCGTCCGCGCCGCCCAAGCCCGTCCACGGGTCGTGCGCCAACAGCAGATGCCCATCCAGGTCGACCCAGCGCGCGACTCCGGCCAACTGGGCGGCGGGGGCGATGCCGAGCGAGCTGGAGGCCTGGCAGCCGAGCAGCACCGGCAGCGCGCGTGCCTTCGCCCAGTCGAGCATCGTGCGCGCCGCGTCGAGCCCACCGCACTCGGCGAGTTTGATGTTGATGCCGCCGATGCCTTCGGGCAACCGGTCCAGATCGGCGATCGAGCCCGCGTCCTCGTCGGCGAGCACCGGCATCGGCACCTCCTTCGCCACCGCGGCGAGCCGGTCGGGATCGCCCGGGGCCACCGGTTGTTCGACGGCGGAGATGTCCTGATCGGCGAGGGCACCGAGCACGGCGACGGCGGTGCGGACGTCCCAGGCTCCGTTGGGGTCGAGCAGGAGTTCCACGCTCGGCGCCGCCGAGCGGATCGCCCGGACCCGCGCGATGTCCTCGGCCGGTTCCGCCGCGCCCGCTTTCACCTTCAGCACGGTGAATCCGGCGCGCACCATCCGGTGTGCGGTGGCCTCGGCTTCCGAGGGACTCATCAGGCCGATCGTGTACGCGGTGGGCGCCGAGTCCCACGGCGGCAGATCGAGGTAGGCGCACAACGAGACGCCCGCGCGGCGGGCGAGCACATCGTGCACCGCGCTGTCGAGTGCCGCGACCACCGGTAGCGGGAACTCCGCGCGCAGGCGCGGCAGCAGCGCGCGAACCTGCTCGGGCCCGGGGCAGCCCGCGATCCGGTCGGTGATTGCGCGCAGAGCTGTCTCGATCGCGGCGAGGTCGAGGCCGAGGCGGGGACTGCCGACCACTTCGCCGTGCCCGGCGTGCCCGTCGGCGGCCACCGTGATCCACACGGCGGCGCGCGCCGACATGGATCCGCGCGAAATACGAAGGGGGCGAGCCAGTTCCAGGGTGGTGGACGTCCAGGTGGTTCTCACCCGCCGACCCCTTTGCCCAGCGGGTCACGCACCACGCGGCAGCGCGCCCAGCCGCGTACCTCTTGCGCGTCGGGTGCGGCGAGTTCCAGCGGTTCGGTGGCGACCGGTCCCAGCAAGCCGTTGCGGCGGCACCATTCGTCGTCGTAGATGCTGCGCAGGTAGCGGTGTGGACCATCGGGGAAGACGGTGAGTACGCGGGAACCGGGCGCACGCCGCGTGAGCCACGCGGCCACCAGCGCGGCCGCCCCGGTGCTCCAACCGCCCGCCACCCCCACCTCGGCGGCCAGCCGCCGACAGGAGGCCACGGCTTCGGACGGGCCTACCCAGTGCACCTCGTCGAAGTCGCCGTAGGCCACGTTGCGCGGAAGGATGCTGCTGCCAAGGCCGCGCATCAGTCGCGGGCGGGCCGGCTGACCGAAGATGCGCGAGCCGACCGCGTCGACACCGATCACCCGTAGCTGCGGCCAGTGTGCGCGCAACGCCCGGGTCAGGCCCGCGCAATGGCCGCCGGAGCCGATGCCCGCGACCAGCACGTCCGCGTGTCCGACCTGCTCGAGCAGTTCCTGTGCCATGCCCGCGTAGCCGGCGGCGTTATCGGGGTTGTCGTACTGGTCCGGCCAATACGCGCCCGGGGTACGCGCGAGCAGCTCGGCCAGCCGGTCGAGCCGGGCCCGCTGCCAGCCGCCTTCCGGGTGAGGGGTGCGGACCACTTCGAGGCGGATGCCGAAGGCGGTGAACAACGCGCGCATCTCCGGCTCCAGCTCGTCATCGACCACGAGCACGATGGGATGTCCGAGCGCCTTGCCCGCGAGGGCGAGGCCGAGCCCCAAAGTGCCGCTGGTGGATTCGATCACCGTCGCGCCAGGGGCGAGTTCGCCGCGGGCGCGGGCAGCGGTGAGCATGGATACCGCCGCTCGCGCTTTCATGCCCGCGATGCTCGCGGCCTCCACCTTCGCCAGGTAACTGCCCGCTTCGACCGGAATCGGCACGACAGGGGTGCCGCCGACCAGCTGTAGTAGCGCGGGTTGGGGGGCGGAGCTGATCATCGGGTGCACGAGGTTCCCCCGTCTCGGTAGCGGAACAGGGTGCTGGGGCCGCCGTCGAGGGAGAAGAAGGGATACGGTTCGGCCGAGACCGCCGTGACGCCGCGGCCAAGGAACCAAGGCAGCACCGCGCTGCCGGTCTGGGCGAACAGCACCAGGGGAATCGCCTTGGCGTTCGCTTCGGCCAGCAGCCCGTCGAATGTCCCATTGCCCAGCGTCATTCCGGTGACCAGCAGCGCGTCGTAATCCGGCGGCACGTCGGCGACGCTTCGGTACACGGGCTCGTCCCATTCGGTTCGCCCGCCGATCAGGTCACACGGCAGGTAGCCGACGCCACGGGCGCGCAGGGCCGCGAGCAGGGAACCGACCACGCCGACCACCAGCACGCGCCGCACGCCCGAGGGGAGCAGATCCACCACCGTTTCGGCACGCTGACGGGACTTCTCGAGCGAGCTGCTCCCGGACACCCGGACCGGTTCGGCGACCACACCGCCCGCGGCGGGATGCGGGTGCAGATGCATCAGGTACGCGTCGAGGGCGGCGATCCGGACCGCTCGCAGCGGGTCGGCGAGCAGGTGCGCGACCGTGGCGCCGACGCAGGCGTCGAGCGCGTCGGCGCGGCCGGTGGCGTCGTCGGGCTCGAGCCCGCACGAGCCGACCGCCGCACCGACGCGGATGCTCAGCACCTCGTTGCGGTAGCCACCGCGACGGCCGGCGTGCCGCGTGCCGTAGCTGGTACGGAACGCGGTGGACACCGCCAGGCCGGCCGGGTCGGCGCCGAGGCGGGCGGCCAGCGCCCAGCCGGTGAGTTCGTCGACCGACCGGGGGCGCGGCAGCAGGGCGAGATCGGCGGTGGTCATGGCGCCACCTGCGCGATATCGACCACCAGTTTGTCGACCCGGTCGCACGCCAGATCCCCTGCGGCGCCGGGTCGCTCGTCCACCACCATGACATGGCCGAGGTAGGTGTTGTTATCGGTCGCGACCCGGACCCGGGTGCCCGGCTCGGCCAGGGTGTGTTCCACCACGCACGGGTCGTCGGCCCAAGCCTCGGCGCCGGATATCGCCGTCAGCACACCCGCGCGGTCGGCCACCGCGAACGCGATGGCGGCGCTGCCCGTGCCGGTCGGGCGCGGAGTCAGATCGGGCGTACCTCCCGCGGCCACCTCGGCATGGACGGCCGCGAGGTCGATGCCGGTCACCCGGCGTACCAGCTCGGTGATCCGATTGCCCGCGGGACGCGGATTCACCTCGATCAGCCGCGGGCCGTCGCCGGTGAGTTTGACCTCGGTGTGCGCGACGGTGTCGTCGAGACCGAGCGCCGCGATCGCGGCACAGGCCACCGTGCTCACGGCCGCCTGCTCGTCGCCGGTCAGCACGGCCGGGAACATGTGCCCCGCCTCGATGAACGCGGGAGCACCGGTCAGGCGCTTGTCCGTCACGCCGACCACGGTGGTGTGCCCGCGCACGGTGACCGTCTCGACGCTGTATTCCGCTCCGTCCAGACACTCCTCGAGGAGGATCTGCGGTGCGCGTACCTGCCCGCGCGCGTTCACCGGGAAACCGGTGATCCGCTCGACTGCCGCCCGCAACTGCTGCTCGTCCTCGACACGACGGACGTACATACCACCGCACAGGTCTACCGGTTTGACGACCAGCGGGTACCCGATTTCTATTGCCGCGCCGACCAATTCGTCCCACTCCTCGGCCACGGCGAAGGCCGGTCCCGGCACCGCGACGGCCCGGCAGAGCGCACGGGTGCGGTGCTTGTGGCAGGCCGCGGCGACGGCCGCCCGGTCGGGACCGGGCAAGCCCAGTTCCGCGGCGATCGCCGCGACGGTGGGCAAGTAGTAGTCGCACGAGGACAGCACCCCGTCGAAGGACAGCACCTCGTGCAACCTGCGCACGTACGGCACGAGGGCCGCTTCGTCGTTGGTCTCGGCGGTCACGATGTTGGCCGCACCCAGCAACGGGTGGGCGCCCTGCTTGCCACGCAGGTAGTGGCTCAGATCCCGGGTGAGGAAGCTGAATGTATGTCCCCCGGCGTGAATTCCGGCCGGAAGCAGCGTGCTCATCGAGCCGACCCAGCTCTCCACCATCAGCAGATGTCCCACGAACCCTCCAAGTTTCGAGCGGCACATAATGATAACCGTTATCGTTATCACTGCAAGGGGAAGGTCGGCTGTTCGCGCCAATGTTCCTGTGCCGCAACGTGTCCGACGCAAAAGTTGTCGATAATGACAATCATTATCAATAATGGTCACGGTCGTGCATCCGGCACGACGCAGATCGATGAGGAAACCGCCATGCTGATGAGGACCCTTGCCGTGCCCGCGCTGATGTTGGCCGCCGTGACCGCCGTGCCGGGCGCCGCCTACGCCGACCAGGGTGCAGACCGGCCCATCTCGTTCACCGCGCACGCCACCGACACGTCCTCGATCATCGAGATCGACTCCGGCGCATTGGTGGTCGAGGACCGGACGCTGAAGGTCCGAACCCGCGACGGCGTCACCGTCGCCGGGACGCCGCTGACGTTCACCGTCGACGAGTTCGAGTTTCCGATCATCGCCGACATCTCCGGCCGCACCGCGACGCTGACGCCGGTGCTGTCGATGGACCGCGCGGTGTACAAGCCGGTCGCCCTACCCTACGAGGACAAGGCGCCCTGGAAGACCGAGTACGACCGGGAACAAGCCGCTTGGTCCCGCATGACCAGCACGATCAGCATGGGCGCGACCATCGGCACCCTGGTCGGCGGCCTCGGCGGCGCGGCGGTCGGCTGCGTGCTCGGCGGCATCGCGGGCGCGACCATCGCCGCGGGCACCATCGCGGGCCTGTTCGGTCCGTTCATCCCGGCCGCGGCCGTCGGGTGCCTCGTCGGCGTCGCCGCGGTCGGCGCGCTGGGCACCGTGGCGGGCCAGATACTGGTCACCGCCCCGGTGGCGATCGGCGCCGCGATCCAGTACTTCACCACGATCAACGCGCCCTACCCGGCGAAGTAGCGCTTCCGTGCCCATCCGCTCGTGCCGCTCGGAACGAGCGGATGGGCTGGGAACCGGGTCCGAACGGCTCCGGTGTGCCCGGAAAGGGCTCGTGCTCAATGCTTGCCGAGTGCCTCGCTGCGGATCAGTTGGAGCAGGCCGGGGTTGTCCGACGTCGTGACGACGCTGACGGTCTCGCGTATGTGGCCGCCGTCCTCGGCGAGTCGCAGCAGGCAGGCGGCCAGGTCCGCGCGGGAGGTGAACCGGCCTTCGGCGCGGCCCTCGACCACGGTGTAATCGGTGACGGTGGAGGAAGTGTAGAGCCCGCTGGGGCGCACTATCGTCCAGTCGAGTTCGGTCGTGCTGAGCAGTGATTCCATCGCACGCATGTCGTCGTACAAGGTTCTGCCCATCACTCGGGTGAGGTACGGCTGCAAGACCCGGTTGAACAGGAAGCCCGCGTCCGCGTACGGCCGGGGGTCCACGGCACTCGACGACACGACCGCGAGACGACGTATGCCGTACCGGCGCATCGCGGCCACGATATTGGCCGTGCCGACCGAGTACGTCGTGATCAGGTGCTTGCTGTAGGGGACACCCAAGGTGGACAACACCGCGTCGCCGCCCGCGACCGCCGCCTCGACCGAAGGAAGGGAGAAGACGTCACCCTCGAGCGTGGTCAATCGATCGTGCGTCAGAGGAAATTCCGCCGGCCTGCGGGTGACAGCGACCACGTCGTGGCCTGCGGTCAGAGCGTGTGAGGTGAGCAGGCGACCGGTGGGGCCGTTCGCTCCGAAGATCGTGAGACGCATGGAAATTCCTTCGGGTTCGTCGATGTGGGGTGGGGCCGAGAATGTCGACACCGTGCCGGGCGGCCGCGGTGCCGAGCAGCGCGAAGTCGGGCGGCCCGGTCGGCGCCGGAGACGAGGTCGTTTCGGCCGGGGACCAGGTAGATGACGACTCCTTCTTGATCCAGATATTACGAAATTCATATTACATAGTTCGAGATTCGTTTCATATGACTTTCGTAACACTTGGTGTGCGCCGCTCCGGAGCGTCATGACCGGCTGTGTTCGCTCGCGTTGATCCGGGGGCCGAGATCTTCGGGACCACGGCACGACTGGATGATCGGCCCGGCGGCGTGCGTCCGGGAAGCGCGGGTATCGGACGACGTATGATATGAAACTCATACAAATGGCGGAGGGAATCACAACGTGAGCGCTGCGACCGGCAAAGCGGCCGAGCGGCAGCATCGCAGGCTGTCCGCCGCGGTCAAGGACGCGCTGCGCGAGCTGAACGGTCAACTCGCCGTGCTGAACCGCCGCTTCGGCGGCAAGGTGGAACTCCGGGATGCCGACTGGACCTGCCTGGATCTGATTAATCGGCACGGCCCGCTGACCCCGAGCGCACTGGCCCGCCGCGCCGCGCTGCATCCGGCCACGCTGACCGGCATCCTGGACAGATTGGAGCGCGGCGGCTGGATCGCGCGCGAGCGGGACCCAGCCGCGGGCGACCGGCGCGCGGTCACCATAGTCCCGCTGCGCGAGCGTAACCAGGAGCTCTACAGGTTGTTCGCCGGAATGAACGGACGTATGGACGACCTCTGCGCCGGTTACAGCGACGCCGAACTCGAGCTCATCGCGGAATTCTTACGCCGCGCCGCCGCCGCGGGCCACGAGTCGGCCGAAGAACTAGCCGACTCCTAGCTCACGGCCGCCCACGCCGGAGGCGAACTCGCGCCATCGCAGAGGTCCGCCCGCGTCGGGAGCCAGCGGCGGGGTGTCTTCTCCCGCGCCCGCCCGCATACCGGCGAGCAGTTCCCGGAGGGCGTCGACAGCGGTGAACTGCGGTGTCCAACCCAGTTCGGCTCGCGCGCGGCCGGTGTCCAAGATGGGCAGGCGCATCACCGCGTCGAAGAGGTCCGGTGCCGCGGGCAATGCGCGCGCGTGCCATCCCATGGCGAGCGCGGCGCGGACGAGCGCGGGCGGCACGGACACCACGCGAGCCTCGAACAGCTCGGCCAACCGGGCGCCGTCGATCACCGGTTCCGCGGCGATGTTGAACGGCCCGCGGGCGTCGGTCGTGATCGCGAGGGTGTAGGCGCGGCCGATGTCGGCGCTGTGCACCGCCTGGAAGCGCAGGCCACGCGGAATCGGCAGGATCGGCGGGAACCCCGGGCGGATCAGGCGGTTCGGTAGCAGCGGACCGGCGAACAGACGCCGCTGCTGGCTGGCGGTCTCCCGGCGGAAGATGAATCCCGGGCGCATGCGAACCACCCGGCGGTCCGGGTGCTCGGCCTCGAATCGGTCGAAAAGCCGTTCCACGTAGGCTTTCTCACGCGTGTACGCGGCGGGCGGCCAGCCATCGGTCGGCCAGCTCTCCGGCACCGGCTCGTCGTCGTGGCACGGGGAGTAGGCGCCGACCGACGAGGCGTAGATCAGAGCGGGAACCTGGGTCGCGGACACGGCGCGCAGCACCCGTTCGGTGCCGCCGACATTCGCGCGCCAAGTGGCCAAGGGCTGATGGGTGGGCTGGAACAGCCAGGCCAAGTGCACCACGACGTCCGCCCCGTGGAAGTGGGACTCCAGATCGTCGGTCCGCACGTCCGCGCGCACCCATTCGACGCCGTCGGAAGGTTTGCCCGGCACGCGCCGTGCGATCCCCACGATCGAGTCGACCCCCGGTTCGGCCGACAGCGTCTCCAGCACGCTCGTTCCCACGTTTCCGGTGGCACCGACCACAACGACGCGCATATCCGCTCCTTGGCTCGGCGGAGGGCGGCCCATGGGGCGCACCCTCCGCCGGGAATCGCCGGGAAATGTCAGATGCCGGACTTGGCGAGGCGCTGGGACAGCAGCTCTTTCCCGAGCCGGCCGCCCTTTCGGCTGTCGGCCTGCGCCTTGCGGAAGAACTCCACCAGCTCGCTGTCGCCATCGCGTTCCGCGTCCTGGATGAACGTATCCAGCCGCAACGCGTTCTCCAGGGAGGCCTCGACGAACCAGATCAGGTTGTAGTCCTTGTCCCTGGTGCCGGTGATGCCGCCGGTTTCCTGCTGCTCGGCCATCTCCACTCCTCTCGCTGTTGGTCCTCGACCGGCGCACGGGGCTCAGTCGCGCCCGAGCGCGTGCGCCAGCTCCTGCTTCGTCATCTTCGAGCGGCCTTCGACATTGCGTTTCTTGGCCTCGTTGTACAGCTGGTCGCGGGTCGGCCCCTGCGCGCCGCTGTGCGAACGCTGCCCGCCGCGCTGCTGCGGAGACTTGTCGTTCGTCGAGGTCTTGCTCGCGGTCTTGGACTGTCCGG
Organism: Nocardia barduliensis; assembly: GCF_013315795.1. Lineage (GTDB taxonomy): Bacteria > Actinomycetota > Actinomycetes > Mycobacteriales > Mycobacteriaceae > Nocardia > Nocardia barduliensis. The sequence continues at coordinate 98,422 of NZ_JABLTE010000007.1, forward strand.
ACTGCGCGCGGTTCTTGTTGACCGTGCGAGCGGCGATCTCCTTCGCGCGCCCGGTGCTCGCGCCGCGGGACTTCGCCGAATCCTTGACGTGCTCGTACTGGCGTTCCTGCTTGTCCGTCCAAGCTTTTGGCATGTCATCACCTCCTGTGATTTCGTCTTACCCCGCAAACCCCCGGGCAATCCGGCTCCGGTCGCCTGATGCCATGCGGCACGCTCCGAGCCGAATGCCCGACGCGGTGGCGGGCAGTAGCTGCGCTACGGCGCGCTGGTCAGCAATTGCTGGGGGCGGGCTCGCCACGAACCCGGCCTTCGAGCCAGGTCGCCACGGCGGGGGCGCCTATGGCGGCCGCGGACAGGTGGTCGAACGCCTGCACGTGCACTACCTGCAACGGCACGCCGGCTCCGCACCAGCGGCGTGCGGTGTTGTCGATGGCTTGGATCGGGATCAGTGGATCGCTCGGCGAATGCCATTCGAAGATCGGGGTGGCGGGAGCGCCGTCGTAGAGCTCCACACTGTTCTCCTCCACCACCTCCCAAGCGCCGGGCATGTCGAAGACCGAGGTGCTGTCCACGAAGTCGCGCGCGCTGCCGCCCGCGCCGATCGCGAGGATGTCGTTGGTGCAGCTGTTGGCCATGGCGTCCCGCAGCGCGCGGCCGCGCTCGTTGAGATTCGCGCTGATCGGCACCCGGTCCGGGTACTCCCGTTCCAGGCCGATCGCCGCCGCCATGGCCAAGCCGAAGGCGGGGTGCGGGTTGAGTCCCAGACCTTCCGCCATCGCCACCAGGTTCATCGGGGCGCCGCCGATGGCCGCGCCCGCCAGTCGCACGTCCGGCGCGTAGGACGGCTGTAGCGCGGCCGCCCATGCCGTGGCGAGACCGCCGCCGGAGTAGCCGGCCAATGTCACCGGGCTGTGCTCGACGGCGAGGTCGGGCAGTTGTTTCGCGGCCCGGATGCCGTCCAGCGTGATCTGGCCGCCCAAACGCGCGGCCCCGAGCGCGAACTGCGGTCCGAGATGGTCGGGCAGCGCCAGGCTCCAGCCTCGCTGCAGCAGCACGTTCAACATCGGCGTCGTCGTCGACAGGTTGAAATCGTTCTCGTAGAGCAGGTGCGATACCGCGCAGCCGGTGCCGAGCGAATTGATGAAGTGCTGATAGGACAGCAGCGGCATGCCGGGGCGGTGGAAGGCGGGGGTGACGATCGTGGTGGTCGCCGCGATCGGCGCGCCCCGCGAGTTGGTGGAACGGAACTCGACCAGCCTGACGGTGGCGCCGGGGAAGGAGGCCAGCGGCGGCAAGGGCCGCACGTCGAGTACGTCACCCGGTCGGTGTGCCGCCAGATCGGCCGGGGCGGCGTAGAACGGGTCCGGATCGGGCAGTGGGTATATCGGTTCCGCGGTTGCCGTCGTCGCCAGCAGCAGCGTGAGTGCCATACCGCCGAGCGCACCGAGGACACGGGCGGCACCGAGACGCCTGCTGCCCGGGACACGAAGAAATGGACGAGTCACGAGCTTGACCTCCAGGGGTAGTTCGCCGCATTCGTCGATCAATCGGCGGAAGCCGTATGTACCGTCAGCAAACTACCAGCGACATTCGGAAGTGAGACCGGAATGCACCAAATTCCCCAATTCATGCGCGGTAGAAGCGCGAATCCCTTTGCTTCCATTCGAGGTATGGTGAGGAAACGGCAATCTTGTAGCCATCTTCGCTCCGGCTCGAAGTGGGAGCCGCGTCGACGGCTTGCATCCGGTCCGTGGCCGTCGGGGACCACGGACGATTCGACGGCCCCCGTCCGTCTGGCGGCCGCACCGTCCGTAGTCGAGAGGCGGCGGACGCCGAGGGGTTGCGGCTCGGGGCGCGCCCGGCTTGGCTGGACTACATACACGCTGGACTGGATACCCAGCGCGGTCAGGACGAAGGAAGGAGCGGTCATGTCCAAGAGAGCAGCACACAAGGTCCACGCATCCGGCTCCGAGTCGCGAGAGCCGGTCCGGTCCGTGCCGGACACCGAGACCGTACCGCCGACCGGGACGGACGGCGCGACGACCACCAAGCGCGCCGGAGTGCCCGTCCCGATTCCGACGCTCGGTGTGCGGATGGCGCACGTCCCGCTTCCGCCCGGACCGCGCACCGTGGCAGGCGGTGTCGCGTCGGCGACCGCGGCGGTGCGCAATCGAGTACCGGATCGGGAGTCGTTGCTCTACTTCGGCGGACTCGGGGCGGCCGCGGTCACCGGGATGGTGTCGTGGCCGGTGGCCGGGGCGATCGGCGTCGGCGTCTGGGTGGCGGAGCATGCCCGTCGTGAGCCGGACACCGTGAAGCCGGGCTGACGACCGGCCGCAGGGCGCCCGGCCACGATCGCGACCTTCGCGTCGTTCGGCTCGGCGTGGCCGGAACGTGACCCCTGAGCTGGACTATGTGCTGAGGTAGGTGAACGGGACGCCGTCGCTGGTACCGCCCGAGGCCGTGACCGTGACGTTGACGACGCCCGTCCCGGCCGGCACGGTGACCCGGATCAGCGTGTCGGAGATGACGGTGAACGGTGGCGTCGCCGTGCCGAAACGGACCGTGGTCGCGCCGGTGAATCCGGTGCCGTTCAGCACGGCCGTGGTGCCGCCGGACGCGGGCGCTTGGTCGGGGTGGATCGCGGCGATCGCCGGTGCGGCGAGATAGGTGTAAACGATCCCGTTACTGGTGCCGCCGGGCGTGCTGACGGTGACCGCGACCGGTCCGGCGGTCCGGCTGGGAGCGACGGCGGCGATCTGAGTATCGGAGAGCACGGTGAAGGAGGCTGCGGGAGTCGTGCCGAAGCGGACGGCGGAGGCTCCGGTGAACCCCGTCCCGGTGAGGACGACGGTGTTGCCGCCCGCGGCCGGTCCCGAGTTCGGGGCGACCGAGCCGAGGGTGGGCGCGGCGACATAGGTGTAGGAGACACCGTTGCTGGTGCCGCCGGCGGTGCTGACCGTGACCGCGCGCGGCCCCCCGGTCCCGGCAGGCGCGACGGCGCTGATCGAGGAATCCGAGAGCACGCTGAAGGAAACCGCGGCATTCGCACCGAAGCGCACGCTCGTGGCGCCGGTGAGTCGGGTGCCCGTCAGCAGGACGGTGTTGCCACCGGTGGTCGGACCGGAGGTGGGGACGACCGAGGCGAGGGCGGGGGCGGCGACGTAGGTGTAGACCACGCTGTTGCTCGTGCCGCCGCTGGTGGTGACGGTGAGCGCGACCGGCCCGGCGCTCCCGGGCGGCGCCACAGCGGTGATCTGGGTGTCGGAGACCACGCTGTAGGTGGCTGCCGGGGTCGCGCCGAAGCGGACGGCGGTCGCGTCGGTGAACCCGGTGCCGACGAGGGTGACGGTGTTGCCGCCGGTGGTCGGACCGGAGGTCGGAACCATCGAGGCGAGCGCCGGTGCGGGCACGTAGGTGTAGAACACCCCGTCGCTCCTACCGCCGGGCGTGGCGACGGTGACGGTGACGGTCCCGGCGAGCCCGGCGGGCGCCACGGCCGTGATCTGTGAATCATCGACCACGACAAAGGAAGTCGCCGTGTTCGCACCGAAGCTCACCGCGGTCGCGTCGGTGAATCCCGTGCCGGTGAGGACGACGGTGTTGCCGCCGGGAGCCGGGCCGGCCTCGGGGGCCACCGAAACGAGGGTCGGCTCGGGGACGTAGGCATAGCCGATCGAATTGCTCGTGCCACCCGCCGTGCTGACGGTGACGCCGACCGGCCCGGCTCCCGGAGGGGCGGTGGCGCTGATCTCGCTGTCGGAGATGACCGTGAACGTCGCGGATACGCCACCGAAACGCACCGCGGTCGTAGCCGTGAGGCCGGTACCGGTGAGCGTGACGGCGTTGTCGCCGGTTTCGGGTCCGGAGTCGGGAACGACGGAGGCGAGGGCGGGTGCTGGGACATAGGTGTAGCCGACACTGTCGCTGGTGCCGCCTCGGGTGGTGAGGGTGACCGCGGCGTTGCCGGTCCCGGCGGGAACGACGGCGGTGACCTCGGTATCCGACACCACCGTGAACGAGGCGGCGGGTGTGGCGCCGAAGCGGACAGCGGTGGCGCCGGTGAGGCCGGTGCCGGTGAGGGTGACGGTGTTGCCGCCGGTCTCCGGTCCGGCGTCGGGGACGATCGCGGCGATCACCGGTGCCGGGACGTAGGTGTAGAGGACGCCGTCGCTGGGGCCACCGGCGGTGGTGACCGTGACCGCGGTCGTGCCGGTACCCGCCGGAGCCGTCGCGGTGATCCGCGTGTCGGAGTCCACCGTGAACGAACTCGCCGTGGCGGCACCGAAATTCACCGCGGTGGTGCCGGTGAATCCGGTGCCGGTGAGGGTGACGGTGTTGCCGCCGGTCTCCGGTCCGGAATCGGGGACCGTCGTGACCAGGGTGGGCGCCGGGACGTAGGTGTAGCCGACGCCGTTGCTCGCGCCGCCGGCGGTGGTGACGGTGACGCTCACCGAACCGATCCCGGCGGGCGCGACCGCCGTGATCCGGGAATCGGAGACCACGACGAAGGAAACCGCGGCGTCGCCGCCGAAGGTGACCTCGGTCGCGCCGGTGAATCCGGTGCCGGTGAGGGTGACGGTGTTGCCGCCGGTCTCCGGCCCGGAGCCGGGGTCCACCGCGGCGAGTGCCGGTGCCGGGACGAAGGTATAGAGGACGCCGTTGCTGGTGCCTCCGATGGCGGTGAGGGTGACCGTTGCGCTGCCGGTTCCGGCGGGGGAGACCGCGACCAGTTCGGTATCCGAGACCACGGTGAACGAGGTGGCGGGTGTGGCGCCGAAGCGGACGGCGGTGGTTCCGGTGAATCCGGTGCCGGTGAGGGTGACTGTCGCGCCGCCGGTTTCCGGTCCGGCGTCGGGGACGATCGCGGCGATCGCCGGTGCCGGGACGTTGGCGAAGAGGACGTCGTTGCTGACACCGCCGATGGTGGTGACGGTGACCGTGGCAGGGCCGGTACCGGCCGGGGCGACGGCGCTGATCTCGGTATCCGACACCGCCGTGAACGAGATCGCTGGGATGGAACCGAAATTCACCGCGTTCGTGCCGGTGAATCCGGTGCCGGTGAGGGTGACTGTCGCGCCGCCGGTTTCCGGTCCGGCGTCGGGGACGATCGCGGCGATCGCCGGTGCCGGGACGTAGGTGTAGAGGACGCCGTTGCTGGTGCCGCCTCCGGTGGTGACGGTGACGTTCACCGAGCCGATCCCGGCGGGTACGACCGCCGTGAGCTCGGTATCCGAGACCACGGTGAACGAGATCGCCGGAGTGGGACCGAAATCCACCGCCGTCGTGGTGGTGAATCCGGTGCCGGTGAGGGTGACGGTGTTGCCGCCGGTCTCCGGTCCGGAGCCGGGGGTCACCGCGGCGAGTGCCGGTGCCGGGACGAAGGTGTAGGAGATGCCGTTGCTGGTGCCTCCGATGGCGGTGAGGGTGACCGTAGTGCTGCCGGTTCCGGCGGGGGCGACCGCGGTGAGCTCGGTATCCGAGACCACGGTGAACGAGGCGGCGGGTGTGGCGCCGAAGCGGACGGTGGTGGTTCCGGTGAATCCGCTGCCGTTGAGAGTGACGGTGTTGCCGCCGCTCACCGGTCCCGCGCCGGGGACGACGGCGGCGATGGTCGGCGCCGGAAGGTAGGTGTAGACGCCGTCGTTGCTGACGCCACCCGCGGTGGTGAGGGTGACCGCGGCCGTGCCGGTACCGGCCGGGGCGATCGCGACGACCTCGGTATTCGAGACCACGGTGAACGAGATCGCCGGAGTGGGGCCGAAGTTCACCGCGGTCGTGGTGGTGAATCCGGTGCCGGTGAGGGTGACGGTGTTGCCGCCGGTCTCCGGCCCGGAACCCGGGACCACCGCGGCGAGGTTCGGCACCGGTACGTAGCCGTAGGCCACGCCGTTGCTGACGCCGCCCGTGGTGGTGACGGTGACCGCGGCGGTACCGGTGCCCGCGGGTGCGACCGCCCTGATCTCGGTGGCCGACACGATGGTGAAGGTCACCGCCGCGTTCGCACCGAAGCGCACCGCGGTGGCGCCGGTGAGGTTCGTGCCGGTCAAAACGACGGTGTTGGCGCCGATCTCGGGGCCTGCGCCGGGAACCACCGCGGCGAGAGCCGGTGCCGGGACATAGGTGTAGGAACGACTGTTGCTGGTGCCCCCCGAGGTCGTGACGGAAACGTTCACCGTGCCGGTTCCGGCGGGCGCGACGGCGTTGATCTGCGTGCTCGACACCACAGTGAAGGAACTCGCCGCTGTCCCGCCGAAATCGACCGCGGTGGCCCCGGTGAACTCGGTGCCCGTGAGGGTGACCGTGTTGCCGCCGGAGGCGGGGCCCTGGCTCGGGTCGACCGAGGTGAGGCTCGGCGTCCCGAGATAGGTGTACGAGACCGCGTTGCCGGTGGCGACCGCGTTGGTGACTGTCACCGGCGCCACGCCGGTCCCGGCCGGAACGACAGCCGTGATCTGGCTGTCCGAGTCCACGGTGAAGGACGTCGCCGGGGTGGCGCCGAAATTCACCGCGACCGTCCCGGTGAAGTTGTCGCCTTGGAGTACGACCGTGTTGCCGCCGGCTCGCGGGCCCCAGGCGGGTACCACCGCGACGACGGCGGGGGCTTCGCCGTAGGTGTAGAGGACCCCGTTACTGGTGCCGGTGGGTGTGACGACGGTGACCGGCACCGTTCCGGTCCCGGCGGGGACCACGGCGCTGATCTGGGTATCGGACAGGACGCTGAACGAGCCCGCGGCGACCGCACCGAAGCGCACCGAGGTGGCGCCGCTGAGGTTGGCGCCGGTGAGGATCACGGTGTTGCCGCCGCCGACCGGACCCGTGTTCGGGACGACCGACGCGAGGGCCGGGACGAGGAGGTAGGTGTAGGAGACACCGTTGCTGGTGCCGCCGGGGGTCCTGGCGGTGACCGAGACCGTGCCGGTGCCTGCGGGGGCGACGGCGGTGATCTGGGTGTTCGACACCACGGTGAACGAGCTCGCCGGTGTGCCGCCGAAGGTGACCGCGGTGGTTCCGGTGAGATTGGCGCCGGTGAGGGTGACGGTGTTGCCGCCGGTAGCCGGTCCCGAGCCGGGGACCGCCGTGGCGAGGGTCGGTGCCGCGAGGAAGGTGTAGGAGACGCCGTTGCTGGTCCCGCCCGGGCTGGTGACGGTCACCGCGGCAGTTCCGGTGCGCGCGGGGGCGACCGCCGTGATCTCGGTGTTCGACACGACAGTGAACGAGGTGGCGGGTGTGGTGCCGAAGCGGACCGCGGTGGCTCGGGTGAAATTGGTGCCGGTGAGGGTCACGGTGTTGCCGCCACTCGTCGGCCCGAAGCGGGGTGTGACGTTGGTCAGTGTCGGGACGGGGGTGTAGCCGTAGGCGACGAAGTTGCTGGTGCCGCCGGGGGTGGTGACGGTGATCGCGGCGTTGCCGGTGCGTGCGGGTGCGACGGCGGTGATCTGGGTGTCGGAGACGACGGTGAAGGAGGTGGCGGGGGTGGTGCCGAAGCGGACGGCGACGGTTCGGGTGAGGTTGGTGCCGGTGAGTGTGACTGTGTTGCCGCCGGTTTCCGGTCCGAAGCGCGGGGCGACGTTGGTCAGTGTCGGGACCGGGGTGTAGCCGTAGGCGACGAAGTTGCTGAGCCCACCCGGGGTGCTCACCGACACCGCGGCGATGCCGGTGCGCGCGGGCGCGACAGCGGTGATCTCGGTGTCGGAGACCACGGTGAACGAGGTGGCGGGCGTGGTGCCGAACCGGACGACAGTGGCTCCGGTGAATCCGGTCCCGGTGAGTGTGACGGTGTTGCCGCCGGTTTCCGGTCCGAAGCGCGGAGCCACACCGGCGAGCGTCGGTGCCGGGATGTAGGCGTAGGTCACCGGGGCGCTGGTGCCACCGGCCGTGGTCACGGTGGCGTTCACCGAGCCGGACCCGGCGGGCACGACCGCGGTGATCCGGGAATCGGACACCACCGTGAACGAAACCGCCGCGTTCGCGCCGAAGTGCACCGCGGACGCATCGGTGAACCCCGTGCCGGTGAATTCGACTGTGTTGCCGCCGATTTCGGGACCCGAGGCCGGTGCGACCGTGGTGAGCGACGGTGTCGGGAGGTAGGCGTAGCGGACGCCGTCGCTGGTGCCGCCCGGGGTGCCGACGGTGACGTCGACCGCGCCGGTCCCCGCCGGGACGATCGCGCTGATCTCGGTGCTCGACACCACGGTGAACGAGATCGCCGGCGTGCCACCGAAGTCGACCTCCGTGGCCCCGGTGAAGTCGGTGCCCGAGAGGACGACGGTGTTGCCGCCGGTCTCCGGCCCGGAGCCGGGGTCGACGGCGGCGAGGACGGGGGCGGGGACGAAGCTGTAGATGGCGCCGTTGCTCTCGCCTCCGGCAGAGGTCACGGTGACCGCGGCGGTGCCGGAGAGCGCGGGTGCGACAGCGGTGATCTCGGTATCCGACACCACCGTGAACGAGGTCGCCGGGGTGGTACCGAAATGCACGGCGGTGGCGTCGGTGAATCCCGTACCGGCCAGGGGAACGGCGTTGCCGCCGGTCTCCGGTCCCGAGTCGGGGGTCAGCGGGGCCAGCGCAGGCGCGGGGACGTAGGTGTAGGTCACCGGATCGCTGGTGCCGCCCGCTGTGGTGACAGTGGCGTCCACCGAGCCGGACCCGGCGGGCACGATCGCCGTGATCCGCGAATCGGAGACCACGGTGAACGAAACCGCCGGTGACCCGTCGAAGGTGACCGCGGTCGCGCCGGTGAATCCGGTGCCGGTGAACTCGACCGTGTTGCCACCGGTCTCCGGCCCCGAGTCCGGTGCCACCGCGGCGAGAGTCGGCGCCGGTACGTAGGTGTAACCCACCGGGTTGCTGGTTCCACCGGTGGTGGTCACGGCTATTGCGGCCGCACCGGTGCCTGCCGGGGCGATCGCGGTGATCTGGGTGTCGGAGACGACCGTGAACGATGTCGCGGATGTGGCGTCGAAGGTGACGGTGGTGGTGCCGGTGAGGTTCGTGCCGGTGAGGGTGACGGTGCTGCCGCCGGTCTCGGGTCCGGAGTCCGGTGTCACGGAGGCGAGTGCCGGTGCGGGGATGTAGGTGTAGCCAAGGGGGTTGCTGGTGCCGCCGACCGTGGTGACGATGATGTCCGCTGTGCCGGTGCCTGCCGGGGCGATCGCGGTGATCTGGGTGTCGGAGACGACCGTGAACGATGTCGCGGATGTGCCGTCGAAGGTGACGGTGGTGGTGCCGGTGAGGTTCGTGCCGGTGAGTGTGACGGTGTTGCCGCCGGTCTCGGGTCCGGAGTTCGGTGTCACCGACGCGAGTGCCGGTGCCGGGAGGTAGGTATAGCCCACCGGGCTGGTGGTGCCACCGGCGGTAGTGACGGTGACACCGACGGGGCCGGTCCCGGCGGGCGCCTCGGCGGTGATCTGGGTGTCGGAGACGACCGTGAACGTGATCGCGCTGTTCGCGCCGAAGCGCACGGCGGTGGCGCCGGTGAGATCGGCGCCGGTCAGGACGACGCTGTTGCCGCCCGTCTCCGGGCCGGAACCGGGAACGATCGAGGCGAGCGCGGGCGCCGGAACGTAGCTGTAGGCCACCGCGTTGCTGGTGCCACCCGTGGTGGTGACGGTGACATCGACGGTCCCGGTACCCGCGGGCGCCGTGGCACTGAGCCGGGTATCCGACTCCACCACGAAGGCGATCGCCGGGGTGGCACCGAACACGACGGCGGTCGTGCCGGTGAGGTCGGTGCCGGTGAGGATCACGGTGTTGCCACCGATCTCGGGACCGGCGCTCGGCGCCGCCGACACGAGAGCCGGTGTGGCGACGAAGGTGTAAACGAGCGCGTTGCTGTCGCCACCCGTGGCCGTGACCGTGACGACAACCGGCCCCGGGCTCCCGGCGGGCGCCACGGCGGTGATCCGGGTGTCGGAGACGACGGTGAAGGAGGGCGCGGGTGTCCCGTCGAAGAGCACGGTGGTGGTGCCCGCGAGGTTCGTGCCGGTCAGGGTGACGGTGTTGCCGCCGGACTCCGGACCGTCGCCGGGGACGATCGTAGTGAGGGTGGGCGCCCCGACGAAGGTGTAGTCCACCGTGTTGCTGGTGCCGCCGGGAGTGGTGACGGCGACATCGACGGTCCCGGTGCCGGTGGGCGCCACAGCGCTGATCCGGGTATCCGACTCCACAACGAAGGCGATCGCCGGGGTGGCGCCGAACACGACGGCGGTCGTGCCGGTGAGGTCGGTGCCGGTGAGAATTACGGTGTTGCCGCCTGTTTCGGGACCGGCGCCCGGTGTCACCGAGGCGAGTGCCGGTGTGGTGACGTAGGTGTAGGTGACTGGGTTGCTGGTGCCGCCTGTGGTGGTGACGGTGACGTCGGCTGTGCCGGTGCCCGCAGGGACGACGGCGGTGATCCGGGTGTCGGAGACCACTGTGAAAGAGGCCGCTGGTGTGTTGCCGAAGCGGACGGCGTTGGTGCCGGTGAACCCGGTGCCCGCCAGGACGACGGTGTTGCCTCCGGCCCGGGGACCGGAGTTCGGTGCCACCGAGGCGAGTGCGGGTGCCGGGACATAGGTGTAGGTCACCGGATTGCTGGTGCCCTTCGGGGTGGTGACGGTGACGGCGACCGTACCGGTTCCGGCCGGTGCTACCGCGGTGATCCGAGTGCCGGAGACGACGGTGAACGAACTCGCCGCGCTCGCGCCGAAGGTGACCGCCGTTGCTCCGCCGAACCCGGTGCCGGTGAGGACGACGGTGTTGCCGCCCGCGGCCGGGCCGGAGTCGGGGCTGACCGAGATCACCGACGGCGCACCGGGATAGGTGTAGGTCATCCCGTTGCTGGTGCCCCCCGCGGTGGTGACGGTCACCTGCACCGCACCCACTCCCGGCGGAGCGATCGCGGTGATCCGCGTCGGGGAATCGAGGGTGAACGTGGTCGCGGTCGTGCCGAATCGCACCGTGGTGGGCCCGGTGAATCCGGTGCCGGTGATCACCACGACGTTGCCGCCGGATGCCGGTCCCGAAGGCGGTGCGAGCGATGTGATGGTGGGGCGGGGCGGGAGATAGGTGTAGGGCAGCGGGTTGCTCGTGCCGACCGGTGATGTGACGGTCACCGGAGCTATGCCGGTCCCGGGCGGAACCGTTGCGGTGATCTGGGTATCGGACACGATCGTGAACGAGGTCGTCGCGGTACCGCCGAAATTCACCCCCGTCGCGCCGGAGAGCCCGGAACCGTTGATGGTGACCGTGGTGCCGGACGGCCCTTGGGTGGGACTTATCGCGGTCAGGGAGGGAACCGCCACATAGGTGTAGGGCAGTGCGTTGCTGGTGCCGCTCAACGGCGCGGCGACGGTGACTTGCACGGTCCCGGTGCCTGCGGGGGCGACAGCGGTGATCCGGGTACCGGAGTCGATGGTGAATGTGGTTGCGACCGTGCCGAATCGCACGATCAACGGCCCGGCGCCACTGAACCCGGTGCCGGTGATCACCACACTGTTGCCTCCGGACATCGGCCCCGAAGCCGGTGCGAGCGACGTGATAGTCGGCATGGCGCTGCCCTCCCACAGAGGCGTGAGCTGAAAGATGGTGCGACGCCGACGTTGTCGTAACCCGGCTTCTCCAGTAATCCTCGAGCTACCGTGGCTTGGCAATGCGAACTCGATCCGTTTTTGTCCGTTTTCGCGGCGTCGCCGTCACCCGGTCCGGAGCCGACGACCGTTTCCGCTGGACGGCTCTCCGGCCGTGGATCGAGGAGCTCGGACTCAGAGCCGAGGGTCGGGCATCAGGCGGGTGATCGAGAGATCCCGGTGGGCTATCCCGGGGCCGTGCTCGTGGATCGGGCGCAGCGCGTCGACCACGTTCACACCCGTCAGGTGGTCTGCCGGATGTAGTCCGTCGGTGAACCGGAACTGGACGGTTGCCGTGGCTTTCGCGGTCGCGGTAGTCATGATGAGCTGGTAGCGCAAGGGCACTCGGTCGGCAGTGTCGCTCGTCCAGATGGAGCGGTAGCTCAGCTCGGGGCCGAGATTCCTTTCGACAACCACCTTTTCGACGGTCCCGGTGTCGCCGGTGATCACCTCGACCGAGCTGTCCGGGCTTGCGGAGGTACCGGTCGCGTGGGGAAACAGGGCGTCGCGCAGGACGCGGAGTCCGGCCACGTAGTACCCGTCGACGGCGGCAGCGGCGGCCGCCGCGGTGTCGGTCTGCGTGGTCCCGATGCCGATGTCGCCGATCGTGGTCCAGGGGTACACCGCCGTACCGGGAAGGCCGAGTTCCTCGACGAGTTCCATGCGGCGGATGTCGCGGGTGACCTCGGACGCGGGCCGGAACCGGGTAGAGGTGCCGTTCGACTCGGACCTCCTCCGGGCCGACCCCGTACAACGCGTGAGCGACGTTGCCGAGCACGGCGTCGAAGTAGAAGTGCTGCATCAGGCCGATCGCGTGATCGGAGTCCACAGCGGCCGGCGGCATGCCGAATCCGAGGCTGGTCAGTCCGCCCCACATCCCGTCGGGGGCGGAGGAGAGGTCGCCGACTTCCAGGAACCGCACCTCACGGATCTCGTCGAGCAATCCGGCCAGCCGCAGCACCACCTGTTCGACCATCAATCCCGGGTGCAGCCCGGTTCCGTGCAGGGAGACGCCGCCTGCCAGGCAGGCCGCCTGCAACCGGCTGCCCAGTTGGCGCCGCGGGATCACGCGGTCGACCACGAGACCCGCCAGCCGTTCCAGGCCGGGGCGTAGCGGTCGCGCGGCTGGCGAGTCCACGACGCGCATACCCCATCGCAGCGCCGCCAGCCCGTTGCGCAGCTGTGCGCCGAAGGCGTCGCCGGTGACTTTCATGCCGGACACCGTGCGCAGGACTGCCAGGGGTGACCGCGACGCGGACAACCAGGTCGGCATCGAGGGATTGTGGTAGGAGGCGGCCGAGACGACGTTCTTGCCCGATTCGAGCAGGTCGATGACGTCGTCGGCGCCATGCACCAGTGCCGGGGTGGTGGGCGCGTGGATGACGCAATCGGCGTCCAGGGCGAGGATCTCCGCTTTGGAGGTCGTCGCCGCGCGGCCCACCGGTGGCAAACCCACCAGTTCGCCGATGTCCTTGCCGTGCTTGTGCGGGCTGAACACTTTCACTCCGACGACGTCGAAGTCCGGCGACTCGAGGGCCGTGCGCAAGGCGCGCCCGCCCATGTCGCCGGGCCCCAGATGACGAGGCGATATGGATCTGGCACGACGGTTTCCGGCCCGCCACCGACGCGGACTGCCGACTCGGCTGAGGCGGTTCTATCAGCCGATCGAATTCCGATATGCAATCCGGTCGGGTCGGCTGGCGTTCATCGGGTGCTGATCGAATAGCGGGGCAACGTTCACCAGGGAGGAAAAGCCATGACCAGCATCGACACTCACGCCAACGGGACCGTGGCGTCCCGTGTCACCGAACTGACCACGGTTTTCGAGCGGGGGCTTCGCGAGAACCTCGGCGTCGGCGCGTCTCTGGGCATTCGACTGGAGACGGCGGGCGACGGCTACACCCGGTACTACCTCGACCCGAACCCGGCCACCATCAACGCCATGTTCACCGTGCACGGCGGGGTGCTGGCCACCTTGATGGACACGGCGATGGGCAGCGCGGTCTTCACGAAACTCGGCGACGGCGTGGCCTACACGACGCTCGAGCTGAAGCTGAACTTCATCCGGTCGGTGACGCTGGACGGCTCGCGGCTGACCTGCGAGGCCAACGCGGTGCACGTCGGACGGCGCACCGCGACGGCGGAGGGCCGGATCACCGACGCGGGCGGCAAGCTGATCGCGCACGGTTCGACCACGATCCTGGTGTTGCAGCCCGAGAACTGAGTGCCGCGAACGGCCCTGTCCCCGAGATCTCTGGGAGACAGGGCCGTTCGGTTTTCGAGGTCACGCCAGCAGGCGGCACTCGTCGATAAAGCGCACCAGTTCGTCCAGGCGATCGCTGCGGGCGTCCACCGCGCGGTCGATCACCTTCACCAAGTGCTCGTAGGCCTCGGTGTGGTCGTAGGCGGCGACGTCGGCGATCTTCAGCGCCCACCGCCAGTAGCCGCGCATGGTGTCGGCCAGTGGCATGCGGAAGGTGGCGATCACCTCGCGGATCGGCTCCACGGTGGCGTCGCCCTGCACCCGCAGGTAGCGGCCGACCACGTCGGCCATGAAACTGAAATGCCGCGCCTCGTCGCGCGACAGCCGCGCCAGCACCACACCGAGCACCGGGTCGGCCACCACCTCGCGCAGGTGCTGGTAGTACATCTGCGTCGCCTTCTCCTGCACCAGCGCGTAGGCGAAGAACTGCACGGGGTGCCGATACGGCAGGTCGAACGGTTTCTGCCCTTCGATCGCCAGCTCGGTGCGCAGCGCGCCGCGTTCGGCGATGCCGGACGCCTCCTGGTAGCGGGTCAGCGCGCGGGCGTGCGTGTCCTCCTCCAGTGCCCAGCGCACGGTGAAGTGGTAGAGCTCCCGGTTGTGGATGAACGCGTCCAAGTCCACGGTGTCGTCCACCGGGAAGTAGCGGTGGTAGACGTCGAAATAGCCGGGCAGGTGGTCCTCGATGAGGGTGACGAACTGGACCGCCGACCGCTGGCCCTCGGTGAGGCGGCCCGCGTCGGCGCGGGACCAGTCGACAGCCGTCTCCACGTCCCAGGCCCGCGTGGCGGGTGACGCCGCGAGGAACCCGTCCACCGCCGCGACGACTTCGTCCACGGGAATCAGCGCCGATTCGATGTTCATCTTTCGCTCCTCCCGCTCAGCGGGCGTTCCGGCAGGTCAGCGCGTAATGCTTGGTGGTGTAACCCCATCCGGCGTTCGCGATCTCCAGGTAGTGCCGCAATTGCGCGGCCAAACCGGGCCCGTGCGAGTCGATGCGCTCGGCGGCGGCGTCCACGTTGGCGATCCAATCGTCGATGGTGCGGCGGTAGTGCTCGGTGAGGTCGTCCACCGCGATGATGGAGAATCCCGCGTCCTCGGCCGCGGTCACCAGGTCCGAGAGCGGACGCAGGTCGCCCCATCCGAAGATGTCCTCGCGCACGAACTCGGTGCCGTCCTTGGCGTCGAACGCCGTGCGCGCGGACGCGTTGCGGAAGCAGCTCTCCGATACGTACAGCGTGCCGCCGCGACGCAGCACCGCGCGGGCCCGGCGGAAGATCGCGCCGAGATCGGGCATGTGCACGATCGAGCCGAGCAGCGTCACCGCGTCGAAACCGCGCGGCGGCAGTTCCAGCCGCTCGAAATGACCCACCCGGGTGTGCACCCGATCCGCGACGCCGCGAGCGCGCGCCTGCTCGGCGATGTACTCGTGCTGGCGCGGCGCCGGGCTGACACCCGTGGTGTGGCAGCCGTATTCCGCCGCCATGAACAGGATCAGCGAGCCCCACCCGCAGCCGACGTCCAGCAGGCGTTCGCCGCCGGTGATCCCGAGCCGGTCCGCCACGAACCGCAGCTTGCGCCGCTGCGCCTGCTCGAGGGTGTCGGCGTCGGACTCGTAGAGCGCCGAGCTGTACTTGCGCAGCGGGTCGAGGAACTGGCCGAAGATGTCCGGGTCGAGGTCGTAGTGCTGGTTGGTGTCGGCGGTGACCGGCTGGTCGGTGACGGTCACGCCGCCGCCTCGCGCAGTGCCTTGCCGACCACCGTGACGACGTCGTTCAACGAGGACAGGCCGAACACGTCCTGGTCCTCGAGTTCGATGTCGTAGGCGCGTTCGATCTTGGCGACCATGCGCAGCACGCGCACCGAGTCGACGCCGGCCATGCCGCGCAGATCCAGGTCGGGGCGCAGTTCGGCCGCCGGGATGCCGGTCTCGGCGGTGGCGATGTCGGTGACCGTGCGCAGGATGTCGTCGGCGGTGTGGGTGGTGGTCATGATCGGACTCCGTTCGGTGCGAGGGCGGTGCCGGTGGACAGGGCGTGGGAGAGCGCGGCGACCTCGTCGTCGCCGAGGGCGAGCTGGTGGCGCACGTCGTCGAGCGCGAACGGCTGGTAGGCCGCGGTGGAGCTGGCGCACACGAGGCCGTCGGCGTCGCGGATCTCCGCGGACGCCCGGATCGGCCGATCCTGCTCGACACCTGAAAGTGTTGCGACACAGTGATATTCGCGGCCGACGAGCAGGGGAGTGAGGAATCGGGTGCGCTGCGTGACGGTGAACGCCGGGTGGTGGCGGGCCAGGACGATGAGGTTGCCCATCACCTCGTCGCAGATCACGCCGATCAAACCCCCGTGCACGACGCCGGGATAGGACTCGAACTCCCGCCCGAGCCGGAAACGAGCCTGCAAGCCGTCCGGATGCGGGGTGAAACGCAGGCGCAGACCGGTCTCGTTGTGTGGCGAGCAGCCGAAGCAGCGGTAGTCCGGGATCACCGACCAGGGGACCCGCACGGTGTCCACCCCACCGTGCACGGTGTGCTCTCCCGGCGGGCCGAGGGCGCTGTCGTGGTTCATGGCGCTAGGCGATCGCGTCGGCCAGGGCCCGGCGAACCTTGGCGTTGCTGGACAGATCCAGTCCGGTCATGTTGCCGAAGGTGCGACGAACCTTGTCGTGCAGCACGTCCAGCTCACCCTCGGCGGCGACCTGCTCGAGGAACAGCTCGAATCCGGTGTCGATGGTCTCGTGCTCGCCGAGTTCGCTGATCCCGGCCTTGAACGTGCTGACCGGGTGCTTGATCTTGGCCTCGGAGCTGTACACGTAGAGGGTCTCCAGCACCGAGGGCAGCTCCTCGGGACGCCGCCGCAGCCGCTCGGTGGCGTAGTGGATGAACTCGCGCGCGTGGCCCGCCTCGTCGCGGCTGGCGTTGAGCAGCAACCCCTTCAGCACGGGTTCGGCCACCCAGTTCGCCACCGCCCGGTAGATGTGGTTGACGGTGAGCTCGGAGATGATGTTGGTGGCCAGGGTGGCCGACGGGGTGGTGCCCGGCGCGTACGGCTCGCGCATCGAGTCGACGGCCTTGTCGTCCACGCTCTCGCCGAGCGCGCCCAGCCAGGACCGGAACGCGTAGTGGTGCTGCACTTCCTGGTAGCCCCACACCACCGCGAACGTGGAGAAGTCGTAGTCGTCCACGAACTCGTTCATGAATCCGTGCACCGCGGCGATGACGTTGGACTCGCCCATCGTCGCGCTCTTGGCCAGGGTGATGTACTCGGGCCGGACCAGGGACTTGTCGACGGCGTCGAGATCGAGGTCGGCCAGCTTCCAATGCAGGCGCTCGTAGTGGCGGAAGACGTCATAGCTGTGCACGAAGGACTCCAGTTCGGTCGGAATTATCGGCGTGCGTGATGAGGTCGCGGGCGGCGAGCCGCTGGAGCTTGCCGCTGCTGGTCCGGGGAATGCTGCGCGGTGCGACCAGGTGGACCCGTACCGCGGCCAGCCCGAGTTCGGCGGCGATCCGCGCGCGGATCGCCTCGCTCAGCGCGTCGGCGTCGGCTCCGGTGCGCTCGGATTCGGCGATCAGCGCGATCACGTCCGCGCCGTCCGGGTCGATCGCCGCCGTGCACCGGCCCTTGTACACGCCGTCGAGGTCGCGCACGGTCGCCTCGACATCCTGGGCGTAGTAGTTGACGCCGCGCACGGTGATCATGTCCTTGCACCGGCCGGTGACGAAGAGTTCGCCGTCGCGCAGATATCCGAGGTCGCCGGTGCGCAGCCAGCCGTCGGTGAACAGCCCGGCCACTCGCGACGGGTCGGCGGTGAGGTATCCGTCGGTGACCGCGTCGCCCTGGATGAGGATCTCGCCGACTCGGCCGTCGGGCAGGTCACGATTCCCGTCGGGCGCGACGACGCGCAACCGCAGCCGCGCTACCGGTGTGCCCACGGCGGCGACCGGACGCGCGCCCGGTGTGTCGGGCGAAATGGGTTGTGCGAGCGCGTCATCCGACAGTGTGGCCCGATCGACCCACTCGAAGACCGGCTCGCGGCCGAGCGGGGGGAAGGTGACCGCCAGGGTCGCTTCGGCCATGCCGTAGACGCCGAACATGGTCGCCGGGCGGAACCCGGCGGGCGCGAAACGCTCGCAGAACGCGGCGACGACGTCCCGGGAGATCGGCTCCGACCCGTTGAACGCGATCCGCCAGCGGCTCAGGTCGTAGTCGCGCACCCGGTCGGCGGGTACGGCGGCCAGCAGCGCCTCGTAGCCGAAATTGGGCATCGCGGTGATGGTGATCCCGGCGGCGGCGAATTCGGCGAGCCAGCGGGCCGGGTCCTTGACGAACGCGATGGGGGACCACACGTGGGCGGGAATGCCGCGCAGAATGGCCGAAAGCGTGCCGAACAGGCCCATGTCGTGGAACAGCGGAAGCCAGAAGCCGCCCTGATCGTCCAGGCTCAACTCGATGCCGTCGCGGATCGCGGCCAAGCCGCTGAGCACGTTGCGGTGGGTGAGGCGAACGCCCTTGGGTGTGGCGGTACTGCCCGAGGTGAACTGGACGATGGCCAGGTCGTCGGGCCCGAGCGCGGGCAGGGTCTCGGTCGCCGTCGGGTCCGATTCGAGAAGCGTGGCACTGTCCACCAGCTCGACGTCCAGTGCGTCGCTCAGCAGCGCGGCCAGGTCGGCGAAGCGGTGCGACACCACGACGGTGCGCATGCCCGCCGCCGCGATGACGGCCGCCAGTTTCTGCGGGTAGCCGCTCGCCGCTCGCGCGCCGGCGGGCAGCGGCAGGGGAGTGGCCGCGCCGCCCGCCGCGGTCACCCCGAACAGGCAGGTGAGGAACTCTGGGGCGTTCGGGCTGAGGATGCCGACCGCTTCGCCGCGCCGCACACCGCGCCGGACCAGCGCCGCCGCCGCTACCAGCGAAAGCCGGTGCAATTCGGCGTAGTCCACTGTTTGCGACACCGACCGGAATGTGGCGGTCACCGCGGGGTGGGCCGCGGCGATCTCGGCGAGGCGGCCGTGCAGGGTGGTGGCCGATTCCGCGGAATTCATGCCTGCCACGACAACAGTGAATTATGACGGTGCATTGAACTCATTGTGAATTGACGTCGGCGATAAACAAGGACGATCAGCCGATCGCTCTGCGCGATAAAGTATTTCGGCTATGGGGCGATAGGAACGGGTAATCGCCGCCGCGCCGCGCCGGTGGCGAGCACCACGATGGACGAGAAATTTCTTTCGCGTCCCGGAATTGTCCGCAGCGATCCGGCGGATGGTATGCCCTTTTCCGCGCCGCGTCCATTTCTATTCAGGAGTCGCCGGTGAGTTCCGACCATTCCGCGGTCGAGGTAGCGACCCCGGTCCAACTGGCGGTCGTCGAGAGCGTCGCCCCGCATATGCGGCACAACCCCTATGGCAGTTACGCCGTGCTGCGGGCGGCGGGCCCGTTCGTGCCCGGCCCGCACGACACCCACCTGGTGACCCGCCACCACGAGGCGCAGGCGATCATGCAGGACCCGCGCTGGAGCCACGCCGAGGAACCGGATCTGCTGCACGGCGCCAGCGAGGTCGAACTGCCCGGCTCGTTCCTCTGGATGGAACCGCCGGAGCACACCCGCTTGCGCGGGCTGGTGAGCAAAGCGTTCACCGCGCGCACCATCAGCGGCATGCGGGAGCGCGCCGAACAGTTGGTCGACGACTCGATGGCGAAGATGCTCGCCGAGCGCGACGTGGACGTGCTCGAGGCGCTGGCGTATCCGCTGCCGCTGACCATGGTGTGCGAGTTGCTCGGCGTGCCCGCCGAGGCGCACGAGCACGTCCGGGAGATCTCCGCGAGCATCGCGCGGGGCCTCGACCCCGACGTGCTGCTGTCCCGGCAGGAACTCGACGCGCGCACCCACGCGGTGCACGCGTTCCTCGAATTCTTCGGTGACCTGGTGGAACAGCGCCGCCGCGCGCCGCGCGCCGACTTGATCACCGCACTGGTGCGGGCCGACGACGCGGGCGCCCGGCTCACGCGCACCGAACTGCTCGGCACGCTGCTGATCCTCGTCGTGGCCGGGCACGAGACCACGGTCAACCTGATCGCCAACGGGGTGCTCGCGCTCATCCGCCACCCGGAGCAGTTCGAGCGGTTGCGCAGCTTCCCCGAGCTGTCCGAGCCCGCGGTGGACGAGGTGCTGCGCTACGACGCCCCGGTGCATCTGACCACGCGCACCGCGCACGAGGAGATCACCGTCTCCGGACGGACCTTCACGCCGGGCGAGGCGGTGATCGTGCTGCTCGCGTCGGCCAACCGCGACCCGGCGGCCTTCCCGCGCGCCGACGAATTCGATATCGCCAGGTACGCGCGGGGGCGAAAAGCCGAGCGGCATTTGTCCTTCGGGCTCGGCCTGCACTACTGCCTCGGCGCGCCGCTGGCCCGGCTGGAGATGCGCGCGGTGCTGCGGGCGATCGCCGATCGAGTCGCCTCGCTGTCCCTGCTCGAGGAACCGCCGTACCGGCCCAACGTGGTCGTGCGCGGCATGTCGCAACTGCGTGTCCGGATGGAGGCCCGATGAACACCGTTTCGCCCGCCGAGGTGAGTTTCGATGCTTTCGATCCGAGCGCACGCGCCGACCCGTATCCGGCCTACCGGCGGGTGCGCGACGCGGCGGCGCTGTTCCCGTACGCGTTCGGTGACGTGCCGGTCACGTTGGTCACCCGATACGAGGAGTGCGCCGCGATCCTGACCGGCGCCCACTGGGGGCACGGCTACGCGGCCGGGATCAGCCCGTTCCGCGACACCACCGCCGCCATCCCCGGTTCGTTCGTCCGGATGGATCCGCCCGAGCACGGCCGCTACCGCAAGCTGGTCGCGAAGGCGTTCACCCCGCGGCTGATGGCCGAGATGGCCCCGGTCGCCGGACAGGTCGTGCGGGAGATCGTGGACGCGGCCCTCGAACGGGGCGAACTCGACGTGCTCGACGGTTTGGCGGTGCCGCTGGCGGTGGCGATGGTGCCGGTGCGGCTGCTCGGCGCCGACCCGGCCGACGCGGCGAAGTTCCGGGAGTGGCAGCTGGCCATCGCGCGGGGCAGCGACCCCGACTCGCTGCTCGGGCCGGAGGACGTCAGCGCCCGCACCGCGGCGGCCATGGAGTGCATGGGGTACTTCGCCCGGCTGGTCCAGCAGAAGAAGCAGCACCCGACGCCGGATCTGCTGAGCGCTCTGGTGGCCGCGAGCGCCGACAGCGACCAGCTGACCGAGCCCGAGGTGATCGGCATGGCCCTGCTCACCCTGGTGGCGGGCATGGAGACCTCGATCAACCTGATCGGCAACGGCATGCTGGCGCTGCTGCGCAACCCCGACCAGCTCGCCCTGCTGCGGGACAACCCCGAGTTGATCGCGCCCGCGCTCGACGAAATGCTCCGCTACGACGCGCCCACGCAATTCACCATTCGCGTCGCCCTGGCCGACACCACAGTCGGCGAGCACCGGTTCCGGCGTGGCGACGGGGTCGTGGTGCTCACGGCGTCGGCCAGCCGGGACGACCGGGTGTACCCGCACGCGGACAGCTTCGACGTCACTCGTTACGCCGGAAATCACCCGGCGCGAAAACATCTCGGTTTCAGCCTCGGCATCCACTATTGCGTGGGCGCGCCGCTGGCGCGGATCGAGGCCGAGGCCGCGATCGGCGCGCTGCTGGCCCGCGCTCCGAAGCTCGCGCCGGCCAGCGACGCGATCGAGTACCGGCCGAGCTTGATCCATCGCGGCATCGTGTCGCTGCCGGTGACGTTGTGAGCGGGACACGGCACGCGGTCGTGCTCGGCGCGGGCATCGCCGGACTGCTGGCGGCCCGGGTAGCGGCCGATCATTTCGACCGGGTGACGGTGTTCGAGCGCGACGGCTTCGACACCGAGGGCATGCGCAAGGGCGTGCCGCAAGCGCGGCACCTGCACGGGCTGCTGGATCGTGGCCGCACCATCATCGAGGAACTGTTCCCCGGATTCACCGACGAGATGACCGCCCGCGGCGCCACCCGGGCCGAAGCCCTGGTCGGCACCAGATGGTATGTGGGAGGGTTGCGGGCCGCGCCTGCCTCGACCGGGCTCACGTCCCTGATCGCGACTCGTCCGCTACTGGAATCGGTGTTGCGCGAACGCACCTCGGCGTTGCCCGGGGTGCGGCTGGTGGCGGGCACCGCGCGCGGGCTGGTCGGTGACGCGCGTGGGGTGCGCGCGGTGTCGGTGTCCGGTGACTCGGGCGTCGAGACGCACGCCACCGACCTCGTGATCGACGCGACCGGCCGCGGCTCCCGCGCCGCGGTGTGGCTCACCGCGCTCGGCGCCGAGCCGCCGGAGGAGCAGCGGCTCGAGGTCGACCTCGGCTACGCTTCGCGGTTCTACCGCCGGATCGAAGGCCAGCTCGACGGGCAGTCGTCGGTGATCATCTCGACCGGCGCCAATGGGCGCGGCGGCGGCGCGATCCGGGTGGAAGGCGACCGCTGGCACGTCACCCTGGCCGGGATCCTCGGCGACCATCCGCCCACCGACCCGGACGGCTTCACGAGCTTCGCCGCCTCACTGGCCGCGCCGGACATCCTCGAGTTGATCACGCGATCCGAACCGCTCGGTGACGCGGTGCCGCACCGGTTCCGCGCTCCGGTGCGCAGGCGTTACCGCCATCGTTCGGCGATACCGGGGGGATTCCTGCTGCTCGGTGACGCGCTGTGCAGCTTCAACCCGCTCTACGCCCAGGGCATGGCGGTCGCCGCACAGCAGGCGGTCGCGCTGCGTTCCTGTCTGCGCGACGGCGCGGCGACGCCGGATCTGCCCGCCCGGTTCTACACGGCGGCGGACAAGGCGCTCGACGTCGCCTGGCAGCTTTCTGCCGGAGCGGATCTCGCTCATCCCGGCGTGGCCGGGCCGCGGACGGTGCGCACGCGCCTCACCAACGCCTACGTCGCCCGCGTGCATCGCGCCGCGCACGTCGACCCGCAGGTGTCGCGGACCTTCTTGCGGGTGGCGAACCTGGTCGAACCGCCGACGGCACTGCTGCACCCGGCGATGGCGCGACGCGTTCTGCTGCCCGGCCGCTCGCGCAGCGGTACACCCGGCAGGCACTCCACCAGTCCCGAAGCCGTTCGGGCGCCGGGTCCGGCAGCGCCGCCGGACCCGCGCCACCACATCCGATCCGATCACTGACCTTTCGCACGACCGGCAGCATCGATCAGGTGCTCCGTACAGGAGGGACCACTCGACATGGATTCGTCAACCACGGGTACGGCTGTCGCGGAACAGGATTCTGCCGTCCAGACCGCCCTGGTCCAGCTCTTCGGACCCGAAGGAAGGCCAGATCCCTACACCCCCGCCCGGGTGCTGCGCGAGGCGGGCAGACTGCACCAGACCCCACTGGGCCACTACGTGCTCACCCGCTACGACGACTGCGCCGCCGTCCTGTCGACCACCGCGTGGAGCCACGCGGAAGAGGCGGCGATGATGCATCCCACCGTGTCGCCGGAGGACGCGCCCGAGGAACTGCCCACTTCGTTCCTGTGGATGGAGCCGCCGGACCACACCCGGCTGCGCAACTTGGTGACCAAGGGCTTCACCCCGCGCATGGTGACCAGGCTGCGTCCGCGGATTCTGGAACTCACCGAGCAACTGGTCGACAAAGCCCTCGAGGCAGGCGAATTCGACCTCGTCGAGATGATCGCCTACCCGCTGCCGCTGATCATCGCGTGCGAGCTGATCGGCGTGCCGTCGGACGCCTACGACCAGGTGCACCAGTGGTCGCAGGATCTGGCGCGCGGCTTCGACCACGACTACACGCTGCCCGAGGAGTCGCTGAAGGCCCGCAGCGCCGCCTCGCGCGGTTTCATGGGCTACTTCCGGCAGTTGCTGAACGAGCGCCGCCGCGACCCGAAGGACGACCTGCTCAGTGCGCTGTCCCAGGTCGAGGACCGCGGTGACGTGCTCACCGAGCAGGAGTTGCTGGCCACCTGCATCACCACGTTCGTCGCCGGGCACGAGACGACGGCCAACCTGATCGGCACCGGCATGCTGCAGTTGATGCGCAACCACGAGGCGATCGACACCCTGCGTAAGCGCCCCGAACTGGTGACCTCGGCGCCCGACGAACTCCTGCGCTTGGAGCCCTCGGTGCAGATCACCACGCGCGCCGCGACCCGCCCGATCACACTGGCCGGTCACGACTTCGAGCCGGGCGAGGGCGTGGTGGTGCTGATCAACTCGGCCAACCGCGACGACGCGGCCTACGCCGATCCCGATCGCATCGACGTGGCCCGATACGCCGATCCGATGAACCCGGCCAAGAAGCACCTCGGCTTCAGTCTCGGCATCCACTACTGCCTCGGTGCGCCGCTGGCACTGCTGGAGATGGAAGTTCTGCTGGAGGTGCTGCTGCGGAAGGTCCGCGACATCGAATTGCTCACGGACACACCGCCGTACAAGCCGAATGTCGTGATCCGCGGTTTGGAAGCACTGCCCACTCGGTTCACCGCCGTGTGAGCCCGCGCCCTCGGACCGAGCGGGGCTCGGTCCGAGGGCGTCGGTCACAGCGACAGCAGCGCCCGCCGGCCCAGCCGTGGATCCGACAGCGGCCGCAACGCGATCCGGATCAGCGCTACCGCGTCGTCGTCGCCCGCGATGCGGTTCGCCCGCACCCGGCCGCAGGTCACGCACTGGTGCACCAGCAGCCATTCACCGTCTTCCCGCGACGACATGCTCACCGCCGCCATCCGCCCGCCGCACGAGTCGGCGCGGTCACCCGGCACGCGCCGATCGACATGCCTGCTGGTCAGACAATGCGGGCAGTGGTTGCGGTGCGCCGTGCCCGGCGCGAGCACAGGGATCTCCCTGCGGCAGCCGACGCAGCGGAACAAGTCGCCGGATTCGCCACCGCGACCGTGCAATACGTGCTTGGGACGTTGCGGGCGGCGCGGCACAGGTTTCCTTCGTGGCATGACGCGCCTCACAGATCTCCGAACACTTCGAGCGGGAACGGTGGCTCGGCCAGCGGCCGGACGGCCATCCGCATCAAGATCAGCTGATTGTCGTCGCCGCACACCGGGTGCAGCGCCAGCTCGTGGCAACCGGTGCACCGGTGTACCACGGCCCATTCACCGGTGCGCAGCACAGCGATCGAGAGCGGAGCCATGCGGGCCCCGCAATCGGACGGGCCGCCTTCGACCTGGTCGCGGGTGTGCCGCGAATGCAAGCAGCTCGGGCAGTGGTTGCGCCTGCTGCTGTCGGGCGCGAGCGTCGTGACGACGAGCCCGCAGCGAACGCAGGTGAAGGTGTCGGTCCGCAGCGACGGGCTGGGACCGCGATGAGACGAAGAGGTGTTGCTCGACACCCGGGTACTCCTCACTGAGCGGGAAAATGGTGCAGCAGGAGAAGACCGAGCGCGCCTCGACGGTGCCGACGGCGTATACGGCTTGGTCAGGCGTGACCGAACGGGTCGTTCGAATGCACACGGTGCGGCGCGCTCGGCGCTCGCCGGGACATAAACCACTCCTCTCGTGTTCGGTCGACCATCGGCCGCCGAAGTCGCGTCACCGTACCGCCGCACGCTGCCGTGCGACTACTGATTTTCGGTGCGCGCAGGACGGGCGCGGCAGAAGGAACCCGATTCGATCGCGAGGTTGCCGCGCCGTGCCGCGCCCAGGGTCGGCGGTGGCGGAATACGTGTCATCGCCAGAAGTATCTTCGCGCGAACCGGTGAGGTCCCGCCGACGACAATGCGACGCGGGCCGAGTGTTCTCGTGAACTACCAGTCGATCACGCCGAGTTCGTGCAGCTTGCGGAAGACCAGCATCGAGCCGGGCGCCACGTGGTCCATGGCGGCGTACTCGCGCACGGTGAAGTAGCGGAGTTCGGCGATCTCGCTGGTGGGCCGCGGGTCGCCGTCGAGTTCGGCGGTGAAGCAGGTCATGTGCAGCCGGGTGCCGGGGGAGTGCCCGTACGCCTCGGTCTGGAACACCCCGAGTTCGTCGAAGGAGACGACGCCCACACCGAGTTCCTCGCGCACCTCGCGATGCAGCGCCGCCTCGGGCGTCTCACCGGGATCGATCTTGCCGCCTGCCATGTAGAAGACATCCTTGCCCACCGAGCGCGCCTGTAGCAGGCGACGATCCCGGACATGGGCCAGCGCGGCGGTGCGGATCACCGGCCCACTGTACTGAGCGGCGCGCGTGCGACGGCAACCGGATTTCGAAGCTTCGGCCGCTCAGCGATCGAGCAGGGCACGGTGCAGGAGTTCGCCGATGCGCCGGTGGATCAACGCGGTCTCCGCGCCCTCGGCGACGAACTCCAAGAACAATGCCGCACCGGCGGCCAGCGCGATCACGGCGCGGGCGTCCAATTCGGACTCCGCGCGGGATTCGGGTTCGCCCGCGGCGAACAGCGCGGCGGCCGGGGTGCTGAAACCGGACCACAGCCCGTGGCGCAACTGCGGGTCACGGTCGAGGGCGGTCAGCAAACCCGGAACCGCGGCGCGAACCTCCCCGCGCGCGAACAGCTCCCGGCTGCCGCGCAGCACCCAGTCGAGCCAGCCGGCCTGGTCGGCGCCCTCGAACGGGCCCAGGTCGGGGGTTTCGCCCAGCACGGCGTGCAGGACCAATTCGGCCTTCGATCGCCACCGGCGGCTGATGGACGCCCGGCCGACGCCCGCGCGTGCCGCCACCGCGCGGACGCTCAACTCGTCCCATCCGACGTCGAGCAGCATCTCGCGCACGGTGGCGAGCACCCGCTGCTCGACCGACTCGTCCCGCGGCCTGCCCACACTCCGGGCCCGCGGGTCCTGCGCCGTTTCGCCCATGCCGCTCCCTGCCGTCTATTACGATGCCACTGGCATCGAATTTGTGCCGGTGCTTCCGGTATCCGGTCATTGTCGCGGCGCGTGGCGTGCGCGGTCTCGGCGGGCCGGACGTGGTTGAAGAGGGAGTGGACATGGGCGGACACCTACCGGCCTGTTTCGGCAGGGCGGCGCGGGCAGTGGACGCGCGCACGCCCTCGGTCGGAAGCGACGCGGGGTAGCCGGTATGCGAATCGCGGTCACCGGCGGCACCGGCTACCTCGGTGCGCATACCGTCTCCGCCTTGTTGCGGGCCGGGCATCAGGTCGTCCTGCTGGTCCATCCGAGCGAATCGGTCTCGGCGGTCGTCGCCATGTTCGACTCGTCGCCCGACGCGCTCGCGGTGCTGCCGGGCGACATCCGGGACCCGAAGACGGTCGAGGCGCTGCTCGACGGATGCGACGCCGTCCTGCACGCGGCGGGGGTGGTCGGCACCGACAATCGGCGCGAACAGCTGATGTGGGAGGTCAACGTCGACGCGACGGCCACCGTGCTCGCCCGCGCGACGGCGCTCGGGTTGGACCCGATCGTCCACGTCGCCAGTTACAGCGCGCTCTTTCCCAGTCCCGACCCGGTCATCACCCCCGACAGTCCCACCGCGCCCGGCCGCAGCGCCTACGGCCGCACCAAGTCGGCCGCCGATCGGATCGCGCGGGCGTTGCAGGCCACGGGCGCTCCGGTCGTCATCACTTATCCCTCGAGCGTTGTCGGCCCTGGTCTCGGCCCGCAGGCCGGGATCACCTCCGACGGCTGGGGCGCGATACTGCGCGCCGGGATCGCCCCCCGGATGCGCGGCGGTATGCAGATGATCGACGTGCGGGACGTCGCCGCCGTGCACGCCGCTGTCATGCGCCCCGGCCTTGGGCCGAGGCGCTATCTGTGCGGCGGGCACATGGTGGCATTCGACGAGATCGTGGACATGCTGGAAAGCGCTGCCGGACAGCGGATCCGCCGGATTCCCGTGCCGAAGGCCGCGCTGCTCGGACTCGGACGGCTCACCGATGCCGCCGCCCGGTTCCTGCCGATCAGCGCCGGGCTCAGCTACGAGGCCGCGTGGTTGCTGACCACCGCCACCCCGACCGACGACTCCCGGACCCTGGCCGAGCTGGATCTGCGCTGGCGGCCCATCCGGGAAGCCATCGTCGCATCCGTGCGCCGCGCGAGCCCGGCCACGACGGGCGCCTAGATCATCTCCCGGGAGATGGCCGCGACCAGGCCGCCGTCGATGACGAGATCCTGCCCATTGACATAGGACGCCTCGGCGGAGGCGAGGAACGCGACGGCGTCGGCGACGTCCTCGGCGGTGCCCAACCGGCGGCTCGCCACTTCGGCGAGCACGGCGGCGTGCGCCTCGGGGCTGACGTTGTCGTGGAACATCGGGGTCTCGATGTATCCGGGGCTCACGGAATTGACCCGAATCCCCCTCGGCCCCAGCTCCGCCGCGAGCGTGCGGGCCAGATTGTGCACGGCCGCTTTGGTGGCCGCGTACAAGGTGCCTCCGGGCAGGCCACGGTGCAGCGTCCACGAGGCGTTGATGACGATCGCCGCGTGCTCCGACAGCAGCGGCAGAGCTTTCTGGATGGTGAAGAACACGCCTTTGAAGTTCGTGTCCACGACGCGGTCGAACTCGTCCTCGGAGATCTCGGCGTGCGGCCGGAACGACGCGACCCCGGCGTTGGCGAACACGACGTCGAGGCGTCCGTGCCGGTCGCGGATGGCGGCGACGAGTGCGTCGAGGTCGGCGACGCGCCCCGCGTCGCCCGGTATCGCGAGCACCCGGTCGTCACCGTTCAATTCCTCGACCGCGGCGTCGAGCCGGGTCTTGTCCCGGCCGGTGATGACCACCTGCGCGCCTTCGGTGAGCAACCGTCGTGCGGTGGCCAGTCCCATACCGCTCGAGCCGCCGGTGACCAGCGCGACCTGACCGTCGAATCGGGAGATGTTGTGCGTCATGGGAATCAGCGTGCCGAAGGCCCCGACCGCCGAACAGTGTCCAGTTGACCTAGGTGTGGCACCACCAGGCTACGGTCACGCCGGGGCGGCGAGCCTGATCCGCATCAGCCCGTCCACCCGCTGCGCGGTCTCGGTGCCGGGTTGCGGGTTGTAGAGCACCAGGAACCAGTCTGGATGGTCGGCCACCGCGAGGGTGGTCGTGTCGAACAGCAGATCGCCTGCTTCGGGGTGGCGCACCGCCTTGACGGCTTGGCCCGCGGCGTCCACATCGTGGCGGGCCCACAATTCGGCGAATTCCCTGCTCGCGGCGGTGAGCTCGCCGATCACCCGGTCGAACTCGGGATCGCCGGGGTGGTGCGCCGCGTCCGCGCGGAAAGCGGCCACGACCGCGGGGGCGATCGCGCTCCACTCCGCGTGCATGCCGCGGTACCTGGCGTTGGTGAAGAACGAGATCAGGCAGTTGTGGTCGGCGTCGGTGAACCCGAAGACGGTCCGCGCGGCGTCGTTGACCTCGAGCAGATTCCAGCAGCGGTCACGCAGCACCGCAGGCCGCGACCCCCACGCGTCCAGCAATTGCCGCAGCTGCGGGGTGATCTCGGCGTCGCCCGTCACACCCGACGGCGGCGGGTTGAGACCGGCGAGCAGATACAGGTGGGTCCGCTCCGGACCGGACAGGCGCAGCGCAGCACCGATCGCGTCGAGCACCTCCGCCGACACGGTGATGTCACGTCCCTGCTCCAGCCAGGTGTACCAGGACACGCCCACCCCGGCGAGCATGGCGACCTCCTCCCGCCGCAAGCCGGGCGTGCGCCGCCGTCCCACCGTCGGCAGGCCGATGTCCTCCGGCGTGAGCCGGGCCCTCCGGGTGCGGAGGAAGTCGCGGAGCTGGGCGCGCCGGTGCAGCGCCGAGGTTTCGCTGGCCATAGGCCACGGTAACAACCGGTACGCAGGGTCGGCTTCCCGAGCCGCACCGGGAACGCTTCGCGGTTGTTGTCAGTGAGCGCCGGGAGGTTGCGGGCAAATGCCGCTATGTCCGCAAGTTGAACCACAGTCCCTTTGGCCCGGGTGCGGGCGGCTCGGGATCAGGTTGTGTGGCGGATGATCGTGGCGGCGATCCGCTCGGTGAGCCCGGGCGAGAAGAATGGGTGGTGGCCCATTCCTGGAATGATCTCCAGGTGTGCTGCCGGGATTTGCTCCGCGAGGGCTTCACCGTGGGCTCGGGGGAACAGCGGGTCGTCGCTGCCGTGCAAGACCAAGGTCGCAGCGGTGATGCGGGACAGGGAGGCCCGCCGGTCGTTGTCCCAGCGGCGTCCGGCGAGATCGTGATTCGAGGCGGCGGCGATGTTGTCGGCCCGGGCGTAGCAGTGTTCGACGAACCGCCGCGCGGCGGGCTCGTCGAAGGGCAGAACATCGCCGTTGAGCACGCGCCAGGTCTGTACGTCGGCGTCTATGCGTTGTTGGGCCGTCGTGCGGGGCGCCTTCGCCGCGTCCATCACGTGGCTGAGGAACCGTGCGGTCGGAGGCGGGAGCTCGTCGGCCGCAGCCGGTTGACCGGCCATTGCTCGCGCCCACGCGGTGCTGGGGTTGTTGCCCATCGGAGAGGAGGCCATTGCCGTCAACGTGCGGACACGCGCCGCCTGATGCACGGCAAGCCACTGCCCGATCGCCGCGCCCAGCGACGTCCCGACGATGTGCGCGGCCGTAACGCCGTGACCGTCCAGAACAGCGGCCGTGTCGGCTGCCATGTCGGCGAGCGCGTACGGATGCGTTGTGAAATCGACGGAGTCGGAACGGCCGGTGTCACGGTGATCGAACCGGATCACCTGCCGGCCGCTGTCCACGAGAGCTTCCACGAGCTCATCGGGCCAGCCGATGCCCTGAGTAGATGTACCCATGACCAACAGAACGGTGGGGTCACCAGGATGACCGAAACGCTCGGTCCACAATCGGATCTGCCCGGAACGAACGAACTTCTGCTCACCAGTCAGCATGCCGGGCACACTAGCGGTCACCGGATAGGCCGAAATCTGTTACCTGTTGTAGTTGAAAACGGTGCTCATGAGATAATGAAGTGGTGGGCGAGAGCGCATTCAAGCTCCACGCACCTTGGCGGGTTCAACGGCGTTTGCCCAGCACAAACCGCGCTTCGGCCACGCGGAAGCGCTCGACGACTTCGCCAGGTGCCCGGTCGATCGTGGACCGGGTAACACTGAACTCGGCGGCAATCTGCTCGACGGTGTTCACCCGACGCCCATCAGTTCCGGTCTCGTGGGCGATTTCGCCTGACGCGAGGTGAGCTTCGGTCTTTGCCCACCTGTGCGGCCGCGAGCGCGGGCGGCGACCATCCCGTCGAGGGTGCGCTCGGATATCAGGGCGTGCTCGAACTCGGCAATGGAACCGTGGCAGAGCATCCCGTCGGGCCTGCCGGTTATCACGCGCGACAGTTGGCTGGGGCGCGAGCAATAGCTCGATGCGGTCGAACGCGCACAGTTCCGTCCGACCGCGGTAACAAACCGGTGCGTCGGGTCAGTTCCCGATCTGTACCGGGAACGCTTCGAGGTCGTTCTGGGTGAGCACCGGCAGGTTGCGGATTTCCTCGACCGGTACGGCGAAGCGCAGGTCGGGAAAGCGGTCGAAGAGGGCGGGCAGCGCGATGCCCGCTTCCAAGCGGGCGAGCGCCGCACCGGGGCAGATATGCGGGCCGTAACCGAAAGCCAAATGCCGGTTGGCCGTCGGGCGGGAGACGTCGAAATCGTCGGCGTCCGGTCCGTGCACGGCGAAATCCCGCCCGATCGCACGGTAGGACATGACCACTCCCTCGCCCTTCTCGATAACCGTGTCGCCGACGGCGATGTCCTCGGTGGCGAACCGCATCAGCAAATGGGTCACCGGGCTGTCCCAGCGCAGCGTTTCCTCCACCGCGGCTTCCCAGGTGAGATCGCCGGTGCGGATGGCGCTCAACTGGTCCGGGCGGCCCAGCAGTGCGCGCACGGCGTTGAGGATGAGGCCGATCGTCGTCTCGTGCCCGGCGGCCACCAGCGCCTTCAGGTTGCCAACTACTTCTTCTTCGGTGAGCGGGTCGACGCCGTCGCCGCCGACGAGGAAGGCGCTGGTCAGATCATCGGTCGGGTCGACGGCCTTCTTGCGCACCAGTTCGGTGAAATAGGCGTCCAATTCATCGATCACCCGTAGTCGCTCGTCCTGCGGCGTCAGCAGCGAGAAGAACGCCTTGTACCAGCCGAGCAGCGTCGCATGGTCGGCCCGGTCGACGCCCATCAACTCGCCGATGACCCGCATCGGCAGCGGGTAGGCGAACACCGTCTTGAGGTCGACCACCGCGCCGTCGCGTCCGGCCTCGGCGAGATCGTCCAGCAGTTCGGCGGTCATCCGCTCGATCGCCGGGCGCAGTGCGTCGAGCCTGCGCTTGGTCAACGCCTGGGTGGTCTTGATCCGCAGTCTGCGGTGCTCGGCGCCGTCGACGGTGAACATGGAACGGCCCGCGTCGACCATGCCGATCAGCGGCCACTGCCTGGTCACCGCGCCGGACTGCCACAGCGACCAGGCGCCGATGTCCTTGACCAGCCTGGTGTCGACCAGCAACTGCCTGGCCAGCGCGTGCTGGGTGACGGTCCAGGCGGGCACGCCGAGCAGTTCGATCCGGGTGAGCGGACCCGCGGCGCGCAGCCTGCTGGTCTCCGCACCCAGGTCGCCGACCATCGGATCGATGACAAGGGATGCTGCGTGTGGGCATTCGGTGCTCACGGGGTACCTCCGACGGCGCGAACGGGTGTGAAGCGGACAGGCAGGGATGTCATGCCGCGCAGGAAGGCCGACGGTCGCCGGACCAGGTTCTGGGCGGGTACCGCCAGGTCGAGGTCGGGCAGCCGGTCGAGCAGCACCTCGATGCCGGTGCGCGCGATGACCTCGGCGATCTCCTGTGCGGGAAACGGGCAACGGTACTCGCCATAGCTGAAGGCGAAGTGCGCGCTGTTGCCGGTGTGCGCCGGTTCGGCGCCGTCGGAAACATGTTGGCGCACATGCGGATCGGCATTGGCCGCGGCCAAACCGAGCAGCAGCATGTCCCCGGCCCGGATGACCTTGTCGCCCAACCGGGTGTCGCGGGCCGCCCAGCGCCCGGCGAGGATCTGGGTCGGCGTGTCCTCCCACAGCACTTCGTTCATCGCCTGGCCCACGCTGTGGCGTCCGCCGCCGAGCGCGGCGGCGAACCGGTCGTCGGTGAGCATCAGCCGCACCGAGTTCCCGATCCAGTCGGCCGTGGGCAGGTACCCCGCGGCGGTGATCGCCATCAGGTCCAGGACGTATTCCTGGTCGGTGAACGTGCCGGGACGCGCCAGCATCCAGGACACCAGGTCGGCGCCCCGAGCCGCCTTCTTGCTCGCGAGCAGATGCTGCATGTGCTCGGCGAACTGCTGATGCGCGGCCTGGGCGTCGGCGCCGCCGTCGGCGAGCGTCTTCATCGTCCACGCCAGCCGCGGCCCGTCCCCGTCGGGAAAACCGAGGATTCGCGCCAGGGCCAGCACCGGAAGCGGTTCGGCGAAATCGGCGACCAGTTCCGCTTCGCCCCGCCCGCAGAACGCGTCGATCAGGCGGTCGGCCAAGTCCTCGCAGGTGCGCCGCAGTTCGAACGTGTCGACCAGTTCCAGCGCTGGTTCCACCATCGCCACATGCCTGCGATGTTCCGCGCCCGCGGTGAAATAGATCGACGGCATCGGCTGCCCGACCATCGGCAGCAGCGGCCAGTCCGCCGGGATGTTCGGCCACTGGTTCCACCGGGCGACATCGCGGGGGAACAACTCCGGATCGCTGGTCACCTGGTGCAGTTCGCGGTAACCGATGACCAGCCACGCCGGGACGCCGCCGGGCAACTCCACGGCGACCACGGGGCCGTGCTCGCGGCGCATCTCGTGATAGAGCTGGTGCGGGTCGGTGTGAAAGCGCGGACCGCTCAGGGTGACCGGGGCGGCGTGGACGGGGCAGCCGTCGGTGGAGCTCGGGGCGGGCACGGTCATGACGCGGTCTCCGGAGTGGGGAACAGGGGACGCCGGGCCGCGATGGGCGCGGCGATGGAGTGGAGGTGCTCGACCAGCGTGATCAGCACGCCCTTGCCGGACTCACGGGAGCGCGCGTCGCAATCGATCACCGGCACGTGCGGGTCCAGGTCGAGCGCGTCGCGGACCTCACCGGGCCGGTGGCCCCCGCCGAAGTCGTTGCACGCGACGATGAACGGCGTCTGCTGGTGTTCCAGCCGGTCGACGGCGTACCAGGAATCGGCTATCCGGTGCGGGTCGACCAGCACGATGGCGCCGAGCGCGCCGGTGAACAGCCGGTCCCAGAGGAATCGGAACCGCTCCTGCCCCGGCGCGCCGAACAGGTACAGCACGTGCTCGTCATCGATGGTGATCCGCCCGAAGTCGAAGGCGACGGTCGTCGTCGATTTGCCAGGGGCGCCGCTCGGGTCGTCGATGTCGAGGCCCTCGTCGGTCATGATCGCCTCGGTGTCCAGCGGCCGGATCTCGCTGACCGCGCGGACCAGCGTGGTCTTGCCGACGCCGAAACCACCGACGATGACGATCTTCAGTCCCCGCCTTGTCGCCTGGTGCAGGGGCGCGTCCGCGCGGGCGGGGCGCGGATCAGAGTTTGCGAAGTCCAACGAGCACCTTCTCGAGCGTGGTGGTGTCGGGCAGGGAATGCCATGGCCCGCCGGGCGCACCGCCGTGCGGCGGACGGACGGTGATCTTGCCCGCGTGCAGCAGGTCCGACAGCAGGATGGTCGCGATACCCACCGGAATCCGCAGTTCGGCGGCGATTTCCACGACGGCGGTCGGGGCCCGGCACAGATCGAGGATCGCCACGTGCTCGGACTGCATGCCCGGTGCGGGCGCGCATTCGCTGACCACCAGGGTGACCAGATCGAACGTGTCGGAGTCCGGCTTGCTGCGCCCCCCGGTCAGCGTGTAGAGCCGATCGGGGTCGTCGTCGCGGCCCGGCCTGGTCACGACACGCTCGCTCCCGGGAAGCGCGGCGCGGCCGCCAGGTGTTCGCCGAGCTGTTCCACCAGCTCACGCATGTTGTGACCGACCAGTCCGGCGTCCGCGTCCTCGGCGGCGACCACCGCGATATGCGCGCCGAGCCCGGCCTCCACGATGAACAGGATGCCGCCGTAGAACTCGGTCATCGACTGGCGCACCCCCGCCCGGCCGTCGCCGAATTCGACCGACGCGCCGTGCGAGAGGCTCTGGATGCCCGCGGCGATGGCGGCGAGCTGGTCGGCTCCGTCCACGCTGAGCTCGGGGGTGTGGCAGATCTTCAGTCCGTCGCTGGACAGCAGCAGCGCGTGCCTGGTGCGCGGTGTGCGGGTGAGCAGCTGCTCCAAAAGCCAGCTCAGCTGGGCGGTCTCGGAGGTTGTCATCGTTCGTTCTCCACGGAGACGGAAGGGGCGGGGGACGGGGTGACGGCACTGTCGGTCGCGCGCCCGGCCACCGCGCGCTGGAACGCGCCGAGCGAATCCGGCCGCGCCGCGGGAGGCGTCGGCGTGGCAGGTTCCGGTGCGGCGAGCCCTTCGGGATGGACGGCGGCCAGCGTGCTGCCCCGGCGGCGCTTGGGCAGCGACGGTCCGGCGGTGTCCGGCCGCGCCGTGCCGGAGCGCACCGGCTCCGGTTCGGCGGGCGTCCGCTCCGGCGGTGCGGTGGCGCCCGCGTGCGGTCGCGCGACGGGCAGTGCGCCGGTGATGGTGGACGGCTGCGGCCGCTCGGCGCGCGTGGTGAGATCCCGGGGAATCACCACGACCACGGCGGTGCCGCCGATGGCCGACGGCCGGTAGGAGACGGTGAGGCCGTGCTTGCGCGCGAGATTGCCCACCACGGCGAGGCCGAGCCGGGTTCCGGTCAGGGACGAGAGGTCCAGTCCGGAACCGCGGGCGTCCGCTCCGGTGGTCGACACCGCCGCCTCGGCGCGGCGCAGCGCCGACTCGCTCATCACCAGCCCGCTGTCCTCGATGGTGATGACGACCCCCGCCGGAACCTCGGCGGCGTAGACGTGCACCTCGGTGGTGGGCGGGGAGAAGTTGCAGGCGTTGTCGATCAGCTCCGCCAGCGCGTGCATGACGCCTTCCGCGGCATGCCCGGAGATCGCGATATCGGCGATCGCCCGCAACCGCACCCGCTGGTAGCCGGCCACGCGGCCCATCGCGCCGCGCAGAATCGATTCCATGGCAATCGGTTTGGCCCACCTGCGGCCGGATCGCGCGCCGCTGAGCACGGCGATGCTGTCGGCGAGCCGCCCGGCCTGGGCGGTGCGGTGATCCAGTTGCAGCAGGTCGGCGAGCACGGCGGGATCGCCGTGCCGGTGCTCCATCTCGCGCAGTTCCGCGAGCATGCCGGTGGTCATCGCCTGCATGCGGCCCGCGGCGCCCGCGAAGGCGGCCATGGCGGCGGCGCGCCGGCTCTCGCTGCTCTTCGATCGCGCCGTGTGTTCGGCGACCGTATCGTGCGCGGCGGTGACCTCGGCGTGCGCGTCGGCGATGGCCAGCGCGCGGTCCTCGCGGGCCTGGGCGGCCGCGCGGCGGGCATGCCGGGCCGCGCGGTGGAAGTGGACCGCCGTCGTCACCGCGGCGCACAGGGCGATCGCGGCGGCGGTGGCGCCCGCCGCGAGGGAAATCCGGAATTCGGCGGGTGCGTAGTACACCGCCGTGATCACGATGGCCGCGCTCGCGATAACGCAGGCCGACAATGTCACGTACGGCGGTTTCGAGCGCCGGACCGCGTCTTCGCCGAGCTCACTCGCCGCCGGATTCAACAACTCTGACAAGTTTCGTACTTCCGCACTCGCGCTCACCGCCGGGGAATTGACCTCCCCTGACCCCCTTCTGCGTGCACTTTCACCCCAAATACGCAGACCGACAAGCATTTTCGAAATCTCGCGGCCCGAGCATAGCGGGACGGGCGGTGCGGCGCCACTCGGGCGGATTACGGGGG
>NZ_JABLTE010000080.1 GCF_013315795.1 Nocardia barduliensis
CAGGATCTAGGGTGATCTCGACGCAGCGCCGGAAAATGCGCGGACGGCGCTGCGTCACATAATCCGGAAATCGGGCGTACGCGACGGCCAGGGCCGGACCCGAAATCGCCGGCTGCCGCAGCGCTTCATTCCCGTGCCGGACGCGGCCATCGCGAAATCCGCTCGAACACTTGTGATCCCGCCCAACGGGTCGGGCAGCCGCTGATGACTTACCTGATTCGGCCGAACATATCTCGATTCCATCACGATCCGTCGCTAACCTTCGGGAGGCATGATGGGTAGGCAGCCGAGAACGAGTACCGAGACGTTGACATCGAAACTCGTCGAACACTTCGCGGAGCATTCCGGCCACACCGCGTCCGGCGATGTCGCGACCACGGCGCGGAACTGTTTGGCGGCCGCCGTCGAACTGCTGGCCCCGCGTCCGGCGCCCGCGGCTGCGGGGCCACCGGAGATCGCCGGTTTCGCCTCGCGCTGGGCGCGGGAGGGTGTCGCGCTGGAAACGGTGCTCGGCGCGTATCACGACGAAATCCGGAACGGCTTGGAATTTCTCGCCGAGGAAGTCGCCGGCGAGCAGACCGATCATTTTCTCGCGGGCGCCCGGCTCGCGGTGCACGTCCTGGAGATGGTGACGGTGGCGGCGTCGACGGCCTATGTGGACGAGCACCGCACGGTCGCGCGGGAGCATCAGACGGCCGCCCAGACCTTGGTCTCCGCCCTGCTCGGCGGACACGCGGTCGGTGAACTCGCCAGGGCGACCGGCATTCCGATCGCCCGGTCGTACCAGGTGGTGGCGCTGAGCATTCCGGCGCATCCGGACGAGCGAAGACCCGGCACGGGCGCGGACGCGGCCCGGCGCAAGCTCCGCCGGGTCCAGGCCGCGCTGGCCGATCCGCTCGGCTCCCGGGCGTTGTCGGTGCTGTCCGCCGCGGGCGGCACGGTGCTGGTGCCGATCGACGACGTGCCCGCCCGCACCGGCATGTTCAGCATGACCGAGGACGTGCTGACCCTCGTCGGCGAAGCCGCCGAGGTGCCGTTGACCGCCGCGGTGGCCGCCGGGCGCACCGCGCGCATCCCCGAACTGGCCGGACGCGCCCACGATCTGCTGGACCGGTTGCGGGCGGCGGGTCGGCCCGCCGGCTTTTACCAGGTGGCCGACGTGGGTGAAACGCCGGGTTGTGAACTGCCCCAGCCGGGCCACATGACCATCGTCACCTCGCCCAACGATCACGTGATCGGCCGATCGGCCTGACCTTCGCCGCTATCGTCGGATATGCCCTGATTTCGAGGGTGAGCAAAGGAGTGCGAGTGTCCACCGCGTTGTCCGATCGCGATATTCTGCGCGAACTCGAGCCCACCGCCGAACGCCTGCTCAACGACCATCTGCGCAAGGCGAAGTCCTGGAATCCGCACGACTACGTGCCGTGGGACGACGGACGGAATTTCGCCGCCCTCGGCGGAATCGACTGGGAGCCGGGACAATCGGCGCTCTCCGAGGTGGCGCAGACCGCGATGATCACCAATTTGCTCACCGAGGACAATCTGCCGTCGTATCACCGCGAGATCTCCGAATCGTTCTCCTCGGACGGGGTGTGGGGCACCTGGGTGGGCCGGTGGACCGCCGAAGAGAATCGCCACGCCATCGTGATGCGCGACTATCTGGTCGTGACCCGCGCTGTCGATCCGGTGCTGCTGGAGCGGGCGAGAATGGCACACATGACCTCGGGCTTCGCGAAACCCGATACGGAGCAGGTGTTCCTGCGTTCGGTGGCCTACGTCACACTGCAGGAGCTGGCGACCAGGATCAGCCACCGGAACACCGGAGCTGCCTGCGAGGAACCGCTCGCCGAGCGTATGCTGCAGCGAGTCGCCGCCGACGAGAACCTGCATATGATCTTCTACCGGAACATCAGCGCCGCCGCCCTGGACCTGGTCCCGGACGAAGCGCTGCGCGCGATCACCAGCGTGGTCACCCGCTTCCAGATGCCCGGGCTCACCCAGCCCAATTTCCGGCGCAACGCGGTGCTGCTGGCCAAACACGGCATCTACGACCTGCCCCAGCATCTCGACGTGGTCGTGCGGCCGGTGCTGCGCGCGTGGCGCGTCTTCGAACGCGCCGATCTGACCGGTGACGGCGAACGCGCCCGCGACGAACTGCACGCCTACCTCGAGGACCTCGAGGTCCGAGCGCGACGGTTCGAGGAGCAGCGCGACCGCGCGGCGGCCAGACGAGCGGAACGGGCTGCCGCGGCAGGATGAATTTGCGTGTACCGATCACAGCGGCGGCGATGGCCCTCATCGCCGTGACCGCCGCTGCCCCCGTACCGGCCGATCCGGTTCCCCCCACCCCGCCACCCGCGGTCGATCCGGCTATGACCCGGACGGGGCTGCTGTCGATCGATCAGATCGCTCCCGGGCGGGAACGGCTGTCCATCGCCTCCGCGGCGATGCGCCGGGTCATCACCGTCGACGTGCTGCGTGGCAGCGGCGAGGCGCCGCGCCCGGTGCTGTATCTGCTCGACGGCGTCGACGGCGACGCCACCTCGGCCTGGCTCACCAAGGGCGGCGCCGCCGAGTTCTTCGCGGGCAAACCGGTGGACGTGGTGCTGACCGGCGGTGGCACCGGCAGCATGTACAGCGACTGGGCCAGGCACGACTCCGCGCTGGGACTCAATCGCTGGGAGACGTTCCTCACCACGGAGCTTCCGCCCATCGTGGAGTCGCTGCTGCGCACCGACGGGCGCCGCGCCATCGCCGGTGTCTCGATGGGCGCGCAGGCGGCGATGATGCTCGCCCAGCGCCACCCCGGGTGGTATCGCGCCGTGGCGGGGATGAGCGGGTGCTATTCCACCGCCGACCCGCTCGGTCACGCGGTCACCACCATCACGGTCGCCTCCCGCGGCGGCAACGTCGACAATCTCTGGGGCCCGCCGACCTCACCGGAATGGGCCGCGCACGACAGCCTGCTGCACGCGGAATCATTGCGCGGCACCGCGATCTACCTCTCAGCGGCCACCGGGCTGCCGACCGGCGCGGATCTGGTGGCGATCGCGAACTCCCCGACGATCGCGGAGGCGCTGCGAACCGCCGGTGGCGGCGCGGCGCTGGAGGCGGGCGCTCGTTCCTGCACCGAGCGGTTCGTCACGAGGCTGAACGAGCTGAAGATTCCCGCCACCGTGGAGTACACCGCGGAGGGGATGCACACCTGGCCGGATTTCCAGGCGCAGCTACCGAAAGCCTGGGCGGTGCTGGCCCCGGCGCTGGGCGTGACCGAGTCCTCCTGAGCGGCGGAATCACACCGGCGCCGGTGCGTTGACACTACTGTGTCCGCGGCGCTGTCCTCTCTCCGGTTCTCCGTCCTCGACCGCTCGCGCGTCCGGCGCGGCCAGAGCCGTCCCGCCGCACTGCGGGAGACCGTCGAGTTCGCCCGGCTCGCCGAGGAATGGGGCTATCACCGCTTCTGGGTCGCCGAACACCACAGCGTGCCCGGCGTGGCGGGTTCGGCGCCCACCGTGCTCGCGGCCGCCGTCGCTGCCGCGACCTCCCGGATCCGGATCGGCACGGGCGGGGTGATGCTGCCCAATCATCAGCCGCTGGTGGTAGCCGAACAGTTCGGCGTGCTGGAGTCGCTCTATCCGGGACGCATCGACATGGGCTTGGGCCGCTCGGTCGGATTCACCGACGGCGTGCGGCGTGCGCTCGGGCACGACAAGCGCGCCGCGCAGGACTTCGATGCCCAGCTCACCGAGTTGCTGGCCTATTTCGCCGAGGGCAGCCGGGGCGTGCACGCATGGCCCGCCGAAGGGCTGCGGGTGCCGGCCTTCCTGCTGGCGACCGGATCCGGCGCCGAGCGCGCCGCCCGCTTCGGGCTGCCACTGGTGATCGCCGCGGTCGGTGGCGAGGACCGCATGGTCGAGGCCATCGAGCGCTATCGCGCGCAGTTCCGTCCCTCCCGGCCGGGCGCCGCACCTTACGTGGTGGTCTCCGCATCGATCGTGATCGCCGACACCACCGCGCAGGCGCACCGGCTGCTGCTGCCGGAGGCGTGGTCGGCCGCCTACGCGCGCACCCGCGGTGAGTTCCCGCCGCTGATCCCGCCTGCGGAGATCGAGACGCGCGCCATGACCGCTCGGGAGCGCCGGATCTTCGACGAAGGACTGCACGGCCATCTGTACGGCACCGAGGACGAGGTCGCCGAGCAACTGGAGCGGTTGGCCGGCCGGACCGGCGCTGACGAGATCCTCGTGCACACCAGCACCTACGATCGAGGCGCGCGGCTGGCGTCGCATCGCCGCCTGGCGCTGGTCGCCGGTCTTCCGCACGGATCGCCGGGGAAGCGCGAAAGAGCCGGTACGGCGGCCTGATCAGGTGCCGGACGTAATCGCCTGCGGGAACAGCACTTCGGCGGCGGCATAGCCGAACAGCTTGCGTCCGTCGGCGCGGGCGTCGACCGCGATGGTCGCCCGCCGCCTGCGCGCATCGATCGAGGTGACCCGGCCGCGGAACTGGATGGTCCCGGCGCCCAACGGCGGTATGCGCAAGTAGTGCGTATTGTGCGCGAACTGCGCGCGGAATCGGGTGAGCGCTGTGGGGTCGCCGAGCCAGGAGGTCAGGAACGACGTGGCCAGGCCCAGTTTCAGCATGCCCGGCGCGACCACGGTCGGCAGGCCGCTGGCGAGCGCGACCCGCTCGTCGAACAGGACCGGGTTGGATTCGCCGGTCACCCCGGCGTAGTTGACCAGGTCGCCCCGAGACAGGCGAACGGTGCGGGCGGGCAGTTCGGTGCCCACCGAGAGATCGGCGAAGTCGATGACCGGCCGCGGTGACCGGTGGGTCGGCGTCGGCGAGAGATGGTCGGCGGCGGCTGGGACGACGGCGCTGCGCCGGACTCGTCGCGGCCCGTCGGACCCTCGATCGCCCATGGCGACTCTGCGCACGGCGTCGGCCAATCCGGCATCGCGCGCGCCGACGCGGGCGAGCAGCGCGCTGGAGCCGGTCTGCACCACCGCCCCGTGCTGGTCGATGAGCACGCTCTTGATCGCGAGGACGTCGTAGTCGCCGAAATGCCGGAACGATTCGAAATAGATGTCACAGGTCAGGCGGTCGCCGGCCACCAGCGGCCTGCCGAAGTCGAAAACCTGGTCCGCGTGCA
Source organism: Nocardia barduliensis (assembly GCF_013315795.1). Taxonomy (GTDB): domain Bacteria; phylum Actinomycetota; class Actinomycetes; order Mycobacteriales; family Mycobacteriaceae; genus Nocardia; species Nocardia barduliensis. Next base: position 5,153 of record NZ_JABLTE010000080.1, read on the forward strand.
GAATTCGGGTCGGATCGTAGCCGGTGATCAGCGTGTCCAGAATTTCGCGGTGCACCCGGGTGAGGATGATCGAGCTGAACGTGGCGGGCGCGACGAGCGCGGGAAAACCGAGTTCGGCGGCAGCGGCCTCGCTGCGATGCGCCGGATGGGCATCCTGGACGGCACGGGCGAATTCGCGGATCTTTTCCCGTTCCACCTCGTACCGAAAAGTGGAACGGTAACGGTGGTCGACTAGCGACCTCGCTTGATCGGCCGGATTCACCGCGGTCTCGTTCATGGTTGCTCCTGTATTGCGAAAATGGTGGAGGACGACGGCTCTCGTCAGGCGAGCGGGCCGAACCGCCAGATCCGCGGCGGTACCTGCTCGGGCGTCACGGTGCCGACGACGGCCACCCCGGCGTCGTGAAAGGTGCCCACCGCCCGGTCGATGTGGTCGGCCGAGGTGATCACCACGGCGTCGCGCGCACCGATCGCGCGCATGATCGTGGCCGAGCGGGCGGCGTTCTGCGCGGTCGTGTCGGCCTCCGGTTCGACATGGACGCGGGCAGCGGGGATGCCGCGGGCGATCAGCCAGTCGGCCATGGCCCGCGCCTCGGTGACACCGTTGCGGGCGTTGCCGCCGGTCACGATGATCGGTGAGATGGGCGCCAGCAGGGCCTGCACATATCCGGCGCGCAGACGGTCGATCAGTTCCGGGCGCATGCCGCCGTCGGGCAGCAGCCCGTAGCCGAGCACGACGATGGCGGTCACGGGCCCGTGCACCGCGGGCGGCGGCGCCGGAGCCGGGAGGAGCGCCGGTGCTACGGCAGTCGCGGGACCTGCCTCGGCGGAACCCGTGCTCTCCGCCGATGCGTGCGGTAGGTGGGTGAGCGCGGCGGCGACGGCGAGCGCGCCCAGCAAGGTGCGGGCGAGGGGAACCAGGTTGGCGGACAAGAGATCTCCCAGCGGTTAGCCATCGGATGGCCACCGATGGCTGGGGTGCGGCGTGCATCCATGATGCGGCCGCGGGCCGTTGCGGAACCGTAACCGCTTGGTGATCTGGATAATTCACCGTTTCCGCGCCGCCGACTTGTGCTACCCGAACTGTTCGCCGAATTGCGTGAATTGTCTTTTCCGCACCCTTTGTGTCGTCTCCCTAGCTCGCGACAAACGCGTTCGTGAGGTCTCCAGATCCAGCCGTTCCGCGTAGGCGGCCGCGAATTCCGGTTCTAGCGTTGGCGCAGCTTCGGTGCCGTCTACCAGCGAAAACGGCACCGGCCGTCGAACACTGTGGTTCTGCAGGAAGGCAACCAATGAAACGAAGTACCTACGGGCGCGCGTCCCTGGCAGCGGTGCTGCTGAGTGTGTCGGTGCTCGCCGTCGGCGCCACCGGCGCGAACGCGGCGCCCGAGGCCCAGCCGAGCGAGCAGCAGTTGGCCGATTACATCGCGGCGGGCCGCAAAGTGGCGCCGGTGGCGGATTCGGGCAGTGCGGGCACCGGCTCGGCGTGCACCTCGGGCAGCGGTGCGGGGTCGGGCAACGGATCCGGTGACTGCTACGGCGGGTCGGGCAGCAGCTCGGGGTCCTCCGGCGGCTACGCCAGCGACACCGTCGGTTACGGCCCGCCGATGACCTCGTGGCTGGCCGCCTTCGGCTACGGGCTGACCCATCCCGACGTCGCGCCGCCCGGAACCAACGACTGGAGCTGCAAGCCGACCGCCGAGCATCCGCGCCCGGTGGTGCTGGTGCACGGCACCTGGATGAACGCCTACAACGGATTCGCCTACATGGGCCAGCCCATCAAAGACGCCGGCTTCTGCGCGTTCACCTTCAACTACGGCCGGTCGAACCTGCTCGAGGGCGGCGGTCTCGGTTCGGTGCTGCCCGGCGTGATGGGCACCGGGTACATCCAGGACTCGGCCGAGCAGCTGGCCACGTTCGTCGATCGGGTGCTGGCCGCGACCGGTGCGCCGGAGGTGGACATCGTCGCGCATTCGCAGGGCGGGTCGATGTCGAACTGGTACACCAAGTTCGAGGGCGGCGCGGCCAAGGTGAAGAACTTGGTCACCTACGGCGCGACGCATCACGGCACCAGCCTGGTCGGCATCGGCGCGCTGGGCCGGGCGATCAACAACTTCGGTATCGACATCCTCGGTTTCATCGAGATCTTCGTCGGGCACGCGGGAATCCAGCAGACCATCGGCTCGGATTTCGTCAACAAGCTCAACGAGAACGGCGACACCGTGTCCGGCGTCGACTACACCGTGGTCGGCACCCGCTACGACGAGATCACCAATCCCTACGATCTGACCTTCCTGAAAGCGGCGCCGGGCGTGACGGTGCAGAACATCACTCTGCAGGACGGATGCGAGCAGGACGTATCCGACCACCTCACGATGATGTATTCGCCACGGGCGCTGTCCATCGCGTTGCGTGCGCTCGATCCCGCCGGTCACCCGAATCTGGAATGCACCTTCAACCCCTGGTTGCTCGGCGGCGGGGGCAAGCTGTGATCTCCGGATAGACCTGCTTCCGTCGAGCGGCGTGGGATGTGCCCTTACTCCGCACGTTCGCTCGACGGAAGCACCGACCATCATGCGTTTTGCCCGCCGGACGGAATCCCTCAACCCGCCTCCGTCTCGGCGCGCACGTCCCCGGCGCGTGGTGGTGCGCCCACCGAGCGGACCCTCGCACCCGCCGCTCGGTGGGCATCGGCGTGTAACGGGCGGGGTGCGGCCCGCAAGACGTCGGCCGGGCACCAAGTGGTACCCCGCACTGGATCCGGCGCGGCAGGTCCACGACCTGCTGCCGGGACAGTGCTCCGGCCCGTCGAGCAGTCGGCCGTCGTGATCAGTTGCCGCGCTGACGTTTCCGATACGCCCGTACCTTCGAGATGCTGCCGCAGGCGCGGCCGTCGGGGGTTTCGGCGTACATCGAGCACCAGGTGCGGCTGCGGTTGCGGCTGTGGTCGTAGAAGACGTTGCGACAGTCGGGACACGATTTGAGCCGCGCCCACTGCTGCCCGGCGAGCCCGGTGGCGACCAACGCGACGATCGCGGCCGCCGTGCCACCATCGCCGGGCCGGTAGCGCAGCGGTCGCGCTTCGTCGCCGACGGTCACGCTCACCGGATGCCGTTCGAACCACGCGCGCAGCGCGGCCGGGGCGCAATCGCCCAGTGCCGCGCGGAGGTCGGTGCGCAGCGCCCGCAGTTCGTCCACGTCGTGCGGGCGCGGCCGCGGGATGTCCGGCAGGGTGGTGCGCCAGTCCGCGGCCCGGGTGAGCAGCTCTGGGAGGTCGTCGACCGGCGTGCGGGTCTCGTGCGGCAACCGCCAGGTGTTCAGGAAGGTCCGGACCTGCTCCAAGGTTCCGGGTGCGGTGCTCGTTCCCGACATGTTTACCAGTGTAACTGTTGACCGGTAAAAGACATGGCGCTTACCGTCTAAATCTATGACCGGTAACAGAATGTCCGAGAGGTCCGTGCCCACGCGGCGGGCGGGTCCCCTGCCGCTGCGGCGCGCCCGGCGCGCGGTCGCGGTGTTGTTCGCACTCGGCGGGTTCGTCTTCGCGGGATGGGCGGTGCGCATTCCCGCGGTCGCGCAGCGTCTGCACGCCACTCCCGGGGAACTCGGACTCGCGCTGCTGGCCATGTCGGTCGCGGCGGTGGCGACGATGTCGGCCGGCGGTGTGATCTGCCGCCGCTGGGGTAGCGCCCGGGTGGCGACCGTGGCGGCCGGGATGCTGTCGGCGACCGTCGTGCTGCCGCCGCTGGCTGTTTCGGTGCCGCAGCTCGCGGTGGCGCTCACCGTCTTCGGCGTGGCCTTCGGAGCGCTCGACGTCGCCGTGAACACGGTGGCCGTCGACCTGGTGGCCGCGCTGGATCGCCCGCTGCTGCCCGCGATGCACGCGGCAAACAGTCTGGGCAGTCTGGCCGGGGCGGGCGCGGGTGGCCTGCTCGCCGCACATCTGTCGCCGACCGGGCACCTGCTGTCGGCGGCCCCGCTGGGTGTGGTGATGGCCGTGGTGGCCGGGTGGGTGCTGACCGACGATCCGGTCCCCCGAGTGTTTTCGCCGTCGGCAGCGGGGGATCGCTCGCCGTGGATCGTGGTGGCGTTCGGTGTGGTCGGGTTGTGCGCCGCCTTCGCGCAAGGTGGTCTGGACAACTGGGTGCCGCTGCATCTGCGCGCGGATCTGGGAGCAGGCGAGGGGCTGGCGGCGGCCGGGTACGGCACGATCCAGGGCGCCATGGCGGTGGGCCGGGCGGCCGGGGCCGCCCTCGTCGGCGCGGCCGGGCCGGGAGCCGTCTTGCGGATCGGCGGCGTAATCGCCTGTGCTGGAACCACCCTCGCTGCCCTGACGTCATGGCCGTGGCTGGCGCTGGTGGGTCTCGGCATCGCCGGGCTCGGGCTGGCCAACCTCTTTCCACTGGCTGTCGCAGCCGCGGGGGCGCGCGGCGGTGCCAGTGGCGTGGCGGTGGCGACCACCCTCGGGTACGGCGGCATCCTGCTGGCGCCACCGGCGATCGGATTCGCCGCCGAGGCCGGTGGCTTGCCGCGGGCGCTATTGCTCGTCCCGGTCCTCGTCGCCGTCGCCACCGTCGTCGGCCACGCGCTTCGCCGTCAGTTATAGGAGCTGATCCGCGATCCCGTACGCAGGGAGATCGGCTGGCCTTCGACGCCGACTCCGGAGAGCTGGTGCAGGGTGACCTCGAACTCGACCCGGCCGCGGCGGAAGAAGGCCACGCAGCCGCCGGGGAGGTTGTGCCGCTCCAGCAGGGCCGTGCACCGGCAAGCTGCACGGTGGCCGCAGCCGTGAGCCCGGCGTTGCCCGCGCCGATGACTATGCGTCGTTGTCGCTCACGCTCCGGTTGCCTCACGCTCGAGCTGTGCGGCGGCTTCGGCCGTGATGCGTTCGAACTGCTCACCCATGCGGGTGGCCAGCGCTTGCGCGGCCGACAGCGGGCGCACCATGACCATGAAGTCGTCGATCTTGCCGTGCGCGTCGAAGTGCAGGAAATCGCACCCCGTCACCTGCTTGCCGTCCACGGTGGCCTCGAAGACGAGAGCGTGATCGCGGCCGCCCGCGTCCGCGATCTCGCGCACGTATCGGAAGTCCTCGAAGACCCGGATCACCGCGCGCAGGATGGCCGCGGTGATCGCCTTGCCCGGGTAGGGCTTGAACGCCACCGGGCTGGTGAACACCACATCGTCGGCCAGCAGCGCCTCGATGGCCGCTTCGTCCCGCGCTTCGACCGCTTCGCGAAAGGGATGCATATCCCACCTTCCATAGTCAATTAATTGAGTACATATCGAACAGTATCCCTGCACCCGAGCCATTGTCTACGGCCTATGGGACAACGAGTTGAATAATCACCTTCTGTGTTAGCCTGGCCCGGTGGCGCTACGCAACGCGGTACTGGCCGCGCTCCTGGAGGGCGAGGCGTCCGGGTACGACCTGGCCAAGAGCTTCGACGCCTCGGTCGCCAACTTCTGGATGGCCACGCCGCAGCAGCTGTACAAGGAACTCGAGCGGATGGCCGCCGACGGACTCATCGCGACCCGGGTCGTGCAGCAGGAACGCCGCCCCAACAAGCGCCTGCACGCCATCACCGCCGCGGGCCGGGCGGCGCTGCGCGAATTCATCGCCGAGCCCGCCAAGCCCACCGCCATTCGTGACGAGATGATGGTCAAGGTGCAGGGGATGGACGGCGAAGACGCGCCCGCCGTTCGCGCCGCGGTCGCGGAGCGCATGGAATGGTCCAAGGCGAAACTGGCCCGCTACGAACGCTTGCGGTCGCGGTTGCTGGACGGCCGCAGTGAACCGGCCTACCTGGCCGAGATCGAACGGATCGGCCCGTACCTCACCCTGCTGCGCGGAATTTCGTTCGAGCAGGAGAACATTCGCTGGAGCGCGTTCGCCCTCTCCGTCATCGATCGGCGCATGGCGGCGCATGCCGAGCAGCGCCACCCCGGTGCCGACTCGGGGTCGTCCCGATCCGACGTTTCCGGCCCGAACGTCGCTACCTAGCTCGCCATCGAGCGTCGCGGGTCGCCGTCCCGCTCGGGCTTATCGGCAGCTCAGGAGCGGTCTGTTGTCCGGTGACCGCCGGCGAGTGCGGTGGCCCTGATTCGGATGACTGCGGCTATGCGTATACGTATACTGCATTTATGTTGGATCCCCTGAGCCTCGCGGTCGGTGCGGGCCTCGTCGGCGTCGGTTGGGTGTGTGGCCGGTTCGGGCATCGGCGGCGATCCCGGCCGGGAGAGAAACTTCCCGCTCGCTGCGGTTGCGGCCACGATCTGTCACTCCACGATCGCGCGACGAGTAAGTGCCATGCCGAGATCTCCCGTAAGGGCACGCACGGCCTGCGCGAGTGGGTCGGCTGCAACTGCCGCCGCTACACCGGCCCGACCCCGCTGGAAGAAGTTTTCAGCTCGCCGCTGCTCCCGCCGGAGTCCTGAACACGCTGCCATCGGGCACCAGGATAAGTGCGGCCGGCCAGACCGATCAGGAATCGAGAAGCGTCGGCTACCGCGCCGCATCTAGCGTTACGGCCATGAACATCACCACTGATCAGCCCACTATCGAGTCCGTCATCCTCGAGGCGCCCGATCCCGCGGCCGCGCAGGCCTTCTACACCGCCGCGTTCGGTCTCGGCGACAGACTGCGCGTGCGCGCCTCGGAGGCGCCGACGAACGGGTTCCGCGGCTTCGTCCTGTCGCTCGTGGTGTCTCAGCCGAGCACCGTCGACAGTCTCATCGGCACCGCCGTCGACGCGGGCGCGACGACGCTGAAGCCGGGCAAGAAGAGCTTCTGGGGTTACGGCGGCGTGGTCCAGGCGCCGGACGGGGCGATCTGGAAAATCGCGACCTCGTCGAAGAAGGACACCGGCCCGGCCACCCGAGAGGTCGACGATTTCGTGGTGCTCCTCGGCGTCGACAACGTCAAGGCGACCAAGCAGTTCTACGTGGACCGTGGCCTGACGGTGGCGAAGAGTTTCGGCAGCAAGTACGTCGAGTTCGATGCCCCGTCGTCGTCGGTCAAACTGGCGCTCTACGGGCGCAGGGCCGCCGCCAAGGATGCCGGCGTGGCACCGGAAGGCAGCGGGTCGCACCGAATCGTGCTCGGCGGCGGCGGTATCGGGTCCTTCGCCGACCCGGACGGGTTCGCCTGGGAGGTCGCCGGGCCCGAATCCGGTCGGTCCGACGCCTGACCGGGCGGCATACCGATCATGCAGCGATGTCGAACAAGGTCAGCTCCCGCGCGAGCGTAGCTCGCAGCTCGGCGCGTTCACGGATCGCGCAGGTCGGTCCGATGCCCAGGGCGACCGATTCCGGCGACAGGAGCCAGCCGCGGCAACGGCGGCAGTGCGCGACGAGTCGCACGGTGGGCTGGTCGTCGGTCTCGTCCATATCCTTCTCCTCCGCTCCGAACAGGTCGGCCGGGCACCCGGCCACCACGATGCGGTCATCCACAGCCACCCACTGCGTGGCAGGGACGCGGCGGATCGATGTCATCCGGCACACCCCCTGGATCGCTTCGCGCAGTAGGCAGTTCGTTCGCATCATCGCACCGGGCACCGACACGTTCCGGCGTCGGTGGCGGCCCTCGACGAACCGGCTCGACTGATTGCATCCCCGCGCTGGCGGACGGAAGGCCGTCTCCCTGTTTCCGGATCGGCGTCCCGGCTCATGGTATTCCGCAGACGGTTCGAATATCGAGTGTCCGGAATGCCGACATAGGGTGCTGAATCCGAAAACGGACGAAAACGGATCGCCGAATCCATTGCCTCAGTAGGTATGCCGGAGTGTTACTGATAGAGCCGTGCCACGGCAGGAGTCGGCACCCCGGTGGAAGAAACCCTTCACATACCGCGACCCCCTCTTCACTACAGCGACGAGGAGGCAGGATCATGCCTACTATCACTTCTATATCGCCGACCACGGGACCGGTCACCGGTGGTAACAGTGTGAATATCACCGGCAGCGGATTCACCGGTACCACCGCGGTGTTTTTCGGCATACTTCCGGCGACTTCGTTCACGGTGGGGTCGGATTCCCAGATCACCGCGGTCGCTCCCGTGGGAATCGGTACGGTGCCGGTCATCGTCATCGCGCCGACCGGTATCAGCAACGGGAGTCCCTACACCTACGTGCTGCCGCCCATTCTGTTCGCGCTCACTCCGAACACGGGATCGCCCGCCGGGGGAACCACGGTCGTTCTCTTCGGCGTTGGACTTTCGGGCGCGACGGCGGTGAATTTCGGCGCTACGCCCGCCACTTCGTTCAGCGTGGTGTCGGATAACCAGATCGTGGCCGTCGCTCCGGCGGGAACGGGCACGGTGCAAGTCACCGTCACCACTTCCGCGGGTACGAGTAACGGGCTGCCGTTCACGTATCTGTCGGTCCCCACACTGGTTTCGATCAGTCCGAGTGCGGGGCCGGCGACCGGGGGAACCGTGGTCACGTTGACCGGCACCGGGTTCACCGGCGCTACCGCGGTTCGGTTCGGAGCCACCCCCGCGACGTTCTACTTCGTGTTGTCGGACTCGCTCATCATTGCGGTCGCTCCGGCGGGAACCGGCACGGTGCCAGTCACCGTCACCACCGCGGCGGGTACCAGCGCCGGGCTGCCGTTCACGTATCTGTCGGCCCCCTCGCTGGTTTCGATCAGTCCGAGTTCAGGTCCGGTGACCGGCGGGACGACGGTCACATTGACCGGCAGCGGGTTCACCGGTGCTACCGCGGTGCGGTTCGGGCTCCTTCCGGCGACTTCGTTCACGGTCGTGTCGGATACCCAGATCGTCGCGGTCGCTCCGGCGGGGTTCGGCATTGCCCCGGTCACCGTCACCGGCGCGAGTGGTACCAGCAACGCGGTGACGTACGTCTACGTCTGACCGCGCGCCTGTTCCCGGCATGCGCCGGGACGGCGTGATCACCGAAGGGGCCGACCCGGATGGGCCGGTCCCTTCGGCCGCGTGGTCGTTCCTCGTTCCTGTGCCGCGTCCCTAGCCGGGCGAGACCGTATTCGTGAGGTGTCCAGACCCGGTCTATCCAGGTCAACGACGCTGCGATCGGGGTTCTAGCGTTGGCACGGTTCCGGTGCCGTCGGTCCGCGAGAACGGTGCCGGGCGGACGAATGCCGTCGGCTTGGAGGAAGCAAGTAATGAAACATAGTTCCGACCTCGCCACGGCGGCGCCGCGTGGCGATGTGGGCAGCGTGCGGGTCGGCAAGGAATCCTCGCGCCGCCCGCTGGCGCGTGTGCTTGCTGTGGTGGTGGCGGCGGTGTCGGCCGTGGTGGCGGCGGCACCGACCGCGAGTGCCGACGCCTCGTCGATCACCGGTTCGTGGGCGGAGGACGACCGGACCGTGCAGTTGCGGGTGCATTCCGCGGCGATGGGGCAGGACATCATGGTGAAGGTGCTGCGCCCGGCCGACCGTTCGGTGCCGCGGCCGACGTTGTACCTGTTGAACGGTGGCGGCGGGGGTCAGGACAGCGCGACCTGGCAGAAGAACACCGACGTGCTGAGCTTCCTCGCCGAAAAGGACGTCAACGTCGTGCAGCCGGTGGGCGGGCGCTGGAGTTATTACACCGACTGGCGTTCGGCGGATCCGAAACTCGGTGTGTACAAATGGAAGACATTCCTCACCGAGGAATTGCCGCCGCTGATCGACGCGGAGTTCGGCACCACCGGAGTGAACGCCATAGCGGGGCTGTCGACCTCCGGAACCTCGGTATTGCAACTACCGATCGCCAAACCGGGCTTGTATCGGGCGGTGGCGGCCTACAGCGGTTGCGCGCAGACCAGCGACCCGATCGGCCGCGAGTTCGTCAAGCTCGCCGTGGAGAGCTGGGGCGGCGGCGACACCGACAACATGTACGGCCCACCCGGCGACCCTATGTGGGCGGCCAACGACCCCTACCTGCACGCAGATCAGCTACGCGGCATACGACTGTTCCTGTCCACCGGGACCGGCGTTCCGGGGATGTACGACATCTACAACGGTGAATACGCTCAGCCGGGTCCGCGTGGTTTCCTCAATCAGTTGGTGCTGGGCGGTGTCATCGAGGCCGCAGTGAATTGGTGCACCCACAACATGCGTGACCGGTTGAACGAGCTGGGTATCCCCGCCACGTACGATTTCCAGCCCACCGGGACGCATTCGTGGGGCTATTGGCAGGACGCGCTCGAGAATTCGTGGCCGGTGCTGGCGGACGGGTTGGGGTTGCCGCACTGAGTCGGAGATTCCGCCTGAGCCGCTGACACCCGGCGCGTCGGGATAGGGGAGTGGGCCACCGGTTGCGTCCACGATGCAACGCCGATCGTCCCCGTAGTTGTAGTGCGGGGGAGGGTGCGTGAGGTTTCAGTCGGCGGTGAAGCGCGCGGCATTCGTGGCCGCCCACTGGGCGAAGGTCGTCGCTGGTCGGCCGGTGATGTCTTGGACGCTGGTGATGGGCAGGGCCGCCGGCTCGGGGTCGAAACCGCAGAGAACGTTGTCGACATACCAGGTCGCGGTCTCGCCCATGGTGGGGGCCAGGGCGGCGATGGAGTCCTCGCGCGAGGCCGGGTGGAAGGTGATGTCGCGGCCCAGTGCGTCGGCGAGGTGCCGGACGAGGTCGGTGCGGGACAGAATCTCTGGCCCCGCCAGCGGCAAGGCGCGGCCGACATGGATGTCGGTCAGCAGGGCGGTGGCGGCGACGGCGGCGATGTCGTCCATGGCGATGGGCGCGCTCGCGGCGTCGGGCCGCGGTTCCCGGACGGCGCCGGTCGTGCGAATCTGGTGTGACCAGATCAGGGTGTTCTCCATGAAATCTGCGGGCCACAGGTGGGTCCAGGCCAGGCCGCTGTCCTCGACAGCTGTGCATACGCTGCCCCACCAGCTCTCCGGTTCGCCGGACAGGTCGACGACCTGCCGTACCCCGGCCTCCCGGGCGGCTTCGAGCACCTCCGTGACACTGTCCGGTGTGGGCGCCAAGTACATCCGCTCCACACCCGCGAATGCCGCGGGCAGGGTGGCCGGTCGCCGTAGGTGGCCCTCGACCACCTCGACCGCCGCGGGCAGCGCCGCCTTGCGCGGATTGTTGGTGAGCGCGCGAATATCGGTGGCTCCGCGGGCTAGCAGGTGGTCGACAACCTTGCGCCCGATGTTCGCGGTGGCTCCGGTTACCAGAATGGTCATTTGTCCCTCTCCGGCGTGGATGCTGAACACCCCATCCTGCCAAGCGATTCAGCGATGCCCACCGAGTTTTCAGAATGCCTCGGGGCAGGGGTAGCGCCATATGCCCTTGTGGTATTCGATGTCGACTTATGACCAGCGCCTTGGTGGACCCGCGATCTCTTCCGGAAGAGGTGCGGCCGTACCTCGAAGGTCTCGTGTGCCATGCCCGGGATGTCTGCGGTTCTGATCTGGTCAGCGTCTTCGCGGTGGGATCGATCGCGCTCGGGGACTATCGACATGGACGCAGCGACGTCGATGTGGCGATTGTCGTGGACCCGATCCTTCCCGCGCAGGCTTTGCGCGACCTGGCCGTGGCGCTCGCTCACCCCACGCTGCTGTGCCCGGCGGCCGGACTGGAATTGGTGGTCTACGACGCGGAGTTCGTCGCGCGTCCGTCCAGCGCGGCCGGTTACCTGCTCGACCTCAATACCGGGCCGATGCTGCCGTATCGCGCCAGCTTCGATCCGGCCGAATCACCCGCCTTCTGGTATGTCCTCGATCGCTCGATCGCGCACCAGACCGGGCGGCTGCTGTACGGGACGCCGGTGCGGCAGGTCATCGCCGCACCGGCGCGACGCGACCTCTTCGCCGCGATTCTCGCCTCGGTCCGGGAACATGCCGACGGCGTAGGGCACTTGGCCGACAACCAAGTGCTGAACGGTTGTCGATCGGTGGCGTTCTGCCGCACGGGTCGCTGGTTCGCCAAGCGCGCGGCCGCACGAATGATCGCGGACTCGGAGAACGATTTCCGGCCGGTCGTCGATATGGCGCTGCGCAGCTTCCAGCGCGCACGCTCGGCGGCGCTTCCGCTGCCGTCCAGCGATGTTCGAGATTTCCTGGCCTGGGTGGGGGACCGGGTCGATGAAGCCGCGGCGCGTGCGGCGGTCGTCGATCGCAGGTAGTCGGACTATCGCCTGTGCCTGTTCACGGCAATAACCGTCGCGGATATGGATTCCATCGGCAGGGAGGATAATATATGCTCCTACGTAGATATTCGCATCTATCTATAGTCTTGTCAGGTGCTGTCACGACTTCCCTTGTCGCACCGCAACCGGCGCGTTGGGGCAGGATCGAAGCCATGGAGCCCACCCCGAGAGTGCCGCTGCCCAGGAGCATCGACGAGTTCCGTGTGCTCGCGCATTCGCGGCTGGCCGAGTTCCCGCGCATCGCGGTTCCGGATTCGCCCGGCGTACGCCGCGCGGCGGTCGTGCTGTGCGTGGTCCCCGAGCCCGATGGGCCGCTGTCGGTGCTCGTCATCAAACGTGCCTACCGGGGGCGCAACGCCGGACAGTGGGGCCTGCCCGGCGGCCGTGTGGACGAGGACGAGACCGCGGACCAGGCCGCCCTACGCGAACTGCGCGAAGAATTGGGCCTGGAGGCAACTCCCGGTGATCTGCTCGGCGCACTCGACGACTTTCCCGCCGCCTCCGGTTTCACGATCACGCCCCTCGTGCTGGCGCTGACCGATGTCACGCGGCTACGGCCGAACCCGGACGAGGTCTACTCGGTGCACTTGGTGGATCTCGCTCGGCTGGTGGCCGAGGACACGCCACGCTGGGTGCGGGCCGAGGACGCGGTACCGCAGGCGCGGCTGCGCGATGATGTCGCGCCCGCCGACCAGACCGGTCTGCTCCAGATGCGGCTCGGCCCGAAGATGACGATCCACGCGCCCACCGGCGCGCTGCTGTGGCAATTCCGCGAAGTCGTCCTCTTGGGCACCGCCGCTGCCGCGGCCCGGGTCGCTCACTTCACCCAGCCCGATTGGACGCACCGCTGAGCCGTCCGGCGCGCCACCGCACTCCGCCTGCTACCTTGAACGTCGTTCAAGTTCTAGGTGGAGGGTCGTCGTGGCGGGTGTCGAGAACTCTCGGGGGTCCAGCGCCGGGGTCTCCGCGCGGGACATGGCGCAGATCGCCGTCTTCGCGGCGTTGATCGCGGCGCTCGGCCTGCCGGGCACCATTACGGTCGGGGCCAGCGGGGTCCCCATCACGGTGCAGACCCTCGGTGTGATCCTGGCCGGTGCGGTGCTCGGGGCGCGCAAGGGAACGGCCGCGGTGCTGGTCTTCCTGGCGCTCACGATGATCGGCCTGCCGCTGCTGTCCGGTGGCCGCACCGGATTGACGGCGCTGGCGGGGCCCAGCGCCGGATACCTCGTCGGCTGGATTCCCGCCGCGTTGTTCATCGGATTCTGCACCGCCCGGATCCTGCCGAGATATCCGATCGCGCTCGGCCTGCTGATCAACGCCGTCGGCGGCCTGCTGATCATCTACTCGTTCGGCACCGTGGGCCTGCTGCTGCGCACCGATCTCGGCCTCTGGGCCGCCGTCAGCACGAACTTCGCGTTCATTCCCGGCGATCTGCTCAAGGTCGTGGTCGCGAGCGTGGTGGCCAGGGGAGTGCACCGGGCGTATCCCGGTGTGATCCGTGGTTAGTCCCGAACTCGGCGGCGCGGAGGAAGATCCCGCCGTCGACTTCGGCGGCCGCGCCTATACCTACCGCGAACTCGACCGCGCCATCGAGCAGTGGATCGCCCGGAACCCGGACGCGACCGTCTACGACGCGTCGGCTCTGCCCGTGCCGGACGCGCTGATCTGTGTCTGCGCCGCGGCGCGGCGCGGCGTCCCGGTGTTCGTCGAGGATCCCGCTGCGCGGCCGCACCGCGCGAATATTCCGCCCGAGGCGTTTCTGCTGGTGGCGACCTCGGGCTCCACCGGTCGGCCCCGGCCGCTGGCCAGGACGGCCGCTTCCTGGTACGACAGTTTCCCCGCCTTCACCGCGATCACCGGCGTGGTGCGGGCCGATCGCGTCCTGATCACCGGACCGTTGCACGCGACGATGCATCTGTTCGGTGCGCTGCACGCGCTGTGGCGCGGCGCGTGCGTCACCGACGATCCGGCGCGAGCCACCGTGACGCACGCGGTCCCCTCGGTGCTGCGTGCGGTGGTGCGCACCTGCCCCCGCCTGCGTACCGCCATCGTGGCTGGCATCGCGCTGGACGACGGTGCGCTGGCCGCGGCCGCCTCGGTCGAGGTGGTCGAGTACTACGGGTCCTCCGAGGTCTCGCTGGTGGCGGCGCGGCGGGTGCCCGAGCCGATGCGGCTGCTCGACGGGGTCGAGGCCGAAGTGCGGGAGGGACTGCTCTACGTCCGGTCGCCCTATCGCGTGCTCGGCGCACCCGACTGGTTCGGGGTAGGCGACCTCGCCGTGCTCGGCGACGACCGTGAGCTGACCGTGCTGGGCCGGGGCGATTGTGCGATCAATGTCGGCGGCACCGTGGTGGTCGCCGAGGACGTGGAGCGCGTCCTCGGGTCGCTCGACGGCATCGCCGCGGTGGCCGTGATCGGCTCGCCGCATGCCGTGCTGGGCGAAACCGTCACGGCCGCGGTGCAATTGGACGGCGGCGCCGAACTCGGCGAGATCCGGTCGCGAGCGCGTCGCGTGCTGGCCAAGGAGGCGATGCCGCGCCGATGGGTGCCGCTTCCCGCGCTGCCGCGAACCGCCGCGGGGAAGGTCGCCCGTGGCCGGCTGAGAGACTTGCTGACATGAGCCGCGTCCCTGTTCTGGTTGCGCCGCGCCGCACGCCGATCGGCAACGCGGGGCACGGATTGGCGGAGGTCACCACTGTCGACCTCGCCGCTCCGGTGCTGCGAGCGGTGCTGGCGTCGGTGCGCGGCGCGGGCATCGACGCCGAAGTGGACGACGTGGTGCTGGGCAACTGTCTCGGCCCCGGCGGCGATCCCGCCCGCGTCGCCGCGTTGCGTGCGGGTCTGGGCGTGCGAGTCCCCGGAGTCACCGTCGACCGGCAGTGCGGCTCGGGCCTCGACGCGGTGATGCAGGCGGCGCTGCGGGTGCGCGGCGGCGCCGACGAACTGATCCTCGCCGGAGGAGTCGAATCGGCCAGTACCGCCCCGTGGCGGTTCTGGCCGCCGGCCGGGGACGCGGAGCCCGTGCGCTACACCCGCGCGCCCTTTGCGCCACCAGGCTTTCCCGATCCGGACATGGGCGTGGCCGCCGACGATCTCGCGCGGGCGCGCGGCATCAGCCGGGAGCGTCAGGACGCCTACGCGGCCCGCTCGCACGCGCTCGCCGCGGCGGCCGACTTCGCCGCGGAGATCGTCCCGATCGGCGATGTGCGCCGGGACGAGCGCATCCGGGCGGGCATGACCGTGGCCCGGCTCGCGCGGCTGCGCCCGAGCTTCGGCGCCGAGGGCACGGCCACCGCGGGCAACTCCTGCGGCATCTCCGACGGCGCCGCGGTCATGGCGGTCACCACCGAGTCGGTGGCCGCCGGGCTGCCCGCGTTGCGTGTCCTCGGTTGCGCGGTCGCCGGGTCCGACCCGGCTCTGCCCGGCCTCGGCCCCGTGCCCGCGATCCGGAAAGTGCTGCGGCGAACCGGCTTCGGCGTCGCGGATCTCGGCGTCATCGAGATCACCGAGGCGTTCGCGTCGGTGGTGCTGGCGGTGGCGGACGAGTTGGGTCTGGACGAGTCGAAGATCTGCCCGCAGGGCGGCGCCATCGCGATGGGGCATCCCTGGGGAGCGTCCGGAGCCATCTTGCTGGTTCGCCTGGCGAGTCGGATGCTGCGCCCGGACGGTCCCGCGCTCGGTCTCGCGGCCTGTGCCATCGGCGGCGGACAGGGGATCGCCGTGCTGGTGGAGCGAGTGTCGTGAGCGAGATAGTCTTCGACGGCGTCAGCCACCGTTTCGGTGACCGAAAGGTGCTGCGCGAGATCGACTTGCGGATCAGCGAACGGCGCGTCGGCATCATCGGGTCCAACGGTTCCGGCAAGTCGACCCTGGCGCGCATGATCAACGGCCTGCTGACGCCGACCTCCGGCACCGTGACGGTGGACGGCGTGGACGCTTCCCGCAAGGGCGGGCAGGTGCGACGGAAGGTGGGCTTCGTCTTCACCGACCCCGATACCCAGATCGTGATGCCCACGGTGGCCGAGGATCTCGCTTTCTCGCTGCGGCGCACGGGCCTGGGCAAGTCGGAGATCGCCGCCCGCGTCCAGGAGATCCTGGAACGATTCGGGCTCGCGGGCCACGCCGAGCATCCCTCGCACCTGCTTTCGGGCGGGCAGAAACAGTTGCTCGCCCTCGGCGCCGTGCTGATCCGCAGGCCGGAGGTGATCGTCGCCGACGAGCCGACCACGCTGCTGGACCTGCGCAACGCCAGGGTCGTCGCCGAGGCGCTGGACGGCGTGGACCAGCAGGTGATCGTCGTGACGCATCAGCTGTCACTGCTGGAGAGTTTCGAACGGGTCATCGTGATCGATGACGGCGCGGTGGCGTTCGACGGAACTCCCGGCGATGCTGTCGCGGCCTATCGGGCAGCGGTCGAATGATCGGCTTGTACCGTCCGGGGAATTCGCCGCTGCACCGGATGCCCGCCGGCGTGAAGTTGGCGCTGCTGCTGGTATCGATCGTGGCGACCACGGTGTTCGTGCGTTCGCCCGCGCACGTGCTGGTCGCCACCGCTGTGGTGTCGGGTCTGTTCGCGGCGGCCGGAATCCCGTGGCGCGTGGCGCTGGAGCAGTTGCGTCCGCTGGTGTGGATGGTGCTGCTCATCGCCGCGTTCCAGGTGCTGATCACCTCGCCCGCCAGGGCCGCGGTGGTGTGCGGTGTTCTGGTGCTCTCGGTGGCGCCCGCGGCGCTGTTCACCCTCACCACGCGGGTGACCGACATGCTCGACGCGGTGACCCGGTGGCTCGGGCCGCTGCGCCGGGTCGGTGTCGATCCCGAGCGAATCGGTCTGCTGCTGGCGCTGGCCATCCGCTGCGTCCCGTTGCTGGCCGGGATCGTGCACGACGTCGCCGAGGCGCGGCGCGCGCGTGGCTTGCAGTGGTCGATGACCGCGCTGGTGACGCCGGTGCTGGTGCGCGCGTTGCGGACGGCCGACGCGATGGGTGACGCGCTCGCGGCGCGGGGAGTGGACGATGACTGACCTGCTCGCCGCGCGGATCGCCCGGCAGGTCGCGGCGAATCCGAGGGCGACCGCCGTGATTTCGGGACGCGGACGCGTCGGCTACGAAGAATTCTGGTCGAAGGTCGTCCGTGTCGCCGCGGGCCTCGACGGAATGCGCCGGGTGGCGGTGCTGCCCACCTCCGACGTCGAATCGCTGGTGACGGTGACGGCGGCGATGCACGCGGGAGTGAGTGTCGTGCTGCTGCACCGTCATCTGCTGCCCGCCCAGTTGCGCCGGGTGCTCGCGCTCGCCGAGCCGGGAGCCGTGGTGGCCGCGCCGCAGCAGCATCGGCGATTGCGGCGGCTGGGATTCGAGGGCGCCGTGCGCACCGCCGCCACACTGGAATCCGCGGGATCGGTGGGCCGGGCGGATCCGGGCGCCGAGTTGCTGGCGGGCATCACCTCCGGCACCACGGGCGAGCCGAAACTGTTCGTCCGCGACCAGCGGTCCTGGGCCGCCACGCTGGATCGCTCCGACCGCACCTTCGACATCGGCGCCGGAGATCTGGTGTCGGTGCCCGGTGTGCTGGACCACACCCATTTTCTCTACGGCGCGTTGCACGCTTTGACCAGGGGCGCCACCGTTGACCTGCGACCGGCGCTCGACGCGCTGCGCGACGGTGCGACGCAGCTGTATTCGGTGCCGACGATCGCGTGGGACGTGGTGCGCGCGGGAATCGGGCCGGTCGGCAGCGTCCGGGAGGTGCTGTCTTCCGCTGCCCGGTGGCCGCGCACGGGACGGCGTGCGTTGCGAGAGGTCTTGCCGAACGCCTCGCTGGTGCACTTCTACGGTGCGTCCGAACTGAGCTTCGTCTCCTTCGATCGCGGACTCGGGGAAAGTGACGAGCAGTCGGCGGGTGAACTGTTCTACGGCGTCGAGGCACGAGTTCGCGACGGCCTGGTGTACGTGCGCAGTGACATGCTCTTCGACGGCTACCTCACCGTGGACGGTGTGGTCGGCGGACCGGTCGAGGGATGGATGACGGTCGGCGACCGGGGCGAGGTGGTCGGCGACCGGCTGCGGTTGTTCGGCCGGGAGAGCGACATGGTGATCCGGGCGGGGCTGAACGTGGAACCCGCGTCGGTCGAAGCGGCGCTCACCGCGATACCGGGTGTCGCCGAGGCGGCCTGCGTGGGCGTGCCCGACGCCCGCATGGGGGAGGCGCCCGCGGCCGCGATCGTGGTGGACGGTGCCGCACCGGCCCCCGACGAGATCTGGCGGCGGCTGCGCGCGAGTTTGCCCAGTCCCAGCATGCCGGTGCGGGTTTTGGTCGTGGACAGCCTGCCGCGCACCCCGCGGGGCAAACTCGATCGGGCTGCGCTGGTCTCGACGCTGGCCGCTCATCGCCGGGGCGGCCGCGCCGCTGAGAACGATCGCTGACATCGACCGATCGACCTGCCGCCGACGGGTCCCACCCATCCCGTCACCGGGCGGTGATCGGGGAGCGGCTCACAGACGCGCCGGACGAGCCGGTTCGGCGGATGACGCGCCGAACCACATGCTGTGGAACATGATCGCCAGCGCGCCGAGCGCACCGAGGATCACGATCGCGAACGGAATCGGATACGTCGCCATCGGCACCGTGAGGAAGCGAATGCACAGCAGCACCCCCGCGCAGACGGCGACCCCGAGGCCCACGATCCGGACGCGCTGGTGATCCCACCCCCGATCCGGCTCGCGCAGCGCGGATTCGACCGTCAGGCACAATGCCGCGCCCACGACCAGATCGATGCCGTAGTGGGCGCCGAGGCCGAGCGTCGCGGTGAGCGTGCACACCAGCCAGAACGCGCCGCCCCAGCGCAACCACACGGGGCCGCGCCGGGAATGGATGAACAACGCCAGCGCCCAGGCGGTGTGCAGCGACGGCATGCAGTTGCGCGGAGTGATGCCGTCGAAGCGCAGCGCCTCGATCGAGGTCGGCACCGCCGGAACGGCATTCGGCCACACGTCGGCGATCTCGAAGCCCAGTCCTTGCGGGCCGTACGCGAGTACCGGCCCCACCACCGGGAAGACCACATACCAGATCGGCCCGACGACGCCGAGCGTCAGGAACGTCCGCACCAGGTAGTGCCGCGGCCACGCGCCTGCGGTCACGCCGCGCAGCTGCCAGGCCGCGACCAGCACCGCTGCCAGCGGAAGCTCGAAGTACACCCAGCGCACCACGCCCGACGCGATCGGCCCCGCCGCCTCCAGCGCGCGCCCGGCCAGCCACGCCGGGCTGCCGAGGGCACGGTCGGCGACCTGCACGTACGGGTCGAGGACCATCGGGCAGGCCCACGCGGTGATGTCCAGCCAGATCTCGCTGACCTTCGTCGCCGAGATCAACAGCGCGCCGAAGGCGATGGTGCGCAACGCCGTGCGCCGTCGCTGTCCGTCCCACCGCGTGAACGCGAGCACCGCCAGTGCGGTGAGCACGATAGTGGGGCCGTTGCCGACGGTGAACGGCCGCCCATCGGCCGCTCGGAATACGACGAACAGCAGGTCGACGGCGATCGCCGCGGTGACCGCGCCGACGCGTGCGCGCATCGTGAGCCCGATCAGGGCCAGCAGGAACCCCGCCCACGGCGTGGTCGCCGACTTCGGCGTGCCCGCGTAGTCACGCGCCAGGCTGGTCAGCGGTCCGAGCGCCCCGATGTGCGCGGCCATGAGTTCGCCGCCGATCAGCGCGAGCACGATGACCGCGATACCGCACCACGCGACCATCGGCCGGAACCGACGCTCGTGGAGTTCCGCCATACCCACTCGCTCGCCCGGTAGGGTCGAGCTCCCTTGAACGTCGTTCACAAGCACCGAGACATCGTAAACACGACATTAACGGCACATGGACGGGGAGATACCCGAAAGTGGCCGTGGCCGTGGCCGACTCGGTTCGGTTTCCTTTGCTCAGGTCGTGCGATACGTGCGGGCTACCAGCGCCGAGCGCAGGTACCACAGGCCCGAGGGCTGGGAGGGGTCGAATCCAGTGAGCTGTCCGATCCGCTTGAGCCGATAGTCCACCGTGTTGGTGTGCACGTGCAGCACGCGCGCGGTGCGCTGGCGGTTGAGGTTGTTGGCGATGTGCCGCTGGAGGGTCTCGAGCAGTTCGGGATGCGCGTCCAGCGGGTCCAGCAGCGAGCCCAGGTATTCCCGCCCCGGCCCCGGTCTGGTCAGCTGGTATTCCAGCGCCAGCTCGTCGAAGCGGTAGAGCCCGGCCATCGCCTGCAAGCGCTGCACCATGTCGAGCAGTTCGTGGGCTTGGTCGGCGGCGGTGGGGATCGTCTCGGGAGTGG
The DNA here is from genome assembly GCF_013315795.1 of Nocardia barduliensis. Classification (GTDB taxonomy): domain Bacteria; phylum Actinomycetota; class Actinomycetes; order Mycobacteriales; family Mycobacteriaceae; genus Nocardia; species Nocardia barduliensis. The sequence goes on from NZ_JABLTE010000080.1 coordinate 25,587, forward strand.
CTTCGACCATCGTCGCGGTGACGCCCACCTGCGCGGCGTGCGACAGCTGGGTGACCAGCGTGTCCAGCTGGTCGTTGTCCAGATGGCCGGACGGGATGAGCACGGTCCCGCCGTCCACGCTCAGCAGCGACAGGGCGGCCTCGCCGCACCGGGTGGCCAGCTCGGCTTGGAGCCGCCGCAGTTTCCGGCGTGCCACCACCTTGCCGTCCACCATCGGGTTGTGTTCCTCGCGGTGCGGCGGAATCGCCACCGCCAGAACGGCGTACGAGGACGCGATGGCGATGCCGCACTCCCGCGCCATGGTGGAGGTGCTGTGCCCGCCCAGCAGCGCCGAGGTCAGCGTGTGCACGGCGGTGTGGTGCTCGCTGACCACCGCGCGCAACTCGCGGACGTAGGCCATCGAGACCGCCGAGTTGATCATGTCGAGCATCTCCACGACCATCTTGGCGCCGTCGACGAGGTCGTCGTAGTCCTTCACGGTCGCGCCGGAGACCACCAGGTCCAGGCCCATCTTGAAGCCCTCGTGGATCGAGTGGTGGATGGTGTCGATGGGCACCCCCTCTCGCGCCCATCCCGCGGCGGCGTCACCGAGCCGTTGCAGTTTCTCCGGCAGGTCCTTGCCGTCGAGCATGCTCACCGCCAGTTCCAGGCAGACCCGGGTGATGGTGGTGACGTCGCCCGCGATGGCGTCACCCGGCAGGGTGCCGCACGGGATGACGTTCTCGACGAAGTGCCCGACCATCTGACGCGATAGCCCGCGAACGTCCTTCAGCGGGGACGACATCGGCTTACCTGACAGGGTCAGGCTCGGCCGGGCCGAACTGTCGACGGACATTGGCGACTCCCTTCCGCCCAAGATTGCTGTGCAGCGCATTCACACTAATTGGTCGATCTCCTTCGCGGACCCGATCCGCAGGTTCTGTGAGAGCCCGCCAGACCGGTCGGTAGCGCTTGTGAACGGTCACAGCAGCTGGACATATGACCGATTTTCGATGACGGGCGTCACACTCCGGCCGACCCTCCCGCGTTGATGGACAATACGATTTCGGTGAAATCGGCGGCGATAGGTTGTCAGCATGCAGTGCTATGGCGTGACCGCGAGCGATTCCGCGTCGTGGACCACGATCGCCAACAGCTTCGTTCCGATGGACTACCGGTACGGCGACCCCGACCGGTGGTATTCGGGACTGACGGTCCAGGAATCGGCCGTCTACCGGTTGTTGCGCTGGGAGCAGCGCGGAATCAGCACGTCCTACCGCACGCGGACGAACATCCGCCGCGGTCCGTGCGACGATTTCTACTGGGTGGTCGTGCCCGAGCGGGGCGTGTACTCGGTGCGGTATCGCGACGAGGAGACCTCGGCGCGGCCCGATCAGGCCGCGGTGACCGCCCTGGACGACCTGTGCCAGATCCACATCCCGTTGTTGTCGGCCTACGCGATCCAGCTGCCTCGCGCGGAACTCGACCATCGCGCGGGACCGCCGGCCGAACGCGGCATGACGATCGACCTGAACTGCGGGCTCGGCCGGATCACCCAGGCCATGATCCGCAGCACCCACGCCGAACAGTCGAACCTCTCCGATCACGAGTTCAACGCGGTCTGCGACCGGATCGCCGAGTTGCTGAGCATGATCTCGCTCGGTGACACCCATCCGCAGCGCGCCCACCATGCTCAGGTCGTCGCGCAGATCCGGCAGTACGTGCGAGCCAACGTGGGCCGGGGCGACGTGCGCTTGCCCGCGGTGGCGCACGCACTGGGCTGGTCGCCCCGGCAGTTGCGCGTGGTCCTGCAACAGTCCGGCACCACCTACCGCGACCTGCGGCGCGACGAAGCCCTGCGCGCCGCGCGCGATCTGCTCGAGGATCCCTTGCGGGCGGAGGATCCCATCCGCGAGCTGGCCGTCCGCGCCGGGTTCACCCCGGCGTGGTTCTCCGCGGCGTTCAAGGCGCGCTTCGGTGAGACGCCCCGGGAATTCCGGCGGCGCAGATCGGCCGAACGCGCCGAACCGGGCGGCGTGCCGGAGCCGGTGCCGTCGTCCTGACCCCGGCAAACTCGAAATCAGCTGGGCAGCAGCGTGATCGGGAGCCGGCGCAGCCGCGCCGGATCGGCGATCACCCGGTATGCCGCCACGCGGTCGCCGCGCACCGCGATCGTGAGCGCCAGCAGCAGCCTGCCGTGCGGGGCGACCACGATGCCCGGGTGACCGTCCACCAGCGCGAGCGCCGCCGTCTGCGATCGCCTGCGCAGCAGCACGGTTTCCGCGGCCACCACCGACGCGCCGCGCGCCGTCGTGGCCAGTCCCGGCGGGAGTGCTGCGGTATCGGCCGTCCGGACCACGTCGGGGGCGAGCACGGCCAGCAGGCCCTCGAGGTCGCCGGTGCGCGCCGCGCCGAGAAACGCGTCCACGACATGCCGCTGCGCGGCGAGTTCCAGCGTGCCGGTCGCCTGGTCGCCGCGGACGCGTTGCCGGGCCCGGCTGGCCAGTTTCTTGGTGGTGGGTGTCGTGCGGCCGACGATCGGCGCGATCTGGTCGAACGGCACCGCGAACAGGTCGTGCAGGACGAACGCGACGCGTTCGCCGGGGCCGAGCCGGTCCAGGACCACCAGCAGCGCCCGGCCGACCGAATCGATGAGGACCGCCTCGTGTTCCGGTTCGTTCTCCTCGGTGTCGTTGTCGAGCCGGGCCGGGTCGTCGAGCGGTTCCTCGCGCCGCGCCGTCCGCGCGCGCAGCATGTCCAGGCAGATCCGGGACACGACGGTGGTCAGCCAGCCCGGCAGGTTCCGTAGGTCCTCGACGTCGTGGTCGGCCAGCCGCAGCCAGGTCTCCTGCACCGCGTCGTCGGCCTCGGCCGGTGAGCCGAGCATGCGGTAGGCGACCGCGTGCAAGTGGCCGCGCAGGGACTCGAAATCCCGCGCCAACCCGTCGTCGGTGTGCATCGGTCACCTTTCCGCTTCGTGGTCCGTCATGCAGATGACGGAATCGACAGCGCCGAGGTGACCGAGGTGTGGACCGGGCGCGACATCGGACAGAAGGGTATTCGAATGGACATCGCTTACGTCGTCGCTACCGTGCTGGCGGCCGCGGCCGCATTGCTCGCGGCGGGCATCGATGTGGTCCGCGCCGAGTGGGTGCGGACGAACATGCGGGCCTACGGGGTCCCGGAGTCGTGGCTGACGCCACTGGCGGTGGTCAAGGCGGTCGGCGGGGCCGGACTGCTGGTCGGCCTGGCGGTTCCGCCGATCGGAGTGGCGGCGGCGACCGGGTTGGTCGTGTACTTCGTCGGCGCGGTGCTGACCGTGCTGCGGGCGCGGCAGTACGGGCATGTCGGTTACCCGCTGCCATACCTCGCGCTGGCGGCCGCCTCGCTGGGACTGTTCGTCGCGTCGTAACCCGGCGCGCCGACTCCTGCCGTCCCCCGGCGGGCGGCCTGCTATCCCGCGAGGATGAACTTGGCCGCCTGCTCGCCGATGAACACCGCGGGCGCGTGCGTGTGACCGCGGATGATCAGCGGCATCACCGAAGTGTCGGCGACTCGCAGACCCTGCACGCCACGCACTTCCAGCCGGGGCGTGACGACGCTGGTGGCGTCGGTGCCCATGCGGCAGGTGCCGACCGGATGGTAGAGCGTGTGCGCGTAGGAGTTGAGCGTCAGCTCCAGCACGGCTTCCGGTTGCGCGGGCGCCTGCGGCGGGTAGATCAGCGGGCCGAGCACCGCCTGCATCGATGGCTTGGCGGCGATGTCCGCGCACACGCGCAGCCCGGCCATGATGGCGGCGCGGTCGGCGCCCGCGCTGTCGGACAGGTAGCGCGGATCGATGACGGGTTTGGCGGACGGGTCCGGGCCGGACAGGGCGATCCGGCCTCGGCTCTGCGGGCGCAGCAGCACTGTCGCCAGGATCACGCCGTGCTCGGTCGGGTCCTGGAGTCCCTCGTAGTAGAACGGCGCGGGCGCGAAGATCAGCTCCAGGTCGGGGTATTCCAGGTCCGGCCTGCTGCGCACGAACCCGTAGGCCTCGCCGACGTTCGAGGTGAGCATGCCGCGATGCCGGAGCAGGTAGGCCAGCAGCTGGCGCGGCTTCTCCGCACCGAACAGCGAGTCGCCCGCGACGCCGTAGCCGAGGCCCGCGACCAGGTGGTCCTGCAGATTCGCGCCGACCTCGGGGGCGTGGTGGCGCACCTCGATGCCGTGGCGGGCCAGTTCGTCCCGGTCACCGATGCCCGAGAGCATGAGCAGTTGGGGGCTGTTGATCGCGCCGCCGCACAGCACGACCTCGCGCCGCGCGGTCACCGTGTGCGTGGCACCGCCCTGGCGGTATTCCACGCCGACGGCGCGCGTGCCGTCGAACAGCACCCGGGTGGCCAGCGCCTCGCTGCGCACCGTGAGGTTCGGCCTGCGCAGGGCGGGCCGCAGGTAGGCGTCGGCGGTGCTCCAGCGACGACCCGCGCGCTGGGTCACCATGGTCTGGCTGAACCCGTCCGGCTGCGGCCGGTTCGGCGGCTCGACCTGGTATCCGGCCTCCTCGACCGCGGCCAGATAGGCGGCGGTGAGGCCGCGCGGGCTGCGCTGGCGGGAAATGTGCAGCGGACCCTCGGTGCCTTCGTCGGGGTACTGGGCGTTCTCCACGCGTTCGATGCGGCGGAACTGCTCGACGGCCGCGGCGAAGCCCCACTCGTCTCCGGCCAGTAGCGCCCACTCGTCGTAGTCGGCCCGGAATCCGCGCACCCACATCATGGCGTTCATCGAGGACGAGCCACCGAACATCCGGCCGCGCGGCCAGTAGATCTCGCGGTTCTTCAGTTCCGGCTGCGGCTGCGTGAGATAGTCCCAGTCCACCTCGGAACGGAAGAGTTTCGCGAACCCGGCGGGAATGTGGGTGAACTTGTTCTTGTCCGGCGGGCCCGCTTCCAGCAGCGCCACCGTGGTGCCCGGATCGGCGCTGAGCCGATCGGCCACCACCGCGCCCGCCGATCCCGCACCGACGACGACGTAGTCCGCGGAAAGCTCACCTGATTGCACTTTTCCCACTCCGATCTGCACCGACTACGGCAAAGATACGAGCAAGCGCGCGCCGCGTGGCGCGGTTTCGGGCAACCCGGCCGGAAGTCTTGCCCAACGAGAGGAGTTCGTCGGTGCGATCGGGAGCTGTCCTGGTCACAGGGGGTAGTCGCGGCATCGGCGCGGCCACGGCGCGTCGCCTCGCCCGCGACGGACATCGGATCTGTCTGACCTATCGGACGAACGCCGCGGCGGCCGACGCCGTGGTCGCCGAGATCGCCGCGGCGGGCGGCGTGGCCCGTGCGGTGCGCGCCGACCTGGCGGACCCCGCGGCGATCGAGGCACTGTTCGCCTTCGTCGACGCCGAATTCGGGACGCTCACCGGCCTGGTCAACAACGCGGGCGCACTCGAAGCGCAGTGCCGGGTCGACGAACTCGACGCCGAGCGGCTGCATCGCACGATGGCGGTGAACGTGATCGCCCCGATCCTGTGCGCGAAGCAGGCCGTGCTGCGTATGTCCACGGCGCACGGCGGTGCCGGCGGTGCGATCGTGAACGTCTCCTCGGTGGCCGCACGGCTCGGCGCGCCCGGCGAGTATGTGGATTACGCGGCCGGTAAAGGCGCGCTCGACACCTTCACGCGGGGGCTCGCGCTCGAGGTGGCGGCCGAGGGCATCCGGGTCAACGCGGTCCGCCCCGGTTACATCCATACCGAGATCCATGCCGACGGTGGTGAACCGGGCCGGGTCGCCCGTTTGGCGCCCACCCTGCCGATGCGCAGGGGCGGCGACCCCGAGGAGGTCGCCGCCGCCATCGCCTGGCTGCTCTCCGCCGAGGCGTCCTATGTGACCGGGTCGTTCACGGATCTGGCCGGAGGCCGGTAGTCCGCGCTACCGCAGGATCAGCAGCGCGGAGGTCTCGATGCGGTCGGCGATCTCGGAGTAGGACCCATAGCCCATGCCCGCGCGCACCAGCGCGCCCGCGTACAGCAATTCCAGCGATTCGACCACGTCCGGGTCCGGATCCGGGCCGAGGGCGCGGATGATGCGCTTGCGGATCTCGGCCCCGATCCGCCCGCGCAGGTGCTCCACGTCCGGGTCGCGGCCGAGCAGGGCGCTGGTGACCGCGCCGGAGAGCTCCTGTTCGTCGGCCACCAGCATCGCGATATTGCGCAACTCGGCGACGACCCGGACGGTCGGGTCCGGGTCGTCGCTGACCGGCGACGGTGACGCGACCAGCCGCCGCCAGAAGATCTCGGCGACCAGGTGCTCCTTGGAGGAGAAGTAGGTGTAGGCCGTGGCCGTCCCGACCCCGGCCGCCGCGGCGACCATCCGGATGGTCATACCGGCGAAACCTTCCCGCGCGAGCACTTCCACCGCCGAGCGGGTCAGCTTGTCGACCGTGTCGGCCTGTTTGCCGGAGAGCCTGCGGCGGGTCGCCTCGAGAATGACGGAATCGGGTTCGGACATGTGTCTGGATCCTACTAGCGGTTTCGGGCGGCTCAGTTCTTGGCCGCCGCGATGCCGGCCCGCCGCCCGTAGAAGCTGCCGTCGCCCAGCGACGCGCCGCTGACGTAGCCGCCCGCGCACAGACCGGAGGTGCACCTTCCGGCGGCGAACAGTCCCGGGATCGGCTCGCCGGAGACGTGCAGCACCCGGGAGTCCAGGTCGGTGCGCAATCCGCCGAGGGTGAAACCGGCGGTGAAACCGCGCATGTCGAACGCGGCTACCGGTCCGCGCAACGGCCGCACCCATTCCGGCTTCTTGCCCAGCAACGGGTCGGCGCCGTCGGCTGCGTGCAGGTTGTAGCACTCCACGGTGGCCTGCAACGCCTGGCCGGGCAGGCCCATCTCGGCTTCGAGTTCGGCGATCGTCTCCGCAACCCAAGTCGGGGGCTGGCGGAAGAACGGGGTGGAGGTCTCGGTGGTCAGCGCCTCCTCGTACGCCGCCTCGTCGATCACCAGGTACGCCTGGTTGTCCTGCTGGATCAGCGTCGCCTGCCCGATCCGTCCCGGATAGGTGTCCTCCGGGATGTAGCGCTGGCCGCGCCCGTTGACCAGGATGCCGCGCGCGAGCAGCTGTGGGTCGCCGAAGAACGCCACCTCGGTCGCGTCCATATGGGCCAGCTCCGCGCCGAGCGCCTGCGCCAGCCGGATGCCGATCCCGTCGTGTTCCTCGATCGCCGCGGCGGGCCTGCCGATCAGCCGCGGCGCGTACCCCTCGATCATCTCCTTGTGATAGGCGAAGCTGCCGGTGGCCAGCACGACGCCGCGTTCGGCGCGGATGGCGACCGGTTTGCCGTAACGGCGGGCCAGCACGCCGACGACGCGATCGTCGTCGTCCACGATCAGCCGCGCGATCCGCATGTCGTATTCGGCGCGGACGCCCAGCGCTTCGGCAGTGTCGGCCAGCGGCTTCATCAGCATGTAGCCGCCGCCCTTCTCCCCGGTGCGCTTGTCGGCCATCTGCGGGACATGGCCGCGCGGAGCGGGTTTCGCGATCGCGTTGAAGGGCGCGGCGTTCTCGCCGCCGGAGTACATCAGTCCCTCGTCGTGCGGTGGTTCCCAGCCCGGCTCGCCCCAGAACGCCTCGCGGAACGGCACACCGCAGGCCACCAGCCAGGTGAAGTGCTCGACGCTGCCGCGGCAGTAGTCGGCGATCTTCGCCTTGTCCACCCCGGGACCGAGCGCCGCGAGCAGGAAGGTCTCCATGTTCTCCGGCGTGTCCTCGAAACCGAGGGCCTGCTGCAGCGGTGTGCCGCCGCCGAGGTAGAGGAATCCGCCAGCCAGGGCGGCGGCGCCACCCCAGCCGCCGGTGCGCTCCAGGACCAGCACGTCCGCGCCCGCACGAGCGGCCTCGATGGCGGCGCAGACCCCGGCGATGCCGTATCCGGCGACGACGACATCGGCCCGGTGGTCCCAGGCCGTGACCTGGCTCGCGCGCAGGGGGCGAATGGTGGTGGCGTCAGACATGGTCAACGGGTCCTCACTGCTCGGCGGGCGCGGACTGCGCGCGGGCGGCCTTCTTCTGCTGCGCCACAATCGTGCCCACCAGCAGGTCGAGTTTGGTGCCGTTCGGCCAACCCACGTAGTAGCACAGGAATACCGCGATCTCGTGCAGCTGTTCTTCGGTGAGTTCGCCGTTGCGCAGCGCGGCCCCGATCTGGATGCCCGCGGTGTCGATGGCGCCCTGCGCCGCCAGCGCCCCGAGCAGCAGCAGCCTGCGGTCCCGGATGGTGAGGCCGGGCCGCGACCAGATCTCGGAGAAGAGGTGGTCGGAGGTGAGGGCGAAGTGGGGGCCGGGGTAGTCCTGGAACTCCGTGCCGTACACCTCGGCCATCTTGGCCAGACCGCGCTGCCGCACGGTGTCGCCGGAGCCGTTGTCGCTCATGAGGATTGCCTTTCCGATACGGGGGTGCCGGCCCCTACGCCGAGTCCGGGGCCGAGCCGGTCGAGGGCCGATTCGGCCAGCGGCAGCGGGGTGCCCAGCCGTTCACCCAGTTCCAGGGCGAGACTCAGGTCTTTCTCGCCGAGGTCGCGCACGTGCCGCAGGATCGGCAGCCAGAAGTCGCCGTCCTGGATCGGGGCGGTGGTGTCGCGCAGCATGATGGCGCCGGGGCCACCGGTGACCGCGTCGGAGTGCCGTACCACCTTGCCGAGCGCGGTGAGATCCAGACCCGCTGCCTCGGCCAAGCGCTGCGCCTCGGTGGCCGCGGTGAAGGAGACGAAGTGCAACAGGTTGCGCGCCAGCTTCATCCGTGTGCCCGCGCCGACCGGCCCGGCGTGCACGATCAGATCGGCGAAGCAGCCGAACGGTTCGCGCACCTGCTCGAACGCCGCCTCGCTGCCACCGACCATGACCGCGAGCGCGCCGCGTGTGGCACCGGCCGCGCCGCCGCTGATCGGCGCGTCCACCAGTTCGACGCCGCGTGCGCCGCAGACGGCCCCGAGTTCTTCGGCGGTGCGATCGCTGATCGTGGAGTGCACGGCGACCACGGTGCCCGGCGCGGCGGTGCGCAGCACGCCCTCCGGACCGGTGATCACCTCGCGGACCTGTGCGTCGTTCACCACGGTGATCGAGATGACCGTGGCCTGCCTGGCCAGCTCGGCGGCCGAGGCGACCGCGTCGGCCCCGGCCGCCAGAAACGGTTCGATTGCTTCGGGCCGCATGTCGCACACCGCGAGCCCGCCCGGCCAGTCCAGCAGGCGCTTGGCCATCGGCGCGCCCATATTGCCGAGGCCGAGGAATCCGATGCGGGCGCTCATGACCGCACGATCTGTCCGCCGTCGACGTTGAATATCTGGCCGGTGACCCAGCTCGCCTCGTCCGACAGCAGGTACAGGCAGGCGCCGACCAGATCCTGCGGGGTGCCCATCCGTTTGAGCGGCAGGCGTTTGACGATGTCGTCGACGATCACTTCCGGGGTGACGGCTTTGGTGGCGTCGGTATCGATCGGACCCGGCGCGATCGCGTTGACGCGGATGTTCGATCCGCCGAGTTCGAAGGCCAGTTGCTGAGTGAGCCCGTTGACGCCGACCTTCGCCAGGCCGTAGAAACTGGAGTACAGCCACGCGGCCGTGGACGACTGGTTGACGATGGATCCGCTGCCGCGCTTGGACATGTGCGGCCAGACGGCGCGGGTCATGGTGAGCGCACCGTCCATGTTCACGCTCATGAATTTCTTGTAGTAGTCCCACGGCACGGTCAGCAGCAGGTTCAGTTTCATCTCGCCGTAGATGGCGGCGTTGTTGACCAGATGGTCGATGCCGCCGAACTCCGCGACGGTGAAATCGGCCAGCGCGGTGGCGGATTCCGGATCGGACACGTCGACCTGCCCGAATACCGCGGTGCCGCCGTCGGCGACGATCTTCTCCACGACCGCCGCGCCGCCCTCGGCGTTCTTGTCGGCGACCACGACGCTCGCGCCCTCGGCGGCCAGCGCCTGCGCGTAGGCCGCGCCGATGCCTTGGGCCGCGCCGGTGACGATGGCGGATCTTCCCGTGAAACGGGCCATGCGGTTCAGCTCCTCTGTGTTGTCGTTGTCCGGCGGCGATCAGGCCGGGGAGGCGATCACTTTGGTCTCGAGGTACTCCTCGAATCCGGCGATGCCCATCTCGCGTCCGAGGCCGGATTGCTTGTAGCCGCCGAACGGGACGTCGGCGGAGTACCAGACGCCGCCGTTGACGCTCAGCGTCCCGGTGCGCACGCCTTCGGTGACGCGCCGGATGCGCTCGGGGTCGGTTCCCCATACCGAACCGGACAGGCCGTAGGGGGAGTCGTTGGCGATGCGCACGGCGTCTTCGTCACCGTCGTGCGGGATGATCACCAGCACCGGGCCGAAGATCTCCTCGCGGGCGACCGTCGCGCTGTTGGGGACGTCCGCGATCAGCGTCGGCTCGACGAAGAACCCGCGTTCCTGCCGGGCGGGCCTGCCGCCGCCGACCACGATCCGTCCGCCCTCGGCGCGCGCGATATCGAGGTAACGCTCGACCCTGGCGCGCTGCCGTTCGGAGATCAGCGGCCCGCAGACGGTGCGCGGGTCGGCGGGATCGCCCGGCCGGATCCCGCCCAGCGTGGCCGCGGCCGCCTGCACGGCCTGGTCGTAGGCGGCGCGGGGGACCAGCAGCCGGGTGGACAGGGCGCAGCCCTGTCCGGCGTGCACGCACACCGAGAAGGCCGCGACGGAGCAGGCCGCCGCGATGTCGGCGTCGTCGAGCACGATGAACGCGGATTTCCCGCCCAGTTCGAGGAACGCCTTCTTCAGCGTGGCGGCCGCGCCCGTCATGACGGCACGGCCGGTGGCCGTCGACCCGGTGAAACTGATCATGTCGACGCGCGGGTCGGCGGTGAGCCGCGCGCCGAGCGTGTGGTCCGCGGAGGTCACGATGTTCACCACGCCGGCCGGGATATCGGTCTCCTCGGCGATGACGGCGCCGACCGCCGCCGCGCACCACGGAGTGTCGGGAGCGGGTTTGAGCACGACGGTGTTCCCCGCGGCCAGTGCCGGGCCGAGTTTGGCGAAGTTGATCTGATGCGGGAAGTTCCACGGCGTGATCGCCCCGACCACCCCGACCGGTTCTCGGCGCAGCACACGGCGGGTCTTGATGCCCATCGGCTCGGCTATGCCCAGATCGGTTTCCCAGCCGTAGCTTTCGGCGAGCCCGGCCGAGTAGGCGAGGTCGGCGACCGGGCCTTCCAGCTGCGGACCGCCGGTGAGCATTCGCGGGGCGCCGGCCTCGGCGATGGTGATCTCGCGCAGTTCCTCGACGTGCGATTGCAGCGCCGTCCGCAACTGTTCGAGGCAGCGGGCGCGGAAGGCGTGATCGCGCGACCAGTTCGTCTCGTCGAACGCGGTGCGCGCGGCGTCGACGGCCGCGTCGAGATCGGCCGCGTTCGCGTCGGCGGCGAGGCCGAGCACCTCCTCGGTCGCGGGATTCACCGTCGCGAAGACACCGTCGGCGCCCTCGACCAGCTTGCCGCCGATCAGCAGGCGGGACCCGTCGGCGGGCAGAAGGCTGCTCATGGATTACTCCGATACTGTCTGGACACGTGTACGGAATATAGTCTCGAATCGTGAGCGCTGGCAATAACAGGTTCTAACTCTGCCATTCTCGCCGAGGTTGCGCGCGGATGGGCGCCGATGTGGGTGGGTTCCGGCACGGTGGCCCGGTGGGTGAAACGGCACGTCCCGAGGCATTGTCCGGATGCATCAGGCGGTGGTACTGTCCAGACACATGTCCAGCTATCTGTCTTCGCCTGTGTCGCGGCTTCCTTCCGCGCGGCGGAACGTGTTCTCGGTTTCGGAGTGTGGGCGATGACGGCCGCGGTGGAGCCACTGGTGTTCGATCCGTACGACTACGCCTTTCACGAGGATCCGTATCCGACGTATCGGCGGCTGCGGGAAGAGGCGCCGCTGTATCACAACCCGGATCTGGGATTCTGGGCGTTGTCGCGGCATGCGGATGTGACGGGGGCCTTTCGGGACAGTGCGCGGTTGTCGAGTGCGAATGGAGTGTCGTTGGATCCGGCGG
>NZ_JABLTE010000081.1 GCF_013315795.1 Nocardia barduliensis
GGCTCGCTCCGGGGGGTTGCCGCGGACGCGCCGCGCTCGTCGTCGCCGGACGCCGGGACGGACTCCTCGGCGCCGCGGGCCGCGTCGCCGTTGTCGTCGGGTCCGGTGGTGGTCATGCGCCGCAGCCGGTCGAGCAGGCCGCGCCCACCGGTTCGGGAGCGGGCGCACCGATACGGGGCAGGCCGAGACCCACGCCGATCGGCGCGGTCTTCGGCGTGACGCCGCGTTCGTGCGCGTCGCCCGCGCTGGTGCGGCGGTGGGTCTTGATCGTCGCGTCGGCGATCAGGTGGTGCGGCGCCGCGCCGGTGATGTCGACGGTGACCAGATCGCCGGGACGGATCGGCTCGGCGCCACCCGGGCGGAAGTGCACCAGCCTGCCGTCGCGGGCGCGGCCGCTCATCCGCGCGGTCGCGGCGTTCTTCTTGCCCGCGCCGTCGGCCACCAGCAGCTCCACCTCGGTGCCGACCAGCTGCTGATTGGCGGCCAGGGAGATCTCCTCCTGCAGCGCGATGAGCCGGTCGTAGCGCTCCTGGACGACGGCCTTGGGCAGCTGATCGGGCATCTCGGCGGCGGGCGTACCGGGCCGCTTGGAGTACTGGAAGGTGTACGCGCTGGTGAAGCGCGCCCGGCGCACCACGTCCAGCGTTTCCTGGAAGTCCTCCTCGGTCTCGCCGGGGAAGCCCACGATGATGTCGGTGGTGATCGCCGCGTGCGGCATCGCCGCGCGGACCTTGTCGATGATGCCGAGGTAGCGGGCCTTGCGGTAGGAACGCCGCATCGCCTTGAGCACCCGGTCCGAACCCGACTGCAGCGGCATGTGCAGCTGCGGGCAGATGTTGGGGGTCTCGGCCATGGCCTCGATCACGTCGTCGGTGAACTCGGCCGGGTGCGGGGAGGTGAAGCGGACCCGCTCCAAGCCGTCGATGTGCCCGCACGCGCGCAGCAGCTTGGCGAACGCGCCGCGGTCACGCGGCTCGCTCGGGTCGGCGAACGAGGCGCCGTAGGAATTCACGTTCTGACCGAGCAGCGTCACCTCGAGCACGCCTTGGTCCACCAGCGCCTGCACCTCGGCCAGCACGTCACCGGGGCGGCGGTCGACCTCCTTGCCGCGCAGGGCGGGCACGATGCAGAAGGTGCAGGTGTTGTTGCAGCCGACCGAGATGGAAACCCAGCCCGCATAGGCCGATTCGCGCTTGGCGGGCAGCGTGGACGGGAACGCCTCCAGCGACTCCAGGATCTCCACCTGGGCTTCCCGGTTGTGCCGCGCCCGCTCCAGCAGCACCGGCAGCGAGCCGATGTTGTGGGTGCCGAACACCACGTCGACCCACGGCGCCTTGCGTACCACGACGTCGCGGTCCTTCTGCGCCAGGCAGCCGCCGACGGCGATCTGCATGCCCGGACGGCCCGCCTTGATCGGCGCCAGGTGACCGAGCGTGCCGTAGAGCTTGTTGTCGGCGTTCTCGCGCACCGCGCAGGTGTTGAAGACGACGAGGTCGGCCGTCGCGCCCGGCGCGGCCTTCACGTATCCCGCGTCCTCCAGCAAACCCGACAAGCGTTCGGAGTCGTGCACGTTCATCTGGCAACCGAAGGTGCGGACCTCGTAACTGCGTGCGGTGCCCTCGGCGGGAGCAGGCACTACCTGTCCGATCGAATCCACCCATCCAGGGTACGGGGCGGCCGAGCGCCGGCTTCCGCGGGCATAGACGCAGGCTCCGGGCGATCCGCGACCGACGCCGCAGCGACCGCGGGGTTACGCGCACATGTCGAATCGGCGCGGCGAGACGGTGTGTCGCGGAAAGTCGGGCAAATTTCCGATTTTTGCCTAAGGTCATGACCATGACCGACGACGCCGCCACTCCCGGCACCACCGGGGACGCCTCTGCCGGGGACGTCAGCGCCGCCACCAGCGCGCCACCGATGATCTTGATGCGCAATGTGGACAAGCATTTCGGCGACCTGCACGTACTGAAGGACATCACCCTGGAGGTGCCCAAAGGCCAGGTCGTCATCGTGCTGGGCCCCTCGGGCTCCGGCAAGTCGACGCTGTGCCGCACCATCAACCGCCTGGAGCCGATCGACTCCGGCGACATCGCCATCGACGGCGTCCCGCTGCCCGCCGAGGGCCGCGCCCTGGCCGCGCTGCGCGCCGACGTCGGCATGGTCTTCCAGTCGTTCAACCTGTTCGCGCACAAGACGATCCTCGAGAACGTGATGCTCGCGCCGGTCAAGGTACGCAAGGTCAAGAAGGACGACGCCCGAGCCCGCGCGATGCAACTGCTCGACCGGGTGGGCATCGCCGATCAGGCCGACAAGTACCCGGCGCAACTGTCGGGCGGGCAGCAGCAGCGCGTGGCCATCGCCCGCGCGCTGGCGATGAGCCCGAAGGTGATGCTGTTCGACGAGCCGACCTCCGCGCTGGACCCGGAGATGGTCAACGAAGTGCTCGAAGTGATGGTGTCGCTGGCCAAGGAGGGGATGACGATGCTGGTCGTCACCCACGAGATGGGCTTCGCGCGCCGCGCGGGGAACCGGGTGCTGTTCATGGCCGACGGTCAGGTAGTGGAGGACGCGCCGCCGGACGCCTTCTTCACCGCCCCGAAGTCCGAGCGCGCGAAGGACTTCCTGGGCAAGATTTTGAGCCACTGACCTGCCGGACACAGCGGCCAGCAGACCCACGGATAGGGAGAAGGAACTCGATGAGGATCAATCGCGCTCTGCGCATCGGTGTCGGGGCGATCGCCCTGACACTCGCCGCCGCGACCGCCACCGCGTGTGGCGGCGGCGACGACAAATCCGCCCTCGACCACGCCAAGGACGGCAAGCTCACCATCGGCATCAAGTTCGACCAGCCCGGTCTGGGCCTGCGGAACAAGGACGGGTCCTACAGCGGCCTCGACGTCGACGTTGCCCGCTACGTCGCCGAGAAGCTGGGCGTGCGGCCGGAGGAGGTCACGTTCAAGGAAGCGCCGTCACCGCAGCGTGAGACGCTGATCGAGAACGGGCAGGTCGATTTCATCGTCGCCACCTACTCCATCACCGACAAGCGCAAAGAGAAGGTCGACTTCGCCGGTCCGTACTTCATCACCGGCCAGTCCTTGCTGGTCAAGAGCGGCAACACCGACATCACCGGCGTGGAATCACTCAACGGCAACAAGAAGTTGTGCTCGGTGAAGAACTCCACTCCCGCGCAGAACGTGAAGGAGAAGTACGCCAAAGACGTTCAGCTGCAGGAGTACGACACGTACTCGTTGTGCGTGGAGGCGTTGAAGGCCGGCGACGTGGACGCGGTCACCACCGACGACGTCATCCTGCGCGGTTTCGCCGCCCAATCCCCGGAAGCGCTGAAGGTGGTCGGCCAGCCGTTCACCACCGAGAAGTACGGCATCGGCTTGAAGAAGGGCGACCAGCAGGCGCGGGACCAGATCAACGGCGCGATCGAATCGATGATCCAGAGCGGAGCCTGGAAGGCGGCGCTGGAGAAGAACTTCGCCGCCACCGGTTTCCAGGTCCCGGCGCCCCCGCAGGTGGAACGGTACTGACCCGGCGTGCCGCGGCAGGATTCCGGACGGTCCGAAGCCCCGCCGCGGCGGCAAGCCCTCCCCTCGACCGGAAAGGGACGCGTCCACCGTGTTGGAGTTGGTCTCGGACTATCAATCCCAATTGCTCGACGCATTCTGGGTGACCATCAAGCTGACTGTGGTGTCCGCGATCGGGGCGCTCATCCTGGGCACCCTCGTGGCCGCCATGCGAGTGTCGCCGATCCCGGTGGCACGATGGATCGGCGCGGCCTATGTGACCGTCTTCCGCAATACGCCCCTGACGCTGATCATCGTCTTCTGCTCACTCGGGCTGAGTACCACCCTGGGGCTCAAGCTGGCGTCGGGTGGCACCGACGACATCGCCGAGAACAACTTCCGCTGGGCCCTCGTCGGACTCAGCGTGTATACAGCGGCGTTCGTCTGCGAATCACTGCGCGCCGGAATCAACACCGTGCCGCTCGGCCAGTCGGAGGCAGGCCGTTCCCTCGGCCTCACGTTCAGCCAGAATCTGCGGCTCATCGTGCTGCCGCAAGCCTTCCGCGCGGTCATCGCTCCGCTGGGTAGCGTGCTGATCGCGTTGACCAAGAACTCCACCATCGCCTCCGCGATCGGCGTGGCCGAGGCCGCACTTCTGATGGCGGGCATGAACGAAACCGAAGCCGCACCACTGCAGATCGGCGCCATATTCGCGCTCGGCTTCGTGATCCTGACCCTGCCCACGGGCCTGCTGTTCGGCTGGCTGGCCAAGCGTTTCGAGGTGGCCCGATGAGTTCTGGCGCGTCCGTCCTGTTCGATGCTCCCGGCCCGAAGGCACGGCTGCGCAACAACGCCTATTCGGTGCTGTTCGTCGCGGCGGTCATCGCCGTCGGATGGTTCGTCTATCGCGGCTTCGTGGGCAAAGGACAGTTCGAGGCCGAGAAGTGGAAGCCGTTCCTCGAGCAGGAGGTGTGGGAGACCTACTTGCTGCCCGGTTTGCGCGGCACCGTCGTCGCCGCCGTCCTGTCGATCGTCTTCGCCTTGGTGGTCGGGATGATCTTCGGCGTCCTGCGGCTGTCCGATCACCGGGTCGTCCGCGCGACGGCGGGCACGATCGTCGAATTCGCCCGGGCCATCCCGGTGCTCATCCTGATGATCTTCCTCTTCTCGTTGTACGCCGACTACAAGGTGTTGCCGTCCGACCAGCTCGCCTTGGGTGCGGTGGTGACCGCGCTGACGATCTACAATGGCTCGGTGATCGCGGAGATCGTGCGGTCGGGCATCCGTGCGCTGCCCAAGGGCCAGACAGAAGCGGCCGTCGCGCTGGGGTTGCGGAAGGGGCAACTCATGCGGATCGTCCTGCTGCCGCAGGCGATCACGGCGATGTTGCCCGCCCTCGTCTCGCAGATGGTCGTCGCGTTGAAGGATTCGGCCCTCGGCTACCAGATCACCTACACCGAGATCGTCCGGTCGGGCCAGCAACTAGGCGCCGCCGAACAGAACGTCATACCGGCTTTGATCGTCATAGCGGTCGTCATGATCGCGCTCAATTACTCCCTCACCACCTTCGCCACCTATCTGGAACGTCGCCTGCGCACCCGCAAGCGCGGCAGGACCGTTCTCGCGGCGTCCTCCATCGTCACCGACGCGACCCCTGGTATGGATCTGACCAAGACACGTTGAACGGCTTATCTCCCTTGACACCCCGTTGCATTACGTGGTGAGATTAGTTGAATACAGACTTCGGGGGCGGGGGTTGATCAACACTTCAAACTGTCTCATATTCGAGCCGATAAAGCCACATCCCGCAGCTCGCATCGACTTTGCGTGAGCTGAGCATTCCACAGCCGGACAATGCATTGCAGCGATAAATTTCCACAGTTCGCACTTATGGCGCACAATGCAACCGAACGAGCGGACGGACTGCGGGTTGATTCACTGATTCGCATGATCGACACATCCGGGGGAAAAGCATGAAACTGATAAAGAGTGCAGCCGTGGCCACCATCGCACTCGCCGGCATCTTCGCGGGCACGACCGGCACCGCCCTCGCGGAAGACCCGACCAGGGTCCCTGGTTTCAAAACCGACAACGAATGCCATGGCTGGGGGCAATACTCGATGGCGCATTCCGCCTGGGTCCGCAACTATCAGTGCGTTCGAGAAGGCAACGAATGGGTGCTCTACCTTTCTGATCACTGAGTGATCTTCATTCGTCTCTTCCATCTATCTTGCAGCGACCGCCCCGGTCGCTGCGGGAACCGGGATCTTGCGTCGGCGGGCCGTCGAGTTCTGACCTGTGAGGAGCTCGATCTCGACGCTGCCGCCTCGAGAGAACGTGGGCCGCATGAGTGTTGCGCTCGAGCTGAGCGCAACACTCGTGCCCTCGGCGGCGTCCCGCCAATCTCGTAGGCATACGCCGATCCCCGGTATTCGACCGGTGGGACGGTCATCAGTGCTTCATACCTGCGGGAGTTGATGATTCGATGACCAGCCGTACCTCCGACCTGCTCTTCGACGAGTCGTTCTCTTTCCCCGGTGAACTGCGCCGCCCCGGGCACGCCGGTCCCGCGCGGGTCGCGGTGATCGGCGCGGGCGCGAGTGGACTGGCCGCCGCCTACGAGCTGCAACGCCACGGCCTGGACGTGACGGTCTACGAGCGCACGGCGCGTCCCGGTGGGCGCGTCCGCACCTGGCGGTTCTGGGACGGCACCCACGGTGAGCTCGGCGCGATGCGGATCCCGGGCAACCACCACTGCACTTTGCACTACGTCGACGAGTTCGGCTTGGCCACAAGACATTTCGTCAACGCCAACCCGGACGCGTACTACCTGCTGCGCGGCCGGCGGGTGCGCAGATCGCAGGTGGAACAGGTGCTGCCCGCCTACCAGCTGCGCGAGGCCGAGCGCACCGACCCGCTCCTGGTACTCGAGCGGCTGCTGCGCGACGCCTGGCAGGGCCTCGGCGATCATCGGCGCAAGGCCCTGCTGGCCGGTGACGTGGCCGACCCGGAGTTGGACCGGCTCGCGGCGACCTCCCTGTGGCAGTTCGCCCGGCAGCGCCTCTCGCCGGACGCGTGGGATCTGATCGGGCATGCCAGCGGGCTGCTGCACTACGAGCACGCCTCGCTGCTGGAGGTGCTCGTCGACTACTTCGGGTTGTTCAACGTCGACCAATGGGAACTGGTCGACGGCACCGACGCGCTCATCCGCGGTTTCACCGACGCGCTGCGCCCCGGCAGCCTGCGGCTGGCCACCCGCATCACCGGGCTGCACATCACCGGCGAGGGCGTGCGGTTGCGCGGCGAGCGGCACGGCGCCGCGCTGACCGACGAGGTCGACTTCGTCATCTGCGCGGTGCCCGCACCCGGCCTGGATCAGATCGACATCACACCCGTGCTGCCCGCGCCGCAGCGGCAGGCGATCCGTGGCATCAGTTACGCCAGCAGCACGAAGACGCTCGTCCACGTCCGGGATCGGCACTGGGAACACGTCGACGGGATCTTCGGCGGCGGCAGCTTCACCGATCTGCCGATCCAGCAGGTGTGGTACCCATCCGACAACGCCCGGCTCGCGCCCGGCGCGAACCGGTGGACCGCCGCGGATACCGACCGCTCGCACGCGCCGGCCGTGCTCACCGCCGCCTACCTGTGGGAGAACAACGCCAGGCGGTTCGCGGCGCTGCCCGAGAGCGACCGCACCAGAGTCGTACTCGCCTCGCTCGAACAGCTGCATCCCGGCCTGACCGCCACCGTCGACGACGTCGTGCACTGGACCTGGGACGAGCAGGTCGGCATCGGCGGTGGCGCGTTCGCCTATCTGGCGCCGGGACAGCACGCGCGCTACCTCGCGGAAATCGGCGCTCCCCATCCGCATCCGGCGCCACGGGTGTTCTTCGCCGGCGAGCATCTCTCGGTCGCGCACGCGTGGATCCAAGGCGCGCTGCAATCGGCGCTGGAGTCGGTGCGCCGAGTGCTGGATCAGGTGAGCGTGCCGCGTGCGGCTTGATCGCGCCACCTGGGTGCTCGCCTCGGTGAGCGTCGTATGGGGTGCCAGCTACACGGTCACCGGCTGGGGTCTGCGCGAACTGGATGTGATCACCTTCAACGCGATCCGCTTCGCCGCCGCCGCGCCGCTGCTGCTGGTCCTGGTGCTCGCGCTGGAGGGCAGGCCCGTCATCGCGCGCCGGTGGTGGCCGCGCCTGACGCTGTCGGCCGCGATCGGCATCGTGGCGTATCAGCTGGCTTTCAGCGCCGCCGTGGCGCTCACCACGGTCACCGAGTCCGCCATCCTGATCGCGCTGTCGCCGTTCTGGACGGCGCTGCTGGCCCGGCTGACCGGTGAGCCGGTCCGCGCCGTCGTGCTGATCGGCGCCTGCGTGGCGATGAGCGGTGTGGTCCTGGTCGTCCTCGGCCGCGGCGCGGGCCACCCGTCGCCGAACCGCGCGCTCGGCGACCTGGCCGCCTTGGCCGCGTCCGCGCTGTGGGGCGCCTACCCGGTCGTCACCCGTCCCCTGCTCACCGACCACAGCCCCCTGCGGGTGACGGTGTGGGCTTCGGCGGTCGGCGCCGCGATACTGCTGCCCGCGGCATTCGTGCCCGCATCGCCGCACGATCCGCCGGGGTTCTCCGGGACGACCGTGGTCTCCCTGGTCTTCTCCGTGCTGGCCGTGACCATTTACGGCCTCGTGGCCTGGTACTGGGGCGTGCGGCGGGTGGGATCGGCGCAAACGATGGTCTTCATGTTCGCGGTGCCGGTGGCGGCGGCGGTGTTCGCCGTCGCGGCCGGCGCGGAACACCTCACCTGGCCGCAGGTCACCGGCGCGGGTCTCGTGCTCGCGGGACTGACCTACAGCCGGCGCAATTCGACAACCCTCGACACAGGAGCAGAGAATGACAGTTATCACGACCGCGATCACATTGGAACGCGCGACGCTCGTCGTTAGCGAGGCGCTGGCCTACGGCGTCGAGCAGAGGTTCGACCCGCTCACGGTGGCGGTGCTCGATCCCGGCGGTCATCTCGTCGCGTTACAACGCCAGGACGGCTCCGGAATCCTGCGACCGCAGATCGCGATCGCGAAGGCTTGGGGCGTGCTCGGCCTCGGTGTCCCCAACCGCGAGATCGCCCGCCGCGCTGCGGCCGCGCCGACGTTTTTCACCTCGGTGGCCGCGCTCGCCGAAGGGCGCATCCTCGACGTGCCCGGCGGCGTGTTCATCCGTGACGCGGCCGGGGGGATCCTCGGCGCGGTGGGCGTGACGGGGGCAGCGACCTCCTTGGAGGACGAGCGCGCCGCCGTAGCGGGTATCGAGGCCGCCGGTTTCTCCGCCGACACAGGAGAGGTATAGACCGGCCATGCCGCAGCCGAAACCCACGCAGCGGTGCGCCGCCGCGGCGGCGGTACGAAGGGTACTGACGTCAACCGCCGCGGGCCGGGCCCCGATCGGCTGTCCGAGCAACGACAATCAGCGAAGTGATCGAAAACGCCGCAGCCGCCCCAGATTTCGTTGACCGCGGGGCAGCATCGAGCCGGTAGCCGCACCGGTCACCCCTATCCCGCGTATCCGACCGGCGTGGAGCGCAGTTGTGAGCGGGATACGGACAGAAGCCAGACTCATTCGGCGGCGAACACGGGTCCGCGACTTCCGATGACGCTCGACGGGCTTCGGCGGCCGTGCACAACATCGCATGCGATGAATCGGCCGAGCCTGTTTTCCCGAGCCGATAAGCGTGGCGCCATCGTCGCGACCGCTCGGGTCGGAAATTCAGTCGATGGGCTCGTCGAGGTCGCCCTCGACTCCCCGATCGGCCAGTTCCGCTTTGACCACCCGATAGGCGGTGGCCTGGCTGTATCCGCGGCGGGCGAGCATGCCGACGAGACGACGAATCGTCTTGTCCCGGTCCAGGTCTCGCGGCAAAGAGCGCAATTTGCGGCGGACCAGCTCACCGGCGCGGGCTTCCTCGTCGTCGGCGGTGATCGCCTCCAGGGCGGACGCGGCCTCCGACGGCGCGACGCCCTTGCGCCGGAGTTCTTGCGCGAGCGCCTGTTTCCCTTTGCCGGAGAAGGCGTGGCGGGAGTGCACCCACTGCTCGGCGAATGCGGCGTCGTCGATGAGGCCCACTTCGGTGAGGCGGTCGAGCGCGCCTTCGCTCACCTCGGGTGAGTATCCCTTGGCGGCGAGACGCTGAGCCAACTCGGCGCGGCTGCGGGCGCGGACGGCGAGCAAGCGCAGACACGCCTCTTTCGCCTGCTCGACCGTCCCGCCTTCGGATCCGGCCGCCACCGGACCCGCCGACCGGCTTTCGGACCGGCCGGAGTCGGTCGAGGGCAAGCCGCTACGCCCCCGCGCGTCGCGAGGGCCACGACGGGACCCAGCCGGACGCGCCCGCTGCGGATCGGACGCGTCCGGCCGAGCTCCCCTGGCGTCCGGTGCCACCGAACCACCTTCGGCTCTCCGGACGAGTTCGGATTCCTGCCCGCGCGGCCGGACGGCGGCCGGCGATCCCGAGGCGGACAGCAGCTCTTCCAGCCGACGCCGCATATCCCGCACCGCATCGGACTCCCGCCGTCCGGGAGCGGCCGGACCTGTCCCGGGCGAGCGCCGGCCGTTGCTCGGCTCAGAAATCGGCGGGCACCTCCGCGGCCGCATCGGCCGTCACGTCGGCGCCGATGCCGAGCTTCTCCTTGATCTTCTTCTCGATCTCGTCGCGGACGTCGACGTTCTCCAGCAGGAACTTGCGGGCGTTCTCCTTGCCCTGGCCGAGCTGATCGCCCTCGTAGGTGTACCAGGAGCCGGACTTGCGGATGAAGCCGTGCTCGACGCCCATGTCGATGAGCGAGCCCTCCTTGGAGATGCCGTGCCCGTAGAGGATGTCGAACTCGGCCTGCTTGAACGGCGGGGAGACCTTGTTCTTCACGACCTTCACGCGGGTGCGGTTGCCCACCGCGTCGCTGCCGTCCTTGAGCGTCTCGATGCGACGCACGTCCAGGCGCACCGACGCGTAGAACTTCAACGCCTTACCGCCGGTGGTGGTCTCCGGCGAGCCGAACATCACGCCGATCTTCTCGCGCAGCTGGTTGATGAAGATCGCGGTGGTGCCGGAGTTGTTCAGCGCGCTGGTCATCTTGCGCAGCGCCTGGCTCATCAGGCGGGCCTGCAGACCGACGTGGCTGTCGCCCATCTCGCCCTCGATCTCGGCGCGCGGCACCAGCGCGGCCACCGAGTCGATGACGATGATGTCGATGGCGCCGGAGCGCACCAGCATGTCGGCGATCTCCAGCGCCTGCTCACCGGTGTCGGGCTGGGAGACGAGCAGCGCGTCGGTGTCGACGCCCAGCTTGCGGGCGTAGTCCGGGTCGAGCGCGTGCTCGGCGTCGATGAACGCCGCCACGCCGCCCGCGGCCTGCGCGTTGGCCACCGCGTGCAGCGCGACGGTGGTCTTACCCGAGGATTCCGGGCCGTAGATCTCGACGACGCGGCCGCGCGGCAGGCCGCCGATGCCCAACGCCACGTCGAGCGCGATCGAGCCGGTGGGGATCACCGAGATGGGCTGGCGCGCCTCCTCGCCCAGGCGCATGACGGCGCCCTTGCCGAAGCTCTTCTCCACCTGGGCCAGCGCGAGCTCGAGCGCCTTGTCCCGGTCGTACGCCTGTGGTGCCATGTCCTGATCCCCTTTTCGACGGGTGAGTCTCGTTCTGTGGTTGGCGCCTACAGTAGAGCCCGGCACCGACAAGTTCTGGCGACCAGACTAGACGAACAGGTGTTCGAGTCAAGTGACGCGCCCAGCGAATTTCCCGCCGCTCACGCCGTCCTCGGCAAACGCCGCGCGATCAGCGCACCGGCGCGATCCGGTCGGCCTCCAGCAGCCTCCGCGCCTGTTCGAACACGCGCGGCGACGGCGTCACTTCGCGGTGATCCTGTCCACCATCGGCCCCGGACCGGTGGTGGCCGGGCGGCGCGCCCTACCGCTGCGGTAGCACCGACTCGTCGCCCGGATCGCGCGGCCCGAAGATGCGCCGCTCGGACTCCTCGATCCGGACATCGTTGATGCTGGCCTCGCGCCGGGACATCAGTCCGTCCGGCGCGAATTCCCACTGCTCGTTGCCGTAGCTGCGGAACCACCGGCCGGACTCGTCGTGCCATTCGTACTGGAAGCGCACGGCGATGCGGTTGCCGTCGAAGGCCCACAGATCCTTGCGCAGCGCATAACCGTTCTCGATGGACCACTTCCTGGTGAGGAACTCGACGATGGCGTCCGGCCGGTGAAGAACTCGTCACGATTGCGCCACACCGAATCCTCGGTGTAGGCGGCCGCCACACGCTCCGGATCTCGCGTGTTCCAGGCGTTCTCAGCGGCCCGCACTTTGGCCTTGGCCGATTCCGCGTCGAACGGGGGTAGCGGAGGTCGCATGGGATCGCTCCTTTCTCGAAGGGTTCAGGGATTGACGGGTGAGAGTTCGGCAGGTCCCCACCGCAGCGCTCCCCCGGGCCGCTCGACCACCTCCTCGACCGTGAAATCGAGAGAGCATTGCGCACCGGCCGCGAAGGTCTCAGCCGCCCAGACCAGTTCGGCGGTGCCGGTGAGCTGCAGGGTCGCTCCGGTGGACCAATCGGGGATCAGGATTCCGCAGCGCGGGTTGACCGCGAGGTTGCCGAGCGTCATGAACATCGAATTGCCCCGGTAGTCCGGCCAGCGCAGGCGCGTGGACGAAAGCACCTGCAGAAATCCGGGGTTCCCGCCACGGTGCGAGGCGTCGGCGTTGCCGTCCTCGTCGGCGGTCGCCACGAAGAAGGTGTCGGCGGCCGCGATGGCGGCTCGCTGACCCGCGTCGAGCTCGACGCCGCGACGCACGGCCGCCGATTCGGCACCGGGCGTGTAGCTTGCGACATCGCGCCGGGAGATGTACTTAGGGCAGTTGGAGTACACCTGATCGGTGACGATGCGCAGGCCCGTGCCTTCCGGCGCCGATTCGCCGTTGACCCGCATCCGCCTGCGCCGCTGCGGTTGAAGGGCGATCAGGCCGACGCGGGCACGGTGCGTCAACGCTTCGTGCAGCGGATCGGCGGCCGCTGGACGGGTCCCGACCGTGATCGTCCGGTCATCGACCGCCCGCACGAAGCCCGGCTGCCCGACCAGTTCGCCGGCCCACAGCCTGCCCGCCGGGTCGGCGGCGGCGAGCACCACCATGCGCTGTTCGGCCAGGAAGCCGGCGGCTACCGGGGGGATATCGGGACGGATCATGCGGCCGACCCGTTCGGCGATGTGCGCCTGGCCCATCCGGCGCTGGACGGCGACCTCCCCGTGGTGAAACGGCTCCATCGCGATCCTCCCTTCGTTGCGCGCCGACCGGATCAGAAGAACCCGCAGGTCGGGGCGGCGCCGCTGGGCGCGGGAGCCGTTTCGGCGCCGCTGGGGGCGTAGACCTCGAGCCGGATGCCGTCGGGATCGGTGAAGAAGATCCCGCCGGAGGCGACGCCCTCGCCGTGCGCCACCACGCCGTCGTGGGCGAAGTCGACCGAGAGTTCACGCAGCACCCGCTCCACCGCGCGGACCTGGTCGATGCCGTCGACCTGGAACGAGAGGTGATGCAGGCCGGGCGTCGCGGTGGAGAACGCGCCGTCGCTCTGCTCCCACAGGGTGACGACCAGCTTGCCGTCGGCACCGAGGAAGGCCCAGCGGCGCTGGGCGTCGGTGCTCGCGGCGAGCTGCTCGAAGCCGAGGGCGCGGCGGTAGAAGTCCACCGAACGATCCAGATCGGAGACGTTGAGGCCGATGTGCCCGGTGGCGAGCTGAGGTGCGGCAACGGCGGTCATGGTGTTCCTCCTCGGAATGTTCAACCGTCTATTACGGTTTGAATAGTTAGAACCTAGGAGCAGGGGACCGCACTGTCAACCACTGAAAGCAACTTGACCAGTTAGAGCGGAGGTGGCCACCGTGCCCGGCGACCCGCACTCGATACCCTCGGTCATGCCCGATCCACGCCCCCACCTCGGTGAACCGCTGGCGCTCGACCTGCTGAACACGCGCTGGATCGAGCACGGACCCCGGGATCTGCTCACCGACGTCGTCGGCCTGGGCATCTGGTTGACGTCGGCGGGCCTCGCCGATCGCGCGAGCGCCGACGAGGTGACTTTGGACGCGGTCCTGGCCGCCCGGACGGCCATCTACGACGTGGTCGTGCACGCCTCGACCGAGGGCCTGGACGACGTGCTCGAGCACGGCCGCATCCGCCGTTCGCTCACCGCGTCCGGACCGGCCGATCTGGTGGAGGTGCCGCAGCGGACATGGCTACCCGCCTGGCTGGCCGCCGACAACTTGCTGGGTCTGCTGCGCACCGCGCCCGACCGGATCCGGCAGTGCGCGCACCCGGAGTGCGTGCTCTTCTTCTTCGACACCTCGAAGAACGGAACCCGCCGCTGGCACTCCATGGCCACCTGCGGCAACCGCACCAAGGCGGCGCGGCACTACGCGCGTAAAGCGTGAACCTCAGAACAATTCATCGAGCAGCCGGTAGTACGCCAAGCGGCTCTCGTCCGGCTCGGTCAGCCCGTAGGCCCGGTAGAAGGCGGAGACCTCCGCGTCGCCGAAGTCCGCCCGCAGGTCGCGCACGGCCAGCGCCAGATCGCGATAGCGGTCGGCCACGCCGAGCGCGCCGACATCGAGGAGGGTCTCGTTCTCCAGCACGTTCGGCGGGGTGAAGTCGCCGTGCGCCACCACCAGATCCTCCTGGCCGGGGCGCTGCGCCAGCAATCGCGCCAGGACGTCCGCCGGGGTGGATCCGGAGTTGTCGTCGTCGAAGTCGTCCGCGTCGACGAGACCTTCCACCACGTGGCGGCGCGCCTGTGCCAGCACGACGTCGAGACGGCCGTCGAAGGGGCACTCGCGGATCGGAATGTCGTGCAGCCGCCGCAGGACCGTGCCCATGACGGCGCCGATGGAGTCGAGGTAAGTGCGCTCGAACCCGGCTCGCGCGGCGAGGCTGGGTGCGCCCGCGTCCGCGAGCACCAGCACGTCGTCTTCGAAGGCGGCGACCTCCGGCAGGGCGATCCCCCGGCCGCGCAACCAGCTCAACCGCTCGTACTCGGCGACCGCCTTCGGTCCGCGTTTGAGCCAATAGGCCCCGTCGACGAACACCACGCCGCCACTCATGCCCTCGTGCTCGTGCGACCAGGTCGGCGACTCGCCGAGCAGCGCGGCGACCATGGGCGGCAACGGGATGGGCAGCTCGCTCAGCGTGTCGAGGGCGGCGCGGGTGGACTCGATCTCCTCGGGATCGCCTTCCGCGACGCGCAGCCGCATCGCCTCGGCCAGCAGCGCGTGCGCCTCGGTCAGCTGGTTCCGCTCGGCGAGCGCCTTGCCCAGGTGCTGCACGGCGAACGAGAGCACCTCCGGAGCGGCCGCCCGCGCGTGCTCCACCGCGCGGCGGTACAGCGTCTCGGCGGTGGCCGCGTCACCGCGGTAGCGGTAGACGTCGCCCAGGTTGATCCACACGCTGATCCTGCGCCGCTCGGTGTCCACCAGTTCCAGCGCGCGATCGAGGTGATCGAGCGCCTCGTCGTAGCGACCGAGCAGCATCAGTTCGATGCCGGTCTGCCGGTAGCCTGCGAAGTCGTCCGGGCGGGCCTGCGCCACCCGGACGGCCAAGCGCTGCGGATCGTGCGGGATCATTCGCTGCCGCTCGTCGAACCGGTACAGCGGCTCGTCCCGCTCCACCTGCCCCGGGAAGTTCACCAGCGCGCCCTCGGGACGTCGAATTCGGCGCACAGCGCGCGCCAGACGTCGCGGGGATCGGCCCCGGCTTCGATGGCGTCGGCTCCGGTGCGCCCGCCCAGCGCGGGGATCACATGGTCGGTCAGCAGGGCGTCGCCCCGGGCCACACCGAACTCGGTGTGCAACAGTTCCTGAAACTCGGTCAACCGCACCGTCCCGAACTTACTCCCTCCCCGCCGGTTCCCTGGTCAGTGGCACACCCACGCCCGCTCAGGGATGGACGGCGTGGCGGATCCGATGACACAGGGCGACGGGATCGGCGAACTCGGTCGCCGCGGCGGCCTTCCTGGCGGCCGCGGTGTAGCGGGGCTCGGTGAGGATCTCTTCGACCGCGGCGCGAAGGCCCTCGGGCGACAGCGGACGCACGACGACCGAACTGCCCTGCCTGGCAGCGCGATTGGCCAGCTCCCACTGGTCGCCGCCACCGGGAACGGTGACGATCGGGACGCCCGCGGACAGCGACTTGGCGAGCAGGCCGTGGCCGCCACCGCCCACGACGACGGAAGCGTGCGTCAGCAGCACGTCCTGGCGCCCCAGCCCCGCCGTCGCCCACGGCGGAAGCTCGGCGGGCGGAGCGTCCAGCATCGAAATCGCCACGCGGACACCGGCGCCCTCCAGCGCCTCGAGGACGGTCTCGGCCATGCCCGCCACACCGGTGTGCGCGGTCGACGGGGCGACCATGACCAGCGGCCCGTCACCGGGCGGAAGATCCAGGATCGCGTCGGTCGGCTCCCACAGCAGCGGGCCGATCACATGCGCGGAGTCCGGCCAGTCCGGTCGCGGCACTTCCAGCGCGGGCAGTGTGGCGATCAACCGCGCGGCGGGGCCGGGATCGACGGCCGGAAGACCGACGCTCTCGCGCGCCCGCTCCCGCTGACGCCTGCCGTTGCGGAGGGCGCGTGCGGTCATACCGCGCAGCACACCGTCGCGCATCCGCCCGCGCACACCCGTACCGGGCGCGAGTCCACTTCCGATCGGCGGCAATCCCTTCGACGGCAGGTACAGCGGATGCGGGGACAGTTCCACCCACGGGACGCCGAGCCGCTCGGCGGCCATCCCGCCGCCCGCGGTCAGCACGTCGGAGATCACCAGTTCGGGCAGCATGGCGCTGAGTTCGGGCAGGATCTCGGTGGAGATGTGCGCGGCCCGCTCGTGGAGGCGCTGCCCCGCGTCGGCGTCGTCGTCCACCGGGCGCGGCGCCAGCCCTTTGAGTCTGCGCACGCCGATGCCCGCGGCGAGCGCGGCGTCGAACCAGCGCGGCCCGGTGAACAGCACCGGCTCGTCACCGGCCGCCAGGAACCGCAAGCACAACGCGATAGCGGGAAACGCGTGCCCGGGATCGGGCCCCGCGACGACGGCTATTCGCATCCGCCTAGCCTGCCACACTCCCTTGCCGACGGGCCGCACCCGCATCCGCGCCCGCGTGCGTCCTGGACTCAGCCTGCGAAGAAGAACAACTCGAACCCGACCGCTCGCTCGGCGGGGAACCCGTCCTTGGGAGCGGTCGCCCGGTCGACGACGGCGCGCACCTGATCCTCGACGGGCTCGGGGCTCAACGCCTCGAGGTAGCGCCGGTGCGCGGCCAGTGACGCGGCGGCCTGCTCGACGGTGCCGGTGACGTCCACGGCATGGGTGGCGACCGGTCCCACGACCGCCGCCCACCGCGCCGACCACGGCTCCCATTCGGCGATCTCCGGGAAGATCCACTCGTTGCCCGCATCGGAGACGGCGTCCAGCGCGGCCCGGCCCACCGCACGGTGGTCGGCGCTGTTGACGTAGCCGGGCGCCCAGACGTCGCCGAAGTTGAACAGCACCACCATCTCCGGCCGGTGCCTGCGAATGGCGGCGGCCAAGTCGCGGCGCAACCCCAGGCTCTCCTCGACACGCCCGTCCGGATAACCCAGGAACTCCACCTCCCGCACGCCCACCGCCTCGGCCGCCGCGATCTCCTCGGCCTCGCGCAGCGGGCCGGCGAGCGCGGGGCGCAGTCCGGCGATACCGGCCTCCCCGCTGGTCACCAGCACATAGCGGATGTCCTTGCCCTGCCGGGTCCATCGCGCCACCGCCGCGGCCGCGCCGTATTCGATGTCGTCGGGATGCGCGACGATCACCAGGCCGCGCTGCCAATCTTCAGGAACTCGCTCCACGCGGTCATTCAAGCATCGCCCGTACGCGACGGCGGTGCGCCGCCCCGCGGGGCGCCGCACCGCCGCGCCTGCCGCTACAGCTTGCTCACCGTCGAGTTGTCCGATCCCGACACCGCCTTGTACAGCAGGTACAGCCCGAACACGATGGCGCTGATCACCAGGATCGGGAACAGGCCTTTGAGCAACGCGCCGATGACGGCCAGCGCGATCCATACGACGGCGACGATGCCGATGATCTTCCACAACATTTCGATGCCTCCAGAAGTTCGTTTCCGCTTCGAGCATGGCAGCCGGACGAGCGCGAATCAGCAGGTGAGACGGGATTTCGGGGTGGAAATCAGGGTTCCCCCCGACGTCAGGGCCCCGACTGCCGGGCGCCGATCGGGGTTGCTCGGGCGCACAGGCACGCGAGCGGCGCGGTCATCCCGCCATCGCGAAGGCGGGCAACAGCTCTGCCGGTCCGGTCATCGATCGAGGCAGTCGGACGCGGATCCGCGATGGCGCCACGTCCACCAGAACAGCATCTCAGCGACGCCGAAGCGCCAGCGCCGAACCGGGACACCGGGTGCGGACGGCTCAGCGGTCCGAACCCGAGGCATCGGGCAAGAACAGCGCAGCGGCGAATGTCCGGTTCACACTTCCGTCTGCGCAGGACATGCCATCGGTGTACCGTCGATTCTGCCCGCAGCAATGCGCGTCGATACGCAATCGAACCAGGTCGGCCCCCTGAAACAGGACGATCGGTCCCGTAGTGACAACGGGCGCTCGCTGCCGTAGTCCGCTCTATCGGCGCACGACCTCGACGGCCACGGACCGGAGCTCATGACTCAGCAAACATTGAGTTCGGATGCCGACGACTCGCCGGCGTCCGCGCTGCGCGCGCTGGGCGCGACCTCGGCGCTGCTCTTCGCCGCCCGCCGGGAATCGGACATTCTGCGGATCGCCGCCGAGGCGGTGCGATCCGTCGGAGGCTGCGACGCACTGGGCTGCTACCGAGTAGTCGACGGCGGCTATCTGCTCGATCGGCAACCACACCCCGCTCCGCCGGGCGTGGAAGCGCAGCTCCGCGCGCAGAACGGCGCGGGCAGCATTCGGCTTCCCGGCCGCCGGTGGGGCTGGGCGCTCCCCTTGCGCGACCGATGCCAGACGGTGGGCGCGATCGTCGTCGGGGCCGATCACGAGCCGCCACAGGTGGAGATGGTCCTGCTCACCGTGCTCGCCCAGCTCGCGGGCGCCGCGCTGGCGAACATCGCGCCGCGCGAACGGGTTCGCGCCGACGCCACCGAGCCGACCGCGATCGACGGCGACCTCTCGGCCATCGTCCTGCGGCTCGAACGCCGTAACCGCGTATACGAGGCGCTCGCCGACGCCGCCGCGCACGGATCGGGCGAACAGGGCATCGCGGACGCGCTGGCTCAGCTGACCGGATTCCCCGTCGCCATCGAGGACCCGTTCGGCAATCTCCGGGCGTGGGCCGGGCCGGGAGAACCCGACCCGTATCCGAAAGGGCCGCCGCAGCAGCGCGAACAACTGCTGCACCGCCTCGCCACTCACACAGCGCCGCTGCGCGTTCGCGACCGGGTGGTCGTCCTGGTGCGACCGCGCGCCGAGATCCTGGGCACGCTCGCGCTGATCGACCCGGCCCACCAGGCGCTCGACGAGCAGCTGTTCGCCCTCACCTACGGCAGCACGGTGCTCGCCACGGAGCTGGCGCACCAGCGCGAGCTCGCCGAGATCGAGCTGCGCTTACGCCGTGAACTGGTCGACGACCTGTTGTCGGGCACCGACAGCGACAGCGCCTTCGCCCGGGCCGAGGCCATGGGTTACGACCTGCACGGCGAGCACTACGTGGTGGTCGTGCACGGGGACGACAACGCCATGGCGGAGGCGGTGGGCCGGGCCGCGACGGCGCTGGATCTGCCCTTCATCCAGGGCAGACACGCGGGCATGGTGGTTCTGGTCACCGATCGCAGGCCCGAACCCGAAGCTCTGCACCACGCCATCTGCGAGCACCTGGAGACGGCCCCCGTAACCATCGGGATCAGCGGCTGCTGCACTCGACCGGCCGATCTCCCCCGGGCGTTCGACGACGCGCGCCGCGCGATCAACATCCGGCTGCGGTCGCCGATGCCGGACGGCGCCACCGCGTTCGATGAACTGGGCTTCTACCGGCTGGTCGACGCCGCCCGCGCCGAAGGCCAAGTGGAGCAGTTCATGCGGGAATGGCTCGGCACCCTGCTCGACTACGATCGCGACCACCGTGCCGATCTGGTGTACACCTTGAGCCGATACCTCGAATGCGGTGGCAATTACGACGACTCGGCCGCCGCGCTGCACATCCATCGCAGCACCTTGCGCTACCGGCTCGGGCGGATCCGGGAACTCACCGGCTTCGACCTGCGCGATGTCGACACCCGCTTCAATCTGCAAGCCGCCACGCGCGCATGGCGGTTCCTTTCCCTGGTCGCGCTACCCACCTGACCGGCGCGGTCGCACCGAATCACGGCGGCGGTGGCGTGCGCGTCAGCGGACACGCGCGCCACCGCCGCCGACGAGCCCGGTCGCGGCACGACCGGGTCCATCCGGCCGATCAGCCCCTTCGGCGCCCGGGGTCCCGGTCTCGTGGTTGTTCGGTCAGCAGATCGTCGCGCGGGATGCCGTCCGTATCCTGCATGCCGAGATCGGCGGTGTCGACAGCGTAGGGGTCGATCAGCGGCTCACGCCCCACGCTCGTCCGGTCGCCACCGGCGGGCATCCCTAGTGTCTCGTCCGCGCTGTCCAGATAGGTCCGCATCCGCGCCGGAGCGACATCGCCCTGCTCCTCGGCCCGTTCCTCCGGTGGACGGGTCATCGCGGGGCGGGCCCGTCGCTGCTGCGGAACCGGCTGCCTGCCGTAGACGTCCCACGCGGCCTGCTCCGGATCGATCTGGTAGTGGTCGAACAGTTCCTGCTCGGCCTGCGGGCTGATCTGCCCGTTGTGGTCCAGCTGCGGCGAGGCCTTCACCGCTTCCTTCCCGACCCGCACCTGCAGCGTGGCCGACTCGGGGCGATGCTCGGCACCGGCCAGCGGGACCAAGGCGTCGGCGCTGAACAGGCCGGTGGACACCGCGATCCAGGTCGGCGAGCCGGAATTGTTGTCGACGTAGACCCGTTTGACCTTGCCGATCTTCTCGCCTTCGGGGCCGTACACCGAGCTGCCGATGAGCGTTTCCAGCATTTCAGTCATGGGTTCCTCCGCAGTTCGTCCGTGCGATGCGCAGCCCGACAGAACGCGGCTGTCCACCGCGCGCGCTGAGAAAAGGTTTCAATCGCTTGTGGGTCGATCGGTGGCGTCGGGACCCTCGGCGAGGCGCTGCGTTCTCCGCGCCAGCCGCTGCGGGTCCTCCGCGGATTCACACGTCAGGTACCGGCTGACATCCAGCCGCTGCGTGTCCTGGTCGAGTAGCGATAGACGGTAGGAAACATCGAGCATGACGTGCTCCTGCCCAGTAGTGCATGTTCCCAGGCCCATACGAGACCGGGAGTGATCAGCTACATGATGGCAACTACCCGCGGACCGCCTGATCAAACACGAACTGCGACGATTTCGCCGATCAGCGCCACGAGGGCAAGAGCATAGCTATCCCACAGCAATCGAAGCGGCTCGGTCGGCCGCTCACCCGGCCGGGTCGGGCGTCCCATGGCCGCCCTTGATCAGCGTCAGAGCGGAGGGCCTGCTGGTGAACCGGAAGTTCTTGCCGCGATGGTCGACTTCGCCGTCGGTGGCCAGCGAGACCGGCGCCTCGGCCACGCCCACGTCCACCCGGGAGACCCGGCGGTGCCGATAGGTCGGCGAGTACGCCAGCGTGCCGGTGAACGTCGCGCAGACCAATCGAAGACGCGAGAACCGGACGTCGGCCCGCAGGTACCGCACGTCGAGCGTGCCGCCGTGTAGTTCCGGACGCGACATGGGGATCTGGTCGGCGGGGCGGTAGGCGCCGTTGCCGACGAACAGCATCCACAGCGCGACGCGGGCGTCGTCGAGGGTGACGTGCAGCGGCTTGGCGCGCAGCAGCACGCGCACCATGGCGATGCCCGCGGCGGGCCATTTGCCGATCCGGCGCTCCCAGCGTTCGCGGACGCGCACGAAGTCGGGATAACCGCCGAGGCTGGCGGTGTTGACGAAGACGCGCCGCTCGATGCCGTCGAACGACACCTCGGCCACATCGACGCGCACGGCTTCGCCCGCCTCCAGCGCGGCGAAGGTCACCGCGGGGTCCTCGACGCCGGCGTCCCTGGCGAAATGGTTCAGCGTGCCGCCCGCGAAGACGGCCAGCGGAAGCCGATGCCGGACCGCGTACTCCGCGACGGTGGACACCGTTCCGTCCCCGCCGACGACGCCGAGGGCGACGATGTCCGCACGGCCCAGCAGTTCGTCCACCCTGGTCTCGAACTCGTCGCCGCCGGTGAGTTCGAGCACCTCGGCGGCGGGCAGCCGCACCCGCAGGCCGGCGAGCGTGCCGTCACCGTTGCCCGAGCCCGCCTGCGGATTGCCGATCAGCAGCAGTCCGGCGCCGCCGGGCAGCGGGTCGATGCGCTCCACCGGACCGAGAGCGGCGGGCTCGTCGTCGCGCACCGCCCACCACCGCCGCGTGAGCAACGCGACCGCGCCGCCGAACAGGGCACCCGCGATCACGTCGGAGGGCCAGTGCACGCCGATGTGCACGCGGGAATACCCGACCGCGGCGGCGACGGGAGCCACCGCGGCGGCCGCGGCGGGAGACTCCAGCGCAAGGCCCGCCGCGAACGCGGCTGCCGAGGCCGAGTGCCCGGAGGGAAACGACGACGAGACCGGTGGCGCGACCAGCCTGCGCACGAACGGGACGGAGTCGTCCGGCGGGCGCCGGCGCGGAAACAGCGGCTTGGCCACGCCGTTGGCCACGCCGCTGGCGATGCCGAGCGCGAGCAGGCCGCGCACCGCGCCGCGCCGCGCCGACCGGTCTCCGGCCAGGAACAGAGCCGCCCCGAGCGCGAGCCACAAGCGGTTCTTGTCGGCCGCGGTACTCAGCGCCTTCAGCACCCGGTCCGCCGGGGTCGCGCGCACACGCGCACTGCGGTCGACCAGCCAGCGATCCAGGCTGCTGGTCAGCACGGCCACCCCGCCGTCGCGCCCCCGAGTCGAGAGAAACCGCATCGCCGCAGCCTACCGACCGCTCGGGTGTCCGGGCGACCGGCGACGGACCGGCGTAGGCGCTCGGGCGTGCTGCCGCCCGGTCGCGATCGGACCGGGCGTATTTTCAGTGCACGGATGTACTCTGATCTCGAACGCACAATGGCGTTGAGCGGCAATAGGGAAGGGATGATCGACTGATGCAGACACCCCGATCAGCACACACTCATGCACTGAAACTCATCTAACGGCCAGAACCCGATGGAAAACACTAACGAATTGGCACAGGAACTCGCGGCCGCGGCGCGACGACACGGTTCGGCGATCGCCGGGATCGTCGGCTCCGCCGCCCGCAAAGCGTCATGGGAGGTGCTCGACCTCATGGCCGAGAGCCGCGAACTGGTGGGCGCGGCCTTTCGCGTGAAGGCCGAAGAGCTTCGCCGCCGGGACCGGGCGAGCTGATCCGGATCTGTCAGATCGGTGGCCGCGGCGACGCGGTCACCGTTTTGTCGGCCACCTCGACGAGCGCCTGAGCCCATCCGTCCAGCCGGTCGGAGGCATGCCGCAGATCCGCCACGATGGTGTCGAAGTTGTGCCGCACCACCGTGTTCTCCGGAACCGCGAGGACCCGGCCCGCCGCGGCCACGACCTGCTCGTATTCCGCCACGCCCGCATCGAGCCTGCCGAGCGTCAGCCGCAGGTTCTCGGTGAGCACGACCGACGCGGGCGACGTGGCGCTCCCCATCGCGCCGAGGCCCTGTTCCATCGCCATGATGTCGGCGGCCAGCGCGTGCAGTGCGGCCGCGCCCGAGGCGGCCGTCTCGAGCATGTCGGCCAGCTCGTCCGGGGGCAGCCGGTGGGAGCGCGCGATCTGCACGCCCAGCCCGTGCAACGCCCGCTCGGCGCGCACCAGGCGCGCGATCGGCGGCCGCGCGTTCGACCACAGCGGCGGCTGCTTACGCGGGATGAACGCCGCCTGCGGCAGCGGCGCGCCCCGCAGGCGCAGATAGCGACGGGTGCTCAACGCCGCGCCGGTCACCAGCGCGACCGCGCCGCCGCCGACCACGACCACCGCCCACACCGGCGCCGAAAGGACGACGAGGCCAACGGTTCCCGCGGTGGTGAGCCCGGACACGGTGCCGAGCTGGTAGCTGCGGCGACGGGCCCTGCGGCGGCGACGCAACTCCCGCTCCCGCGGATCGGCCCAGCGCCGCACGGCGACGAGCGCGTTCTCCCCGACTTCGCGAATGCTGTCCGGCAGGCTGCCCGGCTGCGGTGCGAGCGCGGCCTGGGCCCGGATCAGCGCGGAACCCCGCAGGCGCCGCGTGTCGAGCTGACGCTCGCGAAATGCACTGCCGCTCATACCTTCTCTCCCACCGGTTGCACACATCGGACAGACCGAGGCCCGACACGGCCGACGGCCGGCCGGTCGGGTCTCCACGCCTTGTCTTCCAGTGAACCAGCCCCCACCGACACGCGCCCGTCGGGACGTGCGGCCGAGCTACTGCTGCGCCGCTTGGCCCTTGTTCATCTGCGGCTGCGCCGCGTCCGCCTGGGCCGGGTTGATGGCGGGCTGCGCACCGCCCGCGGGCAACTGGTCCCCGCGCATGGACGCGCGAATCTGCTCCAGCTTGCTGTGTCCGGCCATCTGGATGCTGGCCTGCTGCACCTCCAGCATCCGGCCCTGCACCGAATTCTGCGCGAGCTCGGCGGCGCCGAGCGCGTTGGCGTAGCGGCGCTCGATCTTCTCCCGCACCGCGTCCAGGCTCGGCGTGCTACCCGGCGCCGACAGCGTCGAATCCATCTGCTGCAGCGAAGCGGAGACCTGCTCCTGCATCTTGGCCTGCTCCAGCTGGCTGAGCAGCTTGGTGCGCTCGGCGACCTTCTGCTGCAACAGCATGGCGTTCTGCTCCACGGCCTTCTTGGCCTGGGCGGCCGCCTGCAGCGACTGATCGTGCAGGACCTTCAGGTCCTCGACGGACTGCTCGGCGGTGACCAGCTGCGCGGCGAACGCCTCGGCGGCGTTGGTGTACTGGATCGCCTTCTCGGCATCGCCCGCCGCGGTGGCCTGGTCGGCCAGCAGGACGGCCTGGCGCGCGTTGGCGTTGAGCTTCTCGACCTCGTCCAGCTGCCGGTTCAGCTTCATCTCCAGCTGGCGCTGGTTGCCGATGACCGACGCGGCCTGCTGCGAAAGCGCCTGGTGCTGCCGTTGGGCTTCCTCGATAGCCTGCTGAATCTGGACCTTCGGATCCGCGTGCTCCTCGATTTTCGCGTCGAAGAGGGCCATCAGGTATTTCCAGGCCTTGACGAACGGATTAGCCATCGATTGATCCCGCCTCCATCTGACATGCCGCGCTTCGGCGCGACTCCAGTGCGCGACCGTCACGCACTCGATATGTGCCTATCCTCCACCATGTGGCACCAGGGCCGGGCGAACCCGGCCCAACCGACGCCTAGGGAGAATCTATCCGCTTTCCGCGCCGGTCCGCAGCGTTGCCGTCGCGACCACGTCCCGTTGTGCGTCACGCGCCCTTCACCAGGACCAACATGTCCGATCGCGGTGCGGGGATGACGATGCGGGTGTCCTCCGCCAGGGGCAGCGGGCGCCCAGCCGCGTCGGCTGCCGACATCGTCGCCGAAGCGGGCTCGGCCTGCGCCGCGGGCTCGGTCGCGGCCTGCTCCGACTCGGTGGCCGCCGGAGCCGATGTGGCCGCGGCGTCGTCCACGGCGGCGCCCGCGGTCGACCCGTCGGCGCCCGCCATGATCGTGCTCACATCCCACAGCACTCGCGACAGCGGCACGTCCAGCGCCTCGCAGATGGCGGCCAGCAATTCACTGGAGGCCTCCTTGCGACCGCGCTCGACCTCGGAGAGGTAGCCCAGGCTCACCCGTGCGGACGTCGACACTTCGCGCAGGGTCCGGTTCTGGGCGAGACGCGCACGCCGCAGACTGTCCCCGATCGCCTCTCGCAGCAGCGTCATCTCGTTCTCCTTCGCTCCCGGTCGCCGGGCCGACGTGATTCGCGACCCCACGCTCTTTCTGGCACAACGTCGGAGCCTGGGCGGTGGTTCCCGCCCGGGGCGACCTCAGCCGCCCCGCCCGACGCGCTCGGCCGCATCCGTGCCGGCCTCCCGCACACACCGCAGCAATTCCGACACCGCAGTGTGCGTCGCACCGATTCTGATCGTCCACCGGTCGCCGGAGAGTTTCAACCGCATCACCTCGGTATGACCCGGCCCGGCCAGTCCGAGGAAGACCGTGCCGACGGGGTGCCCGTCCTGCGAATCGGGGCCCGCGACCCCGGTCAAGCCCACGCCCCAGTCCGCGCGGCAGCGCGTCCGGGCGCCGACGGCCAGTTGCTCGGCGGTGCTCGCCGCGACCGGGCCTTCGGTCGCGAGTGTTTCCGCCTCGACGCCGGCGAGGCTGTGCTTGAGGTCGGTGGCGTACACCACCAGACCGCCGCGCAGCACGGCGCTGGCGCCGGGCACTCCGGCGATCGTCGCGGCGAGCAGG
Organism: Nocardia barduliensis; assembly: GCF_013315795.1. GTDB lineage: Bacteria > Actinomycetota > Actinomycetes > Mycobacteriales > Mycobacteriaceae > Nocardia > Nocardia barduliensis. The sequence continues at coordinate 26,092 of NZ_JABLTE010000081.1, forward strand.
CCCGCGGTCAGCGATTCGGCGGTCGCCACGGTTTGCCGCACGGTCACCAACGCGCGGACGAGAGCGATGGCGGGCACGCAGGCGATCAGCGGATCGCTCATACGCCGCGGGTCCGCCCCGGCCCGCCCGCGAGCCAGAGACGGGCGGCCTGGCCGACGTAGTCCAGCCCGGTGACCACGGTTAGCGCCACCGCCAGGTACATCAGCACCAAGCCGGCCTCGGCGACCCAGCCGGTCAGCGGCAACAGCAGCATGGCGATCGCCAGCGACTGGACCAGCGTCTTGAGCTTGCCGCCGCGCCCGGCGGGAATCACGCCGCGCCGGACAACCACCAGCCGGAGCAGCGTCACGCCGATCTCCCTGCCGCAGATCACCAACGTGATCCACCAGGCCAGATCGCCGAGCAGGGACAGCCCGATCAGGGCGGACCCGATCAGCGCTTTGTCCGCGATGGGGTCGGCCAGCTTGCCGAAATCGGTCACGAGACCGTATTTGCGAGCCAGTTGCCCGTCGAACCGGTCAGTGATCGCGGCCACACCGAACAGCGCCGCGGCGACGATCCGCCAGCCGGTCTGGTGACCACCCGCGACGAACAGCGCCGCGACGAACAGCGGCACGATCGCGATGCGCAGCATGGTCAGCACGTTCGCGATGTTCAGCAGCGGCGCCTCGGTCTCGGCCTGGGCAGTCGCGAATCCGGGGCGGATCGGGGCGGGCGGAGCCCAGGGGCGGTCCGTCTCGTCGGGTTGCACGCTCATGCCCTCGCCTCACCGGCGGCGCGCTGGGTCACGGCCGCCTCGGCACGCCGTCGCGCGGCCCGGCGCGATGCGGTGTGCGGAACGAGAGGATCTGGGACACACGTTCAGAGTATCGGTAGCCGGGCCGACTACTGTGCACCCCATGACCTCTCGGGGACCACTTGGTGGTTCGACAAGCGACGCGTACCCGGGCGCGGCCTCCGCCGCGCAGAGTTCTGCCCCGGTCGTCCGACGCGCGCGAACCTCCGACGTGCCCGAGATCAAGCGCCTGGTCGACGTGTACGCGGGCCGGATCCTGCTGGAGAAGAACCTGGTCACCCTCTACGAGGCGGTGCAGGAGTTCTGGGTGGCCGAACTCGACGGCCGCGTCGTCGGCTGCGGCGCGCTGCACGTGCTGTGGGCCGATCTCGGCGAGGTGCGCACGGTCGCGGTGCACCCCGATGTCAAGGGCAGCGGTGTGGGCAAGCTCATCGTGCAGCGGCTGGTCGCGGTGGCCCGTGAGCTCGAGTTGCAACGGCTGTTCGTGCTGACCTTCGAAGTGGAGTTCTTCGCCAGGCACGGATTCGTGGAGATCGACGGCACGCCGGTGACCGCCGAGGTCTACGCCGAGATGTGCCGCTCCTACGACACCGGTGTGGCCGAGTTCCTCGACCTGAGCTATGTGAAGCCGAACACTCTCGGCAATACTCGGATGCTGCTCACGCTCTGAGTCCGGCCCCACAGGAAGCGATACCCCGTGCCGATCTTCGCCGTCCATTACGTCTACTCCGAGGCCACCACCGCGGGCCGGGACGTCCACCGTCCCGAGCACCGGGCCTGGCTGGCCGCTCTGCTCGAGTCCGGCGCCCTGCTCAGCAGCGGTCCGTACCCGGACGGGTCCGGAGCGCTGCTGATCTTCCGTTCGCAGGACGCGGGCCAGTTGAAGGACCTGCTCGCGCAGGACCCGTTCGCCCGGGAGAACCTGATCGACGACGTACGCGCCGTGGAGTGGGCTCCGGTCTTCGGCGCCTTCGCGCCCTAGGCGGCTAGCGGTTCGCCTGAGCGCGGGTCCGAAGCAGACTGGCGACGGTCGCGACGACCAGAATGCTCAGGATGACCCCCAGCGAGACCGGCGTGGAGATCTCCGGGACCATGACGTGCTCGCCGCCGTTGACGAACGGCAGCGTGTTCTCGTGCAGGGCGTGCAGCACCAGCTTGACGCCGATGAACGCGAGGATCGCCGCCAATCCGTAGGACAGGTAGACCAGCCGGTCGAGCAGGCCGCCGATCAGGAAGTACAGCTGCCGCAAGCCCATGAGCGCGAACGCGTTCGCGGTGAAGACGAGGTAGGGCTGCTCGGTCAAGCCGTAGATGGCGGGGATGGAGTCCAGCGCGAAGAGCAGGTCGGTGAACCCGATCGCCAGCAGGGCCAGCAGCAGCGGTGTGACCGCACGGCGCCCGTCGATCCTGGTCACCAGTTTGTCGCCGTCGTATTCGTCGGTGGTCGGCAGCACCCGCTTGGCCAATGCGACGATGCGGCTGTCGCGTTTCTCCTCGACCTCCACCTCGTGACCGCTCTCGCGCGTCAGCTTCACGGCGGTGTAGATGAGGAACACGCCGAACAGGTAGAACACCCAGCTGAACGCGCTGATCGCGGCCGCGCCGATCGCGATGAACACCCCGCGCATCACCAAAGCGAGCACGATGCCGATCAGCAGCACCTTCTGCTGGTAGATCCGGGGCACCGCGAAGGTGGTCATGATGATCAGGAAGACGAACAGGTTGTCCACCGAGAGCGCCTTCTCGGTGACGAAACCGGCGTAGTACTCCCCGGCGTAGGTCGACCCCCACTGCCAGGCGACCACGCCGCCGAACAGCAGCGCGAGCCCGATGTAGACGGCCGACCAGAAGCCGGATTCCCGGAACGTGGGCTCGTGCGGCGTGCGGACGTGCGCGAAGAAGTCGAAGACGAACAGTCCGAGGATCACCACGATGGTGATCGTCCATTCGAGTGCGGTTACGTGCATGCGGTGTGCCGATCGGAAGCGAAGATCATGATGTCCATAATGCCCGAAATGTCCGTTGCTCTTCAGTAGCGGGGTGGTTGCCGACCATAATTCCACATGCGTTCACCCGGCCGTTCGTGCCACGGTCGCTCGCGGCCGACGACTACCGCGCCAGGAACCACGTCCTCGGAGACGACGCGCCCTCGCGACCGTTTCCTGACGCCACCTACGTCGAGACCGACGCCCGGTTCGATCAGGCCATCGACCAGGCACCCGGAAACGCTGCCGTCCAGCTCCACCCTGCAGGCCCGATGGGACTGAACCGGGTAGGGTCTTCGGCGAAGCGAAAGCGGTTCACAACACCGGCATCCGGTGTTACTTTCTGAGCGGCGAAGATCGGACACAGGAAGGCGAGACGATGACCGGGACAGTGCGGCAGCAGGGGTTGCCGAGCGGTGTCCGGCAGTTACGCGTCCGCGCAGGGCTATCGGTCTCGTCCGTCACTCGGCGGATGAGCGCGCGGAGCCGCCCCTGAACGTGTCTTTCGCAGACCCGTACCGAAGGGGGTCACTCCGCGGCGAATCGCCGAGGCGTGGCCCTTTTTTCGTGGTCGGGACTCCGATCGATCCCTCGTAGCCCAATAGGTAGAGGCGCCGGACCTAGATTCCGGGAGATGCGAGTTCGAATCTCGCCGAGGGAACCAGCCGGATCACTCCTGCGGCTCCGAGTCGCCGTCCTGTCCGCCGCCGCGGATCGACCACAGCAACCCTTCCAGTTCATCGGGTTTGACGAGCACGTCGCGCGCCTTGGAACCCTCACTCGGGCCGACCACGCCCCGGGTCTCCATGAGGTCCATCAGCCGCCCCGCCTTGGCGAAGCCGACGCGCAGCTTGCGCTGCAGCATGGAGGTGGACCCGAACTGCGAGGTGACCACGAGTTCCACCGCCTGCAGGAAGACGTCGAGATCGTCGCCGATATCGGGATCGACGTCCTTCTTCTCCCCGGCCTTCGCGGCGGTGACGCCTTCTTGGTAGTCCGGTTCGGCCTGGTTCTTGGCGAAGTCGACGACGGCGTGGATCTCCTCGTCGCTGATGAACGCGCCCTGCAGCCGCGTCGGCTTGCCCGCGCCCATCGGCAGGAACAGGCCGTCGCCCATGCCGATCAGCTTCTCCGCGCCGGGCTGGTCGAGGATGACGCGCGAGTCGGTCAGCGACGAGGTGGCGAAGGCCAGCCGGGAGGGTACGTTGGTCTTGATCAGACCGGTCACCACGTCCACCGACGGCCGCTGTGTGGCCAGCACGAGGTGGATGCCCGCGGCACGGGCCTTCTGGGTGATGCGGACGATGGCGTCCTCCACGTCGCGCGGCGCGGTCATCATCAGATCGGCCAGCTCGTCGACGATGGCCAGGATGTACGGGTAGGGCCGGTACACGCGCTCGCTGCCCAGCGGAGCGGTGATCGCCCCCGACTTCACCTTCTTGTTGAAGTCATCGATGTGGCGCACCTTGTTGGCCTGCATGTCCTGATAGCGCTGCTCCATCTCCTCGACCAGCCAGGCCAGTGCGGCCGCCGCCTTCTTCGGCTGGGTGATGATGGGCGTGATCAGATGCGGAATGCCCTCGTAGGGGGTCAGTTCCACCATCTTCGGGTCGATCAGGATCATCCGGACCTCGTCCGGCGTCGCCCGCTGCAACAGCGACACCAGCATCGAGTTGACGAAGCTCGACTTACCGGAACCGGTGGAGCCCGCGACCAGCAGGTGCGGCATCTTCGCCAGATTCGCCGAGACGAACTCGCCTTCGATGTTCTTGCCCAGACCGATCACCAGCGGATGGTGGTCGGTGCGGGTGGACGGCGCTTTGAGCACGTCTGCCAGCCGGACCAGCTCGCGGTCGGCGTTGGGCACCTCGATGCCGACGGCGGACTTGCCGGGAATCGGCGCGAGCAGCCGGACGTTCTCCGTCGCGACCGCATAGGCGATGTTGCGCGCGAGTGCGGTGATCTTCTCGACCTTCACGCCGGGCCCGAGTTCGACCTCGTAGCGCGTGACCGTCGGGCCGCGGACGAACCCGGTGACCGCGGCGTCGATCTTGAACTGCACCAGCACCTCGGTGATCGCCTCGATCATCGATTCGTTGGCGGCACTGCGCTTCTTGGGCGGATCGCCGTCGGTCAGCAGCGACAGCGGCGGCAGCGTGTAGTCGCCCTCGACTTCGCGATCGGTGACGAACTCCAGCTGCTGGGGCGGCGGTGGCGTCTGGTCCTCCACCACCGGGGCGTGGCGCTGCTTCTTCGGCTTCGGTTTCGGCGCGGGTTCCTCGACCGCGATGGGCTTGGCGTCGCGCAGCGGGGGTTCGCCGATCGCCTCGGTGACCGCGTCCGGGTCGCCGAACTCGTCGGGCGGGTAGTTCTCCGCGGGGGTGCGACCGCGCCGCTTGGCGCCGGTGCGGTGCAGCGGGAAGCCGTCGGCGTCGTAGTCGGCCGGATCGTAGTCCCGGCGCTCGCCGTCGAATTCACCGTATTCGGCGCCGATCGCGGCGCCGAAGTAGCGACGCAGCTTGTCGGGCACCTCGCGGACCGTCGTCCCGGTCACCAGCAGTGCGCCGAAGACGATGGCCAGCAGCAGGATCGGGACCGAAAGCCAGGCGGTGAGGCCGTTGGTCAGCGGTCCGCCGGTCACGAAGCCGACGAAACCGGCTGCGCGGGAACGCCCGTGCGCGTCGGTGGGCGCGCCCGCGGCGACGTGCCACAGGCCGAGGATCGGCAAGCCGATCAGCAGGCCGCCGAGCACCAGCCGCGGCCGGATCTCGGGCCGCGGTTCGGTGCGCATCAGCACGACGGCGATCCCGGAGGCGACGAACGGCAGTCCGGCCGAGGCCGATCCGGAGATCGCGCGGATGACGCTCTCGACCCAGTGGCCGACCGGCCCGCCCGCCGACAACCACACCGCCGCCGCGATCACGGCACTGACGGCGATCAGGGCCAGCGCGGCGCCGTCGCGCCGATGTCCGTGCTCGATCTCCCCGGCCCGGCTCAGCGTGCGCGTGGTCGCCCCGAGACCGCGGGCGAGCATGTTCCAGCCGCTGCCGATGCCACGCCCGAGCACCGCGAGCGGCGCGGTGGGCGAGGTGTTCGGTGCGCGGCGCACCGGACGCCGGGCCGGGGAACCGCGTCGACGGGGCGCCGCGGTCGCTCGCGGGGTCGCGGTACGGGGCGTGGCCGCGCGAGACCGTGCCGTGGTGGTCCTCCCCCGCGCCGATCCCGCCCGCGCCCGAGTCGTCGGAGTGCTGCGGGACTTACCTGCCATGGCCCCAGGCTAGCCGCAATCGCCCCATCCGGACCATCCGCAACACTGGTAGTGCTCCGCCACGCCGTGTGTTCGCGCCGGTCGCGGAGCCTTCACCGCCATGGAATCGCCCCGGAATTCAGGCCATCGACTTTCCGGAGGTCCGCGCACCTCGTCGCTCGCGGTGTGCACAGCGTGAGACTGCGCCCGCTCGCCGGGATTCCGGTCCGAATGCGGGTGCGGAGTCGAGCTGGTGGCGAACAACGCGCCGCCCCAGCCCACGCATCAGACCGATCGGTCTGTCTCCAATACCGCCCGGACGGCTTCGGGTGATCCGGTGGTCTCCAGCCGGACCTCGTCCCGGCCGAAGGCGTGCAACACCAGTTCCGAGGGCTTTCCGATCAGCGTGACGACGTCGCCGGAATCCCGCCCCACCACCGTCTTCCTGCCGTCGGGGGTCGCCAGCTCGACGGTGACCGGCGCCTTGCGGTAGGCCATCCTGGCCATCTTGCGCAGCACCGACCACAGTTGGTCCTCGTCGGCCGCGGCCAGTTCGCGCGGTTGCCACCCGGCCTCGGCGCGGCGCACGTCCTCGTGGTGGACGAACATCTCCGACAGGTTGACCACCGCGTCCACCGGCCGCAACGGCGACCACCAGGGCGGACCGGTGCGCACCTGGTCCAGCAACTCGGGAAACGGCTTGCGCGCCGCCTTCGCCTGCACCCGGTCGAGATACCCCGCCAGCGGCCGCAACAGGATGCCGGGCGCGGCGTCGGGCCGTCGTTCGCGAACCACCAAGTGCGCGGCCAAGTCCCGCACCGTCCACGTGCCGCAGAGCGTCCGGGCGTCCGGGCCCGCGGCCGCCATCGCCTCGACGAGTCCCCTGCGTTCCCGCTGCGCCATAGTCACACCCCGAACATACCGACCACCCGGCCACACCGCCGCGCGGCACGAGGGCCACGCGTCACGGCAACCGCAGCGCCATCCCGCCCTACCCTCGCCGGGGCTTTCCCGGGGGTGCCGCACCTGCCGCTGCGAGTCGTCGTTCGGGACGAAACGCAATGACGTTGTTGTCCAGGACGTTTCGCTTTCCCGGCAGCACTCGCACTCCGGTCTGCGGGTTGCGAGCGGCACCACCGTGGGCCACACTGGATGGAACGTCGGCTCCGCGCGTAAAAGCGCGTCCATACCACGAAGTTCCCGGCTCCCCCTGCCGGGAAATCTCCGGCTAGCGCAATGCGTGTCCGCTCTGTACCTTGTCACTCGGTCCATCGGGTCGTGGGCCTTATGACAAGAAGGGGCAAATCCTCCGTGAAGAAGTTTGCTACCGGTGTGGCCGCGCTCGCGGCAGTGGGTGCCGCGCTGGCCGTCAGCGCGCCCACCGCGCACGCCTACACCAACAACTACGGCGCGATCGCGCTGTCCACCTCCACCGGTTTGATCGGGTACTCCTACGACTACCCGAGCTCGGCCGCCGCGCAGCAGCGCGCCGTGAGCTCCTGCGGCGCCGCCGACTGCCAGTCGGTGGTCTGGTTCCGCAACGGCTGCGGCGCCGTGGCGTACTCCAGCGGCAGTGGCAGCTGGAGCTGGGGGTACGCGGCCTCGCGGCGCGGCGCGCAGAGCCAAGCCCTGCGGCGCAACGATTCCGATGCCTACATCGTGCACTGGAACTGCACGTCCAACCACGGCTGATACCCGGAATTCGAGACGAAGGAAACATCGTGAAGCATCGCATTTTCCGGACCGCCGTGGCCGTCGTCCTCACCGCCGCGGCCTGCTCGCTGACCGCCTGCGCCTCCGGCGACGACTCCTCGTCCCCCAGCACCAGCGCCAACCCCAGCCACGCGGCGGGCGAGTTGGAGGGCGGCTCGGACAAGGGCGAGAAGGAGACCGGCACCGCGCCGACCACCCCGTCCTCCCCCGCGCTGGCCAAGCCCTCCGTGCAGCAGCTGAACGAGCGGCTGCAGAAGGCGTTCGATCCGAACGTGCCGAACGCGGAGAAGATCAGCTGGATCCAGGCCGCCGAGCAAGATCCCTACCTGGTCGCCAATCTCGTCGACGCCGCGAAGAAGCAGAAGGTCACCGTCGAGGTGACCAACGTGGGCGACCCGAAGGACGGCAAGCTCAAGGCCGACGCCAAGGTCACCATCGACGGCACCCCGGTGGACGACGCGTTCATCCAGTTCGTCTCCGAAGGTGGTCAGTGGAAGGTCGACCACACCTTCGCCTGCAACATCGTCAAGAGCGCGAAGATCGAGTCCGCGGCCTGCCAGGAGTAGCCCCTTACCGCGCGAAAAGCGCCGGACAGCCGAGCTGTCCGGCGCTTTTTCGTAGCCGGGTCAGACGCCGATGACGGTCGGCACGATCATCGGGCGACGCCGGTAAGTGTCGGCCACCCAGCGGCCGACCACGCGGCGCACGCCCTGCGCGATCCGGTGGGTGTCGGTGACACCCTCGCCCGCCAGCCGCAGCAGTTCGGCTTCCACCAGTTCCGCCGCGTCGAGCAGGGCGGTCGGATCGTCGGAGAAGCCTCGTCCGCTGAGTTCAGGAGTGCTCACCGCTTTGCCGGTGGTCTCATCGATGGCGACGGTGATCGCGATGAAACCGCCCTCGCCGAGCACCAGCCGGTCCGACAGGGTCGACTCCCCGACATCACCCACCGACAGCCCGTCGACGTACACGTGGCCCACCGGCACCCGGCCGACGATCGAGGCGATGCCGTCGACCAGGTCGACCACCACCCCGTCCTCGGCGAGCACCACCCGTTCCTGCGGCACGCCGGTGGCCACCGCCAGAGCGGCGTTCGCCCGCAGGTGGCGCCACTCGCCGTGCACCGGCATCGCGTTGGTCGGCCGCACCGCGTTGTACAGGTACAGCAGTTCCCCCGCCGAGGCGTGCCCGGAGACGTGCACCTTCGCGTTCTGCTGGGTGATCACCGTGGCCCCGAGCCGAGCCAGGCCGTTGACCACCGCGAACACCGAGTTCTCGTTACCCGGGATGAGCGAGGAGGCCAGCACCACCAGGTCGTCGGGCCGGATGTTGATCTGCCGGTGGTCGCCGCGCGCCATCCGCGACAGCGCCGACAGCGGCTCGCCCTGCGAGCCCGTGGAGATCAGCACCAGGCGGTGGCCGGGCAGGGTCGCGGCGACGTCGAGATCGACGACCACGCCGTCGGGCACGGTGAGATAGCCCAGGTCCTGGGCGATCTGCATATTGCGCACCATCGAGCGGCCGACGAAGCACACCCGCCGCCCGTACTTCTGCGCCACGTCCACCACCTGCTGGATGCGGTGCACGTGACTGGCGAAGGACGCGACGATCACCCGGCCGCGCGCCTTGCCGATCACCGAATCCAGCACGCCGCCGATCTCGCGCTCCGGCGTGACGAAGCCGGGGACCTCGGCATTGGTGGAGTCCACCAGGAACAGGTCCACGCCCTCGTCGCCGAGCCGGGAGAATCCGGCCAGGTCGGTGAGCCGCCCGTCCAGCGGCAGCTGGTCGAGCTTGATGTCACCGGTGTGCAGGGCGACGCCGGCCGGCGTGCGGATGGCGACGGCGAGCGCGTCGGGGATCGAGTGGTTGACCGCGAAGTACTCGCAGCCGAACGGGCCGTGCGTGGTGTGCTGCCCCTCGGTCACCTCGATCAGCTTCGGATGCAGGCGATGTTCCCGGCATTTCGCGGCGACCAGCGCGAGGGTGAACTTCGAGCCGACGACCGGGATATCCGGCCGCAGCCGCAGCAGGAACGGCACCGCGCCGATGTGGTCCTCGTGGCCGTGGGTGAGCACCACGGCCACCACGTCGTCCATCCGGTTCTCGATGGGACGGAAGTCCGGCAGGATCAGGTCGACGCCGGGCTGCTGGTCCTCCGGGAACAGCACGCCGCAGTCCACGATGAGCAATTTGCCGCCGTACTCGAAAACGGTCATGTTGCGGCCGATTTCACCGATGCCGCCCAGGGCGAACACGCGCAAGCCGTTCTCGGGCAGGGCGGGCGG
>NZ_JABLTE010000082.1 GCF_013315795.1 Nocardia barduliensis
GGGGCGGGCAGCGGCGCGGGAATCGCCTCCGCGACCGGTGCGGCGACCGGGGCGGGCGCGGCGGCGGGCTGCTGCTCGGCCACCATGGCGATGCGAGACGGGACGCTGTCGTCGGCAACGGACGACGCGGAGCAGGCGGCCACGGCAACGACACCCGCGGCAGCGGCGGCGACGGTGATGGTCTCGCGCAGCGAGGGGCGGCGAAGGGTGGAAAGGCGTCTGTCAGGCATTGCGAATCGGTTCCTTGTTCGGGGACTTACTCGATCCGGCCGCGGTCGGGCAGCACGGATCCTGCGGCGTACGCTGGGAGCGTTCGTCGAAAACGGCCATGTGCTGTTGTGTGGTTTTGTTGTGGGGGACGCTCATGTCCCCGGAACGCGACATTCGTGCGTGCGGCGCCGGATCGCCCTCGATGGGCTCGGCCGCGGTGTCGCGCGGGACTTCGCATCCTCGATGCGAAGAGACGGGCGGAAGTATGGGATTGCGGGTCCGTTGCCGGATTCCGCTCCGCCGATCACGTGGCCGGCTTGCCTGCCGTGTGATCGTTACCGAATCGGTGTCTACAACTCCTCGGGCTGACCAAACTTCAGGTCGCTTTGTGACCTGATTGCAGAATGGTCACGCTTGGTTAACGGAGGGTGAACGAATATCGAACGGAAGGCGCTGTCGATCTTGGAACGCCCGGGACGGAGTTGCCGAATCGTTATCCAAGCTGGGAGTTTGCTGCTAAACCTCTTGTGCTGTACGTCACAGAAGTTTTTGGCTGCATGACTGGATTTCAGCGCCCACGCGGGGGTATCGCTGTCCGAATTGAGACATCTGGTGTCTCTGGGAAAGGCCGCAGGTCACGGAGATGTCACGGAACTCGGGCCGACTCGAGACGAGACAACCGTGCCCTTGCCAGTTGGTGGCTGGCAAGGGCACGGTTGTCGATGTGCGCCATCAGGGACTCGAACCCCGAACCCGCTGTTAAGGGTTCGGGGTTTTCCTGTGGTCACCCCTGATCACGGTCCGTCTCGCGCGACTGCTCTACCTGCGGTTATGTTGGAATGTACTGCATCCTTGGTCACGCAGGATCACGCACAGTCAACCGGAAAGTTTGGGGTAATTTTGGGATGGGTCGAGTCTGTGTCACTCCTGTGACGCGATCCGGTTCCCCTTCCGCTGAGTCTGGCCGTCGGGCGCATTCGGGGGGGTGTCCCCGGGTGGCTGCCTAACAACCGTGGCCCACATCTGCACATCCTGGTCGTGGTAGACCGGTTGCGCGTGGGCGGCTACCGGGAAGGCAGTTACCGCACTACTGGCGAAGCCGCGACCGACCAACTCCGGGCGCGCTTCTGCCGCTCTCGTGCCGAGAGCGGACCCCGGATCGATGTCCTCCCGCTGAAACCCATCGCCACCACCAAGGAAGCATTCGGCGGCGCACGCCACGACGAGTCGCGACCAATCTTTCGAGTGGTCGAGTGTCCTTCCGCGGGTCTGAGAATCGTCCGCTCATGCCGATGGACTGACGTGGCGGTGTGGTGTTTCCGCTGTCGTCAAACATGTAATTGCGCCATCGGGCCTGGTGCCCGTGAGCGCGGCCAGCAGCCTTGCGCCTTTCGGACTGACGTCGCGTTCCCGTGCCGCGCTTGGTTTAGAGCCAAGGTGGTCGTCGAATCGGCGTGCGTCGCAGAGGTGGCCGAATGTCTTGAAGTTGCGGGAGCACTTCGGTCACTTCATCGGCAGACCACGAGCGTGCGAGCGTGCACTCGGTTGGCGGTGGGGGGATCGGCTCGACGATATCCGGGGTGTCGGTGGGCTCATAGCCGTCAGGCGGGTCACCGGTCCATGCACCTGGTGTCGCCGACGATTCCGGGGGTTGCCACGCACTGCGGTATTGCTGGCGTCGTTGCGAGATGAGTACAGCTATCCGGTAGCTCGTCGCCGCTGTAATGAGCACCGACGTGGGCCACAGGATCCCCACGAGCGAGCTAGCCACCTCAATTGGCCTCGGTCACCAGTAGGTAGGCCGCTTCCAAGTGGACGATGCACTCGTCCGGGTGGTGGTAGCGGTGGATCTGTCGCAGTTCCTCGGCGCGTTGGGAGGTCAGCTCCATCAGGTGCGCGTGGCAGAGGAACTCGGCCAGCATACTGTCGGCGTAGATGAACGTGTGATGGTGCGATGGGTCCGGCATGGTCACGAGGTCCCTCCTGGCTGCGGTGTGACCGTCCGGGGCGGGAATTCATCCGTGGCGTGTTCGTGCAGCCGGATCCGGCCGCACCGCACTCCGTCGACCAGCGCATCGAAGGACTCGATACACCACGACAATTCGACGGCGTCGCGCTCGTGGTGTTCGGGGTCGTGCTGCCGCAGCGCGTAGAGCAGGTACTTCCACACCAGCCACGAGGCCCACTGGCCGTAGGAGGAGGGCGTGACCGGCGCATCAGCCTGGAACGCAATATTCTTCGTGTGGCCGCCCGCTTCCCGGTCGATGAGCCAGGTGTACACGCTCAACTGTTCGTTGAGCGTGTCGATATTCGCCTTCGCTTGCGACTGGTGTTCGAAGGTGTCCCGCCAGATACCGACGATCTCCCGCGCACAACGCAGCATGACCGTGGTTGGCTTCTCGACTCCGGCGCATATCCGCAGGAAGGGCCCGGCGTCCGGCAGCGGCTGATCCGGCTGGGCTTGCACCGGCGGCACCGTGAAGGCCAGTGGCCGATCCGGGGTGAAGCCGTAGTAGACGGTGTACTCGTGGCGATCTTCGGGCACAGCGTAGTTCCCTTCGACACGAGTGCCCGGGTCATTGGCGTCGCGAGGACGTCCGTCAGAGGCATCGCGACCAGGTCGTGCGCTCATCCCGATCACCGGGGATGAGTCGTGGACGGCACGAGCCGACCGGCGGCGGCGAGCGCCCGCAGCGCGGCTGTTTTCCGGGGGCACCGCTTCGCACGGCAGGCAATATGAAACTGCATCACCCGATGCGCCTCGGCGACGGTGAATGGCGTCGGCGGGGCCGGGTGAGTTTTCTGCTGGAACATGGCGACTGCGTGGTACATGGCCAGGGTGTGCATCGGTACGGGACCTCCATCGCGCCGGTCTACGGATGGCACCCGGCACCGGGGGCGTTTTCAGCCACGGGCAGCCGCGCCGTTGCGGCGGCCCATGCGCCCCGCCCCCAGTAGCGCGGGGTGGCGGCGTCGGCCCGATGCCGGGTACCGCATTTACCGTGGCTCCGAATGGTTTCGGGGCGGAATCGCGCAGCGGTGGGGTATTGTTCGGACAGCGTGCGAATTTGTCCGGTTAGGCGGTTGAAACGTAGGAAAAGAGATGGTCAGAGGGCGGGAATGGACCGGCTTCGAAGCAGCGGCTCTTCAGGAGGCGATGCGTAAGTCCATCCGCGAGTTCGCCGCCATGCTCGGCATCGACACCACCACGATCGCGAATTGGCGATCCGGCCTGAGCACGGTGACTCCTCGGCCTCGGATGCAGGAGATCCTCGATACCACGCTGGAGCAGCGCGCAACACCTGACGATAAAGCTCGGTTCGAGCAGATCGTGGCCGAAGGCGAGGCGGTCTGGCGCGAACGGCACGCTCGCGCCGGTGCCCGCAAAGGACTCCCGCTCGAATCCCCTCGACATCCCAACAGCATCGCCTCCTTACCTCTCCTGAGCGCGTCTACCGTGGACGTGGGCCCTCTAGGTGCGGAAGGAGAGGATCCCGTGGAACGGAAGACATTCCTTCAGGTACTGACTGGCTCCGTCACCGGGTTTGCACTCGGCGCGACCGAACTGAACGAGTCGCACGAACGCCATCTCAGAGCCGCGGACGAGCCCCTCGACAAGCTGAAAAGCAACCACACTGCCCCCGAACTCGTGGACTACTTTCGTGCCCAGCTCGCTGGGCACTACACGGCGGACGCATACCTGGGCCCGCTTCAACTCATACCCACCGTTCAGGCTCAGACCGAGCTGATCATCCGCTTGGCGAGCCAAGCCGATGCCCACGCGCGCCGCAACCTGCTCGAAACCGCCGCCGCCTACGCTGCGCTCCTCGGCTGGCTTTATCAGGACGCGGGCCACCTCACCACCTCCGCGAAATGGCGCTACACCACCATGTCCCTCGCGCACCGCTCCGGTGAGCCACAGATCATCTCCTACGCGCTGTCCAACATGGCGATGCTCCGACTGGACCAAGACGACGGTCGCGTCGTGACGGAGTACGCGCAGGCCGCTCAAACCGCCGGACACGAGCTGTCCCCGAAATGCCGCGTGATAGCCCTCCAGCACGAAGCGCAAGGCCACGCCATGCTCGGAGACCGCGCCACGGCGGACCGCCTACTCGACAGCGTCGCCTCGCTCATCGTCAGGGTCGACGACCAGCACCCGTGGGGCAACGCCTGCCGCCGCACCCCGCACCATGTCGAAGTGCAACGCGCGATTTGTTACGGACGCACCGGCACAAGGCGGGACGCCGCCGACGCAGCAGCCCTGTGGGACGAAATCATGGGTTCGATGCCCGAACTGGCCCGCCGCGACAACGCGGTCTTCCGGGCGCGGCAGTCCGCCGCGCTCGCCAAGGTGCCGGATCCAGACCGCGCCGTCTGGGCAGCTACCGAAGCCGCCAAGGCACTCGTGACAACCGGGTCAGCCAGACTCCGACGGGAACTGAAGGCCCTTCCCTCCCATTCCCGTGCGTGGGCGCACACTTCAGCAGGTCGCGAACTCCGCGCCATTGTCGGATCTGTCGCATGACCACGCCACCCGCGCCACTGAACGACGAACAGATCAGCACCGCCCTCGCCGCTCTGCCCGGCTGGAAGCTTGACGGCAACGAAATCACCCGCACCTTCGCCCACACGTATCACGAATGCGTGCATCTGGCGGTGTATGTCGCGGCGAAGGCCCGCGAGATCAGCCACCATCCCGACATCCTGATCACCTGGCAGCGAGTCGAGTTCCGGATCACAACCCACGACGCGGGACGAACACTGACCGAGCTGGACTTCGATCTCGCGCGGCATATCGATCGGATCGCAGCAGCCGCCGGGGCAACGCCGGTTACAGATACATAGCGCCTACAAAATCAAAGACTCGACAGGCCGGATCGACCGCGCCGCGCGGACGGCGATCCATGTGAATGAGTTCGAGCAACGGCCTTCGAGGACAGCGAGTTCTCAAGCATAGTCGCCGGACACCCGTGGGAGGCGGAGGTCTTGACTGCTCGGGAACTCCTGGATGCCGTCTGACCGAACGAGGCAAGATGAGGCTATGAGCGGCGCAGTTCTCTATGACGGCTACTGCGGTGAGCCTATCGCGTGGGCACGGCTCGGCGAGCCTGTCATCGGGCATGAGTGGACTGAGCACGGCAGAGTAGCGATTACCGGGCGTATGAGCCCGGCTGACGCGGCACAGAAGTACGGCCCGGTCACAGAGGTGGTGCTCGGCCGGAACGGCGGCTTCAAGTCGGTCACTTACGGTGCCACGAAGTTCATCTCCAGGTTCGTGGACCCACGGGGTACTGGGTTGTATGACGACGCCGTTGTCGTTGTGGACGACCCCGCCAGGGAGAACTACGAGTGCCCGGACTGTGGGGCTGCGCCCGGTGCGCAATGCGTGAACAAGAAGGGACAATCCTGTGCGACACATAGGAAGCGGTCCAGCGGACGCAGCCGCTGGGAGATTGAGCGAACACAAGAAGCGGAGCGGGTAGCCCAGGAGGAAGCCCGAGCCGCCGAGCAGTGGAAACGCGATATGGCTACGCCGCCCGCCGTCGGCGCAATCATAGAGATCAAGCGATGGAAGCCGGTCGAGCCCCCGGCATGGGAGCGGGTTCCCGATGTCCCCGAACGTGTCACTGTTGAGCGAACATATGCCAACCGAACGGTGGGTGGCATTGCTGAGAGCGGCGCGCAGGTGTTTCTGGCGCGCAACGAGTTTACCGGTGATTGGTCGGTAATCTGTGGCCAGCCGACATCGATGCGCTTGCCGTGCAGGAACGGCGTCGCCGGGGTGCAGTGTCGGACTCGACACAAGGTAGGACTATGCCTACGTGAGGACACGCCGTGGGATCGAAGCGTCGATTATGCATAGCGACGCGGGAACATGGAGACGAGCACCTACATCTGCGCGCCGAGGAGTTCGCCATCGAGGTGAAGTGTTGTCTCACCGCACGTGACGGCCGGCCGTCGGATTGCGCGGGCAACGACCTTGAGTGTTTCGATTGCGCTGCAACAGTTCCGCGCCAATGAGGTGGGTTCGTCAACATCCCGTTCACCGGGCCGGAGAACATCGACATCACGGGAGGAAATGCTCATGGATAGCCATATCGACCTGCGGCCTGAGTTCGCGTCAGTGCGGTTTCGTCCCGGCGACCGGGTGTACGTCACGGCACCGGGCCTCTATGGGACGGTTGTAGAGCTGGAGGCTGAACAAGTCATCGTTAACATGGATAACGATTCATTCGCCCTCGGCTACCGGCCCGATGAGCTTCAGATCAGCGACTCCGCCCCCGGGGAGTTCACTGCCACGGTGACCGAGAACATGCGCGCGGCCATCGCTGCCGACGGACGCTCGGTCGCGGAGATCGCCGCCGCAGCCGGGGTATCGGTGGACGGACTCACGTCTGTGCTAGCAGGCCGGGTCGCACCGTTCGTCCACGATGTGATCCTTGTGGCGATCACTCTCGGTGTCGCACCGTCGGACTGGTGCCGCCGCGCTGAGGAGGTCGTCGTCACGCACGACGAGGTTGCGGGCTACGTGAAGTCGCTGCCTACCGAACCAGCCGGACGTCATGATCGATCCACTCACGCTGCATACTGAGCGAACGTTCCAAGCTGACGTTTGGGGTGTGCGCGGTGGTCTGAGATGCGGCAGTGGAGCGCCATCGGCCACAGATCGGTGTTATCTGCCGGTCAAGCCATGGTCTCAACCTGCCGAATACCTACCGGCTTGATCCGAATCGCTCGCCCTTCGACCGTCGGCGGGTTCGGGTTGTGGAGCGTTAGGCCCTCTTTCGTATGCGCCAGAGGCGTAGGAAGGCAACGCCGATGCCCGACGCCGTGACGCCGACCGCTACCTCAGCGGCAGAGGGGAACTGCCGGTTCCCCGGCTGCCACGCCACCCTGCCGCCCGCGTTCCGGGCCAACGCGGCGCACCGCGTCGCTACTGCGACAACGTCGCTGCGGCGTCGGTGACTGCACCATCGGCGGCAGAACTAACACTGGCGAATCCGCAGGGCGAAGCCGCGCCGTGGAGAGATTTTCCCGGATGTGCGAGGTACGTACCGAATGGCGCCGTGGCCGACTACTGCCCTTCAACATTTGATGAAGATTAAGGAACGTGCATTATTCGGCGAGAAACTCTTTGATGGCCGGGGCAAAGTATTCGGCCATATCTTGCGCGGTCCTCAGATGTGGCGCCATGGTTACCGGAGCCAAGCGGGCGTCAGGTAGCACTTCGGTGACACGTTGCGCTAGCGCGGCGGGGTGGCGTTTGTCGTCGCCGGCGATGATCAGGGTTTGTGCGGTGAATCCCGTCAACTCCGCCGGTGTCCGGAACGCTCGGTCTCGGCCGATCGCCGCGGCCGCCGCTACGCTGGCTGGGTCTGACCGCGGAATCGCGTCGGATACCAGATTCGCGATCAGGGGTTGCAGCGCGGGCAGGAAGAGCTGCCAGCCTGCCTCGATGCCCTCGGTGCGGACCTTCTCTGCGAAGCGTTCCATCAACTCGGTCTCTGCTGCCTTGCCTTTGTCGTCTTCGATGTCCTCGATGCTGATCAAAACCGCGCGCCGAATTCTATCTGGGTATGCGAGGCCGGCCCGCAAGCTGATGGTGGCGCCCATCCCGGTGCCGATAAGGCCGACCTCATCAGGGGCTCCGACCGTCTCGATCAACGAATGGACGTCGTCGGCGTACTGTGCCCAGGTGTGCCGGGCGGGATCTGGGCATACCGAGCGTCCGTAGCCGCGAATATCGGGCACAACGACGGTGTACTGACTCGCGAGCCGGTAGGCGAGCGGCATCAAGCTGTGATGGTCAGGGCCGCCGCCGTGCAACAGGATCAGCGTCGGCCCGGAACCGAGGACGTTGGCGCGCAACGGCCAACCATCCGAGCCGTGATACGTGAACTCTCGTGACAGCACGCCATGAACATAGTCGCTGGCGCTCGAGTGGGAAGCTGGTCGAACCGGGCGGGGCGCCGACATATCACCGGCCCCTTGCTACGAGCAGGAACCTGCAGTGCGCGGTGACGAAAGAGCAGTCGTCGGGTCGAGCGGCTGCACCATTTCGCGGATCGACCATTCCGAATGCACCGCGGGTGGTGGTAGTCGCCGAATCGCACTCGACCCAGTGCCGTGTCTTCACACGGCACTGGATCGATGAGACGTCACATCATGGGGCAGCGGCCCATCATGTCGCACATCCAGGCGCAGAACATCTGTAAGGGGTTCATCTCTCCTCCTCTCCGTCATGATTCCGGGGTAGCTCGGTCACTCCGTGCCGCCGGCGTGGAACCCGAGCACCGCCGCGAACCTAAAACGTTCCAGCAGCAGGAAGCCAAGCCGGTCGTGGGCAGATGCGCTTGCCGGTTCGGATCAGACTTCGGCTTCGATGATCCAGCAGGTCCTCGAACCGTCGGATTGTGGCGGTCTTCCTCGGCGGGCGTGGTTGAGAAGTGCCTCGAGGTGTGCTTCCAGCGTGGTGAGTTCTGCAAGGTCGGCGCGGACCGTTCGCAGACGGTCCTGCAGCATCTGCTGCACGCGAGCGCATGGTGCCTCGCCCCGGCCACGGGCCAACAGGATCTGCTGTATCTGATCGAGGCTCAGTCCGGCGGCACGGGCACGGCGCAGGAAACGCAGCAGTTCCAGGTATTCGGTGCCGTAGTCGCGATAGCCACTCGCAGTTCGCTCCGGTTCGGGTAGCACGCCGACTTGCTCGTAGAAGCGGATCGTCTTCGCGGTGACCCCGCTGCGCTGCGCCAGTTCGCTGATCAGCATTTATCCTCCTCAGCGTCCCGCGTTGCGCCGAAAGCGGGTGACGGGCACGCCGGACACGGCCTCATCTACTGCCTTGCTACGTAGAGGGTAGCCTTCAGTTTGTCGCAGTGTCAGGGGCGGGTGTGGTTGTTGCCGGACCTGCGTTGGCAGGCGCCAAGCAAAGGCCAGCAAGTATGGCAGGTCACGCTCATGTGACCCCTGCGGACCATAGAGCACCCGACAGGGTCGCGGATCCCGCCGGTTCGGCCGATAACACTGCTCACGCGGTTCAAATTGCTACGTATCTACATAGTACGTTTACTTTTCGAGATGTTCGTCGCATGTCGAGCCGGAACGACCGGAGCTTCGAGTTGCGATGGATACGTGGAGGGCCCCGGTTCGTTACACCTGGAGCCGTAGGGTTGGTTCATTGTGAGGCTGATCGGTCGTGCTCGGCTCGGTAGCTCCGCGGTGGTTTTTCTCGCCGCGGCGCTGTTGATCATGCCGATTATCGACTGCGCGCTGCTCGGTCGGGATGGGCACTCACATCCAACGGCCATTGCCGAGCAGCACCTCACGCGGGCCGTTTCCGAGGACTTGTCCCATGGCGCGTTCGTTCCCGCTGACGACGCCTGCGATCCCTTCACTGCGCAGTGCTTCATCAGGCCGGTGCTGCATGGCGGATTCGGGGACGCCGCGACGCTCCATCTGATTGCCTTCGTCTTGACAGCCGTATTCATTGCCGTCGGCCTCGCAGGGTCCGCGGGGGGAGTACGGGCCCCACCGATCGGATTCCGGGCCGCGGTCAGTGGTCGAGCCACTTTGACGCAGTTCTGTATTTCCCGACGCTGATCGGTCAGCGCCAGGTCGACGTGTGAGTCCGTCGATCGGTGTTCGCTGTCCGCTCTCGTCGCCACCGCTGTGGTGGTTCGGATACAGAAAGCTTCAGTCATGCATAAGGCTGCCCTGGACACGCCTACGGACATCTCGGCGGCATTGATCGCTGCACCGGGAGCCGCTCGACAGCCACATGGGCTGATCGGCAATACACCGGTGTTGTGGGTCGGTGCTCCATTGGCCCCGGCCGGTCGCGGGTTCTGGGCCAAACTCGAGGGGTGCAACCCGGGTGGCCTGAAGGACCGTCCCGCCCTGCACATGGTGCGCAAGGCCGAGGACCGCGGAGTCTTGGCTCCGGGGGCGCGGATCATCGAGTCGACTAGTGGGACGCTCGGTTTAGGCCTGGCTCTGGCGGGGATGATTTCTCGTCATCCGGTGACGGTGGTTACCGATTCGGGTCTCGAGCCGATCGTGGCACGACTATTGGCGGCATACGGCGCTCGAGTGGAATGGGTGACCGAGCCGCACCCGACTGGGGGCTGGCAGCAGGCGCGCGGCGATCGGGTAGTCGAGCTGCTGGCTCGTGAGGCCGATGCCTGGTGCCCGGACCAGTACAACAATCCCGACAATGTCGATGGCTACGAGCCGCTGGCTCTCGAGTTGGTGGAGCAACTCGGTGGTGTGGATGTACTGGTGTGCGCTGTAGGCACCGGTGGGCATTCGGCGGGGGTGGCTCGGACGCTGCGCCGATTCAACCCTGACATGAAGTTGATCGGTGTGGACACCGTCGCTTCGACCATCTTCGGCCAGCCTGCGGGCCCGCGATTGATGCGAGGTCTGGGATCGAGTATCTATCCGAGCAACGTCGATTACGACGCGTTCGATGAAGTGCATTGGGTTGCTCCGTCAGAGGCGGTGTGGGCGTGCCGGACACTGGCGGCGACCCATTACGCGACGGGAGGTTGGAGTGTAGGTGCTGTGGGGTTGGTTGCTGGTTGGGCGACTCGGCACTACGACGCGGATACCCGGATCGCGGCCGTCTTCCCCGATGGGCCGCACCGCTACTTCGAGACCGTCTACAACGACGCCTACTGCGCCGAACACGGCTTGCTCGATGCCGACCCGCCTGTCGAACCCGACACGATCGCGCATCCCACCGAACGGATCGTGTCCTCGTGGACGAGGTGCACCACGGTCATCGATCCCTGCGGCCGAGAGTTGACGCCGTGAGCGTCGCCAGGAAGTTTCGCAGCTTCGACCCGGCCGCTCGGCTGTTGATGGTGAACCAGTTCGGCATCAACCTCGGTTTCTACATGCTGATGCCATATTTGGCCGGCTACATCGCTGGTCCGCTCGGCCTGGCGGCGTGGGCGGTTGGATTGGTGCTAGGTGTGCGGAACTTCTCCCAGCAGGGCATGTTCTGGATCGGCGGCACCCTCGCCGATCGGTTGGGCTACAAGCCGCTGATCGTCGCGGGCTGTTTGCTGCGCACCGGTGGCTTCGCCCTGCTCGTGTTCGCGACTTCGCTGCCCGGGCTGTTGGTGGCCTCGGCGGCGACCGGTTTCGCGGGAGCGTTGTTCAACCCGGCTGTGCGTGCCTATCTTGCCGCTGATACCGGTGAACGGCGGGTCGAAGCGTTCGCGATGTTCAACATTTTCTATCAAGCCGGCATTCTCGCTGGCCCTTTGGTTGGGCTCGCGTTGATGGCGGTGAATTTCCAGGTCACCGCAGTCGCTGCGGCGGTCGTATTCGCTGGGCTGACGGTGGCGCAGGTGTTCGCATTGCCGTCGCGGTGCGCGGAGGGGCACGCCGAGGAGGCTTCGGTGCTCGATGACTGGCGAACTGTTGTCGGCAATCGGCGGTTCATGTGGTTCGCCCTGGCAATGATCAGCTCGTATGTCCTGTCATTTCAGGTCTACCTCGCCCTGCCATTGCAGGCGGAGTTCGTCGCCGGCGCGCGATCACAAACGCTGGTGTCGGCGTTGTTCGTGGTCTCCGGGCTTGTGGCGGTCGCTGGGCAGCTGCGCATTACCGCCTGGTTCCGTACGCGATGGGGGACAGGGCGCAGTCTGGTTGTCGGTATGGGGATTCTTGCCGTCTCGTTTCTGCCGTTGGTGGTGGTACCAGGGCCGCAACGTTTCGGGGCTGCCGCATCCGCGGCGGCTTTGTTGCTCACGGCAGCATTGCTGGCAGTTGGCACCGCTGCGGTGTTTCCGTTCGAGATGGACACCGTCGTCTCCCTATCCGGTGGGAGGCTGGTAGCGACGCACTATGGGTTCTACAACACCGTGGTCGGTGTCGGCATCCTGGTCGGCAACCTCGGCACAGGCGCGGTCGTCGGTGCCGCCCGCAACGTCGATGCCGACTGGTCAATCTGGGTGTGCCTCACGCTCATCGGCCTCCTCGCGACCGTCGCGCTGCACCAGCTCGAGCGACCGACGATCGATTCCGAGAATCTCGAGGACGCAGACCATCGGACGAACGTGAGACGCCAGCCACTGCCGGTGAACGCGAGAATTCGCAGAAATCAGCTACACCGGTAGCGCCCCGACGGCCCACGAAGACGCCGACAGTCAGATGGTAGCGAGCGCCACCTCTTGCGAGGAGTGGACTCATCGCCGACCGGTGCGCGAGTCCACTCCGCGCGGTGTCAAGGGTTGATCGTATTGCCGGTCGGTCGATGCGACGATCGGATACTCGCTCGCGGTGGCTGTCGACCGGTGGGCGGGGCGTGCTGGCGCACGGAAGCTGGTTACCGAAGATGCGGGTGCCGAGCTGCCAGGCGCTGGTGAAGCGCAAGAATGCACGACCCCGCCTCTCCTCAACACGACAGCTGCGCCATATCCGCCGAAGTTTCCGCACCGGTCCCGTTGGGACCAGTCCTCCGGCGGCCTATTGACTATATACCCCATGGGGGTATCATCTACTCGGGTGGCAGAACTCGCCTGATCATCCGAGCGAAGGAGAAAGTCATGAGCACCACTACCACCGTCACTGTCACCGGCATGACCTGCGGTCATTGCGTGTCGTCGGTACGTGAGGAAGTCGGCAAGATCTCAGGCGTCACCAGAGTGGATGTGGATCTCCAGACCGGGCGGGTCGACATCTCGAGCGACGGCCCGATCCAACTCGCCGCGGTCGCCGACGCCGTGGATGAGGCGGGTTATCAGCTCGCCAGCTGATCCTGCGCAACGTCACCCACCAGATCGAACGGAGCACCCACGATGACCACCGCGACACAACCGCCCCCCTCCGGGCAGGTCGAACTCGTGATCGGTGGAATGACCTGCGCGTCCTGCGCCGCCCGCATCGAGAAGAAACTCAACAGGCTCGACGGTGTCACCGCCACCGTCAACTACGCGACGGAGAAGGCCAGGGTCGAGGTCACCGGCGAGGTCTCGCCGCAGGAGCTGATCGCCACCGTCGAGCAAGCCGGTTACACCGCCGTGCTGCCCGCCGCGCCGAAGCCGCAGGAAACCGCCGCCCCCGAAGAGGACCCAGCCGCCGCGCTGCGCACTCGCCTGCTGGTCTCGCTGGTGCTGTCGGTGCCGGTGATCGCCATGGCGATGATCCCGGCGCTGCAGTTCACCAATTGGCAGTGGCTCTCGCTCACCCTGGCCGCGCCGGTGGTGGTGTGGGGCGCGCTGCCGTTCCACCGCGCGGCGTGGACCAATCTGCGTCACGGCGCCGCGACCATGGACACCCTGATCTCGATGGGGACGCTGGCCGCGCTTGGCTGGTCGCTGTACGCGCTGTTCTGGGGCACCGCGGGCACACCGGGCATGACCCATCCGTTCGAGTTCACCATCTCCCGGATGGACGGCACCGGCAGCATCTACCTCGAGGCCGCGGCGGGCGTCACCACGTTCCTGCTGGCCGGGCGCTTTTTCGAGGCGCGCGCCAAGCGGCGGGCCGGTGCCGCGCTGCGTGCTCTGCTGGAGCTGGGCGCCAAGGAAGTCTCGGTGCTGCGCAACGGGACCGAACGACGTATCCCGGTGGAGCAGCTGACCGTCGGCGACCGGTTCGTGGTGCGGCCCGGCGAGAAGATCGCCACCGACGGCGTCGTGGTGGAAGGTTCCTCGGCGGTCGACGCCTCGATGCTCACCGGTGAGTCGGTGCCGGTGGAGGTCGGCCCGGACGACGCCGTGGTGGGCGCGACCGTCAACGTGGGCGGACGGCTCGTGGTACGCGCCACCAGGATCGGCTCGGACACCCAGCTGGCGCAGATGGCGAAGCTGGTCGAAGACGCGCAGACCGGCAAGGCGCAGGCCCAGCGGCTGGCCGATCGGATCTCCGGGTTCTTCGTGCCGATCGTGATCGCGCTGTCGGTCGCGACGCTCGGCTTCTGGCTCGGCACCGGCGGTTCGGTGGCCGCGGCGTTCACCGCGGCGGTGGCGGTGCTGATCATCGCCTGCCCGTGCGCGCTCGGGCTGGCCACGCCCACCGCGCTGATGGTCGGCACCGGACGCGGCGCGCAACTGGGCATCCTGATCAAGGGTCCCGAAGTGCTGGAGTCGACCCGGCGAGTGGACACGATCGTGCTGGACAAGACCGGCACGATCACCGCGGGGAAGATGACCCTGCTCGACGTGGTGCCCGCCCAAGGCGAGCAGGTCACGCGAATCCTGCAACTGGCGGGGGCGCTGGAGGATTCGTCCGAGCACCCGATCGCCCAGGCCATCGCCAAAGGCGCCCGGGAGCGAGTGGGCGAGCTGAAGCCGGTCGAGGACTTCGCGAACGTGGCGGGTCTCGGCGTGCAGGGCATGGTGGACGGCCACGCGGTGCTCGTCGGCCGCGCCAGGCTGCTCGCCGACTGGTCACAGCACCTCGACGACGAGCTGTCCCAGGCGATCCGCGCGGCCGAAGCCGAAGGCAAGACCGCCGTCGCGGTGGGCTGGGACGGCAAGGCGCGCGGCGTGCTCGTGGTGGCGGACGCGGTGAAACCGACCTCCGCCGAAGCGATCTCCCAGCTGCGTGCCCTCGGCCTCACCCCGATCATGCTGACCGGCGACAACCAGGCGGCCGCCGCCACGATCGCCGCGCAGGTCGGCATCGATGAGGTGATCGCGGAGGTGCTGCCGCAGGACAAGGTCGACACCGTCGAGCGGTTGCAGGCCGAAGGCAAAGTGGTCGCGATGGTGGGCGACGGTGTCAACGACGCCGCGGCGCTGGCCCAGGCCGACCTGGGCCTGGCCATGGGCACCGGCACCGACGTGGCCATCGAGGCAGGCGATCTGACCCTGGTGCGCGGCGACCTGCGGGCCGCGGCCGACGCGATCCGCCTGTCGCGCCGCACTCTCGCGACCATCAAGGGCAATCTGTTCTGGGCCTTCGCCTACAACGTGGCCGCTATCCCGCTGGCCATGGCGGGTCTGCTGAACCCGATGCTCGCGGGCGCGGCGATGGCGTTCTCCTCGGTCTTCGTGGTCAGCAACAGCCTGCGGCTGCGCGGCTTCCGCTCGACAGCGCAATAGTGCGCCAAACACCGGACGGGACGGCACACGTAGTGTCGTCCCGTCCGGGCATCCGCCAGGAGGTCTCCATGTCGGCACTGCAGGAAAACGCATTGCGCATCGCGCAGCACCCCGTCTCCAGGGCTGTCGCCCGCTGCATCGCGGCATGTGTCGTAGTCGCGATGCGTGAAGCACTGCGAGAGTCGTTGACGCGCCCTGGGGTTCCCGAAGTGCAGTCGTCGGCTTCGACGGGTCATACTCCGCAGGACAGCACGCGAGCGTGTCAACGTACGTAGGACAGCACACTCATCATCCCGGCTTCGCCGTGATAGGCGTTGTGGCAGTGCAGCATCCACTGTCCGGGGTTGACCGCGTCGAAATCCACCTCGACGGTTTGGCTGGGCAGCACGATCGAGGTGTCCTTGCGGGGGCCGCTGCCGTTACCATCGACCACCTGAAAGGTGTGGCCATGCAGGTGCATCGGATGGAACATCATCGTGTCGTTGACGAAACGTAGCCGTACCCGCTGCCCTTCTTGCACGTGCAGCATGGCGTGCTCCTGGAAGGTCTTCCCATTGATTGTCCAGAGGTAGCGTTTGTCGTCCGCGCCCAAGGTCACATCGAGCACCGTGTCCGGAGCGCGCGGCGCCAGGCGCACGGGGTCTGTCGCCCGCAGCCGGGCGGCGGTCAGCGGTGCGCCACCGAGCTCGCGCGGCCGGATGTCCGACGGTGGAGGGTCGCCGGCGCCGGTCCGGATCAGCGCCCGGCCCTGTCCCTGCTTGCCCTCGGCAGCAGCGACGATGGGGAACACTCCGTCGTTGAGTTCCACGATGATGTCGTACCGCTCACCCATACTGATCAGCAGACTGTCGGTCGTGACCGGCATCACCGGAAATCCGTCACTATGTGTGACTCTCAACCGGTGGCGACCGACGGCGAACCGGAAGGCGGTGTCGGCGGCGGCATTGATGATCCGCAGTCGCATCCGTTGACCTGGGCGGGCGGTGAAAGTCACCGGATCGGTACCGAGCCGTCCGTTGATCAAGTAGTAGGGGTAGGTGACGTCTCCGCTGTCACTGCCGAGAGGGGCGTCCGAGTCCGCTCCGCCGCCGTGACCGCCATGGCCACCATGGCCGCCGGCACCAGTACTGGTCGAGCCCATGTCCATGCCCGCCATGCCCTCCGTGCGCAACCGCTCGAGCTCTGCGTCGGGGTCACGCCCGTCGACACCATCGAGCCAGTCATCGAGCACCACAACGGCTTCGACGTCGTAGTCGTCGCCGTCGGAGGGATCCTCCACGATCAGCGGCGCATACAGGCCACGATCGAGCTGGACGCCTACGTGTGGATGGAACCAGTATGTCCCCGCATCCGGGACGGTGAACTCATAGCGGAAGCTACCGCCCGGCGCCACCGCGGGCTGGGTGAGGGCAGGGACGCCGTCCATGTCGTCACGCAGTGCCACGCCGTGCCAGTGGACGGTCGATGGCTGGGGCACAGCGTTGATGAAATCGGCCCGCAGCACATCACCGCGAGCCAAACGAATCTCCCGCCCCGGCACAGCGCCGCTGTAGGCCCAGGTCCGCACCTGCACGCCACCGAGATCAACCGTTGCCGGCTCCGCTCGCAGCGTGACCTCGCGGATGGGTGCGGTGGCGGCCCGCCGCCGGTCTTCCGCTACCCGCACGGCTGCATCACCCGGTCCGATGGGGGTCCGCGCATTCGGCGTGTTGGGCGAACACGCGGCCAGTGTTCCCGCTGCTGCCATGCCCGCACTCAGGGTGATGAATCTACGCCGGTTCATCGGACTGGTGATCGGGAACTGTGCGGGCGCCATGGTGGTCCTGTTCGTCTCGGCGGTGGTGTGGTCTGGCATGTTGTGCTTGCTTTCAGCCGTGCCTCGGCAGCGGTGGGATCGACTTCAAGCAACTGTCTCGAGGGTTCGTGAACATCTTGTCTCTCGCTCGTGACCGCCGGACTATCGAACTGCCGGTGCGCTGCCGGACGCGCCGAAGCCCGAGGCGGAAGAAGATCCAACAGGCGACCGAGGTGAGGGCCAGCGTGTAGGCCAGGCCGCCGCTGTGCATGTCGCATCTCAGCGAACGGGTTGAGCATCCCGCGCAGGAGGGGACGATCGAGCACAGCTAAGGAGGGAACGCTGGCGACCGTGCAGAGTGCGGCGATGATGACCGGCCAGCCGAGCGTTT
The DNA here is from genome assembly GCF_013315795.1 of Nocardia barduliensis. Taxonomy (GTDB): domain Bacteria; phylum Actinomycetota; class Actinomycetes; order Mycobacteriales; family Mycobacteriaceae; genus Nocardia; species Nocardia barduliensis. The sequence continues at coordinate 17,459 of NZ_JABLTE010000082.1, forward strand.
GCGTCGAGCGGGACGGTAATGCGGGGCGTTGACTGAGCCTCGGGCACTGCGCCCCCATATATCGGGGTGACATCGCCTTCAGTGATGTCACCATGTCGGATCGACACCCGCCATCCCGATGCGTCCTGTCGGGCACAGTGGCGGCGAGCGAGGTGGTCGACGAGGGGAGGGGACGTGGTCAGGCTTGCTCCTCGCGACGTGCATTCTTTCGGTGGACCACGATCAGCGCCGTCTTCACCACGAAAGCTATCGCGGTCAGAACGAGGACCGGAGCCGACCAGCTGCCTGCCAGCAGTTGCCCCACTAGTCCGGCGTGTGCGACGACGGCTAGACCGATGGCCCCGGCGACGACCAGGAGCATGCACCAGCGGCGCAGCGGAAACCCAATGGTGCGGCTTCGGCTCACCGAGCAGCCTCGGCCTGATCGACGTCGGTGTCGTCGACCTCGTGCCAGTCGATGACAAGTTTGTTGCGGCTGAACCGATCGAAATCCCGCGTGACGATGTCTCGGATCCTTTGCATGACTGCGTCATCGACGGCTTCGACGCGTACGACGAGGCTCATGTCGCCAACGCGTACGACGCATCGGCCCAGTGGATCGAATGCGACCGTGCCTGTGGTCTCCGACGCTTCGACATGGACTCGCATGCCGCTGGGCCCGCCCGGCAAGCCGGTCGCTCCTGGCGGTCCGGTGGCCGCGCCTCTGTGCGGGGGTAGGCCGCGGGCCCGGCGCTCCCCCATGGCGGCGGCATGCCGGCAGAACTGCCGCAGGTAACGGGCAGGGGTATCGGTGGCGATTCGCGCCTCAATGGTCGGCATTTGTCACATCCTCGCTATCGGCGAATCAGGTCCGGATGTCGTCCGGAACGTGGATGAGCTGGAGGTACGTTTCCCGGGCGTGCTGCGACCGGCATGAGTATCCGATACGCGAATTTCGTTCACCGCGAGATCCGGGAAGACGAGTGGGCGGCGGTCGATGACGCACAGCCGTGGCGTCGAGAAGGTAATGAGTTCGGCCCGGTGGCTGCCAGTGCGGGTGGTGTTGCTGGTCACCTGGCATCTGCCTTGGTCAGCGGGAAAGAGCGGGAGCATCGGAGCGTTTGCGCTGCGGCGGGCGGCCGTACTGCCGTCCATAGCGGGTCATACCTTTTGGCTTGTACACCGACAGCACGGCCGCGGCGAGCAGGATGATGAGCCCGCCCGTCGAGTGCACCAGGTGGGTCGGATTGCGCAGGGTCGCGATCGAATCCGGTGTCTCCGCGGACAAGGCCAGTTCCGCGTAGTGGTTGATCGAACTGGTATAGAGGACGAGGACGGTGATGCCGAGAAGGTTGAGCACGAGCTTGAAGATCACCCAGTAATGTCGAAATAGACCCCAGATCGTGCCGACTCCAATGATGAGCCCCGTCGTCAGCGACAGCGCGGCGAACGGGATGATGGCATACCAGACGGAAATCCGCATCGAGCTCAGTGCGCCTCGGACTACCAGCGGTTCCTGGCTGGCCATCACCGCGATTGCCAGCCCGATGTAGAGCGCGACCGCGCCCATCCAGCCGACCGAAGACACGATATGTGACAGCAAGGTGAGTCGCCGCCAGCGCTGTGTGAAAACCATATTCTTCCACCTTTGTCAGTCATGTCGACTTGCTGCATACAGTACGTCAATGACGTGACGAAGTGTATCGCAAAAAGTTGCAGCGTGATGCGATGTCATGTCTCACGAGGCCCGGCGGTAGCTCAGTTTCCGCATGGCAGTCGCCGCTGCGGCGGTGGCTTGGTCGGGCACCGTCGACGGTGAGCGGAGGGATGGCGGTGGCGTAACAGCTGGGCTGCTTCGCCTCGGAGGGGGCGCGCTGGAGGGTAAAACCGCGACGTGACCTCGATATACTTCGCGTGTGCCCAAGCTCTGGAACGAAACAATCAGCGCGCATCGCCAAGCCGTGCGAGACGCGTTGCTGGACACGACCGCGGAGCTGGTCGCAGAACACGGCCTGGCTTCGGTGACCATGACCCAGATCGCGGAGGCCACGGGCATCGGGCGCGCAACGCTGTACAAGTATTTTCCGGACGTCGACTCGATTTTGATGGCGTGGCATGAACGCCGAATAAACGGCCACCTCGAACAGCTGGCCGCGATCGTGGAGAGCGACGCGGACACCGCGCGGCGTCTGGAGAAGGTGCTCAGTACCTACGCGCTGATCGACTACTCCCACCATGGTGGGGAATGGGCGCCCACGCTGCATCAAAGCGGTCATGCCGTCCATGCGCAACACCGGCTGCACGAGCTGGTGCGCCAGTTGTTGGCCGAGGGCGCGGCGGTGGGTACCGTTCGCGCCGACGTCCCGCCCGAGGAGTTGGCGCGGTACTGCCTGGCGGCACTGTCGGCCGCCAGCTCGTTACGATCCAAGGCTGCCGTCCGCCGACTGGTCGTTGTCACCCTCGATGGACTGCGACCGTCGTAGCGGCCTGGCCGGTGCTGTGGCGCCTGGCGACAGTCACATCCAGTGATCCGAGCGGGCTCCGGGTCTAGCTGGCCCATGTGCGCCGCTAGGGCCACGTGCCCGTTCGGTGCCGTCGAAGGCTCCAGACCGGCGCAGTGCTCGCGGCGGGAGACTAGTGCGCGCCGGTGCCGGGCGCATGGCCGCCAGACGGCGGAATATGGCTGCTGCTCGGTGAATTGCCACCAGGGGAGTGCCTGCCAGGTCCGTGTTCACCGCCGCCGATGAGCATCATCGCCACAACAGCGATCGCGAGCACTGCGACAGCTATACCGCTGATGATCACCCAGCGCGGCAGGCCGTCTCGTGCGCTCTGTTCTGCCGATCGTGCGGCACGGTCGTTCATGAACTTCTCCTGTTCGTAGTCGGTTGCTGATTCCGGAGACCAGTCTTTGTCAGACACATTGTCTATGTCAATACATACCGTTGCTTACGCGTCGGACCGTACAATTCGGGTATGCCGAAGTTATGGAGCGACACCATCGAGGCCCACCGGCGTGGGGTGCGGGAAGCGATCCTCGACACCGCGTGGGCGTTGGTGAACGAGCGAGGACCGACCTCGGTGACGATGTCGGAGATCGCCGAACGGACCGGTATCGGACGCGCGACGCTCTACAAATACTTCTCGGACGTGGAGATGATCCTGGCCGCTTGGCATCATCGCCAGATCACCAGACACATCGACGATCTCGTCCAGATTCGCGATCGGACAGACGATCCCATGGCCCGGCTACGGGCGGCCTTCGGCATCTACTGCCGGCACCAGCGTCAACGCGCACATCATCAGCACTCTCAACCGCACGGCAGCGAGTTGGCGATCATGCTCCATCGTGGCGATGGACAGGTCGAGGCGGCCCGCCAGCAGTTGCACGCGATCGTGCGGGACATGCTGGCGGACGCGGCAGAGGCGGGGAAGATCCGCACCGACGTATCCCCCAGTGAACTGAGCATCTACTGCATGCACGCGCTGACCGCGGCCGACGCGCTGACCGAGGACCATGCGGTGGAGCGGCTGGTCGATGTCACGCTCGACGGGTTGCGTCCCTGAGTCTCGCTAGGGGCGGGAAGCCTCGGCAGAAGCTGTTTCGGCGCCGCCCTGCCGCGACACAACGTCTATGCCACTTGCAGATGGTGAGGCCGCGGGGGTCAATGCCGATGACCGCGATCAGCGGGCAACGTCGGGGGCGGGCCGTGGCACTCCCGAATAGAGTTTCTTGGTGAGCCTGTCGCGAACGGCCGGCCAGTCGTCGTCGGTCATGGCGAACTGGACCGTGTCGCGCCAGCTGCCGTCGGGGCGCCGTTTGTGCTTGCGCAGCAACCCTTCACGCTCGGCGCCGAGCCCGGCGATGGCGGCTTGGGAGCGGATATTGCGGATGTCGGTATGCCAGAACACCCGCACGGCGCCGAGTACGTCGAACGCTCGCTGCAGCAGCAGCAGTTTTGCTTCGGTGTTGAGACCGGAGCGCCACCATTGTCGGCCCAGCCAGGTGAAACCGATGGCGACCGAGCCGTTTGCCGGATTGATTTCGTAGTAGGACGTGGTGCCGGCGATGGGCCCTGCGGTCGTGTCCCGGATGTCGATCTGCGCCCAGCACACCCGTCCGCCCGTGACGTTGCCGTTGGTCATGGTCTCGACCATGCGCCGGGCGGCCTGGATGTCCTGTGGGCGGGGGCTCGAAAGGTGTTCGAAGACGTCGTCATCGGCGATGGCCAGCAGCCCCTCGGTGTGTGCCGCAGTCATCGGCTCCAGCCGAACGTAGCGGCCGGAAAGGGTCACAGGTGTGGACCAGTCGTTCTCGTCAGCAATGTCATCGGTCATGGGTGTGCCTATCCTTCCGCTTCGGCGAGCGTCGTCAGCCGACGCAGGACCACATCGTGTTGGGTGAGAAATCGTGCGGGATCGAGCTGGTCGGCTTTGATGCCGTGATCGGCGAGGATCTCGTTGTAGGGCGTTCCCGAGCGCTCAGCGGAATCGGCGGCCGATTGCACCAGTCGATAGGCCTTCTCTCGTTCGATTCCTACCTCGAGCAGGTCGGCGAGCACCGCGGAGCTGAACACCAGACCGGCGCTGTGATCGATCGCGTCACGCATCCGTTCCGGTGATACTGTCAGCTTCGCCACCACCTCGGCGGCGAGATTCGTCTGGTAGTGGCTTGCGGTCAGCAAATCGGGCAGAGCGACCCGTTCGACAGTGGCGTGGGCCAGATCGCGTTCGTGCCACAGCGCGACGTCTTCCAACATAGGACCCACGTGGCCGCGCAACAGCCGTGCCAACCCACACAAACGTTCGCTCGCAGTCGGATTGCGCTTGTGGGGCATCGCGCTGGACCCCTGGTACGCCGATGGCCTGGCTTCTTCGACCTCGCGTACCTCGGTGCGTTGCAGCAGCCGGAATTCCAGCCCGATGCTTTCCACGCAGGCGGCTAGTGCGGCGATCGCGAGCGTCAGCTCGGCGTGCCGGTCGCGGGCGACGACCTGGGTCGGTACCGGCTCGATGCCCAGACCCAGTTGGTCGCAGACGTAGTGTTCGACGAACGGATCGATCAGCGCGTAGGTTCCGACGGCGCCGGAGATGGTGCCTACGGCCACAGCCTCTCGGCCGGCGGTCAATCGGCGGATGGATCGGTCGACCGCGAAGGCGAACCCCGCGAGTTTGTGGCCGAAGGTTGTCGGTTCGGCGTGGATGCCGTGGGTGCGGCCGATACACAGGGTGTCCCAATGCTCGAGTGCGCGGTCGACCAGGATATGCCGCAGTCGCCTCGCGCTGTCGAGCAGCAGATCGGTGGCGTTGGCGAGAACGTAGCCCAGTGCCGTGTCGACGAGGTCGTAGCTGGTCATTCCGTGGTGTACCCAGCGTGCCGACGTCTCGGGCATGGTTTCGCAGTAGGCGGCCAGGAACGACAACACTTCGTGATCGCGATCGCGTTCGAGTTCTCCGACGCGGGCCACTCGCGGGGCCGGCGCGCGGCGGATGTCTTCGAGCGCAGGGGAGGGGACGTGCCCCAGCAGGTTCTGGGCTTCGGCGGCGAGGACTTCGACCCGCGCCCACGTGTCGTAGCGGTTTTGGTCCGACCATAGGGCGGTCATCTGGGGTGTGGAGAACTTCGAGATCATTCTGCGTGCACCGCCTCGAGGTGGATGCGCTGCTCGGTGTGTTGTTCGATTGCTGTGCGCGTGTAGAGCAGGGGTACGTACTGGCCGGCTTGCCAGGTCTCGAAGAGATCGCGGTAGTGGGGGCTGCGGGGGTCTCCGGATTGACCGGGGGTGTTGACGCACAAGGAGTTGTCCCACTCACCGACGTCGATGATCATCCGGAAGGATGCGCCGAGGAAGGGTGAGAAGTCGGCGGGCCAGTATGAGCCGCTGGCGACGGTCGAATTCGATCCGCCGGTGGGCACCGGGCCGACGTGCAGAGATTCGTCCAGGTGACCGAGTGGGTGCGGTTGGATGTTGCGGTGCAGATCGCCCCAGCGCCACGTGGCCGTCGACGGACCGAGCGTCCGGCGCAGCTCGTCGCATGCTGCACGCAGCGTTTGCCGCAGAAGGCGGTCGCGTTCGCCGGTGACAGGAGACGTGCGCAGCCATTCACGGACGGTGGTCGGGTCGGGGTAAGGGATGAATCCTACCGCGGCGGGATGGGCTGTGAGCTGCACGACTGCGGGCCCGAGGTGACGTGTCCACCAGGTTTCGAACAGCGCCGCGGCCGCGGAGTCCGCGGTTTCGATGGCGTTCCATCCGGTGAGCAATTCGACAGCGGTCGCGACCTCATCGTCTGCGGATCGGGGATCGAGTGTGCGGAGCGAACCGATGACCTCATGTGCGGTGATCGAGAACAGGTCGTTTTGTAGCAGTGCGCTTTCGCGTGGGGAGTGTTCGTGCGTGCGTCCGAGGACCTGGACGATGCGCGTGTAGCGGTCGGAGCTGGGCCACTCGTAGGTCGGCAGCGGATACCCATCGGGAACATTGAACTCGTTGGCGCTGGCGATAAAACCGGTTACCGGATTCGAAATCCGGGCGAAGTCGGTTGGCGTGAAAAACCCGTCCCATCGGTAGCGTCGGGTATCGGCGGGAATCGGTAGAAGCCCGTCGTACCCCTCCCGCTTCGGTACCAACCCGGCGCTTCGAGTGGCGATCGTGCCGTGCACATCGGCGTAGACGTGGTTCTCGCCAGGCGCGCGCCAGTTCTCCAGCGCCTTGTCGAACTCCGTCCATGAGGTCGCCGACAGATAATCCAGGCTTGCCAGATAGGGGGCGGTGCCGGGCTCGAACCAGGTGGATCGCAGCGCGTAGACCTTTCCACGGTCTGGGTCCACGTGCAGTACCGGTCCGTGGGCGGTGAACTGTAATTCGACGGCGACAGGTGCGCCGTCTTGCACAGTGATCGTTTCGACCACGGTCTCGAGGGGTTCGGTGTCGAGATCGCACACGACTAGATCCTCGGTGTCAGCAGGGCACACTGTGAACCCGAACGCGGCTGTCCCGTTGTGGCCGAGAGCGATTCCCGGCATGTGCGGCTCTCCGGCGCCGATGACATCGAGTCCTGGCGCGGACAAATGGCTGATGTAGCGCAGCGAGGGAGTGCTGTAGCCACGGTGGGGATCGCCGGCCAGCAGTGGGCGGCCGGTCGTGGTTCGCTCTGCGGCCAGCGCCCAGCAGTTGCTACCTTCGACGGTGTCTTTGGGCATCGGGGGTGGCGGCCGCCCGGTGGCGAGCAGGTAAGAGTCGAGCACTTCAGGCGGGAGGTCCAGGTCGATATCGTGGGGGACCGCGGGGCGATGTCCGCGGACGAGGTGCTGACGGAGCTTGTCGCTTTCGACGCCGGCGGCTGCGGTTACCCGCGCCCGCTGGAATTGCGACAGCAGATTGAACACAGGTGCGTGGGTGCGCGGACGCACGAGATCGTCGGGTGACCATCGGGCGGGCCGGTATCCGGCCAGTGCGAATTCCGGCGGCAGTGCCTCGGGATCGCGGTCGAGCCGGTCGATGTAGGCGTTGATCCCGGCGACGAATCGGGTGACCGCGACGCGGGTGGCCGGACCGTAGGCACGCCATTCGGCATCCATGTCGCCGCGGTACAGCAGTAATCGCGCCGCCCGGTCTCGCTCCACGAAGTCGGGACCGAATGCCTCGGCCAGCTGGCCGAGGCCGCGCCGCCGCCACAGGTCGAGTTGGAAAAGCCGGTCCCTGGCGGCGTTATAGCCTTGTGCGAAGAACAGGTCCTCCAGTGAGGCTGCGTAGATGTGCGGTATCCCCCAGCGGTCGAGGAGGATGTCGACGGGCTTGGCAAGTCCGGAGACATGGTGGACGGCGGTGGTCGGCACAGCGGCACCTACTTCAGCGGGAGGTTTCGGCGGCGGGTCGCGGTGCGGGCACCGCAGGAGGGCGGTCACGGACGACGGCGCGCAGCAGCGGAGCGGTCGCTGCGGTGGTGACGACGGCCATGATGACGAACATGGCGAACAGCGCGGAGTTCAGCAGGCCGAGCTGCCTACCTAGGTTGAGAACGACCAGTTCGGTGAGCCCCCGGCAGTTCATCATCACGCCGATGGCCAACGCGTCGCGTCGGCTTTCACCCAGGGCGACGGCGGCGAGGCCACTGCCGAGCATTTTGGTGGCCATGGCGACGACGATGATCACTCCGCAGGTCCCCAGCGCAGCGATGCCCATGGTGGCGCCGAGATCGGTGCGCAAACCCACCGTGACGAAGAACAGCGGCAACAGCACCCACAGGGTAACTCCCTCGAGTTTGGTGCCGAGGTCGGCCACAAGCGTGGATTCGCGCGGCATGACGATCCCGGCGAGAAAGGCCCCGAAGATCGGATGAACCCCGATCGCCTCCGTAGCCAACGCCGATACCAGCAGGACGCACACCATGGCCGCGTACAAGGCGATGGGTCGGGTGGCGGAGCGATCCGCCTGCGCGACAACACGTGCCAGGACGGGCCGCACCACCGCGAACATGGCCGCGGTGAAGGCGATCGCCAGTGCGATCGAAAACAGGGCTGGTAGCAAAGAAGTGTGATGGACGATGGTGACCACGATGGCCAGCAGGCACCATGCGGTCAGGTCACAGACTCCCGCCGCACCCATCCCGATACTGCCCAGTCGTGTCGATAGCAGGCGCTGCTCATCGAGAATCCTGGCCAGCACCGGGAACGCGGTGATGGAAAAGGACAGGCCTATGAATAAGGCGAAAGGGAGGGCTCCCGGCTCGGCCGGGGGGTAGTGCGAATACAACCACCAGGCCACCGTGACGCCGCCGAGGAATGGCAGCGCGATCGACGAATGTCCGATGACCGTGCTGGTGGCGCTGACCCGGCGCAAATCGGTGTGGGAGACCTCCATACCGACGAGAAACATGAAGAACACAACTCCGAGCTGAGCCATGGAGTCGAGGTGGGGCAAAATGTTCGACGGGAACAGCCACCGTTGCGCCTCGGGAGCGATCGCCCCCAACGCGGTCGGGCCCAGCAACAATCCCATGACGAGCTCCCCGAAAACCCTTGCCTGGCCAAGTCGTTCGGCCAGTGCGCCGCCGACCGCAGCGGCACCCACAACGACCGCGATGGCGATCAGCACCTGCGGTAGCACCGAACTCTCGCTGGATACCGGACTGGCATCACCTGCCGTCGCGGCGTGGCCGATCGGCGCGATCAAGAGCAGCGCCAGAGCGGCCGGAACAGCCACAACCACGAGATACGCGATGAGAATTCGCCTCATCTGTCCCCTCAGTCGAAGAAGCTATGGCTAGAGAGAAGGAATGCGCAGCGGCGGGCCGTCCTTGCCGTAGACGGGGCAACCGATGTTGAGTTCGAAGGGGGCGAACAGCGTGTACTCCTTGTGTTCACGCAGTCGCTGCACGAGTCGATTGGAATCGGTCCAGAAGTCACCGTTGAGGGTGAGTACGCGGTCCGTCTCGTCGAGTCCTTCGGATGTCAGCAATTGCCGGATGTAGGTCCCCATGATTCCGGCACGTGTGTCGTATACCGCACGGATGAGGCGGTAATAGGTCTCGTAGCCGGTTTTGAAGAATGTTTCGTAGGAATGCTGGGCCTCGGTCTCGGTGCTTTCGTGGTCGAGGATTTTGCGGGTTTGCTGCGCGGCTCGCCGTCCGGTGGCAAGAGCGAGGAAAACTCCAGCGGAGAAGACAGGGTCGGTGAAGCACCCCGAGTCGCCGACGATGAAGTATCCGGGGCCGACGAGGGTGTCGGAGTGGTATTCGAAGTTGCGCTCGCCGCGCAGGCTGTGCCACTCCTTGGTTCCGGTCAGGCGTTGGGCGATGCGGGGCAGCCGCTGCAGGGCGGTGTCGAACACCTCCTCAGGGCTGGAGTCGCGCAGCACATCCACCGGCGTCATGGCGCCGACGCTGATGATGTCGTCGCGGATCGGGATTGCCCACATCCATCCGTCGGCGTGGACGCCGATCTGGGTGTCTCCCTCGCGGGTCGGGTTGTAACGCTCATCGAGTCCGTCGAAGTGTTTGAAGACCGCGGCCATCTTGAGCTGGTTATCGGTCGTGCGCAGCCCGAGCCTGCGGGGGATGACGCCGGCGCGTCCGCTGGCGTCGATGACGAATCGAGCGGTAGCGCTGTCCATCACGCCATCACGCTCGAAGCGCACACCGACGATACGTTCCCCGGAGAAGATCAGTTCCTTGACAGCGGCTTCCTGCAGCACCGTGACGCCAGGTGCTTCCGCGGCGGCATCGAGCAGGATCTTGTCGAACAGCGCTCGCTCCACTTGGTATGTCCAAGGGCGGTAGCCGTACTCTCCGGTGGCCTCGATATCGACCAGTCTGTTGCCCTCCGGCAGGATCAGATCCAGTCCACGCTTGATGGGAAACCCGTGACCGGGCATCTTGTCCAGCACACCGAGCAACTCGAGCATGTCGGCGGTGTAGGGCAAGAATGATTCGCCGATATGGAATCGGGGGAACTTGTCTTTTTCCAGGACCAGGACCGACCGCCCGCCCTGGGACATGGTGATGGCGTAGGCGGCGCCGGATGGTCCACCACCGATGACGATCGCGTCGTATTCGGCGCGGGGGATGTTATGCGCTTCCATGATTTTCCCTCATCGTGAGATATTCAGAGCGGGTTGTGTGCCTCGGGCCTGGTGTGCCGTGACCAAGCGGACAGGGTGGGCTCGGCGGTCAAATCATCGAGCGCCATGCGGATTCCGGCGCGCCGCCACAAGTTGACGACCCGCATCATGCCGAGCGAATCCAGACCGAGGTCCAGCAGATCGGCGTCGTCAGGGATGTCGGAGGGCGGGGTCTGCAGAACTGTGGCAACGGTGGCGCGCACTTCCGCTAGGGTGGGCGGTTGGCCGACGGGTCGCAGCGACATGGTTTCGTCTCCTCGTGCCGTGGTCGGTGGTCAGGCACTCTTGGCAGCTGCGGCAGCCAGCGCCTTCTTGTCGAGCTTGCCCAGGGCGGTGAGCGGAAGATCGGTGATCAGCTCGAGTCGGTCGGGCAGCTTGTAGTCGGCGATTCCTCTTTCCTGCAGGGCTTTGCGCAGTTCCGGCAGGGTCGGCGGTGTGCCGGCGGCGCGCACGTAAGCGCAGATGCGTTCCCCTACGTAGGGGTCCGGCACGGGAACGACTGCGACCTGGTCGACCGCAGGGTGGGCCAGCAGGTAGCCCTCGATCTCGGAGGCAGAGACTTTGTTGCCGCCACGGATGATGACGTCTTTACGCCGGCCCTGGACCACCAGGTGGCCCGACGTGGTGAGGTGGGCGAGGTCGCCGGTCCGGTAGAAGCCATCGTCGGTGAAGGCGGAGGCGTTGTGTACCGCCGCCTTGTAGTAGCCGCGCAGGGTGTAAGGCCCGCGGACCAACAGCTCGCCGGTGACGCCGGGCGGGAGGTCGATGCCGTCGTCGCCGACGATGCGGATTTCGTCGTCGGGGGATAACGGTCGCCCCTGTGTGGTGAGCACAGCCTCGGGTGGGTCGGTGTCACGGGTCATCGTGATCAGCCCCTCGGCCATACCGAACACCTGCTGCAACCGGACCCCGAAGGATGGGCCGATGCGGGTCGCGATGTCGTGGTGCAATGGTGCGCCACCGACTTGGACGGTGCCTAAGCTGCCCAGGTCATATGGGTTGTCCTCGACAGCATCGAGCCACAGTTGCACGAGTGCGGGGACTAGGGCGGTCACTGTGACGCGGTGCTGTTCGATGAGCTCGAAACAGTCTGCCGGAATGGGATCTTCGATGAGGACCACCGTGCCGCCGACGCGCAGCGTGCCGATGATGCCGGGACAACCGAAGGTGAAGTTGAAGGCGGCGGGTAACGCGGCGAGGTACACATCCCGGCGGGTGAGCCCGGTAACGGCGGCGGCGGCGCGGGTCTGGTAAGCGTAGTCGTTGTGCGTGCGGGGGATGAGCTTGGGCAACGCCGTGGTGCCGCCGGAGAGCAGGAAGAACGCGACGTCGGACGGGTCGAGAGTGGGCAGCGGCGCCGGTTCTGCGTCGACCTCGTTGAGGGCTATGGCTTTATCGGGAATCTGGGTGCCGTGCACGAATAATCGCAGCGCCGGGAACTCGGCGGCCAGCGCCCGGGCGAGGGCGGCATGGTCGAAACCGTGGCTGTGGTCGGGGACCACGTAGCCGGCCGCGTCGGTCATGGTCAACAAATGGCGGATTTCGGTGGCGCGGTGTGCTGGCAGCGCGAACACCGGCTTGACATCGATGCTGATCAACGCGAAGACAACGATCACGAACTCTGGTGTATTCGGCAGCTGCACGACGACGCGGTCACCGGCACAAAGTCCGTGTTCACGAAACCCCGCCGCCATGCGACGTATCTGCAGTTCCAGTTCGTTATAGGTGATGCTTCGTCGGCCGCTGACCAGTGCCGTGCGGTTGCCGTACCGTCGTGACCACTGCACGGGCAGGTCGGCGAGCGTCTCCCCACTCCAATGGCCGTGGTCACGGTAACGAACCGCCACGTCGGCAGGCCAGGGTGTGCATCCATCGAGCATGGCTGGTCCTCCGATCATCCGGCCGTGACGTGTGCGGGTGCGGGTGCGGGTGCGGGTACGAGAAAACGCGCGACACTGTCGAGCTTTTCGCAGGTCTCCTCGAATTCCCGCTCGGGCCGTGAATCGCCGACGATTCCCGCACCGGCCTGCAACCAGGTCTTTCCGTGTTGGCGGTACACCGCGCGCAGCACCAGAGCAGCATCCATGGAACCGTCGTGCTCGACGGTGAGTACCGCGCCGCTGTAGAGACCGCGGGCGGCGGGTTCGTGGGTGCGGATACCGGTGTAGGCGGCAGCCTTGGGCACCCCGGATGCGGTGACAGCGGGGAATACCGCGGCGAACGCGTCCCACGCGTGATGTCCTTCGGCGAGCTGTCCGGCCACCCGCGAGGCCAAGTGCTGGACGGTGCCGCGCTCGCGCACGGACATGAACTCCTCCACGTACAGCGTGTCGGGAATGCAAACGTCGAGCAGTTCGTCGTGGGCGATCTTGACCGAAATGGCGTGCTCGTAGATTTCCTTCGAGTTCGACAGCAATTCCGCGCGAAGTCGCCGGTTCTGTACCGGATCGTCGGTGAGCGCGCGGGTACCCGCCAGTGGCTGGCTGATGACGCGGCCGCTGGCGTCGACAGCGACGACGACCTCGGGGCTGAACCCGGCGGCCTCGATGCCGCCGAGGTGTAGCAGGAACGACCGTGCGGGGTTGTTGGCCTGCCGTCCATGTCGGTAGGTGGCGACCAAATCGATGTCGGTGTCCACCGCGAAGGTGCGTGACAGGATCACTTTTTGGAACCGGTCGGCGTGGATCGCGGCGACGGCGTCTGCGACCGCCCGCTGGTATGCAGCGGCGCCATGTCGCACGTCCAACGGGCTGGACTGCGTTTCGCTGTGGTTCGTAGCGTCGGCCAGGCAGGCTGCGACCGCGTCGAGTCCGGCTTCGTCGGTCGAGCGTATGAGCGCGTTGTTCCCGTCGATCCGCACTTCGGTCTGCGGGATGAGCAGGTGCAGCAGCCGTTGGTCGCCGATGCTGGAACGGTCGCCTTCCTTGGCGTATGCCAGTTCGAAGGCTGCCCAGCCGTAGGCGCGCCAGCCTGGGATATCAATCTGCTCGAGCAGTCGTTGCACTTGTCGCAGGGGAGAACCGTCCCAATCCAGTGACCGATGCCCGCGCGCGTCGCTCAAATGCGCTCCGCTGTGGTCGAGGGTGAGCTCGGCATGGGCTCCGCCGGCATAGCACCATTCGTGCGGGCGCTCGTAGACGAGGAACTGCTCGTGCAAGCCCGCGGCGGCGAGGTTTGTGATGATTGTGAGCGGATCTGCGTTCAACGTGCAGGTTCGTTCGTAGAAGGTTCTGCCCGAGACGGTTTTCACTGCGGAGTCCCTTTCGAGGTTTGGCGGGTCAGGCAACGACGGCGTCGGCGAAGTGATCGACCATGTCGGCAGCCTGGTCAGGATTCAGCCGTGGGTCGCAGGGCGGATGCGAGATGCAATCGCCTGCGCGGTCGGACGGCTCGCGGCATTCGGTGACCTCGTCCGGGGTTACCTCCAGGTGCAGTCCGCCGGGGTGGCATCCGGCGGCGCGTAGCGTGCCCACGAAACCGGTGATCTCCGCGCGCAGGTCCGGCAACAGCCGTACCTTTCGTCCTTCGAGGGTGCGCGTGTTGGCGTGCATCGGATCGCACTGCCACAGCACCGGTGCCCGGGTCTCGGTCACCACACGCAACAAGGGAGACAGTCGTTGGACAGTGTCCGCGGCACCGAGTCGGGTGATCAAGCTCAACCGGCCCGGCTCGTGACGCGGGTCGAGGGCGCGGGCGAGGTCGAACACGTCGTACGCGCTGGCGCGGGGGCCGATCTTCACCGCGACGGGATTGGCGATCGTGGCAGCCCATTGAACGTGCCAATTCCATAGTCTGCGGGTCCGATCGCCGATCCACAGCAGGTGAGCATCGGCGGCATAGGGGGTTTCGCCACCTCGGGTCAGCGGTTCCTCGTAGTCGCGCAGCAGCGCTTCGTGGGAGACGAAGACGGGCCTGTTGATAGTCGACGTGAGCTTGCGCAGGTCGGCCAAGGTATCCCGGGCGTGGTGGTAGGAGGCCAGAAGTCGTTGCGGGTCCGGCCTGCGACCAAGGACGGTCTGCTCGAGACAGTTGACGGCATCGCCGCGGTAGGTGAGAACCTCGGTGCCGTCGGAGGTCCGCTCGATCGCCTGGCTGCGCGGCTTGGCGTGCTGGCCCGCCATTCTGGTGATCAGCACGACCTCGTATCCGGTGCGCTCGCTCAATCGGTTGGCCAGACTTTGATAGAGCCTCAACCGTCGCTCGATGTGCTCGGTCGTCGCCATGGTGAACGTCTCGGCGCATTCGCCGATGTGCAGCACATACGCCTGCCCTTGCTGGGCCGCGGCCAATTTTCGGCGCAGCAGGTCGATATCTGTTCTGTTCACCAGCGGTGGGCACTGCGACAACTGCGTACGGACGTTGTCGAGGTCGCCGGTCGGAGCCCACGGCGGCTGGTGTTCAGCGGGCAGAGTGCGCAGACTGGCCAGCCGGGCTGCGGCCGGGCCTGCCGGGGACAGCATGTCGACAGGGGCGGAAGGTCGGCTAGACATGAGCAGTTCCTTCGTTCGGCTACAAACGGTGGGGCGCGGCCGTCGAGGCGTGGGCCGCCGATGCGGTGATGGTGGTCCAATGCCAGGACGGGTCGAAGGCGGTGACGGTGACGTCATGGTCGGTCGCCAGTGCTGCGGCGTGACCGGTGGCGTCAGCTATGAATGCCGAGACACGGTGTGCTGCCAGCAGATCTTGTTCAGTGAATGGTTCACTTTCGCAACGGAGCAGGCGTAGATCGATGAAGCCTCCGAACCGGCGGCCGGCGATGTGGACCGGTTGAGGGCTGCGAATGCTGAACCTGACGCGGGCAGCGACGTGGCCGTGGTGATGTTGGTCGGAGTAGTAGGCGATGTCGGGGATTGTCGGCGGTATGAAATAGTCCCGTTCGATCACCACGGGGACCTTGGGAAGATTTCCCGCGAGGAAGTGCCAGGAGTTGTACTGCATTCGTGCCGACATCGACCACGCGATATCGGCCAGCTGAGCGGGAGTGTCGCCGAAGAACCGGCGCGCCTGTGGAGCCGGTACGACACAGCAGAAGAACTCTGGCAGCTCCCAGCCGACGATCTCGGCCCAATGCTCGGTGCGCAGCGCCTCGGTCAGACGACTGAGCGAGCGCAGGCCGCGGCTCATCGCGAAGTCCACTCCGAAGCAATCCCGCGCCGCACAGACTGTCTCGTAGATCAGCGACTCCAACCCGGTGCCGAAGTCTCGGTGTGGCCGAATCAACCACATCGGTGCCGCGGTCGCACTGGCACGCAGGTCCTCGAGAGTGTCCCCGGACAGGGGGAGGCGTTCACGCAATTGTGCACAGATCGCCGCTTCTGTTGCTCGGGCCGCCGGTTTCACCGGGCCGGCCACCCGCTCGATCTTGTGCATCAGCGGGCCGTAGATCTCGCGGTAGAGCTGGACGGATCCGGTCAACTCGGCGCGTCGGGCGCGTAACTGATCTGCGAGCGCCTGCAGCTCGTCCAGGTGCGGTTCGGTGACGGGGGCTATCGGAGCGCGTTCGGAGGCGGAGTTGTAGTTGAGGCGGGCTCGATCGAGCAGCTCGCCGACGTGGGCCAGCGTCAACTGCGTTCCGTTGGCTTCCTCGATCCGCGCGTAACTGCCTGAACGGATCAGCAGCGCCAGACACGCCACCAGGATCGCGTCATGGTCGGACCATCGCGCTAGCGGCGTCCGTGACAGCGAGCTCAATACACAGTCGGGATGGCCGGGAAACAACGTCTTCCCGGTGAGGTTGTTGCGTTCACGGAAGTTGGTGTAGAGCTGGTCTTCCTGATAAAGGACGAATGGCGCGGTGCGGCGTGCGGCGTCGGTGAGTTCGTCGAGGACCTCATTGCGTGCGGCAGGGCCGAGCGCGTGCAACCACGCCCGGCACTCCGAGACGGACTCGGTGTACTCGGCAAGGGCCCGGCCCACCTTGTGCCGGTACTGCTCGATCTCGGCGCCGGTCCATGGCACCCGAAGAACACCACCGACCAGATCGTATTGCTCAACGACGCTGGGTGCGCCGGGGACGCCGACGACTACGCGGCCCGTCGTGGTCAGCGCGAGTTCGCCGGAAAATATTGGCGATTCAGCGGTTTCGAGGGCGTCGGAGCGGTCGTGCCGCCACGAAACTCCCTGCAGCACGCTCAGAGCGGATTCCTCTGCGAGGCGTAGCGCTCTCAGCTGGACATCAGCCGGCACGTGTCCGTCGAGGGTGAGTAATACCGTCACGGCGGTACCGACATCCGCTGCGTCGCTGGCTTGCTTCCACACCTGCGCCAACAGTTCGGGGAAGCCGGCCGAGGGGTCCAGAACACGATCAGGGATGGGAGTGGCGCCGGCCTGCCTGCCGAGTCGGCTCGGGCGACGGCTTTGGCGGGCCTTGATCAGTTCCTCACGCCGGGATGCGCGGTCACCGCCGGTTCCCGCGCTCGTCATCGCGCACCGTGTTCGTTCGAGACCACCAAGTTCCACAGGTCGTCACCGGTCGGTTCGGATTTTTCGTCGACATAGATGCAGTCGACCGGGCATACAGCAACGCATTTCGGACAGCCCGAGCATAGTTCGGGCACGATCACAACCTGGAGGCCTCGATCGACGATTGCGCCGAATTCCGGGGGACAGCTGCGCACGCAGCTGTCGCAGGTAATGCATTCGGCTGATTCGATTCGGCGCGGCGGCTTCTTCCAAGCTTCGCTGCGCGTTCTGGTCTCGATACGTTCCTGCCGTCGGTTGTGCACGGCTTCAGTGGAGGGTTTTGTCGTCCGCGGCATTCCGGCCTCCTGGCATAGGATTCTCCGGTTCGGTCGGCGCATTCTGTGGTTCTTCGGCGAGTGCGTCTTTACCGAAGTCGTCATCCACATCGATGCGACTCCGCCCGAAACGATCCGGTCGGAAGTGCGTTCACGTCAAGGTCCCCACGATTTGCCTCGCGGAGTTCCGGGATCGACTGTTCAACCGGGGACCTACACAGTTGAACACCGATCGCTCGCCATGAGCGCGAGTGTTCTGGTTCGGCTGTGACACAGCAGTACGTGCAGCACTACGATTCCGGTTGGAATTGCCGGACTTCGCAATAAGGAGTGCAGCTATGAAGGTTGATGGGATTTTTTTTGCTGGTGTGGGGTCGGCTGATGTGGGGGTTGTGG
>NZ_JABLTE010000083.1 GCF_013315795.1 Nocardia barduliensis
GTCGCCGATGTCTGGGGCGGGCACCGGGCTGGCGCTGGTCGGCGCGTACCTGCTGGCCGGAGAGCTGGCCGCTGCCGGGTGGGACCCAGGGGCCGGGTTCGCCGGCTACGAGCGGCGGATGCGCTCGTTCGTCGAGGCCAACCAGGAGATCGGCCGGTTGCACGTGCGCAGCCGCGACGTGTCCGGGCCGGACGCCGAGGGGCACCCAGATTTCGCCGGTGAGTGGTTCATCGAACTGATCGAGCGCGCGCTCAACGGCGTCGAACTGCCCGACTACGCAGGAGTGCCGGACTCCGGGGCCCCGGCCGGACCGCCGATCACCTCGTCGGCCAAGCCGTAGGCGTCACATAACGGCCACACCTGGAACACGGTCCGACCGGGCGGGGCGCGAATCGGTCCAGCATTCAATGCAAGTCGGCGGAGTGACGACACTTCGCGGTCAAGTCGCCTGAATGAAGCCGGGGGATCATGACAGGATCTCGATCATGCCGATCTCCACCCGTTCGTTCGACCATGTCCGCTTGACCGTGACCGACATCGACAGATCCCGGGCTTTCTATGACGCCGTCTTCGGATGGCCGATCGCCTGGGAATGTCCCGCGGACGCGGACGAAGCGACCCGTGCGCGATTCGGGTTCCTCTTCGGCGGTGTGATCTACCAGATGGGTGATGCGCTGCTCGGACTTCGCCCCGTCGCCAGCGACGAGTTCGACGAAGATCGAGTAGGACTCGACCACCTCGCCTTCGCCCTGCCCACTCGGTCGGATCTCGATTCGGCGGCTGCTCTGCTCGACGAACTCGGCATCGCCCACGCGGGAGTGAAAGACCTCGGTCCCATGTACATCCTGGAATTCCGCGACCCGGACAACATCGCGCTGGAATTGGTCGTACGCAAGCAGTAATGGTCCCTTCCCGCGCGTAGGCGCGGCACACAGGCGCCGCGCCAGGTTGGTGAGCGATGCGACGGCGGGCCGTCGCCGGGGCCGTCCGTTGCGGATGGATCGAAGGTGAGGGGGCGGGACTTCCGCGGACCTCGGAGGTGGTCTGGGTGCTCGACGAGCTACGTGCCGAGGATTTTCCGCTGCTTGCCGAAGTGGTCGATGGGCGAAGCGGCGGAGGCGCCCCACGGATGAATTCGAGTACGGACTCGAGGTCGTCATCGCTGGTCTCACGGCCGCGACGTCATCGAGTCACCCAGGGCGGGCCGCCGCACGGTTCATGTCCCCGGATGCCTGCAGTGGTCTCAACGGATTGCTACGACCGGGTCCGGCGTATTGCCGGGGCTCTTCGCGCCGAGGCGCTGGTAGCTGATCATCGCGCCCAGGCCGATCGGTCCTGCATCGAAGGGAACCTGCGGATCGACGGTGCCGATGATGTAGCGGGATCGACGTCCTGGTGCACGCGGCGGGGGCGCTGGACCCCGGCAACCCAGTCCGGCTCACCGTGGACGACCTGCGGCAGGCACTGGACACCAACTTGGTTTCCACCGTCTTGACCAATCAAGCGGCTTACGAAGCGATGAATGACAACGGTGGCCGCATCATCAATTTCGGATCCGGCGAAGCGGTGATGGGCAGTCCTATTTCAGCGGCATACGCTGCGGCCGAATCCGCTGTGTCCGCGGTCCGATCAGGAAATGGAGGCAGGGCTGAGTTCCAGCGGCGCCGGCTCATCCTGCCAACGGTGCACCCCAGCGCCGAGCGCGTAGGAGAGGTGGCCTCCGAGGGCGCCGCCGACGCCCATCGCCGCCAGACCGGCTCCGCCGAGGACAGTGGCCGTGAAGTCGCCCCGGGTCAGGTAGGCGGCGGAGAACAACAGGGCCGCGACACCGTTGGCCGCAGCATGCACGAGGCCGACGCGCCGCTGGTAAATGTCGAGGTCTCGGAAGTCGGCCAGTCCGGCGGCGACTGTCGGGGGCGTAGCCAGCAGGCCGATCAACACGAGTCTGCGCGCCCCGTCACTCTGGCCGGCGATGCGCAGCGCTGCGGCGCTGGACCAAGCGCCGATCGGCAGGGTGACGAGTATCGGGTGTATCGGGTGGCCCAGCTGGGAGCCGCGTACCCAGTCGGCGACACGGCCTTGTCCGAGAACCCGGCGTACCGACGTGGCGAGCCTCGCGGCGGGTCGGTCGAGCCCATCGGCAGCCTCGACCGTCCGCAGCATCCGAGGAATATTCATGACGTCGCCATACCCACCTCGCTACCGGCGAACCCGGCCTCTGCGGTGATGCGTGAGCGCCCGATCGCGTGCGACGAAGTCTCGCCGAGGTGGCGCCTCTGACGATCTCTCTATCGTCCCAGGTGCGCAGTGGTGTGGCCGCGCAGAAGCCGTGCCCCGGGAGGGCAGGGTGGTTCCGTTTTGCCCCCTCGGAGTGGGGGTCGGACGACATCACCTGGAGAGAAGACGGCATGCGAGCGATCGTCTATCGCGGGCCGTACCGGGTGCGGATCGACGCGCGAAGCGGCCCGATCCGGTGTCAACGCGGCGGTGAGTTCAGCGCGGCGACCGCGGCGGACACTTGCCCGGCGACATCGATCCAGAGACGGAAGATGTCCTCACCCACCGGTCGGCCGTCACAGAACAGGACGTTGCAGTGGGTGGAGGAATAGACGTCGGCGCCCAACAGCAGGGCCAAGGTGGTCCGCGGGTCGACGAGGGCCACGAGGTCCTCGGGTGTGCGGACCAACGGTCGCACCGGATCGTCGACAACCGGAACGGGGCCGAGGGTGTCGGGCTGGTCGAGGACCGCGTCGATGGCTTTGCGGAACAGGTCGCGGTTCTCCGGGTTGCTGGTCCCGGTGAGGAAGCCGATCGGGTTGGCCGGGTCGATCGAGGTCGGCACGCCGAGCCGGACGATCACCATGTCGCGGCTGGGCACCATGACCAGGAATTGCCCCAGGGCTCCGGAGAAGGCGTAGACGTCGCGCGGCAGGCCGGGGAAGACGGGGTGGTCGTATTCACGAGCCTGGGGAACGTTTACTCCGTGGTAGGTGTCGCCCGCGTTGAGCCACCACAGGAAGCCGTAACCGCCGTTGGCGGCGGTGGGTTCGGTGGCGGCGCGGAGGTAGTCGCGACCGATCAATTGGCGGCCGTCCCACCGGCCGTCCTGGACCAGCATCCGACCGATGCGAGCGAGATCGGCCGGGCGCATGGCCAAACCGCCGTTGACGGCCGTGGTGCCACTGCGATCGCGCAACCACACCCAGTGGTCGCGTTCGATGCCCAGCGGTGCCATGACCTCACGCTGCACGAAATCCTGGAAGTCGAGTCCGGTTGTGCGCTCGATGATCTCGGCCAGCAACGCGAGAACGTTCTGCGCGTACAAGGAGGTCGTGCCCGGTTCCCGTTCCACCGGCGCGGCGAGGGTCTGTGCCACCGCACCCGTGGTCAGCGCCGCGATGTCGGCGGGCCAGCTGAAATGCAGCCCGGTGGTCTGGTTGAGCACTTGGCGGACGGTCAGTCGCGCGTGGTTCGGATCGGCCTCCGGGAAGAACCGGCCGATCGGATCGTCCACGCCGAAATAGCCGAGGGTGACCGCCCGGCCGACGGCCACCGAAGCGACGCCCTTGCTACCGCTGGCCAGGGGCAGCGGCGCGTTTCCCGTCGGGTTGTGTTCGCCGACCAGACATCCGTGGCGGTAGATCTGTACGGCGTGCGCGGCGCGGTCGGCGCCGAATCGAACGGCCTCCGCCACCGCGCCGGAATCCATTCCGACGTCGGTCGGGTCCCGACGCTCCGGGTACGCGCCCGAGGCGGGTTCGGCGCAGACCGTTTCGGCGACCGCCCGCGGAGCGGGCACCACGATCGACGCGGCAACGGCGGCGAACACCACGCCCCAGATCAGGCGGCGGCGACTACGCATCGACAATCTTCTTTCCATCGAACGCCCAGAAATCTGAGACCGGACAGACTCAGAGTGAGGCTAACGCACCGTGATACGGAACACAACAGACGTCGTGTCGCATAGCCGCGCCGGAGTCACCCGACCCGAGCTGCTGAACCGGCTGCAGGGCAACGATCCTGGCCGGACAGCCGAACTGCGTCAGGATCCGGTCGTGCGGCGTCGCAATCACGTCGCTCTCGACCTGGACAACGCCTGGAGCCTCGACACCGGCGGACCGGACCATCTGGACCACGAGGTGATCGAGGTCTCGGTTCGCTGCGTGAATCCCTGTCCCGCCGGTGCGACCGATCGCTGAAGTTTGCTGTCTTTCGCGGACCGGGGTCGAGAGGCTGATCACAGCGGTCTCGTCCGACGAAACTCGGCGGTACCGAACGAGAGTCGACGATTGCTCGGTACCTGAACTGCGGTCCGGGGTAATTCGGTAGCTGCAGTCCGGCGCGACAACTAGTTTCGCGACTATGGCCTATGAGCATCCTCTGGCGTACGTGCTGGGGCTGGAAGGAATCGCACTACTGCGGGCATTCGCCGGGGAGCACGACCGGCGGTTCGTCGAAGCGCGTATCGCGGAGATCCGGCAGATGCTGGCCGACGATGCGTTCGAGGGTGTAGATGTCGAACACCTGAGTACCGTCGACGGCTACGGGATCTGGTCCACGACGTACGACGACCCCGGCAACCCGGCGTTCGATTTCGACGAAGAGATCGTGCGCGCGGTCGCGGGCACTTCGCCGCCCGGTGTCGCGCTCGACGCCGCGTGCGGCACTGGGCGGGTCGCGGCGATGCTGGCCGACTGCGGGCACCGGGTCATCGGCGTCGACAGTTCGGCGGACATGCTCGCGCACGCGGAAACGCGTCTGCCGCAAGCGGCCTTTCGACTCGGTGAGCTGCAGCAGCTCCCCGTCGAGACGGGCAGCGTTGACATGGTGGTCTGCTCACTGGCGCTCACTCACGTGCCGGACCTGGCGCCCGTCTTCGACGAATTCGCCCGGGTGCTCCGACCTGGTGGACATCTGGTGATCGCGGATGTCCATCCCGAACAGGTCGCACGCAGCCGGATCCCTGCCATCCGCCGCGCCGACGGAACGGCCGGACGGGTGCGCTCGCACCACCACCGCACCGGCGACTACGTGCGAGCCGGTGTGGCTGCGGGCTTTTCCATCCGGAGCTGCGACGAGCCCGTCACTGTCTCTCCCCTCCGCGCCCGCACCGCCGACCCGGGGCCATGGGAGTTCTGGCCCTGGTCCCTCGACCTCCTCGCACCGGAGGCGGCTCAGGCCGCGAACCGCGGGGTTCCGTCAATGATTCTGTGGCACTGGCAATCGTCGGACCACGGAGCCGAGTAGTTGTCGCCGAAGCCACCTGAGGCCGTCTGACAATCGCCACGGTTCATGACCAGCTTGCATTGCCGGTGATCGGTCATGTCGTTTGCGGTTGCGGACGTTCGAGCGCTGTCTGCCGCGGTGCGCCGATCCAGGCCCAGCCGCGGTGCTCGAGGTCGGGAACCCAGGTTCACGACGTGACGGTGGTGGCGCATCCGCAACCCGAAGTCGTGCAGGCACCGACCGAGTCGGTATCGCTGGTGCATCCGGTGCGGCGGGCGCGGGAGTGCGACCAGATCAGTCCGGCTACTCCAGCGGCGAGCAGGGTGAAGCCGAGCGGTTCCAGCCACGACAGGCTCAGCAGGGTGATCCCGCCGCCGAGGACTCCGGCCGCGATCAGCATCGGTGCCAGGCAGCAGCCGAGGCAGATCGCCGCGCCCAGTCCGATCGGCGCCCACCAGCGCCGTGAGCTGGTGGTGGATTCAGCAGCCACAATCGCCTCCCGCGCTGACCTTGCCGCGGTCGTGGTCGTCGGTGAACGGTACCGGGCAGCAGGGACTCTCACTGTAGGAGTTAAGGTCATCGCATCCGGCCGCGAGCGCGGCGCGCAAGGTATCGCGCACCGTGGTCAGCTCGGCGTCGACCTCCGCCAGCTTCGCCGCCGCACGGGCCTGCAATCCGGTATCGGCGAGGCGGCGCCCGAAGTGGGTGACATCCAATAGGTCGGCGACCTCATCGAGGGTGTACCCGAGCCGCTGGGCGGCCTTGATCATCCGCAGCACCGTCAACGCCTGCTCGGGATACAGCCGATGCCCGCCCAGCGACCGGTCCGGTTCGGCGAGCAGCCCGCGGCGCTCGTAGCGCAGCGTCTGCTTGTTTACCCCCGCGGCCGCGGCCAGCTGGCTGGTGCGTAACCCGGTCAACGCCGGTTCCCGCCGATCGAGGCGGCCACCCGCGTCGCGAGCGCATCGAGGACCTCGACCTCGCTGTCGGGCACCTCGATGCGCATCACCGGCCCGGCACCCGTGGCCTCGAAGGTGAAGGTGAAGAACGAGCAGCAGCCCGACTCGCGGCCGGCCAGATCCCGGCCGGCCGCTTCGGCTTCGGCGTCCAGCAGCAGATCCAGCCGGGTAGGCACCGGGCGATCGGTGCGCTGTACGGACTCGGCGAAGAACCGGTCGAACGCCGCGACACGCACCGGCTGCTCGGCGGTGGGCAAGGTGCACGAGGCCGGTACCCAATCCCCGGAAGAAGGCGTAATCATCGTCATGACGCCACGGTAAGCCTGTACCGGAGTACAGGATGCAACCCCGATCAACGAAGTCCGTGGTACAGCCGCGCCTGCCCGGTGTGCCGAGAACTATGCATTCTTGGCCACTCATGCGCATGATCATCGCTAGTCACCGGAGGTAACCGACCCGATCTGCCAATGAACAACCGTTATACGAACACCTACGGCAGTCTTGGTGCTGAGGGGCCGGGGAGACCGGGCGCGCCCGTAGGCCTATCCAGTACCCAAGTGCGATGCGAGGCGTCGACAGCACTTCGATGCGGAGAAGCGACCAAGCCCCTCATGTTTCAACGATCGAGAAGCGGTTCAAGGCGTAGGGAACGGTATCGTGTCGGCTCCGGGGCCTGCGACACATGTCCCCGCGAACCTGCCAGGAAGGAACCGTGGATGATCACGGACCCCACGCTGCTTCGGATCGGTGAGGCAGCGCAGCTCAATCACGGTGGCGAGCGAGAAGCCGCCCTTCATTTGTTCGCCGAAATCTGGGACGAGATAGGCGGTGAGGACGGAGACCCGCTGCACCGGTGCACACTCGCCCATGCGGTCGCCGACGCGCAAGATGACGTGCAACAGGAACTGCTCTGGGACCAACGCGCATTGGCGGCCGCGAACCTGTTGACCGATGCCGACCTGGCGCGAGCCGGCGTAACGCTGTCGGCGGCCGGCTTGTATCCCTCGCTGCATTTGAACCTGAGTGATTGCTACCTCAAGCTCGGCGATTTCGACCGAGCTCGTGAACACCTCCGGCACGCACAGGACACTATCGGCGCGCTCGGCGACGACGAGTACGGACGACTGATCAAAGACGGGCTCGAGAGATTAACCGAACAACTCCGCTGACGCATAAGGCGCAGGCAGCCGACCGGCACCGCACGTTGCCCTGACGCTAGGTGCAACCTATCCACTGTGCAAAAACTGATCTTGGGCTCGAGCGGTGATTGTTCGCCATTTGGGCGTGTTTCTCCCTAGACCCTCCCGGCTGCGCGCCGGGAGGGTCTACCGAGTGTTGCGAATTACAAGCCTCAGCCGCAGACCCACAGGGCATCGGCCTTGTTGTCACCGTCGGCGGGCACATTGCCCTTGCTGTTGTCGGGAACCGAGACGAGCAGTTGCCACTCCTGACCGGTCCAGTTGTAGACGCCGACCGTCTTTCCGGTGCGGTTCCAGTACGAGGTCAGACGATCCCCATTTCCTTCGTTGCCGATGTCGTGCAGCAGGCAGTTGTTGTCGATCTGCACGAACATGCCGGTGCCGTTGCGGTGGTCGTAGCCACAGAACAGTCCGCCCGGGCAGTCGTAGGCCGCCGACGCCGGGGTCGGTGTGAGGGCTGCGCCGTACCCGGCGATCGCGAAGGTGGCCGCCGCCGCGACGCTGAGACGGCGAAAAAGATTGCGTGAGAGCATGATTGATCCTTCGAAGCCGATGGGATTCGGTGCGGCGGATTCCGCCGCACTCATGATCCGTGGACCGGGCCGCCCGCGACTATCCACCTCGCGCGAGTTCTGTCCGGGTTGCGCGGCAGGTTCGGCGCGGCGGGTCAGGCGCGCAGCGTCACCGACGGCGGCACGCCCCATCGCCGCCGGTACAGGGCCGAAAAACGGCCCAGGTGCCAGAACCCCCAGTCCGCGGCCACCGCGGCGACCGTGGTCATGGTGGGGTCCGCGGCGGCCAGCGCGGAGTGCACGCCCACCAGCCGGGCTTCACGCAGTCGAGCCGTCGGTGTGGTGTCGAGGTATCGCCGGAAGCCCTCCTGCAGGCTCCGCACGGAAAGTCCCACTGCCTCTGCGATATCCGTGACGGTGAGCAATTCGTGCGCATGGTCGACAATGAGTTGTTCGGCCAGGCGGATGGGACGCGGCGTCGACTTTCCGGGGGCGTCGTCGAGCAGGAGCTCCGAGTAGCTGTTCGGCTGGGCCAGCAGGAGTTGGGACATCATCAGCTGCTCGACCTGCGGCCGCAGCCGCGGATCCAGGAACATGCCGGGGCCTTCGGCGTCGGTCTGCAGCATGCGCAGCGATTCGAACCAGGTCCGGGCGGCCGGTGACCGCAATTGCATGGCGATGGCCATCCGCAGCGGACGATCCGGCGGCCGACCCAGCATCCGCCGCAAATGTTCGTCCAACGCGGCACGGTCGAATCGGACGAGGAGTTGCCTGCTGCTCTCGTGCCAGTTCATGTCCAGGGGCGCATCCGGGTCCGGAACCGAGGCCACCGCTGGGTCGGAGGCAATATCCGCGGTCCCGTTGAGCACCCGGGCCCACCCGGCCAGCGGTATTTGAACCAGGCGGAAGGTTTCGATGGGTCCGGTCCGGATCCGAACCTGAACCCCGTAATGCTTGTAGACGAGGCCGACATCGCCGTACCGGACGACATTGCAGCTGGCCTCCATGGTGGAGGCGCCCGGGTCGAGCCGGTGCTCACGCAAAATGCCACTCATCCCCGCCCGGGCCACCTCGGGGTCAGCGGTTCGAAAATAGCGATGTCCCGACAGCGGTTCAACGAACATTCCGACTGCCCTCCAAGCAGCAGGCGCCGCGCGAACGGGCCTGGACCAGTGGATGTCGAAGGTATTGTCCGTCGACACCTGCGGGCACACAATCGGCTGCGCACTGCGTAGCGCGTCTTGTGGACGCTTCACTGGCTTCGGGAATCCACAGCCATTTCCGCTGCGTCGTCCATGGCGAGCCGGTCGCCGTAGAAGCCCGAGGCATTACCGCCGATCTCCAGTGCGGTATGGGAAGGATGGCGGCGAAGAGAAATCTCCAACGACGAACTGATCAGCGATCGAGGAACTGCCCAAAGTGACCCCCGCCATCGGCGCAAACCGCAGCATGTCGAAAGTGGTGTTCCAACACTGCGGCGCGTCAGCTGACTTGCGTCGTAGCGCCGGTACGACTGCTGATCGAACGCGGCCGCACCAACTGAGTGGGAGGACACAGGGTTCCCGGTGTCGGCCAGGTCGGTAGGCTCTTCCTATGTCCTTGATGGTGCACCTGACGGCGGAGAAGAACGCGCGGCGGATCCGCCGTGCGGGCATCGCCGCGAGTGCCCGTGGAGTGTTCTGTATGCCGGTAATGCCGTCCTACGTTCTGTCGCATCAATGGTTGCGCGAGTTGCGGCGCGGCGGCCAGCGGCAGATCGTGGCGGTCGATTTCCGGATACCCGACAACGAACCGGTTCTCGTCGGACACTTTGGCGCAGTGCTGACCGAAATGACTGCCGTCGAAGCTGTTTCGGTGATCCTGCACGCCAAGGACCCGCGCGGGTACGAGATCGTGGTTCCGCGCGCGATCACACCCGCCGAACTGCATCGAATCCGGTACGTGCGGCAGGTGACGGGGTGGCGGTATTTCCCGGACGCGCACGGTCGGCGGCCCTGCGCGTGTCCAGCGTGCTTGCGGCGCGGTGAATTCAAAGCCGCCGACCTTCGTCACCGGTTCGCCACAGACCCGCCGGAGTTGACCAAGCCGCAACTCCTGGCCCGATTGCGTGACGCGGACAACGACGACGATCTCATCGACACCCTTTACGACCTGGGCCGAAAGAGCCGCGGCGACGTCACCGACATCGCATACCTAGTTGACCACTCCAACCCGGAAGTGCGCTCCGCTCTCGCATCGGCCTTGCGCCGATACCGCGGCGGCGAAGCGCGCCGCCTGCTGGCGCGGTTGGCCACGGACCCGGACTTCGAAGTCCGTGACGCGGCCACGACGTGACGGCGGCCATCGAAAGAGTCGTCGCTTGGCCGAACTCCCAGCGAATCGACCACGCTCACCGCGGTTTCAGCGACACACCGCCGCCTGGCAAGACCGAGCGGCGTGCTCATAGCTCTATCGCAGCACAACTCGTTTGGTGCGGAATCGATACTCTGCTCAAGACACGCCGTCACCGCCAGCGCAGAAATCGGCTGAGCCGTTCGGCCCGAGTTTGTATACCTCGCTGTTGTTCGCATACAGTTGCTTTGTAAATTACCGAGCGAACGCTCAGGTACGAATACCCCTGATCACGGCCCCTGGACCGATTTGCCTGGTGCAGGGGCCGCGATTGGTTATCGCCGCCAGCCATTCATCATGGGTATCGGCGTAGTCGTCGACCAGTGAACAGGACGATCGGCGCCATCGACGGTAGTTCCACGCTCTGGCAGACGTTCTCGCCGAGATCGAGATCCGTCAATTTCGACAATGCCCTGGGCGACGAAGTCCCCGAGGCGCTGCGGACGGTCGTTTTCTACGAGGGGTCTTGCTCGATGATGTCACGCCCGGAGGCTTTGATGAGCGCGGCGAGCACGTCGTGGGGCCCGGGTAAGCTCGCGATCTCGGTGGCGACCTTGGTAGCGGCGTGGCGGTAGGAGTCGTCGGACAGCAGGGCCGCGAGGGCGGGAGTGATCTCGCTGGAGTTGCGGACCGTGCGGGCTACGCCGCCCGCGGTGGCGCGGGCGGCGGTGATCTCCTGGTCCGCGCCCTGTGGCCACAGGATCATCGGGAGGCCGTGCGTGAGGGCCGACAGCACGGTGCCCGAGCCACCCGCGCCGATGACGATGTCGGTGTCGCCGAGTAGTTCGGCGAGCGGTGTGAACGGAATTCGATGCACCGCAGTGGTTTTAGTGCCGTTGATGATCGCTTCCGTGCTCGCCGCGCGGGCAGTGCGGGAGGGATCGTGGATGGAGAACCCTTCGGTGACGACGACATCGACCTCGTGCGCGCGCACCGCGTCCACGATCTCGGTCAGTAGATGCGGTTCCGAGAAGATGGTGCCGAGGGTGATCAGGACGCGGGGGGTTCCGGCGGGTGGCAGAGCGAGTTCGAGGGCTGGGGCGCCTGGACGCCGGTGTGCCTGGGGGCGCAGCGGGATGCGGGGGAGCGGGCAGGCCCAGTCCGGTTCCTGGAGGATCGACGGGCAGGGGTCGATGTAGGTGCGCGCGGGGACGGGGGTCAGTCCGCGGCGGGCGTATCGGTCGAATGCGGCGCGGTTGATTTCGTCGACGATGAGGGTCGGTAGCGCGGGGCCGAGACCGACTTGATGCCACGGCACGTCGATAGTGGCGGCGAGCAGCGGGCCGACGGTGTCGAAGGCGTCCGCCACGATGACATCGGGACACCATTCGCGGACGAGATCCGTTGCTGCGTCGGCTGTTCGGTCCAGTCGGGTACCACCGAAGATCTCGCCGATGGTCTCCGGTGTCGGCTGGAAGACGTTCGCGCCGGTGCGTGCGGCGGTCTCTTCGGAGAACTCCAGCGGCATGGGGCCGGCGGGCAGATGCTCGACGCCGGGCGGCAGTTCGGTCGTGATCATGTCGGTCATCCCGGCGCTGGTGAGCAGGCCGGTGGTGTGGCCGTCGGAGCGGGCGGCGGCGATCAGGGAGGCGAGGGGCAGCAGGTGTCCGTATGCGGGCACGCCGCTGAACAGTATGCGCATGATCAATGTCCTTGTCAGCGAGTTTGTTCGAGGGCGGGCGCTGAGGGATTCTCGGCGGGGAGGGGGATGGCGTGGAAAATGGATTGCGGGTCGTAGTGCCGCTTCGCGGCGAGCAATCGTCCGGTGTTCGGGCCGTAGGCGTGCGCGGCGCGGGCGTCGCCGGGGCCGAGGAGATTGGCGTAGCCACCTGGCAGCGCGTGCGGTGCCAGGGCGGCGGCGAAGTCGGCCGTCCAGGCACGATGTGTGGCTGGATCGCCAGGCTCCCAGGCGGCGATCACCTCGACTACCAGATGGGGTTGACGGACACCGAAAGCGTTGTCTGACAGCGGGATGCGGGACGCAGCGCCGTGTAGCGAGTGCAGGGCTACGGCCGACAGCGGTGAGGTCGGCTCGGTGCCGTGGGATCGGAGTATTTCCCGCACCGCCGGGCTCAGCGCGGGGACGGTCGCGGTCGCGATCTCAACGTGCCTGCCGGGCGGGAACAATGCGTCGGTACCCGCCAGCAGTTGGGTTTGGGTGGCGGGTCCCGCTTGGGCCAGTAGTGGATCGCCCAACCGGGTCAGGCGTTCCAGTTCGCGTTCACCCCTTGCGGGGTCACCGCACCAGGTCGGCGCTACGAAGAAGGCGGGGAAGCCTTCCGGCGCGGTGACGAAACCGCTGTGCACGGTGAGTTCGTCCGGCGTGCCGTCGGGCAGGAGTTCGGCGAGCCCGGCCAGCACCCGATCGGCTTCACCGCCGGGGTAGACGAGCATCCCCGATAGCAGGGCGGGTACGGCGTGCAACCGGATCCGCATACTGGTGACGACCCCGAAATTGCCGCCGCCGCCTCGGACCGCCCAGAACAGTTCCGGTTCGTGCTCGGCATCCGCGGTCACGAGGGAACCGTCGGCGAGCACGATGTCGACCGCGAGCACATTGTCCACCGCGAGGCCGAATCGTCCGCTCAACGGCCCGTACCCGCCGCCGAGGGACAGTCCGGCCATGCCGACCGAACCCGAGGTTCCAGTCACTGCGACGAGCCCGTGCGCCTGCGCCGCCGAGACCAGGTCGGCGCTGGTCGTCCCACCGCCGATGCGCGCCACCCGCGCGTCCGGATCTATGTCGACCTGCCACATGCCGGATAGATCCAGGGTCAGGCCGCCGTCGGCCAGTGCACGTCCGGCCCAGTCGTGACCACCGCCCCGAACTGCGAGGGGCACACCGGATTCACGCGCCGCGCGAATACCGGCCTGGACGTCGGCCGGCGTATTGCAGTGCAGGACGGCGGCCGGGCGGCGCGTCACCGCGCCGTTCCAGAGAGTGGCGTAGGCAGGCCCGGAGGTGATTCGGTCGGGCGCGACCGTGCGGTGCAGCGCCGCGAGAAGTGGATGGGGAGCCGGTGGGGTCATCAGACACCTCGAATCGAGCGAGAATCGATACGGTCCCCAGAGTAAACGTAAGTTCATCAGAGTGAAACTCTGATGAGTGTGCTACTACTCCGCTATTCGTGGTCGAGCTACACTGACTGGACCATGACCGAATCTTCGAAGTCCCGGCGGGCCGAATACGCGGAGGCGACCCGGATCGCGATCGTCGACGCCGCCCGCGAGTTGTTCGCGCGGCAGGGCTACTTCGCGACCACGGTCGACGAGATCGCGAAGCTGGCGCGGGTCGCCCCGGCCACCGTCTATGCGGTCGGCGGCGGAAAACAGGGGCTGTTGCGCACCTTGGTGGATCTGTGGAGCGAGGCCCCGGTAGTCGCGGAGACGCTCGAGCGGCAGGCGCGCCTGACCGATCCGGAACAGATCGTGCGGCACGCGGCCGCCTCCGTCCGCCTGATGCGCGAGCACTACGGCGACATCATGCGGGTCGTGCTGGCGACCGCGCCGCACAATACCGAGGCCAACGACGCGCTGAGTATCGCCACCAAGCGCTATCGGGATGCGATCACCGCACTGGCGGCCCGCTTGAACGACGTCGGCGGCCTGCCCCCGGACACCACGATCGAACGAGCCGTCGACATCCTCTGGTTCTACTTCGGCTACGCGGGCTACTTCACCCTGGTCGACGACAACGGCTGGACCTTCGACCAGGCCGAACGGTGGCTGGCCGACCAAGCGCTCACCGCCCTGCACGTGGCGCGCTAGCGGCGCGCAGGACGCGCTCACGCGGATTCGACTGGGCCTCGATGGGCCGGTCGCCCGCCGCAGGCGCTGGCGGCGGGACGCCGTTGACGGGGATTTCCTCTCGGTTCGGGTGGCGAGGGGCCGCAATTCGTTGCCGGGAACCACGGAAGCAGGCGCCTTCCCCGCCGGGTGGGTGTGCGGCCCGGCGGGGAGGCGGGACCGGGGCGTGGTCAGTCGAGGCCGAAGACTCGGGCGGCGTTGCCGTGCAGGTATTCCTGGCGGGTGGTGTCGTCGAGGCCGAGTTCGTCGAGCCCGTCCAGGGCGGCGGGGTGGGTGATCATGGGGTAGTTGGTGCCGAAGAGCACTTTGCGGGCACCGGATCGGGTTTTCATGTAGGAGACCAGCTGGTCGGGGATGCGGCGGCTGGTGTAGGCGGAGGTGTCGATGTAGACGTTCTCGTGTTTGCGAGCCACGGCTACCATTTCCTCGGTCCATGGGTAACCGATGTGCCCGGCGACGATTACCAGTTCGGGGAAGTCGAGAGCGACCTGGTCGATGTAGGGGATCGGGCGCCCGGTTTCCGAGGGCCGCAGCGGCCCGGTGTGCCCGACTTGGGTGCAGAACGGGACACCGAGCTCGACGCAGGCGGCATACAGCGGGTAGTAGCGGCGATCAGTGGGCGGAGCTTCCCACAGCCACGGCACCACACGCAGGCCCTTGAACCCGAGTTCGGTCACCGCCCGGCGCAGTTCCCGCACCGCGGGCATCGGTTTGGACAAATCCACCGCGGCCAGGCCAGCGAACCGGTCCGGGTGCGCGGCCACCCAGGCGGCGACCTCGTCGTTGGAGATCAGCGCGCCTTCGCGCGGGGCGTGCCAGGCGCTGAGCAACCCGAATTCAACCCCGCCCTGGTCCATCGCGGCGAGGGTGAACTCGATCGGCAGCTCGTCGCCGAGAGCTTGCTGGCCGGTCCAGCGGCGCAGCGAGGCGAACATGTCGTGCTGGGAGAACCGCACGGTGGGGTGTTGCATCCACACATCAATGGTCATAAAGCACTAATTCTTTCAGAACATCGCCAGCCGGATCTGCCACCGTGTCTACTCGTCCAGGGAGAGAAGGACACGCTAGTACCCGCACGCCAGAGCCAGCGCTTGTACACCCGCATGGCCGAGGTCGGCGCCGAGGTGGTCTACCGGAACATCCCCGATGCGGAACACGGGCTCGACGGTCACCCGAACGTGGCGGACATCGTGACCGAAACAATCGAGTTCCTGCGGAGAGCTCTCATCTCCTGATGCAGGAACTCGTGAGTGGCCTCTCCTTTCTCGATCGACCAGCGGGTTGTGACTCGCGGCGGAAGGTGGCGGTGCTCTCGCATGGCCCGATGCCGTACCCGATGACGACCGCGGCTGGATGGATCGCGGCGACGGCCCGTTTATCGTGTGCCGCTTGCAGTTGTCATTGCTGGAGAAGTCGTCGACAGCACCCTCGTCATCGGCGCCACCTGACAGCGCGAAACCATGCTGCTGCGAGGATGTCTCGCGAATATTCGTATCCAGACGACGATGACCCGAAAACCGGTAGGAAACGTCAGGTGCCCCTGGCACAGTGCTCGATATGACCGACTCCGAAGCCAAGGCGGACCTGCACCGCTACCTGCGCTATGCCCGCGAAGCCATGCTGTGGAAGCTCGATGGCCTGTCCGAGTACGACGTTCGCCGACCGATGACTCGCACTGGCACGAATCTGCTCGGCCTGGTCAAACACCTCGGCACCGTCGAGTTCGGCTACTTCGGCGACACCTTCGCCCGCACATACGACGAACCCATCACCGAACACGACTTCGCGGCCGACCCAACAGCCGACATGTGGGCAACCCCCAAGGAGTCGCGGGCGGACATCATCGAGTTCTACCGCCGGGCCTGGACCCATGCCGACGCCACCATCGACAGCCTCGATCTCACCGCCGAAGGCTCAGTGCCGTGGTGGACGGAAGATCGGCAGACCGTGAATCTGCACCAGATCCTCGTACACGTGATCGCCGAAACCAACCGGCATGCCGGACACGGGGACATCATCCGCGAACTCATCGACGGTGCCACCGGTCTGCTCGCCGACAACGACAACATGCCGACCAGCGACGTGAACTGGTGGCAGCACCACCGAATCCAACTGGAGGAAGCTGCAAGACAAGCCGCCAGCGCCGCTGACCGGTGAATCTCAGTGAGACCGGCTACGCATTCCCATATTGCGAAGCACGACTCGGGCCCAGCCGCGTGGTAGCTCGCGGCGCGAGCAAGCACCCATATCGCCTCGAGCGGGAAGCATCCAACCCCTGACAGCGCCATCTGACGATGCGCGAACACCGCCACATAGCCCCGCGAGTCACAGCATCCATTGTCCGGAGTACGGGGTGATGAGGCCGGGTATCGCGCAGAACCGATCGGTGCTCAAGTGGGTGGGGCAATCGCAACAAGGCAATCGGCCGCTTCGCCGGACGTATCCGATTGTTCCCCGCGATCGTCGTCGCGCTGTGCGGGGTGGTTCCGCGCCCGCGACGAGAGCGATGCCGCCGCACCCGCCCGGAGGCCGATGGGATCTCTCGGTGACCGACTACCAGCCGGTAGCTGTTTCATACGCTGCAAAGTGGTGACGGGGGCGCTATCTCGCCGAATCGACAACCCATCCGCGTGGTGTGGTGCAACGAGCGTCGGCGCTGTTCCGACATAGCCCGACCCGGCGCTGCCCACACCCTCCCTCGACGGGAAGGCGGCGCCGCTCAAGTGCCCAGCCGCCCCTGATCCGTCCGAATCCACTCCGAGGTTCCGTCCGGGTGTCGATGGAACTCCCAGGCGGCATAGTCGCCGTCCTTCTCCACCACCTTGACGTGATCGGCGAAGCCGTCGTGATCGACGTCGGTCCACACCTGCATGGCATCGTCGCCGGTGATGGTCATGCTGTCGAGCAGACCGTCTTGGTCGATGTCCTGGGTGGGATGGTGCAGTTCGACGGCACCGAGGCCGCCTAATTCGGCGTGCGCGTCGATATGCGGTAGATCCAGTCCAGGAAGATCACCCGACGTGACCATGGCCCCTGCTTTCGGGCACCATGCCTTCGAAGAACTCGGCCAGCATCGGCCCAGAGTATCGAGGTCTTCGTCGCCATTCAATACCTTGGACCACTGGTCGCTGAATCCGAAGCCAGCCTAGGCCACCTGCGTTGGCGCGTTCGGACCAGTCCATCGGCGAGTTCGGCCACAGCAGATACGAAGCTTCCTGGCGACGCGCACCCGCGCCGCATCGACGCGGTCGGTGAGATCGGTGCGGCGAAGCACACAATCGACCAGGCCAAGGACGTACCTGCATTTGCCCAGTGACCCGGCGGCCGCGCTGGCCCTGCGGCCGGTGGCGGCGCGCCGGACCGTATCGCAGCGCGGGCGTTGAGCTCGGCTTCGGCGCGGCTACATCTGGTGGCCGCCGCCG
Organism: Nocardia barduliensis; assembly: GCF_013315795.1. Taxonomy (GTDB): domain Bacteria; phylum Actinomycetota; class Actinomycetes; order Mycobacteriales; family Mycobacteriaceae; genus Nocardia; species Nocardia barduliensis. Next base: position 17,517 of record NZ_JABLTE010000083.1, read on the forward strand.
AGGAGCATCCAATCTGGTCGCTGCCGACGCCGCCGCGGCCGCAAAGGGGCCGCCCCCCAGTAGATGACGACGACGAACGCCGCGCCATCCTGGGCCGGCATGCCGAAGGCCAGTTGACGGGACCCCGCTGGTCGGTGAGGTTGCCGACTTATCGACGCGCAGGTGACGGCGTCACCTTCCTCGGCTAATTGCTGCTCGATGCCGGGCAGGTCGGCGACCTCGAATTCCCTGCCGGATAGCCGATCGATCCGTATGGCGGAGTGGTCCGTCATGGTGGCGCGGTCCGAAGCCAAAGGAGATGCCGCGCCGCTTATTGCACCGCGGGCTCGGGCTGGGCCTGCTGAGGCTGGGTGGCCGGCTGGGGCAGGACATGCGCGAAGACCATCACGAACATCCCGGCGACGGTGCTCAGGATGAGTGTGGTTCTGATCAGGATCAACAACGACAGATGCGCGCCGAGAGCCCGGAGGAAGAAGATCTCGACATCGGCATTCTCTCCACGTCTTTCGGTCGCGAGAAAGTTTCCGATCTGCTTGTACGGCCACACTAGCCAATCCCCGTGAATGGTGTCGTCGAGGGTCGAATGGACGCCTTCGAATCGCAGACGCCGTTGATCGTTGTAGTGACGTATCCACTGCTCGCTGGACCAAGGCAGCAGCCCTGCCACGAGGACCATAGCGGCTCCGCCGACCACGGCCATGTTGATGAGCGGTGAGGTGCTCTGCTTGGAATGGGTGTAGGCGAACGAGGGCAGCCAGAGAATGATGAAGATCATCATGGTTCGCAGCAGTTCGTCGTTGCGATGGTTGATTCCCGGCGGATGGTCGGTCAGATACCACTGATCGCGCCGGGCGTAGATCGCGCCACCAGCTGCGAAGACGATGACGAACCGGACGACGACCACGGCGACGAACGAGGTGAACGACGCCACCAAGGAGGCGCCCGCGCCGTTCGGCGGTGGAAATACCGCGAAGTACAGCAATTCTCCGGTGGTGATCCCAGCGGCGGTTGCGAACAGGACATCACCCGCACTGGGCCGTCTGCCGCACATGGCCGAGCTATTGACCAGCGTAGTCTCGACAGTGTCGAGACTCACGAGCACGACGAAGAGGGTAACCAGCGCCGATGGCCACCCGTGCCAGCCCGATTTCAGCACGCACCAGGTCGTGACAGCGACTCCGAACAACAGTGCGCTCGCGGCGAGGGCGCTGTACAGGCGGGGCGTCGGCTGCCTCGGCATCGGCCGATCGTGCGCTTGCGGTCGAACGGCGAACTGCGCGGCGGTGGAGCGAAATGTGGTGAGCGTGAGAACGCCGATCCAGACTGCGATGGCCGTGAGCGGGAGCAGGTCGACTTCGTTGTGTCCGGAAAGGTCGACGGAGTTGTCCACCGCGACGAGGACGAGTGGCGTCGTCGCGCAGAAGCTGCCCAGGCCCAACAACATCGATAGTGCGAATGTCCGGCGCATGGCGATCTGGATGCGCTTGGAACGTTCGCGTGTATCCGAACCGAGCGGACTCGCTTCAGCCGCCGCCAGGGGGCTCAGGAATATCTGGAAGCTTCGAATAATGTAGCTGCCCACAGCCAATGTCACGAATGCCCCGACCAGCGAGCGGGCATTGTTGGTATTGTCTCCGGGTGCGCTGGCGTTCATGTCCTGTAGGGACGCTCCCAGGGAGACTTCGAGCAGCAGTATCGCCACCAGCGACCATGCCGCGCCGGTGATCGCCCACCCCGGAGCGCGATACTGCACAACCGTGAGAACGGCCAACACCACGGCGATCACGACGAGGGTGGCAGGCCAGAATTTCGCGGGCAAGCGGATTACCTCTATGGCTGCCAGCACGACTACCAGCGGCAACACCACATATCGCAGATCGGTGCTTTCCAGGACCTTCGCTCCGTCATATGAAGCGTGAGAAACACCGATACCCGCTAACGCCGCGCCGACCAGCCACATGGCATACATCGGGGATCCGGTTCTTGCGCTGGTGATGGCCTCGTAGAGCACCACGCAAGCCCCGACGGCGATCAGCAACGGTAGAAACAATGAGCGAGCGGCACGCCCGATCACGAATGCGATCATCACCAGGGCCGCGACCGCTCCGATGGCCAGCGCGCCGAGAGTGCCCCAGGTGGCGGCTGAATTGTTGGCGCCGGACGAGTCGATCACGATCGTCCCGCCGAAGAGGAGCGCCGCCGAGACCACGATGACGGCACCGTTCGAGCGGAGCACCCGATCCGCAGCCGCCGCGTCAGCCGCATTACGTCGACAGTTCCGCACTCGCAGAACAGCACCGAGAAACAAACCGCTGACACCCGCGGACACCACGACCAGGAACAGCGCGTGATACCAACCGACCGGGGAAAGGTGATGCGGCTCGGGAATCATCCAATTGAGTTCCGGATCGTCATCCAGATACCACGACGCCTGGGATCCAACGCCCGCCGCGAGACCGAACAATCCGGCGACCGCCACCAGAATCCATTGCCTTTTGGTCAAAGCCGCGTCGAACACCGACTGAGCGCGAACCAACCCGTAGACGAGGACGGGGAGCAGAATCGCATCGCCGATCGTGCCGCTCGCATAATCGGGAAACGAGGGCACGTCGATATCTCGGTACGACGCGAAGTGCCAGACGGCCATAGTCGCGAAGCCACAGCCGAATACGGCCAACGCCGCCGCGCCGGCTCCGGCCCGAGAAGGAGACTGGGCAGTCGTCATAACGTTCCGATCGATTCGATGGTCGGTGCCCCCGCCGTATCATCCACGCTCCGAGCGCTATCCGGGACATCTGACCGAATCGCAACCCGTCGACAGCAGGCCCAGAAGGTAACCCCCTGGGCGATATCCTCGTGGTCCTGGATTCACCGGAGGTCGGATTGGGCCGCGGCCCGTCCCGACATCGCAGAATTGCTCGCACCGAATACCGGATCGCCGAGCGGCCTGACCTTTCTGGTGTCGTGTCAGGCGTCGTGGGAAGTGTCGCGTACTCCGGCGGTTCGCATGGCCGCGCGGATCGCTAGCCCGAGCACCAACCCGACGCCGGCTACTGCCACGGCGATCTCTCCGGCGCCGGTCGCGAAGGCAACCACGAGGACGACCGCCAGCGCGATGGCTCCGAGAGCGATCAGGGTGTCGACTACCCAGCCCGGCAGGGGTTTGCGCAGCTTGTCCCAGATGGACTCTTGCTCGGATTCCTCGGCTTCGCGCAAAGCGCGCGCCGGTTTGGTGGGGAAGTCCTTACCGCTGAATTCCCGCGCTTCGCGCAGGTCTTCCTGCTGCTGGGGGGAGGGACGGAACTGGCCACAATCGTCGTCCCATTCGGTGAGTTTGCGTCGCAACTCATCCCGCTTCTGATTGTATTTGTCGCGGTGTCCGTCCCAGGAGCCGTGGTCGGGGTGCCTCTCATTGGGATGGCGGTGATATTTGAACAGGTCGTGCTCATCGTCCTGGGCTTGCCGGAAACGCTCGGCGACCTCGTCGAGCAGTTCGATGATCGCCTGCAACAGGTCCAGGCACGGGTCACGACCGTTCATGCCCCCGCCGCTGGGGGTCACGGCTTGTCGTTGTAGCAGCGCCGCAGTGGTCATACGTTGAAGCGTGCCCTGCGCGGTGTCGGTCTGTTGGCTATCGGGTTTGCCGTCGGTGCATTCGCAGGGCCGGGGCCCGCAGCGCTGCACCACGGCCGCGACCGCGGCGTTACCCGCACTGCGCTGCAAAGCGAGCAAGGGCGGCAGGCCGACCGATCGCATGGCGCGACGATCGCGTGTATCGGGCTGATACGTCACAGTTTCGTGATGGTGGGTGGTGGCCACCCAATGACGATAAGGCTGGCGCAGTACGCCGAAATGGTTCCGGTGCACTGAACGAACGGGCACCTATCTCTGTCTGATAGTGCAGCCGCCTCGGTCAGCCGCGTTGATCGTGGTGGAGTGGCAGTCATGATCGCGACGGGCGCGGTGACCAGCAGATGGTCGGCGACGGTGCCTGAGGGCGCGTATGCGCATCGCTGGCCACATGACGTAATCCTCAGCCGAAGTGTGCGACGGCGGGATACCGCCGAACTATGGCGCGCCCCCGAAATATGGGGCACCTCAGTCGAATTGGCGGCTGGGTACGATGAGCCGCACGCAATGCGACCTCCAGATGAGCGTGTGTCGGCCCCAACCGCCGCTCGCTGAGTGTGAGCCGACCACGTCGGCCGGGAGATCAGCGGAAGAACCGATGCGGTCGCACATCACCCAGCGCGAGACGATAAGGAAGAGACCTGATGCGCGTCATAGTCGGGATCATGGCGGCGGCGAGCCTCCTGTTGGCAGGCTGCGGTGACTCCGAGGAGGGGCCGGGCTCGCAGAGCGTATCGGGGAACGACCAGTCGCTGGCATCTGTGAGCGACGAAGAATTGTGCGCGATGGTGAGTTCCGCGACGATCGAGAAGGCATTCGGGCAGTCGTTCCCGCTGCGCGCGCCGAGCGTGAATACGCTCGACCTGCCCGACGCCATCACCTGCTCTTACCACCCGGAAGCATTCGCGAACGCCACCGGGTCGGCGCTCGTCGAGCTGCCGAGCGTCGAAGTGGCGGCGGGTGCCCCCAAGGCTGATACGGCCGCTGCGGCACTGGCGTCCTACATGACCGATTCGCGGAAAGCACCGGTGCGCTATCAGCCGGTGAACGGCCTGGGAACGATCGCCGGATATGCCGGATCCGAACTCGGTGTCGGCCTGTACGGAGGAAGCCACCTCGCGGTCGTTCTCGATATCAAGGGCACATTGATCCAGGCGGTCGTACAGGGACATCCGAATGCCCGCGTCGAGCAGCTCCGCCCGATCGCCGATGAACTGATCAAGGGACTCGAGGCGGCCCTGCGATGACAAGTAGCCGCCCTGGGCGGATGGCTCGTATCACCGCCGCAATCGGTATCGCGATGATCGCCGCTGGATGCACCGCGTCGAACTCGGATTCTGCTTCGTTCGCGACCAGTTCGACCGCGGCGTCGGCGACTATCGGTGCCGCACCGAACATTGTCGAGAAGGGCGATTGCCTGCGGGAGGGAACGAACGAATTCTTCGAGGTGCCGTGTAACAGCCCGACCGCCACCCATGTCGCGCTCGAACGATTGCCGGGAGCCGATGCGGACTGCCGCGCTGTCCCGGGCGTGTACCACACGTATGTGGATCACACTGGAGGTCCGTCGACGAAGGTCTGTGTCGGCTTCGCGGGACGCGATCCCGCGAAGGGCATCAACGTGGCGCAAGTCGGTGACTGTGTGATCCAAGGCGAGGGAGTCAAAGGAGAACAGGTTCCCTGCACCTCCCCTGGGGCTTTCCGCGTTCTGGCCCGTTTCGACAACGCCGTCCTGGCGCAGCAAACCTGCGCCGGCGTGCCCGGCACCGACAAGATCTCGGGGTGGCGGCTGAAGATGGTCGGATTGGATCTCAACCCACCCGGTAAAGGCATCTTCGACGTGGTCTTCTGCCTTACACCATCACGATGAGATCGTCGGTTGACGACCCAGATCGACGAGCGTCGCCTCCGTTCGGGGCCGCCGGAGCGGACTTGCCGGTGGCGAACCTGCTACTCAGCGGGAAGTTCAGGCGGTGTGGGAGTTGTTCAGCAGGAGTGTGCGGGGTTCACCTCCCCGCGCTACCGGTAGATGGTCGCGCCCTGCGCAGTTCGCACGCCAGCCGGTCGGCGTCGGGCCGGTCCTCGCCGGATCGGGCGCAGCCCTGCGAGGTGTAGCCCTGTCGGTCGTAACCCCAGCGGTCGTAACCCCAGCGGTCAAAGCCCCACCGGTCGTAGCCCCAGATATCGAAGCCGTCTGGGCCGTAGGGGTCTTCCGGCTCAGCAGGTTTCGGAGATGCCGGGGTCGTTGCGGGCGGTTCGGTCGTTACCGGCGGAACAGTGGTGACCGGCGGTGTGGTGGTCACCGGGGGCAGGGTGGTGACCGGCGGGACCGTCGTCACGGGCGCGGTAGTGACGGGTGTGGTAGTGACCGGGGTTTGATCAGGGGTTGCGAATGCCGGTATGACCAGCGCGGCCGGGACAAGCGCCACCGTCCCGGCGACTGCGGCCAGCACGGCCGACTGCCTTACGGTGCGCGGACTTCTCCTCCACTGCGACATAGTCGACCTCCATCTCGAGATGAGCGCGCTCACCGCACCCGAGCCACTATCGGTCGAATGTCCAGATTTGTTACACAGTAGTGACTTTCGCGCCCCTAAATCAAAAGGGCTTGTGAGCACTGAAGGGATTCCGGACTGGCCAGGCGTCGATGTCGGCTTGGCCGCAGTCGGCCGATGTGCACACAGTCGTCTTCGCATCCGATGCACTTGGCGGTGCTCGGTGTCGGCCGGGATCCGGCGCCAAGACGATTCGGACCGGTTGGCCGGAGCCGTGAGTGGTGCTGCGGCGCTGCTGGTTTCATGAGCGCGGATCGCGGCTTCAGCGGGTGGGCGTGACCGCTGGGACGGTTCTAGGGTGTGCGTCCGAGGATGGTCTCCAGGTCTTCGAGGCCGGTCAGCTGCGCGGTGAGTTCGCTGTGTTCGGCTTCGGTGAGGGGGACGGCGCGGGCGCGGGTGAGGGCATCGGCCGCGGTGGTGGTGTCGCCGGCGCGGATGGCGAGTTCGGCGCGGTAGGCCAACGCCTCGACCAGTTCGGCGGCCGGTGCGCGGCCCTGTTCCCGGGCCAGCGCGGCGTCCAGGATCTTGGCCGCCTGCTGATCGTCGCCTTTGGAGTCGCCGAGCACGACGGCGTTGTCCAGCACCCTGGCCAGCTTGCCGAGCGCGGGCGCACCGGCGGCGCCGGTTCCCGGCAACGGGAAGATCCGGATCCAGTTCCCGCCGGGGTCGATGACCGTGAACCCGGAGTGGTTGTCGGCGTTCTTGCGTTTACGCGGGCGGGTCATCCGCGGGATCCCGGAGACCAGCAGTTTGCCGTGGACCGCGCGCATACCCGCGGCGAACGCCTCGAACAGCTGCTGGGTGTCGGGCACGGCGACGATACAACTGCCGTAGGAGTCCTCGGGTCTGAAGTCCGGCATGCCGAAGAACTGCAGCTGCAGGTCTTCTCGCTGCAGGCCCACGCACGGGTTCGGGCGCAGCTGGTAGTAGGTCCGGGTGAAGCCGAGCATGGTGTAGAACTCGACGATCTCGTCGATGGATCCGCATGGAAGCAGCGGGACGGTTATCTCGTGGGCCATGACAGTGCTCCGTCTCGAAGGGAAAGTTTCCCCGATGCTCGCGGCCGCTACCGGGCCGGTTGGGCGGGGCGGTGGGTGGGGGAACCGGGCTCGTCGGCCATGCTGAACGCGCCGTTTTCCAGGCGGTGGATCAGCCGCTGGGTCCACTGGGCGCCGGTATCAGCGGTCGCCAGCCACAGCGAGATGACCTCACCCACCGGACCCCAAGCGTCCAGCTCCGCGTCCGCGGGCAGGTGCGCGGTGATAGCGGCGCGCCAGTCACGCATCGCCTCGGCCCGGGTGCGCAGGACCTGCACAGCCTGCTCCCGCGGCAGGTCCTCGATCAAACCCACCGCCGCACACAGCACATCCAGCCTCGGCTCACGATCGGCCAAGGCCCGGCGCAGGAGACTGAGGTACTCCCGCTCACCCTGGTCGGTCAGCTCGTACTCGATCCGCGGCGGACCCCCCGCGACCGAGGCATCCGCCTCCGAGGTCGCCGCCAGCAAACCCTGCCCGGCCATGCTCTTGAGCGCGTGATACACCGAACCCGATGTAGCGGTAGACCACTCGTGCGCACCCCACGACTCCAAATCCGCGCGGATTTGATAGCCGTGCGCGCGACCACGCCTACGCAACGCTCCCAGGACCAGAAGCCGTACCGGCGTCATCGAACCCCCTTCCACCCGGCTAACCAAATTTGGCTACCACAGGAATGTACTCCAACCCGGGCGTATTAGCCAAATTTGGTTACACCGAGCGTCCTGGGCGAGCGGAGTACGTGGATGACCCGGGCCGCTGCTCGCAGGCGATGCCGTTGCTGTTGCGGTCGAGGTCGGATCTGTGGCCGGGTTCTCCGCGCCGGATCGGCGCCCGCAGCGCGTGTCGCGGCGCAGTCGGGGTAGCAGACCGAGGACGCCGACGGCGGCTGGGGTGGCGCCGGCGCGGGTGCGCTGCGCCGGGGGAGTGTCGATGTCTCCGGAATCGCCGCGGTGGTGGTTGCCGGGATGGGTGTGGAGGGTGCCGCCGATCTTGGGGAAGGTCGGCGCACATCGAGTAACTCCCGGTTCGCGAAACGAGAGTAGTTGTCGCTTCGGAACTTTGGCGGTCAACGGTCTGGCGGTGCGTCGGCTCACGGGTGTAAAGTGATCGTTGTACTCTTCTCGTGGCAGCCTGATCGCCCCGTTGCGGCGCCGCGCACAAGCAGGAGGAATGCCGGATGGTCCTCGCCGAAGCAGCGACTCAAGGAAGCGAACCGGACGATCCGGCATCGGATCCGGGCCATTCGGACGGCCGATTGTGACGACTCAGAACGTGGCGGTGCGCCGCCGGTTGCGATCGGACAAACGCGCTGCCATCTTGCGCGGAGCCCGCGCGGTGTTCTGTCGCGACGGCTATGCCCGCGCCTCCATCGATGCCATCGCACGCGAATCCGCGGTATCGACGCGAACGATCTACAAGCACTTCGCCGATAAGAAACAGCTGTTCACCGCCGTGATAGTCGACAGCGCGGCGCAGGCGCGCGCCAGTCGATGCGCTGCGATCAAACACCACCTCGGCGAGGTCGTGGACCTCGAGGCTGATCTGACCGCCCTCGGCCGGGTTTTGGTCGTCGGCGGCGACGAGCACCACTTCGCCCTCGTCCGCCAGATCCGCGCCGAGGCCGATCACATCCCCGGCGCGGTGCTCGAGGCGTGGCTCGACACCGGCCCGCGCACGGTTCATGCCGCTCTGGCCCGGAAATTCGCCGAACTCGCCGCGCGGGGGGTGCTCGTCCTCGACGATCCCGAGCGGGCGGCAGTCCACTTCGTCCTCCTCGCCGCAGGCGAGGCCAACGACCGAACCTTCTGGGGCGCCGTAGCCGCCGAGCCCGATGCGATCGAAGCCGCCGTGATCTCAGGTGTTCGTGCTTTTCTCCGCGCCTATCGAGCCGCGCCCACGCCATGAAGCGGTCGCGCGGCGCCACCCAGACGACGGATGCCTTCCCTGAGTGGCACGACAAAGCCTTGCCACCTCGATCGAGTCGATCGCCGACGATCCGAAAGGAACCGATCATGTCCTCTGTAGATCTGGCGTCCGCCAAAGTACTGCTCACCGGCGCCACCGGCGGTCTCGGTCACGCGGTGGCGCGCGAACTCGCCTCGCAGGGCGCCGCTCTGGTGCTGACCGGACGTCGCGCCGACACCCTCTGCGCGCTCGCCGCCGAACTCGACGCGGCGATGATTCCCGCCGATCTGTCGCAGGCGCAGGACCTGCCACGCCTGCTCGACCAGGCCGGGCCGGTGGACGTGCTGATCGCCAACGCCGGTCTACCGGCAGGCGGGCATCTTCTCGAATTCTCCGCGGCGGACATCGACCGGGTCCTCGAGGTCAACTTGCGCGCGCCGATGCTGCTCGCCCGCGACTTCGCCGAGCAGGCGTCCCTCCGTGGAAGTGGGCACATCGTCTTCATGGGCTCGGTAGCGGGCCTGCTGCCCGCACCGCGGGTGAGCCTCTACAACGCCACCAAATTCGGCCTGCGGGGCTTCGCTCTTGGCCTGCGGCACGATCTGCACGACGCTGGAATCGGCGTGTCCATCGTCGAACCCGGCTTCGTCCGTGAGGCGGGGATGTTCGCCGACAGTGGCAGCCGTCTTCCCCCCGGGATGCGCACGGCGACGCCGCAGCAGGTCGCCCACGCTGTCGTCCGCGCCATCCGGGAAGACGTCGATGAGATCGTTGTCGCCCCGATCGAAACACGGCTGCTCGCCACGGTCGGATCCCTTGCCCCGAGGTTGGTCGCTCCCGTACACCGCTTCCTCGACTCCGAACGTCTCGGCACCGATCTCGGCAGCCGATTCCACCACGAAGGCTGATCCTCACCACCGTGTGGTGACTGCTGAAGGAGGTCGGTGTGCGTCATCACCAGGTCGTCGTGGTCGGCGCGGGTCCGGTCGGCTTGTGGCTGGCGGCGGAATTGCGCCTGGGCGGCGCCGACGTAGTCGTGCTGGAGGCGCGTACCGAGCCGGACCCGCATTCGAAAGCGCTGGCGATCCACCCTCGATCTGTCGAAATGCTGGCCTCCCGAGGATTGCTCGATCGGTTCCTCGCCGAAGGGAGCCGGATTCCGAGCGGACACTTCGCCGTGCTCGGCACGCGGTTGGACTTTCGGCTGCTCGACACTCCGTACCAATTCACGCTGTCACTTCCACAGGTCCGAACCGAACAACTCCTGGAAGCGCACGCCCGCGAGACCGGAGCCGATATCCGGCGCGGGCGTCGCGTGACGGCATTGACCGCTGGGGCGGAGTCGGTGATCGTGCACCTCGACGAGGGAACCGATTTCGAAGCGGAGTGGATCGTGGGATGCGATGGGGTCCGCAGCACGGTGCGGCAGGCCGCGGGCATCGCCTATCCGGGCACCGAATCGACGATGCTGGGCTGGCTCGGCGACGTGGAACTCGCCGACCCGCCACCGCAATCGGTCTTCAGCGAGTGGACCGAGGCCGGGCTGCTCATGGTCGTGCGGCTGCCCGGTGGCTGTTATCGCCTGATCGGTATCACGCCCGAGGATCTGCGGACCGATTGGCCCGGCGCGCTCACCCTCGACGAGCTGCGGGCGAAGACCCGCGCGATCGCGGGCACCGATTGGGCGATGCACTCCCCGAAGTGGTTGTCCCGTTACGGAAACGCCGCACGGCAAGCCGAGCGCTACCGAGCCGACCGGATCTTCCTCGCCGGTGACGCGGCACACCAGCACATGCCCGCGGGCGGGGTCGGAATGAATCTCGGCCTCGCGGACGCGATGAATTTGGGCTGGAAACTCGCCGCCACCATATCGGGGCGAGCGCCCGAGGGTTTGCTGGACACCTATCACGCCGAGCGGCACCCGGTCGGCGCGCGCGCACTGCGCAGCACCCAGGCCCAGGCGGCACTGATGACTTCCTTCTCCCCGGACGGCAGGCAGTTGCGGGCCTTCTTGTCCGACCTGATCGGCGACCGACCCGAGTTCGCTCGCACGCTAGCCGAGCAGCTATCCGGACTGTCGGTGGCCTACCCCGCCGGCCCCGGCGCACACACCCTCACCGGTCACCGCGCCCCGGATCTGCCGCTCACCGACGGCCGGTCGCTGTTCGCGACTCTCACCGACGCACGCCACGTCCTGGTCGATATCGCCGGCGGCCTGGGGCCGGTCGGGGACCTGCCGCTCGCGCGGGCGGTTCCGATTCACGACCGGCCGGAGTGGGCAGGGGTGACAGCGGCGCTGGTGCGACCCGACGGCTACCTGGCCTGGGTCGGCAGCCACGACACCGGACCGGCCGCCGCGGGCCTGGTCTGATCAAGCGCCATAAATCAGCTGCACCACAGGTTGATTCGGCTGCGCGAGCTGACAGATCAGTGCCGGTCACAGCATCCGTCGAGCACCTGTTCGACCATGTCTGCGCCCAGCTCGCGTTCGAGATTCATGACGCCAACGTCCGCGCTCTAGGTGCCCACGGTGCGCTCGATCCGCTACTTCGCTTGGCGACAGGAATACGCTTGATCGTCCGCCGTGCCCATGAGAATCCCGCGATGGGTCGGTTCCTGGTTCGGTTCGGCATGAGCAATGAATCGCTGCGCGAGGTTCTTCCCAGGACCGCCGATGCGTGACATCGAATCCGGCATTCGGGCGGAGCATTACGCCGTAGCATCGGGCATGGAGTTAGGTATTGCCTCGATGGTCATCGGCACGACGATCGGCGCTATCTGGATGGTGCTGGAAGGTCACCAGGCGTGGCGTGAGGCAGTGTCCACCGCCGCGCAGCTGGTCCTCGGCGCCATAGGGGTGCCACGCGACGAAGCGCTCGCGATCGCATCCGCGGGCGCCTACTACCGGAGCTGAACGGCAGTCCGGCGCCACACGCTCACGGTCAACGCGGTGCGTGCCCGGTTTGGTTGTACGTGTGAACTCGATCGGAGTCGGATACGCCTGCCCAACGGACAATACGCCAGAACTTCTTGCGAGACCGCCATCCGCGGGCCGCACGCCCGTAGGGGTCCCGCGCCGACAGGTGACGGATGAGGTCCACGCGCTCGGCGACGGAGACGTCCGGGTGCACAAGTGCGCATGCCACGGCGTCGTGTGCGCAGTAGGGACGTCCTGCGTCGTAGGCACTCCGGGCCGCGTCGAGGACCTCGGTGGGAGGATAGTGCCCTATCGACGCCAGGCATAGGCGAGCGAGTTTCGTGATGGGACTGGGGAACAGGCCGTGCGAGACGATGTCGCCCGGCATGCCTTCGGCGAGTGCGATGAGACCGGCGAGGAGCCGTGGATCATCTGGGGGAGGGATATCGACGGCCGGAGGAAAATCGCGGGCCAAGTAGGACAAGACTGCCCACGCGTCGTCTGTGGAGTCGAATACCGCATGCACCGCTGTGCGAAGGTCCGGTCGCGCGAGTCGGGCCACGCACAGCAGTTGCGCTTCGGCGACATCGCGCAGGACAAGGCTCAGCCGCTGCGTGTCGGCAACCGAGATTTGGCCCAGTGCCGCGAGGGAGAAGGCGGCCTCGCCGAATTCGACGTCGCGGGGACGAATGCCGGAGAACACGGTCCGGATAACGGAATCCGACAGCCACTCCATCGGCACCGGGCCGAAGAACGCTACGAGCCGGATGGCGACTTCTTCGAGTGGGATTCGGCCTGCCGACTCCATCGGGAGACGGGCAAGCACGTCACGCAGGGCAGCTGCGAGCCGGTTCCGCGAAACATCGGGCAGAGCTTCGGGAATCGCATATCTGTACGCGTAGGCATGCGGCGAATGGACATAGCGGCTGATGCCGACCAGGTCGGCAACCAGCTGTTCATGGGCGACGTGGCCACCGATCACGAGCTGTCGCCACGCCTGGTGCGAGGCGTACCGTCGGTGTTCTCTGTGGTCCGGTGGGCGGGGATCCCTGCGGAAGAGCTCGGCTCCAGAATCCGGTGGGCCGGTCATGACCATGGAGGATAAGCCAACTCGCCAGTGGGCCGGAAGCAGAGCCAGCGGCCACGTCGGCCAGATGCGGGAACAGAACAGCCGGGGCGCGCACGACGAATGCCGAATATCGGATGATCAAGACCAAGGACGTTGGTACCCTCAGCGCATGCCGAGTCACCTCAGTAACGGCGCATCAGGAGCACTTCGCCGGTTCGCTGGATGGGTGGCCCGCGGATCGGTCGGATATCCGATGCTGGACGGGATCAACTATTGGGACGAGCTCAAAGACTCCCCCTCGCAGATGGAGATATGCTTCGCCATCTTCGCCAACATTCTCGAGCTTGACGACCAAGGCGAGCCCGTCAACGAAAAGTACGCCGAACGCCGCGCTGCATTGTGGCTCTACCAGTACTGCACGGGGGAGCTCCCACCGGGAGAAGTAGCTCTCGAGGCGTGGGAAGTGGAACTCTACTAACCAGACGACCAAATGCGCAGTAATGCCGCATATCGAGCCGGTTAGTCGCCCATGTGCGCCTGGCGCGAGACGACCTAGCTACCTGGAGCCAAGTCGATCACGGAGAGAGGCGGGCAACCACGACGCAACTGGATCCGCACGACCCTCTTACCGCGCGGGAACTACCATGTGACCGCCATCAGGACTTCGCGTGGCACCGTGGGTTCTGGCACGGCTAGCTCGGGTGGTGGCAGGTTGCGTCGGCCGATTCGGGTCACAACTGTGTGTTTGCGTCCGTTGGGGGTATCTGCGAACAGAGGAATTCGATGAACTTGTTCGGGTGTCATCGTTTCCGGCGGAATATCAGGAGGTTCTCATGCTCGCCATTGCCGCTGCCGTTGCATTCGGTCTCGCGCTCATTCTCGATCTGGGGGATACCACACTCGGTGCGTCCATCACCGAGCACACCCTGGTCACCCTTGGACTATTGCTGCTCGCTTTGCACCTAGCGGGATTCGGTACCGGCGCGCGCGTAGGTAACGGGGGCCGCTCCTGGAACTGGCGGCGGCGCGTCCGCCGCTGACCGCTCCGCCCCCGGCTCGACCGGTCGAGCAGCGACGTCGGCTTCGCTTGTGCCACAGACTGGTCAGAGGCCAGACAGTCGCAGCTACGGGCGGGCGAGGGGGTGATGCTCCCAGTGTGTGCCACCAGCTTGCCAGCAACCGGGGACTATGCGCCGAGGGCAGTACCGATTGCGGTGGTCGATGCTGTCGATGCGAGTCCGCGTTCAAAAGACGTCCGCGATGCGGCGGCCGAACCACCTGTCGATGAATGCTTGTGTGGTGTCGTCCATGTTCGTTTGTAGTCGGCCAGACCTCTTCACGGCGGAAGTGGTGGATGAGGTGTTGGTCGCGGGCGAGACCGGCAGGTGTTCCGTTGTGGTGGGCAGGATCCGGTCGGTGGCTTCGCGGGCGCCGCGGTGTCTGATGTGGCCGAGCGGGCGGTTCGTCAGAGTTGGGGACGTGCTGCCACGGACTGCGCCGTCGTGTTCGTGGAGTCGGATCAGGCAGTCGTCGCGTTCGAGGTCGGCGACTGGCCGACGTCAGCTCCGCGCACACCGGCGGCGACTCTCATTCTGCGACGACCAACTGATCGTTCCCTCCCTGGCTGCCGCGGGCATCGTGCCCGCCGATTTCGCCGCCGAGGCGGTCGGCACCATCGACCCGCAGGACTCGCTCGATCTGCAACGCGGGTACCTGCGTACCTTCTTCGACACGACATTCGGTCGATACGACGATCTCACGCAAACCCCAGCCCAGGTGCTGCACCCAGGAATGATCCCGGTTCCATGAGTTGCTTGGCGCGTACGTCGGGTATTGCCTGAGGGCTCATGCGGTGTGACGTGACCCCTTCCCTCCGCGCCCGATCCCGCCGTACCGGACCAACGGCTCGCAGGGCCAATCCTGCTGAGCAATCCAGGCCAAGCCTCCGATCTGTGGCGCAGCGACGTGCCCGGGAGACATACTCGTGCGGGCTTGGACCACGGGCCCAGCTACAGTGCAACTGAAGTTCAGTATGGGCGCCTCGGTCGAGTATCCACGTCGCGTGACGTTGAAGCCGTTGCTAGGGTGTCGATTTCGTTGCTCACAACTGCGATCTTCGACATCCTCGCTTCCGTTCGTTCGAACGACGCGCCAGTGAATCGGTTGTGTATCAGTAACTTCTGCTTCATCAGATGGGTAGTGCGTCCCGAGAGCTCGGGTGGTCAGAGCACGTGCTCGAGGACGATGTCGGCGACCCGCGAGATCGGCACAGTGGTGACAACTTCGAGGGTCGCGGCCGCTCTCAGCAGGGGTTGGACCGTCTCGAATTCGAGTGTCTCGGCGAGTTCTGCCGGGTCCTTTCCGTATCGATTGCCGGTTCGGGTTCTCAGCCGTTCGACGAGAACCTCGACCGGGGCGCTGAGCAGGACGACATCGTCGAAGCGGGGATAGAAACGGACCTGGTTGCGCGTCGTGCCCTGCACGAACAACACCCTCCGATGCGCCTGCGTCTCACGAATCAATCATCTAGACGTGGTTCTGCCGGAGGCGGCGGTCAGGCTGTGGACGAGCAGGTCGATCACGGCTCGCTTGCCCTCGTCGTCGCGCTGGTGGGTGAGGAGGCCTTCGATGACGAAGGTGCCGATGGCGGTCATGGGGGCGAGGTCGGTCTCGGCGGCGCCGAGGGCGCGGAGGTCGTCGGTGAACAGGGAATCGGCCAACTGGTGGAACCCGGTGTGCCAGGTGTCGACGGCAGGGGAGGCCAGGGCGCGGGTGTGCACGGTGTTGACGAGCCCGTGCAGCCGTTCCAACTGGTTGACCACCCACAGCAGTCGCTCGTTCAATGGCAGGCCGTCGATCTCTGTGTAGGTGGCGAGCGCCTCGGCCAGGAGGCGGTCCAGGACGGCGATGAGCAGCTCGTCCTTGTCGCGGAAGTACCAGTAGATCGTGTTGACGGTGACGCCGGCGGCCTTGGCGATCTGACCCATCGACGCCGAGTCGTAGCTGTCGTCGATGAACAGGCGCTGCGCGGCGGCGACGATCTCCTCGCGCTTCTCCTCGCGGTCCTGCGGGCGTCGATTCCGGGGCATCCCAGCACCCTATCTTGAATGTCACTCAAGAAGGAGCTAGGTTTCTTGAGTGCCATTCAAGAAAGGTGGGCTCATTGGAGACCGACGCTGTTGCTGCCGAACTCCGCCGTCTGGATACCAGCGGCCTGCTTGCCCTGTTCACCACCCTGGAGGCCCCCGCGATCTCGGAGATGGACGGCGAGTACACCGCCGCTCTGCTGGCCCAGCCCAACCTGTTCGCCGTGGTGACCGGGAAGGCGGCCGTGGCGAACCCGCTCGGGCCGTGGTTGTGCAAGGGCTTCCGGCCCGTCGATGAGGGCAGTGGGCGCGGCTACAACACCTTCCAGGAGTTCGGCCGGGTCCGGCAGCGCTACCCGATGCGCACGCTCATCGCTCCGTCCCGCTACGACGGGGCTCCGGCCTACACGCTCGTGTACCGCGCCTACGCCTCGATGTGCGCGGCGATCCACATGGTGGACGAGGTGCGGCGTGCCGCGCCCGGCGTCTATCTGGGTATGGGCACTTGGGGATTCACCAACGCACAGCGCCGCGTCCCCCGCCCCTTCCTGCTGACCGGCCAGGTCGGCCCCTACCGCGGCGACATCGGCAAGCAACGGCCCGCCTTCACACCCGGGCCCCGCG
>NZ_JABLTE010000084.1 GCF_013315795.1 Nocardia barduliensis
TCGCTAACCCGAAATACCGGAGACCTCACCCATACGCCAACGCGGCCAACAACTCCCACCGAAACACTGACACGCTGACACCACCACGCGGTGCCACCCCATCAACTCACTTCGAGACAGAACCTAGATCGAAACCTCTCCAGAAAAGCAAAACCCCCTGCTCAGAGGCGCTTTGTGGGGCGGGCGGGGCTCGAACCCGCGACCAATGGATTATGAGATCAATCACTCTCAGCACTGTGCTAACCAGCAAAGAAGCTGCATGTCAGAGGGCATTTCATCATAATCTATTGGTGTGCACACCTCCTGGAAGGAGGTCGCCAGATAACCCCGACACCCTCACCTTAATGCCAACGGATGGCGAAGTGCGGGCCGCCAGCTCCCCCAACTCCAACGCCACGTATGCGATACTGGTACCGCTGGCTGATCCGGCCACTTGGTCGGGGTAGGTCAGACGTCAAGGAAGGCGCCCGTGTGGCGCCTTCTCTTCTGTCTAGCGCGGCCATTTGTAGATGCCGTCCCGGCGCGCACTGACCTCTTGGATCTGAATGGCTGAGAGCCTTCTCCACATGGTGTCGTCGCAGATCTTCGTCGTCTTACCCTTCGCTGGGACCACGTTCCGCGAAGCCGCGTAGGCCACTAGATCGGCGAGCTGGATGAAGTAGCTGTGCTGCGAGTCCCGGCCGACGGAGTCCTCTACGAGCAAGCGGGCAGCCCCGTAACCTCCGCCTTGCCAGTTGTGGCGACGGAAGCGGCGAAGATGTTTTCTGACTCGATCTTCTTCGCCTTTGTCGTGCACGATCACGATAGGTTGTCCGGCGTCCGTTCGCTTGCGGAGGCGCGTGAACAGGTACTCCCAAGCCGTGTCGAACACATCGATGTCCGGTTTGTGGATCTCTGACTTGTGGATCGTGATTGCACACGCTCCGCTCGATATGCCTACCGCTGCGTCGATGTGACGCTGGTAGATGTCGCGGACCTGGCCGTCGCCGAGACCGAGGTCACTGTAGGTCTTCTTGATGCCCACGAGGTGGTTTGCTTTGACCTCCTGCCTCATGGGCAAGCCATAGGTATCCCGAAGGTTTCGGCGAAGATTGATGAGGTAATCGAGCGCATCAGTCCAGGTGTGCATCGGTATGAGGACGCATCCGAGGGTGTAGGTTTGCGACCCACCCCCGTCGACTGCCCCTGTGTCGCCCGTCTCGTCGATGTAGGCGAACTCCGCCGTGAGTAGCCGTTCTTGAACTGCGGTCATCCGACCGCCTTGCCGCGTATGACCACACGGTCGTCCCGCAACTGAACCCATGAAGCAACTTCCATGGATTCATCTTCCCTTAGCAACCGACTGAAGCCACGCGAAATCGACAGTGCAGCAGAGGTTCTCGGGATTGAAGACCGCCGGACTCCCTCGCGTGACTGAGTTGGCGATCTTGTCAGGCGGTCCAGTCGAGCAGCATCGATGCGGGGCCAGTACACCCGGCCGGGGAACTTGCTCGGCGCGGGGAAGGGGTTCGAGCGCCACTTGCCGTGTGAGAGGTAGGAGCTGATCGTCTCGGGTGGCAGGCCGGTGATGACGGAGGCCGGGGGAACCGCACGACTCCACGGTCGCCTACATCGAGGCGCACTACCTGGTCGACTGACCGTCCGTCTACACGGAAGGCCCGGCCCACGTTAACGGCGTGGCCTACCGCGGTCCGCCGTCACCGCGGACAGCGCGGCGGCTAATTGTGTTGTTCTCTCCCGCCATGGCATGCCGCCGAAGACCGGGACCGCGCAGGCTGAAGATCTCGCCAGTCAGGTGTTCGTCGGCTTCATGAGCCACAACCCACCAATCCGTCGCTACGGAATTCCCAGACGGACGACTCGAGAAGAGCCTGGTGTCGCGGGGCGTGGGCACCAACGAGTTCAATGCGCAGAGCGCAGAGGCGACGCAGGTCCACCACGTCGCCGACACGATTCGTCTTCGATTCGACCTGTCGAGATCGCGATGTTCGGCCTGTCACCGATGTCGTCGCTTCGGCCACGAACTCGTTTCAGTGAATTACACGTGCGACAGTGAAGTCAGCTGCCGGAAGATACTCCGCAATTCGGACACATCCGATCCATACTCGTATTCAACGCTATCAATCGAAGACGCAACCTGGTCCAATTCCTCGTCGCTCAATCCTTCACCTCTAGACCGACAAAAGGAGTATAGCGTGAACAGATCCCACCAGCGAAGTCGGATAGACCTGACATCACGCATACCTAAACGGTCGAACAGCGCCTTCCTGGTTCTGTTCCATGAACCTAGAAGATCCCGAGCAGAGTGCAATTCTCCTTTTAAGTCCCCAAAATAGACAAGCTGTACACTACGATTCATAAGTTCAGCATCCGCCGAATCGGCCAATTCCGCCATAAAAGCACGCCGTATATGCACGTCCCCGTGAAGTATCGCACCCAAGGCGGCAGACCTTCGAAGCAATGCATCGTTTTCACTGCGAAACACATTTATCAGCATTTCCGGGCACCGAGCAAGCTCAAGCCTTCCCATGTAATATAGAATGTGTTCCTTGACCCGTTTATCGTCGGTTATCCCATACTTTTGCCCTAGCAACTCGGCGATAGCATGTCGTTTATCCTCGTCAAGAGCAGAAACCATCTCCCTTACGAATGAATTAACATCGTCATTAGCGGCTACCGCAAGAGCAGCGCTCTTAGCGGGATCCACGAAAGAATTGAACAACGCGCCAGCGACCAGCCATTCCATAAATGTTTCATGAACGAAAGAGCTGATGATCAATTGCGAACCGATTCGCTCATATTTCAACAGCGACAAGAGAACACTCTGACGATTGCTTTTGCCTGCCGTAACGGCAATATTAGCTTCTACGTCTGGGTTCTGCCGCTGGCGATACATTTCTAGAGCGAACGCAGAGTGACGAGAAGTGATCCATTCACGATCCTGCGGCCGCACGTTTAGACGATGCATCTCGCGATCGACAAAGAAATGGTAGAAGCTTGAGTAAAGCTCATTTCTGTTCCTCGGCGGGGGATCGCGACGCCAACTCGGATTTGCAGCCAAATATACCGCCAGCGTTAAGTTGAGTGGAACACGCAACAATTGCGAAAAAGAAGTAGCGGAGTCTTGCCAGTGCCACACGGCCTCCGACGCCAATCTCGCAGCGTCCGACCGCGCGGCAAATACGGCGAGGAAGCTTTCTATGTCCGTGGGATCGAGAGGCTGAATCTCAAGCACTTCGTCGCAATCTGAAAACTCAGCAGTCAGCACCGTCTCACGATTGAAGAAGTCACTCCTGCAAGACATCCAAATGGTCGTACATTCAACATCAGAAAGATAGCGACATAAGGCATCTTGTTCTTCTTGGCCGAGTTCGTCAAGCCCATCCAGAAACAACCCTGTGGTGCCATCAGCTGGCCAATCGCAATTCTTGATGCGCTGCGCGTCTAGGAATGAAAACTTACGTCCCGATAAATGGTAGGCAAGCGCTTCGCCGCGCAGCAGAGTTGACTTCCCGCCGCCGGGAGATCCGATAACGCAAAACTTTCCCGAGCCCAAACCAGATTGAATTCGACGCCATTCTGAGTATCGGACTTCCACTTCGGGCAGCCGACGCATCGTACGTACCCTCATATCGACCAACAGATCCGGGAAAAACTCCCGTAACGTGGGAGCCGCCGGACCCAGGCCGATTAGAAGCGGAGAATTGAGGATCTCTCTATCGGAGTCTTGAGTCTTAGATTGAGAGCGACGAGACCGAGAACGGGGCGCACGAGGACGAGCACGCGCCCGATTCAATGACTCTAGAAATCGCGGCAAGTCGGAGTATTCCGACCCATAACTTACAGTGCGAATGTGGCTTGTGCCAGGAGGAAGCTTGTCTTGTTCCCGAGCCAACCGCACATGCAAAACACCCGTATCTCTGAAGTGAGTTTCTAAGTATCTGTACAAGCTAGAGAAGTTTGGATCCTCAAGCCCTTCGCCGACGCCGATAAGCAGTAGCTTCGACTTAATTGCGACGGCTCGCTCTACTGCTACACTTTGCTCGGTAGCGAGAAGCCGGCCGTACGAGGCACTACCAAGGATTACTGATTCTGGTTCGGTCCAGACACCATGTAGATGCGCTATGCCCATCCTTGGGGTACCAATTGAGCCGATTAGCGACTTACTCTTCCATGAAATGGGGGCGATCCCTCCGCGGGAGCTCAAAAGCGTATCATAATTCGTGGTAGCCACGGGCACGTTCAACGACAGAATCGCATCGACCAGACTGAAGTCGGAATTCTCGGCCAGTGTCGAAAACGCCTCGTGAAGAAAACGAGTCCACTGGCCCGCATCTTCCAAGCCGCGCTGCAGCTTGTCAGCTGCCGATATTAAATCTCCACCTTGAATATCAGCCCTTGCCCGGTCGATACCATTGGATCCTGGCAGGCTAATTCCGTTGCTAAGACACCAATCCACCCCGTATGTGATCAATCCTGCCCATCCTGCACGGGGGTTTCCTTTCGTGGTGTATAGAGAAACCCCCGCGCCACAGACTACTACGAGTTGCTTTTCTTCGATCGCTTGTCGAAGCATTTCCACGATAGCATCTGACAAGTCAAACTCCTAGCTAGGAAGGTACACCTGCTAATCTTCACGCCGCCGATACCCGATCTTCCAGTACGGCTTGTCGCCCAAATAGCCATCCAGCCGTGTTCCTATTACTTCGGCGATTTT
The DNA here is from genome assembly GCF_013315795.1 of Nocardia barduliensis. Lineage (GTDB taxonomy): Bacteria > Actinomycetota > Actinomycetes > Mycobacteriales > Mycobacteriaceae > Nocardia > Nocardia barduliensis. The sequence continues at coordinate 4,718 of NZ_JABLTE010000084.1, forward strand.
AGTAGCCATCTCAACTCCGTAATCGGGATAATTCTTGACATCGTCCCGATACTCCGTGATATCGCCGTTTCCTTCTTTAGCATACATTAGCGCAGCGAATATAATCTGGAGCTCTTCGGCAGCTTCCGCTATCCGCGCCTCTGGAGTCTGCCTAGCATGAAATTCTTCGAGAATGGAGACGATTATGTCAGATACGCCATCGAATAAATCGTTTGCTATGTCGCGTTCAGCCTTGCCTTTCGCGCCCTTTACGTAAGGAGCGGCGCGGCGAGGCAAATCGGTCAGTCTAGCTTCACCGATCTCATGAAACAACAGCATAGTCAGCACTTTCCCAATGTCCACGGATTCGGGAGCGTGCTGGGCCAGCAATACTGCCCACATTGCAGCCTCAAAGCAGTGGTCAGCGACGCTTTCTGGGTTGCTCACGCCGGCCATGACCCAGCCCGCTCGCTGCAATCGTGTGAGGTTATGCGCTTCGGTCATGAACTCAAGCAAGCGGTCGCCCTGGGAGTCATCGTTCGGCATGGAATTCCTTTCGTCAATTTGTCTAAGCAATGGGATGTTAACTAGATATAGGGCTAGTCCGATAATACCAGGAGTTGATTAGCGCTCGCGATTGTAGCTTTTAACATTGGATTCGCATCAGAATCAGACAACGATCCCGTTAGCGAGACAAAACTCTTCGCGAGCTCCGTTGTCAGCTTCCAGCCGAGTTCCTGATAGCGACTAGCGTCGGATACAGCCGCCACGCGCAGTGCTTTGAGAAGATCGGTGCGATAGACCTCAAGCAATGATCGAACCTCGGGACTGCATTCTCCCAAAAGTGCTCCGCCATCAAAACGCGTCAAACCTTTGACCCCGTATACGAATTGATGCGTAGTTTCATTCAGAGATCGGACATGCTCAACCAGCAATCCGACCTCGCTATTTAGATACTCATACTGATATGAAAGCGTATTGTAATCCAACTGTTCAGAGTGCAGCTTCCTCTTATGCCGACGCTCAGCCTTCTTCAAAATAGTAAGGTATCGCGAATCTACTTGAAGTCTCAGTTCGGAGGTTGGCCCCGAAACGTATCTTGCAAGATCGTTAAGCAACAAAAACTCAACGTTTTCTGCTAGTTCGGACATTTCACAAAGTGGGTCGAACATTATGAAACCCACTTCGAGCATCGTCTCGGCTTCCAGCACTGCGCGGCTAGCCGCCACTGCTTCTTCGCGCGTGTGTCCTTTGTGGTACCGACGCAACTGACTTGGACTTCCCGACTCAATCCCAAGAAAAACCTTGTTAAGGCCGAGCTCTTTGAGAGTTGCCAGGACTCGGTACCTTCGTTCAGCAGTCTTCTCGTCATCATGCTGATTCGATATAGAGCGAATAGTCGCGCTGATGTCGAACTTAAAGTCCCGCTGCACAGATCGAAAGAGTGCACTGAGTTCATCGGTAAAATATTCGACCTCTTCGAGAGGTCCACCAAGAAAGTCTTCGTCGGCGAACGTAAATTTTGACACACCTAACCGTGCTAACTGTTCGATATCTGCTGCAAGCCGACGAATTGGCAATCTCCGATATTCCCAGGACCTCCCCTGCACGTCTGTCAGTCCTCGCAAGCAGAATGAGCATGCTGCCCAAGAGCACGCCCGTGAACTTTCCACGAATATCTGCGCGCCACTTTTCAGGATGCTTCCAATATGCGCGCGGTACGGCACGGGAATCAAATTTGGCGATGCTATCTGACGCGGTGCTGTCAGGATCTTGGTTCCATCCGACTGTATCGTGTTTGGAACATTGATAAAATCCCGGTACTGAGTCCAGCGCTCAACAATATCAGCGGCAGTAACTTCTCCCTCACCAACTACGACTATTATCCTTGGATCAATGTTCAACAATATGCGTTCGCGCAGGTACGTCGGCAATGCTCCGCCGACCAGCACCAGTCCTCCCGAGTCGATTGTTGACTGAATAGTTGACTTACAATCCTGAAGCATGCTGTACGTACCATAGGGTACCGAGATCATCAACACGTTCGGATTTTCCCGACGAATGGCGGCTCTTATCGCTTCCATATCGTCGACACCTACGGCAACAAGATCTAGAACATACAGACTTTCAACCGCGCCCCCGAGACGTTGGACTATCGACCCAGCAACTACGGAAAGACCGTGCGTTTCACCGATCGCCGGATAGTTGCGCGAGTAGAGCGCGATAGCAAGCAGGCGCGCGCGACGGTCGCGCACCTTTTGTCCGTTATTATTCATTTTTCCACGCTGTCCTCCCCGGGGTCGGCGGTAGTTCGCCGCCGAGTGGATACTATACGGAAGTCTTCTAGTCCGCGAGGAAATCGGACGAGACTGTACTGCACCCACACCCTATTGGCCACAAACGTTAGCTAGCCTTATCATTTTCGCCTCCCTGTGGCCAGCATGAGGCGGTCAGTTCTTGGTTAGGTTAAGCTGGCCAGCCGCCGACTGTGCCGAGCAGGGCCGAAAACAAGGAGACCGCTCGGAATATTTTCTGCTTTAGCCTCCTTCTTGCAGTAGGAGGCGACGAGCGGTAGACAGATCACCCAAAGGGTTGGTGATGGGAGTGGTGGGAGTCTGTCGTGGATCAGTACGACCTGGTAAACAATTTCGGCGAGGCTGTCTCGGCGGGGAATGGCGCCTTGTTCGTCGGTGCGGGTTTGTCCGTCGGTGCGGGGTTGCCGACATGGACACAACTGCTGAAACCCCTGCAAGAGAAAGCTAATGTTCCTGACCACCACGACTACCCGTTGATCGCAGAGTACATCGCCAACGACAAGAAGAACGTCGGTCGGGAGGCGCTGTGCGAACACATCCTCGAACTGATCGCGAAGCCAACGACACCAACCCGGGGACATCGTCTTCTCACCCAGGTTCCCCTCAAGGAAATATGGACCACCAACTACGATGAACTCATCGAGAAGGCCTGCGATGACGATACCTTCGTTGCAGTGACCGATGATGACATCCGAACAATCGGCACCAATAACCGGACGATCATTAAGATGCACGGCAGCGTGAAAACGGACGGTGGCAGCCCGATTTGGGCGGAGCCCCCCGTCATCACACGAAGCGACTACGAGCAGTACGAGTTCCGCCGCCCGCGGACGTGGGCCCTGCTGAGAGCAGCGTACGTTAGCAGGACTTTCCTCTTCCTTGGCTTCAGCTTCACGGATCCCAACATCGAAGTCCTACTTCGTCTTGCTCGCCAGCATGCTCTGTCTGTGACCGACCGACACTTGACTGTTTTGAAGCGACCGCCGGCGGGCCCTGAGCGCATCTTGCACAGTCTTCGGATGAAAGACCTTGAGTCAAGCGGAGTAAAAGTTTGCGAGATTGACGAATATGACGAACTTCAGCGCATTATCCAGGCGCTCGTCCGTAGAACGCGGCCTCAGCGGCTGTTCATCTCGGGTAGCGGCGGTGCTGACGAGCACGGGCTATCTCGTCCAGACCCCGAGATCCGGCCTTGGTGCGAGAAGATTGCCGCCGAGTTGGCAAGCAGAAGTCAGTGGGAGCTGACCTCGCTGGGTGGCCCGGCTGGCTGGAACATTACCCGAGACGTGGCAAATATCCGCCGATCGGAGCAGAACTATAGCCCGGAGAAATTGACTTTCTACTTCCGCCAAAAATCCGAACCACCACCCGAAATGCAGGAGCGCGTCGGCACGTCGGTCTACACCGACCTGCCCAGAGAGCGGTTGGTCGGCACGCTGCTCGACGAATGTCGGGCGATTCTGGTGATCGGCGGCGGGGATCGGACAGCGGAAGAGATTCAATGGGCGCGTGAGCGCGGCGTTGGCGTTGTCCCCCTCGCCGCATCCGGTGGGGCCGCTCATCGGGACTGGTGGGACCACCACGACAACCCTCCGGAGCTCGGCGGACGAACTGTGTCGCAAAGAGATTGGGAGTTGCTCGACGACGCGAGCGTGATCGTCGCCGCACGCGCCGCCGTCAGACTTTTGGAGCAAGCGATGTATGAACCGAACCGACCTGGGCAACGTTGAGCCGCGCGACTGATATGTCAGGCCCCTCCCATACAGTTCCTGTTGTGGACACATCCTCTCTACACGTAGTCGGCACAGTGATGGCGTCACTTGAGTTGCTCCCTGCGGAGCCTAGCGATCTGGCTGGCATCTTGCGCGACCCTGATCAGCGGAGCATGCTCCTCGATCGGACTCCCACTACATTGGCGTCCCCGCTGACGCGATACCTGTGCGAGACGATCGAATCTGAGAGAGTGACAACCTGGTCCAAGCAGTTGCAGAGGCTGTGCGAAAGAACTCCGGTACGGGCAGCGCTGATCGGATCGACATCCTATCCGCAGCGGCTAGCTGAATGTTGGGACGCGCCGCCTCTCCTGTTCACCTGTGGAAAACAAAGTGAGGGCGCCCATGTCGCGATCGTCGGCAGTCGCGCCGCGAGTCCCGACATCGTCGCGGACGCCAGAGAGCTTGCCGTCGACCTGGCCTCAGCGGGGATCACGGTCGTGTCTGGGCTGGCGGCCGGTATCGATACTGCGGCGCACCAGGGAGCTTTGGCCGCACACGGGAATACCATCGCTGTGATGGGGACCGGGATCGAGACGGTGTATCCAAAGCAAAACGAGGACCTGGCTAAGACCATTGCGACAAAGGGCATGCTCGTGTCGCAGTTCGCCCCGCGTGCACCCCGAACCAGCACCACCTTCCTCAAACGCAACTGCGTCATCGCCGGCATGTCGGATGTCAGCATCATTATGGATGGGCGTGCCCGCAGTGGAAGCCGTCATGAACTAGAACAAGCGATTAATTACGGACGAAAAGCACTGATGTGGGAACCGGCACTAGCACAAGAAGATTGGGCACAGGACTTTAGCCAACGAGGGCTAGCAACCTTTATATCGTCAGCTGCTGAGATACACTGGACTCTCGCGGACGTTCGATGATTGTCGGGGCAAATATCGAGTCAATCGCCAGTTTGTCCGACACGCTGGTCTCCGAGCTGGTGGCGCCGCCACCAGCCGAGGTTGGTGTCTGCCCGCGATGCAGGACCTGGACTAACGTGTACGACGGCGCGGAGTGCGAGAATTGCGATGAAATCGCAGAGGCATTGGGAGTTTCTGCAGTTTCGCTGAGTGTCGTGTCTCTCTACTCCAAACCATCGTTGTTGCGAGACTGGCTCACCCGTTACAAGGGGCGCGTCGACGACTCCGAGCCCTTCATCGAGTCCTATGTTCCAATCGTCCGAGCTCTCCTGGGAAGGTTCTTCATCGAGCATGGTCAGGCTATGTGGGCACTGTCCAACGGGTTGGACGGTGTAGTTGTTGTGCCTTCCACCGACCGGGCCGGCCCTCACCCACTTGAGGAGATACTCCGCTCCCTCGAACTGAGTCTTCCCATGTTGCCGATCTTACGAAGAGGCTCCGGCGATTTGCGGTTCAGGCATCCGTCCCCCGAAGGCTACAGCGTCACCGGCCAATCCCGCGAGGAGCGGCGACTGCTATTGGTAGACGATGTGTATACCACTGGGGCCAGGATTAACAGCGCAGCGTATGCCTTGAGTCAGGCCGGCTACGTCGTGTGCTCCGCCGTGGTGATCGCACGGAGGATCAATCCTGATTACTGCCCCCCTGCACTGGAATTCTGGAATCGCCAGCGTGCTAGCCCATTCGATTGGGCGACGAGCCCTGTTGTGGTAGGGGCCACCACATGAGTTGGCAACTTCCAACGTGGCGCGAAGGTCGTGGGCAGAGTCTGAGTGACACTCTGCCGATAGTGCTTTCATCTGCTTATGTCACTTCAGTGCTTTTGGAGTTCGCTGTACGGAAGTCATCGCTTCGAGGGGGAGACATCTCCGAGGAAGCACGAACATTGACCGGCGCCGCACGCAGCGAATACGTGGACCGCGGCTTCGGATTTTGGGATTTCTTGCTCTCTAGGGCTGTCGAAGCATCCACACCTACCCGGATAGCGCTGTGGCGGCGCGCGATCAGCCATGAAGAGCCGCTACAGCAACGGGAGGAGCTGGGTAGCAGCGCCTTCCTGCAGCGACTGGGTAGTTCGGCATACGACGGCCTTGATTCTCGCCAGATCGTCTCTCTCACCTCATGGGTTCGAGTCCAAGGCAGCGAAATACCGTTGCATCTGCCGATGTTGGATTTCGCATTGTCGGCCTCTCCGCACAACGATACAGTCGTGGTCGAGATGCTCGACGAACTCAGGCTGCGCGGTAATCTTTACCGTTCGGGACGTAGTTATCACTTCATTGGAGCCACCCCTGTCGCCTCGACCGCTCTCACGTCGATCCTCGCGAGGGCGCAGTTGCTTGGGCCACTCGTGGACCATCGTTGGATATCCCACCAGTTGATCAATGGCTACTGTGCGCTGCGAATTTCGACAGACACGACCCGCAATACTCACAATCACGCGCTTGTTGCAACCACAGAGTAGCTGCGCGGTAGCGTCTGTGACCAGCAGCGGCTACTCAAGCGATGCGAGCAAATTGTTAGTCAGCCAACCTAAGACGGGCTCGGCCGGGTATCCCGAGGAAGTGACGAATACGTCGTTACATTCGCTCACCCGTTGCATCTGATCTCGAGCTTCGCCGGCGGTGGCTGTAATTGAGACGAAGCCGATTGCCTCGGCGAACCGCTTATTCTCAACGTTGGCCAACAGTTCTTCGAGCGTTGCGCGTCCATAGTCCTCGGGCGTCACCGTGCGCGCGTAAGAGTCTAGCAACGACTTGTGGACAACATACTTCACTGCCCCTTTGTCGTCGAGGATAGGCACCCGCTTCTTGCCTGTAATGGCGATGATGGAGGCGATGGACTCAAGCGGAATGGCCCCCGTGGACTCGCTCCCCGTAGACGAACGAACGATCATCTGTTCGCGACGAATCATCACATCGGACACCAGATCGTCCTTCTTGTACCCGCCCGAGAGACGCAAAGTCGACTGTGTTGCCGCCTCAAAGTTCTCGCGCGCAAAGTAAAATGCGAGGACGGTGCCGACCCATGTTCCGAACAGTGGCAACACAGCCGAGAACACCAGCTGCGACACTCGGGCTCTGTCGTCAGAGGCGGCCATGATCACGACAAGGGCCGATAAGGCACTGATTGCCGCGAGGCTGAGACCCACCACCCATGCAGCCAGTTTCGCTCTGAACGTCGTTTCCCTGCTGTGCCGCAGTTGCACGGTTCCTGACTCTCCTTACATCTTCGAGGTCGCAGTCGCCCTCTACGGTGCTGTAGGTCGCTGGGCTACAGCGATTTCCGCGCAGTTACATGGTTTATTAGGTGCAACATGTAGTGAAAGACTCTACAGCTCAGTGACTCTCATGCCCGCCTGGTTTCCTTGCATCAGCTCACGTGCCGAACTCGTACCCCACTGGTGCAAGGAAATCATCGATCAGCTGGATGAGAGCAACGCCTGACCTTCATCGGCTCTTCTGCTCGCCGGAAGGAACCCCAGTAGTTGTAGACTGCCCGCTGCTCGGCGCGCGCGATCCGATCGCCACCGTGGGCGTATGGGACTGCTGCACGGATAGGCGACAGTTTCGGTCAGGCAGCCTGAGTGGCTGCTGTGGTCATGATTGCTTCGTATTCAAGCGGGGTCAATCTGCCGAGCCTGGCTTGGTGTCGGCGGCGGAGGTAAGTCCGTTCGATCCAGCTCACGACCGCGATCCTGAGCTCACCACGCGTGACCCAAGGCCGACGGTCGAGGACGTTCTTCTGCAGCAGGGCGAAGAACTATTCCATCGCGGTGTTGTCACCGCAGGTACCGATCCGTTCCATCGAGCCGACCATCTCGTGAGCACCCAAGGCGCGGAAGAACTTCCGGGACCGAAACTGATCCGCGGTCGCTGTGAACGATGCAGCCGGCGACCTGGTCACCAGCCGCGCCGCGCCTGGTCGCGGCGGAGCCAGGGCATCGACCGCCAAGCGGGCCTTCATCCGTGAGTCGATCGAGTAGCCCACGATCCGGTGGCTCTCGATTGCGAGCGAGCCGCACGACGTCGTCGCGGAACTCCTTGGGATAGGGCTTGGGCACGGTGTCCATCCTTCCAGCAGTGCCCTACGACACCACAGATCAGATGTCACCAACTCGTGCAGCAGTCCCACTCTCGTCCGCAGTGGAGGTTCGGCCCGTGGTCCCTGAGTGTTCCGCACGGCGCCTGCGGTCTTTGCTCGGGTCCATCGCGCGGCCGATGCCGCGGCGGCGGTTCAGGACGTCTACTACGTCGCGCGTTCGGTACATCCGGCGTTTGCCGCGGTCCTCGTGATCGGCGTGCTGATCCAGGACCGTCCGGTACTGGGTGATGGTCTTGCCGTCTACGCCGAGCAGGCGCGCTATCGCTCCTAGGGTGCGGAACTCGTCGGGATCGGTGGGCATCGCGTACTCGGCTGGTCGGTGCTCGGTCTGCCACTGCTCCAGCCAGGCATCCAGCTCGTCAGCGTCGTACTCCTCGTGACGACGGCCAGAACCGACGCGTGGTCGGTACTGCTTGTGCGCGGGGAAGTCCTCGCGAGTGGCCCAGTGATTGCGGACGCTGACCGGGCTCAAATCGTGCAGCTTCGCCCATTCCGCGAGCGTGACCAACGTTCCCATCCACACATTGTGGCCGCACGAGCATACGGCGCCGCGGCAGCCTACTGACGTGCTCATGGCGGCCGTGTCTCCTCCCTGCGCCGGCGGTGCGGCGCTACCCTGGCCTGTGCCCTTTCCTTCGTGGGTGGGGCCGTCGGGCGGCCGGTATGTCCGGCCGTGACCCTTGCGGGACCACGGTTTACCGGCCGCCCTCCAGCTCATCTCAGGCGCTCCAGCGGTCGATGTCCTCTCCCGTGATCGCCTCGACCAGCGCCGAAATCAGGATTTCCGCGACCGGCGGGGTGACGGCGTTGCCGTACTGGCGCACCTGCTCACGTTTGTTGCCCAGCACCGCGTAACCGGTGGTGAACGCCATCGCCCGGCCGATCTCGTGCGGCTGCAACATCCGGAACCGAACATCCTCAATCGCGGGCTGACGGATCGCCTCGACCAGCGCGAACCGATCGCGAGTCGACACCGCGCCCGTCGGCCGGTTCACCGGCCGCGCCGCGCCCGTCCCGTAGTAGGGCAGCAACATCGAATCCCACACGTGCTGCGGCACACCGTGCGGCATGACCAGGCCGTGATGGTTGCCGCTCGCGGTGACCGTGGCCAACGCGTCGCTGACCGGGCGAGCGTCGCTGCTACCACCACGCAACTCCGCGACGAACGGCAGGAACGCAACGGCGGTCTCCGCGCGGGTGGTCTGGGTGCGCAGCGGCACGGTCGCGAGCTGCGCCTCCTTGCCCTCGCGGCCCTCCATCGGCACAACCAGCGCGTGGTTGGAGCCGTCGGCGACGATCGTCGCCAGCTGCTCATGCACACCGATCGTGCGCGGCCGGTCCGACCGCAGCAACGCCAGGAACGGCTGCGGGATCATCAGACCGTCGTTCTCGCGAGTGGTGCGGGCAGACAACGGCACCGTGACCGGCGCGGCCTGATCACGCCAGGTACCACCAGCGGGAACCATCATCGGCACCGGAACCGCGTAACGAGTCAACCCGACTTGTATCCGCTGCATCGTCTTCTCCGCCAGCGGGCGGGCCCGATCGCCGATCCGCTCCCCCTCGAGACTCCAGTCGATCGCGGCGGCCGCCGGAAGCGCGGGCGGCTCCACCACCGAGTTCCGGCACGAGACGCGCGGGCACCGGTAGACGTACTGCTGGCGGTAGCGGCCCATGTCCTGGCCTTCGGTCTTGAACACCTGGATCGCCGAGATCCATTCCTCGCACGTCGAGCAGTAGGCCATCGGGCGAAGCCACTTGTTCCAGTCCGGCTCACGCTTGAGCGAGACATCCCAGTACGCGACATACAGCCGGTCGCGGGACTGCGGCGCGACCGGAGTCCGCACCGACTGCGCGTGCATGCTGTTGAGCGCGATCACGCGCACGCGGTAGCCCAACCCGCGAATCTCGTTCAGCCAGCGGTCCCACTGATCCCATGCCCGAACCTCTACGACGTTCTCGACCACTCCGGCGCGGACCTTGCCGCCGCGCTCGATCACCCCGCGCAGATACATCGGCACTTCCTCCATCAACGCGCGGGACCGGTCGGCCTCCTCATCGCGCGGGGTGTCGAACAAATCGGCCTGCATCGTGTTGTGGAAGTCGCGGGCCTTGCCGCGCGCCGAGGACCACTGCGGGCACTCCGGCGACGCCCAGAACAGATCAGCGACCGGCCACTTCTCCACCGGGGCCTCCCGGATATCGCCCAGGTGGTGATCGGTGTCGGGGAAGTTCGCGGCATGGGTCTCGATCGCCCGCGCCCAATGATTCGCCGCGCGAGTGACCCGCACACCGGGCACAGAGTGCGCGCCCTGGCTCGATCCGCCTGCACCGCAGAACCAGTCCATCAAGTCGAGCATTTGTTGCATCCCTTCGGATTTCGTGGGTGGGAACGAAGCGCGATGCGGTGTCCGGCCACCTCGAACTTCTACACAACAGTCTACCCGTTTCTAGTCAATAATTGACCCGATTTATTTGAGGCCCACGCATCAACTCGTTGTGGTGGCGAAGGGCTGAGTCGTCAGTCTGTCGCGGATTTCGAGGCTCGGTGAGCGCGGGTGCGGCAGGCGCCCGAGCAGAATCGACGCGGTCGGCCGGTCGCGGGCTGCCTGACCGGCAGTCCACATCCTGGTGCGGGACAGCGAGTTTCGTTACACACCGTGTTCTTCGCGCCGTTCCCGGTGGGGGTTTCGTTACAGATCTCGAGGTGTCCGGGATCGGTGTCCAGGGGTCGGTTGGACCAGAGGACTTCGGTTCGTGCTGCCCAGCGTCCGCCTTGGCTGGTGCCGGTTTGGTGGGTGTATCGGTGCCAGGTGGCGTACAGGTCGTTGTCGTAGAGGTCGCTGGGGTAGCCCGACAGCACGACTGTGGCGCGGCAGGCGTGCAGCGCGGCCGCGAGTTCGCGGTGTGCTGCGGGGCTGGTCATCTCGTGGCGGTAGTTGCGGTCGCGGGTTTCGCCCAGGTAGGGCGGGTCGACGTACAGCAGGGTCGCCTGGTGGCGTCCGTAGGTGGTGATGACGTCTAGCGCGGGCCGGGATTCCAGCGAGACCGCGGAGAGTCGTTCGGCCGCGGGCATCATCCTGTCGAGGTATCCGGCGAGGTAGCGGGGCATCGAGGAATTGGAGCCTGCTGGGTCGACGTAGTGGCGCCACCCGGTCTTGCGCATGGTGCCGGTGCGGCCCTGGCTGATGCGCACCCATACCCGGCGGGCCCGCTCCAAGTCATCCAGCGCGGACAGGTCGCCGTGCGAGCCCTCGTGCTCGGTCCGGGCGTGCGGGGTAAGCGCGCACACCCGCGCCAACTCGGTCGGGTGGTCGCGCAGCATCCGCCAGAACACCATCAGATCACCATCAAGGTCGTTGACCGTCTCCATCCGCGCCGCGGGCTTGGCCAGCAACACCGCCAGCGATCCCGCGAACGGCTCCACATAGTGATCGTGGGCGGGCAGCATCCCGACAATCCACTGCGCCACGGTCGTCTTCCCGCCGTAGTAGGCCATCGGCGGCCGCAACCTCGCCTGCCTACCCACGACCGGCCTCCCCGGCAGCGGACAGGTCGACGTGGAACGGGTCCTGGCAGACACCGCACAGAATCGGACCGGCGTCGATCGTGCGTTTGAACGCGCGCATCCGCCGCGGCGGGTCACATCGGCAGACCAACGCGCACCCACCGCGTGGCGCGCGCTGCTCACCGGTGCCCTCGCCGGTGTCGTCTTCGTTCTGGTCGCCGGCGCCGGCGCCGGCTGTCTGCCCTGTCTCGTGGAGACGGTGCGCGACCAATGCCGCAGCCAGGGTCCGGAGTTCGCCGCGATATGCGTTGCTGGTGGCTTCCGCGAGGGCGGTGGTCGCCCACCCGCGTCCGGGGGTGCGTTCGACCGTGAGGCCGATTTCCTCGGCGATCTGCTTGTAGCGGCCGTTGTGGTAGGCACCCGCGCGGCTGGTGTCCTTGACCGCTCGGGTGCGGGCGATCCCGTGAGCGGCATAGTGCAGGACCGTGCCGAGCACCTCTGCCGCGCCGGCGGCGAAGCCTTCGCAGCCCACGAACAGTTCCGGCATCAACTCGGTCCCGTGTTCCCACCGATCCGGCCCGAACCGGCCCAGCCGCACACCGCCACTGCGGCCGGTGGAGCCAGCGGCCATCGTCACGACCACATCAGGTGTGTCGGGGTGGCGGACCTGAATTGCCGCCCACACGGTTTCGAGAGCCTCCATCAACGGGCTGCCGATCTTCTTCAACGCACGCGCCTCCCTCCCGGATTCCTCGCGCCGAGCGATTGACCCGCATCGGCCGAAGGGGATTGATCCATTCGCATCAACGCTAGGGATCGCTTCCGACCGAAAACTCCTGCCGTACAACGCGTAATCGCAGATCAACACGCATCAGACACTGATGAGGTGCGGTGTTTCTGTGGGAGAACTTGACGCTGGCGACCATGCCAGCTCGCAGACCACGTCTCTCGTTTGATGCGAACGAATCAACCCGCCGCGATGTCCGCCCCGCCCCCTCCTCTTGTGGTCCATCCCCCGCACGGCAACGTGCTGCACACGCGCCACGCAACCCGCCCCGTCGGTGAACTCGCGTGCCCTGCACCGCCGCCTACGCTCTCGACTCCCGTACAGCACTGAGCGCGCCCTTGCGCGCGAACACGCCACCGCTGGTGGCGCAGCTCTAGACGCAACTTCCGCACCTGACGTAACCACCCACCCAACCCTCCTTTTGTGGTCCTCCCTCCTCTTGTGGTCCCCCTCCTTTCTGGTCCTTCCCTTGCTTTTGTGTTTTGTGTTGTCTCCTGCCCTGCCCGGCCGACACTCTCTATGAACAGCGAAGCCATAGAGAGTGTCGGCCGGGCAGGGCAGGAGACGGCGCAAAACACCCCAGGTCAACCGCCAGTTTGACCTGGGCATGCCGGGACACTGCCGGGACTTGAAAATCCCGGCGTAGTCCCGGCGTAGTCCCGGCAGAATCCCGGCACTGTCCCGGCAGTCATGGACCTCCACACCACGCCGCGGCAGCGGCCGAAGCCTCGCGCCCGGGGCTCCGATAGTGGCACTCGCGACCGCCAACCTTGCGATCTGCTCACCTGGCCTACGCACTGACGTTCGATCTACCTGGGACAACACTCAGAAAACTCCTATGTAGGAGATCGCCAGATTGAGAACGCAATATTGCGAACGCAACTTCATAAGGGAAACCCGCTGGTAGATCGAGGAACCGTGCGTTCGCACAAGCGACTTCGATCATGGAAATCCGCGTTCGCCGCAGATACACTCGTCACGCGGCTGCGCCCCCAGGGCTCGGCCACACCCGTCTGGACAGGCGCCAATCGACCAGTTCAGCCGAAGCTAACGGCGGCTTACACGTCAGCCGACTTCCTGCTTCGCTGACGGCCCCCGGTTGACGACGGCGAGAGCCCCCATGCGCGAGCACAACGGTTCTCAACTCCCGCCAGCCTGGTCATGCGTAGAAGCCTGTATCGCTGGAACGCCGCCGAAGGGGGACAGGATCAAGGAAGTGAGCTGGAGTAGGTGCAATGACCAAGCCTCTGGTCATCGTTTCCGACCCAAGTTCGTAGAGACTCGCCACCCGAGCCGCATCGCCGTAACACCGATATGGGTCGAGGGTGGAGCTATGTCGGCCCACGAGCGCTTACTCGCGTACGGACGGGGCCACACGACAGGACATCGGCACACACCCGAAGCACCTAATCTGCCGTCACAAGCAGCAACTCCTCGAACCTATGGAGGCGGGGGCGCGGTACGTCGAATCCGAGCCGCTTGCGTTTCAAATCCCCCCGGGTTCAGATGCAGAAAAAAGGAGCGATGTCAAGAGGTTGAAACGGCAACATGCATTATTGCTGGTATCCAGAACGGGCGAATCGCTTCGCTGGCAATTTGAAATCACGTGATAGCAACTTCACCATTGACGGCAACATAGCCGAAGTTGTGTACACGCCTGACCCCATGTACATAACCCTGTCGTGATTGGCACACGGTGCCAAAAATCGGAAAGGCTTCCCACCGATAAGTGACCCACATCACAGTAAATTCCGGAACCTTCTCCGGAGCTTCTACCGGGCCTGCACTGCAGGTTTCCGCAGTTCGAGCCGCCGCGATGATTGCGTACCCTCACAACAGACACATGGCCCGTGTGCGGATAACATATGGCCGGGTGGTAATCGGACCGTTACTTTGACAGCCGGTACGGTAACCCCTGCCCAAACTTCAAGGCCGTCTGGATCGAGGATGCGCCAGGGTGTCTCAGAAACCTCCTGGCGCATGCCCGGTCTATACGACCGAATTTCCAAACAGAAGGATGGGCATGGAAGAGAGCAAGAAGTACAGCGAAGAGCCCCGCAACGGGGTTGAGAAGCGAAAGGAGGACTCAGCTAAAGGGGAAACCCCGGCCGCCAACGATGACACGACAACGGCCGAGGTCTCCTTTCGGATCCGACTGACCATCTCGACGAAGACCATGATCTTCATCGGATCAGGGGCAGGCCTCGCGATCGTAGAGATCATGAGGAACCACCTCTAACAACTGAACAGAGTCATCAACGAGCCGCCGGGCCTCACCCCGGCGGCTCGCTTCTTCTGTCCATGTACCAGCCGGACAGTAGCCAGGGTGTCACGCTCCGATGATGAAATCAACTCCGACCTGCGTATTTCACCTCATAAGTTAATGACGATACGCATGCCGAGAGCGTGAACCCACGCTGGCCTGCACGGAGCAGCTCAATCCGCGCAGGCTCGTAATCTATCTCACAGCGCGCTGGATGTAACCGTTCTGACCCATGTGATCTATACGAATCTTCAAGCAATCTAATGTAATTCGTATCAGCTATCTCACCCGAGGTTGCCCCCACTTGGGAGAACACCCCTGACGGCGTACGAGACGGGACCGCCCAGTTCGCGAAACAGCCGGGGTGAGGATGGCTCAAACTGATTCGAACTTCGCCCTCGTCTGGCCCGCTTGCCACGGCAAGTTTGCTGCCGTCACAGGTGACGAAACAACGACAGCCACGCCACCTCCGCCCTAAGCCGCAAGAGGAGTTGGCCCCCGCTCGGCAGCGGAGGCCACTAGTTCGACTCGATCAACCGGAAGCGGTCAGTCCCACCACCATCTAAGGAGTCTTGCGAACGATCCCATCCGCAGCAGAACTCGTGAACTTATTGGCTGCTGTCAGAGTGCGAGTAACTGTGGACGAGCTGACCTCGACCTGCTCGGCGATGCGCGCGTGCGACCAGCCCTCCTCATGCCGCAACCGCAAGATCGCAGCGACCGTTTCAGGGTCTCGGCGCCCGGCCGGGTCGGCGCTGCACACGCGCCGCGCAACCGTCACCCACCGGTCGCTGCGCTCCGGTGCAATGCTGCACGCACCATGCGCAGGAGCTTCGATCTCGCTCTGCTGCGCACTGGCCAGCTCTGGAGTGGCCCGGTGGGCGGTTAGTTCGGTGGAGGTCGAGCGGGTCTCGGTGTGGATCTCATGCACCGAGACGGTGCGTACTGGTTCCGGCTGATGCGCTGGTTCCGGGTCGGGGCGCACGGGCGGTGCGGTGTGGTGCTCACGGCCGATCATGTGCGCCAGCGCAGCGCCCATGCCCAGTACAGCGACCGGCAGGCAGGCCACGAGGACGGTGACCGGCCATGGCGCGGAGGTGACGCCGGCGGCTTTCATCAGGTGGTAGGCGACCTGCCCGACGGCGCCGAGGGTAAGGCTGCCGAAGGCTGACCACTTCGCGTAGCTGCGGGTTCGGTCTGAACGGATTCGCCCCGACAGCCACACATACAGTGCGTAGGAGGCGTAGGTCTCCATCCCGATCGGCAGCGTGATCGCCGAATTGATCTCGAATTCGTCGGCAATGCCGGGCAACGGGCGCACCGGCCCGAACCCGGTCAGCTGCCCGAGCCCGACCCAGCCGGACCAGATCGCCACGAACGCGGGCAACGCGAGCAGTAGCACCGGCCATGCCCGCAGTCGGTTGCCGGTGGCGTGTGCACTGGGTTGTGCATCCGTTGGTGCGCTGCGGTGCGCAGCGTCGTTGCTGCGCACCGCTTCCGCACCGGTCACGTTCTCGGTCATGATTCAGGGTTCTCCTCTCTGGTGTGATCGGTGCGGAGGATTCACCGGCTGCGACGTCGGTCGCTGTCGCGGTGACGTTCCTCGGGGTCGCCGGTGTCGGTGAACAGGTCGGTCACGCTGCGCTGCTCGGCGGCGAGTTGGTCGAGCACGCCGTACTCGATGCGGAAATCGGGATGCTGGCCCAGTTCGGTGCGGTGCGCGTCGAGGAAGCTGTAATAGGCGATCTCCGCGGCGACCTCCTGGCGCTCGAGGTCGGGCAACGGGCTGGTGTCGGACCAGTCCGGATAGACCAGGTCCGGGTTGTTCGCAGCAGTGGTGGCGGCGATCATGGCGCGCCCCAGATCGCTGGCACGCTGGTAAATCTCGCCCGGGTCTGCGTTGGTCATGTCGGTTGTTTCCCTTCGTTTGCAGTCGTTTCAGCGGGTGCGGCTCCGGCTCATGGCCGGGGTCCGAATTCGCTCCTGCTGCTGTGGCCTGTCCAGGTGCGGGACCGGTTCGAGGTCGGTCAGGTCGTAGCCGGCGTCGAAGTGATCCGATAGGTCCTTGCCGGAGCGGGCCTGGAGCACGCGAACCTCGCCGACGCGGTCGGTCAGGCTGTCGGCGACTTTGGCGGCGTGCTGGTAGCCGGGGCGGTCGCGGTCGGCGACCACGATCACTCGCCCCGCGCCGGCTAGCCAGCGGGCGTGCTCCGAGGTCCAGGACCCGGCGCCCATCGCGTTGCAGGTCGCGATCAACCCGGCCTGGTTGGCACGCTGCACGTCCTTCTCGCCCTCGCAGACGAAGATCTCCCGCCCGGTGTCCAGGGCTTCGCGGATGTCGGGGAGTTTCCATGGGATCGGCGCGAAACCCTCTTTCACCCATTCGGTTCCGGTCCAGTGGGCCTGCCAGAAGCTTTTGGCGTGCCCGTGCTCGTGCGGGGTGTGCACCCGGGTCACCGCGCCTTCGACGCGGCCGTCGGGCCACTTGTAGACGTAGGTGTCCACATTCTGTGGCCGCCCGATCTGCGCGCCTAGGTCCCGTTTCGCGGGTATCGGGAACCGTGCCGCAGCGATGGCCCGCTCCACCGGGGTCAGCGGTCGGCGTTCGGTGGCGCCGTACCGCTGACCGTGCACACCGGTGCTTGCCCGCCGGTTGGGGTCCCGTTCGGGCAGCCGGTCCCAAAGGTCGCGCACCCGCAGACCGATGCGGTCGAGTACGTCCTGGTCGTCGCAGCGTGCCCAGCAGCGCACCATCGTCTTGCCCTGCCGCGGGTCATACCGCACGCCCAGGCTGGGGTTGTGGTGGTGGCCGTCGCCCTCGTGCACCGGGCACAGGTAGTTCGTCCACTGTTGCGGCTCCCGCGGCCACCTGGCCGGACCCACCCGGCGAATCAACGCCGCGGTAACGACCTCGTACGAACGGCCCTGCTGCGGTCCGGGTTCGGTCATCGTCACCGCCCCCGTTCGACTTGGGGCCGCTGGGCGGCGGTGAGGATGCGGGCCTGCTCGATACTGCGCCGCTGCACTCCGTCCAACCGGTCGGCGCCCGGCGAGGCGAGCATCCGCCGCATGGTGCTGGGTGAACGCGACCACATGTCGTGCACGTCGTTCAGGTACTTCCACTGCCCGGGATGGGGGCCGTTGCGCCAACCCTGGTCGATCGCCTGCGACTGGGCGTACAGGCTGTGGATCTCGGCTTCACCGACGCCCGGCCGGTCCCGCAGTCGGGACAGTCGGTCGACTTCGGTGAAGGCTTCGCGCATCGCTTCTTCGTACTCGATGTGCATGCTCACCGCCCCCGCTGGATCTGTCTGCGGCCGGATGGGGGTGTGGACTGCTGGGAGGTGGCGCGGTCGATGTAGTGGCGGGCGGCGTCGCGGACTTTCTCGCTGTTTCGACCGGCCAGTTGCCCGGCCTGGCGCAGACTGCGGTGCTGAAGGTCGGTGACCCCTTCGCCCCTGTTGTGGTCGATGTTGTCGAGGAACCGGAACATGATGTCGGGCGCCTGCCGCCAGTCCTCGTAGGCGTCCGACAGGTAGCTCCAGTGCTCGGCGTGCGGACCTTCGCCCCACCGCTGATCGGTCTCGCGGCGCTGCGCGACGATGCGGTCGAGTTCGGCATCGGTAGTGCCCGGCCGGTACATGTCCTCACCCAGCTGCGTGTATCGGGCGAAATCGGTGCGCATCGCTTCTTCGTGCTCGCGCTGCATCACCGGCTCCTCTCGATACCGTTGCGGCCGTTGCCGTTTCGGTCCGGCTGCGGCCAGGACTGGGTATCCGGCCCGGCCTGCTCGTGGCCATTTCCGGTGAGGTCGCGCAGGTAGCTGGCGCGCTTGCCCACCGGACCGGTGTCGCCGGACTGCCGACCCGGATCCGCTGGCGGCGTTGCGGCGCCGGTGTCGTTGCTGCGCTGGCGGTTGCCGTAGCGCTCATGCTCGGGCGTGGACTGCACGAGTTTGCGCACCGCTTCGTCGCGTTCCTGTTTGAGCTGGTCACGCTCGGTAGTGAGCTGCTCGACACCCGGCCGGTCCCGCAACTCGCCGATCTCGGCGGCGAGGCGCAGGTTGCGGTTCTTCAACGCCTCGATGTGCCCCTCGGCCGAATCGAGTTTGCGGCGGATCTGGTCGCGGTCGGCGGTGACCGAATCCAGGCCGCGTTGCAGCATCCCGACCCGGCTTTCGAGCCGGTCCCGGTCGGCGGCCATGTCGTTCAACTGGCGCTCCACCTGTGCCAGCCGGTCAACGCCGGCGGTTTCGGGCGGGCGTTCGCGGTCGGTGTTCTCGCGCTGCCGGGGGGCCTGCTCGGCCTGCTCATGGTGCACCTGCCCGGACAGCGTCCGCTCCCGCAGCACAGCCTCGCGGGTTGCGAGCTGGTCGGCGACGGTTTCGGGGCGGCCGTAGTCGACGTACTGCTTCGCGGCGTTGAGGGTGTCGCGGGTCTCGATCTGCAAGGTGGTGCCGTCCGACCACGACGTGCCGCTGATGTTGCGCTGCAACCAGCTGGTGGCGGTGTGCTCGGTGGCGAACGAGCGAGATTCGGTGAGCTTCCCGCCGTCCGGATCGGACCACGTCATCTGCGCGGTGTAGCGGTGACGGTGGGCCTGGGCGGCGTCGATCCGGGCGAGCAACGACTCCTCGGCGTTGGCTCGACGCGCGGCGTCCAAGCCGTGCTGCCACTGCTGCCGTTCGCGATCGGCGCCACGGTTGATGCTGGCGCTCTCGCGGGCCACTCGGGCGCGGTAGTGCAAGGCTTCCAGGCCCTTGACCTTGTGGGCGCGGGCGAACAGGTTGCCGGTCTTGTACTGCGGGAACACCGTCGCGGCGTCCAAACCGTCCAGGGCGATGCCCTGCTCGGTGTGGTTCAGGTGCTCGTTACCGATGAAGCCGCGCGCGAGTCGATCGCGGTGCTCGGCCAGCGCGTGAGCGTCGCGGGCGCGCCGCTCGTGGTCCACGCTTGGGTCGTTCGCGCGGGCGGCGACCGTTTGGACGTGCACGCGGTAGCGGTCGACGGCCTGAGTGGTCCAGGTCAGTTGATGCTTACGCAGCACCTCGGCCTCGCGGCGCTGCGCACGCAACGCCAGACTGATCTGCTTGCGTACCTTCCGCCGCTCCAACCAGTTCGTGGCTTGGGCGTGCAACCGGAGCATGTGAGTGAGGGAGTGGCCGAATTTGCGGGCCTCGGCGAGCAATTCGTCTTCGACACTGCGGTCGGACATGGTGATGAATTCCTTTCGTGGAGTGAGGGCTATCGGGAGCGGTCGGAGCGCTGGCGGCGCTTGGCGGCGGTGAGGCGCTGCTCGCGCACCTCAGCGGCGGCGTCGGTGAGCTTGAGCCGGTTGGAGTAGCGGCGGGCGCCGGAGAGCGTGTCGGCGGTCGCGCCCAGGGCCGCGTCGGCGGCGACCAGCGCGGTGAGCACACGTTCGGTCGCCTGCTGCGGGTCGATCGGCTCACCGAGCGAATCGACCGCCATCGACTCGGGCGCACCCTGGAGTTCGCTGAACTGCCACTGCATCGTCAGCAGGTCACGGCGTACCCGCTCGATGCGCTCGGAGTACTCCCACAGCTGCCGGTCCAGCTCGCACGGAACCGGCAGGATCGGGTGTTTCGTGTTGTCGGACATGAGGATTCCTCTCACTGGTCGGGTTACAGGGACGGAGCCGCGGGGCTGGCGGGCTGGATTTCGGGACCGGGATCGGCGGTGTCGGGCTGGTCGCGGCGGTTGACCAGGCCGCGCACGATCGCGGCGATTGCGGTGGCGATGACGGCGATGGCGTGGCCGATGCCGCTGGTGACGGTGCTGAGGACGTCGGGGATGCTGGGGCGCAGGGCGGCGTTCCACCACAGGTAGGCCAGCCACGCTGTGCCGTACCCGGCCAGCGGGCCGGTGACGATCCAGGGCTGGCCCCAGGTGGCGAGCACGGTCGCGGTGACCACAACAGCGGAGCCGCCCGCCGCGCCTCGGGCTATCCGCCGCCGCGCCGCGCGTCCGGCCGCAGCGAACACCTCGGGGTCGAGTGGCTTGTCGTAGTCGGGGTCGGTGCCGGTGGTGTCGGTCTTGACCAGGTGCAGCGCGGGCCGTGGCTGCGGTGCGGACGGGGTGAAGTCCTGGGTGTCGGGTGGGGCGCAGGCCAGGACGTCGGCGAGGTAGTCCTCGATCTCTTCGGCGAGGATCTCGGCCTGATTCCGCTCACCGGCAGGTGTGCGTCGCTCGTCGGGGTCCTCGTTGTTGTTGTGGTCGTTGTTGTCGCGGATGATGCGCATAGGTGTTGCCTCTCAATCGGTTCGGTGGGATTGCGGACGACAGGGTCAGGCGACGGCGGTGTCGCCTGAGATTTGGGGCTTGCCGCCGGACTTGGCTTCAGCGGCGGCGGCTTCGGCGGCCGGTGTGCCCGGCAGCGGGGTGAGTTCGGTGTGTTTGACTTGCACGATGTGGCCCCATTGGGCGCGGCGGCCGCGGCCGTAGACGAATTCGCCGGTTTCCAGCTGCCGCAGCACATCCGGGCTGATCAGCCACTTCTCACCGATCGAGACCTGGCCTTCGTCGCCGGTGCGCTGCCCCTTGATCAGATGGCGGCTCGGCAGCATTCCGTGCACGGAGCCGAGGTGTTCGCACAGGTCGCCGGCGTTCTCGTTGTAGCCGAGGATCAACCCACCCGCGCACGCCTTCAGCAGCCGCTTCAGGCTCCACTCATCCCGCGCCAGCCCTTCCTGGGACTGGGCGGCGAACATCAACGCCACCCCCTGGGAGCGGCCGCGTTCGCACACGTCGACCAGCCCGATCGAGCCTTGTTCGGTGGTGGTCGCGGAAACCTCGTCGATGATCATCGTCACCGAGCGGCGCTGGTCCTTGGCGGTGCGCCCGGCGCGCAGCATGACCATGCGCAGGATCGCGGCGACCTGGGCTCGGGCGGCGTCCTTATCCAAGCCGGGCACGGTCACATACAGCACGTCGAGGTCGTCGAGGCTTTTGCCGCCGTCGAACACCATGTGCCCGTGCTGGTCCTGCAACAGATCGAACAAGTTGCTGGCTTTGATCAGCGCGTCATCCAGCTGCGGCACCTTCTCCGCCTGCAACGCGGCGATCATCCGCTTCACATCCGGAGCACCACCCCACAGGTCCAGCAGCACATCGGCGTTCAACCGCGCCAAAAACTCCGCCGACGACTGGGGCGGCCCGACCGGCGCGTTCACCACGAGAGAGACGATGCGGCGGCGCATCTCATCGAAATGCTGGCCCTCGCTGGTCGTGGCCTGCCCGGCGTTCAGCAGATCGCCGACCACGCCCCACATGTCGCGCGCCGACAGCGGCTTCCACAGCTCCAGCCGATCCCCACCCGGCCGCACGACCGCGATACGGGCAGGGTCGATGGCCTTGCCCACGGCGATGTCGCGGATCTCGCGGCCGAGTTCCTCGTCGTCGAGGCCGCCCTTGCAGGAGATGAGCACCTGCAACGGACGCGGGTACTTGACCCGCATTCCGGGGACGTCTTTCCAGGTCTGCCAGCGGGTCCACTCGTATTCGAGCATCCCGGCGAAATACCGTTTGATCAGCTCGGTCTTGCCGCCACCGGTCGTGGCGACCACGGCGAGGTGGCGGCGAGCCTGCTTGTGCGGGATCACCATCCACTGCTGATGCCGCGCACTCAATTCCTGCCACAACCCGGGTGTCTTCGCGGTCGTGGTGTTCGCCAGCGGGCCGAGCACGATCCCCGACGCCACCGTGTAGGGAGCGCCCAGCTTCGCCGTGGCGGCGGCTCGGGCGAACTGGCGGGCCAGCATCGCGTCCTTCACCCGCTCCGTACGACCGAGGCTCTTCAGCCCGACGGTGTGGGTCTTATGCACGAACTTCGCCCACACATACGTGGCGGTCAACGCGGCGAACGGCACACCGAGCGCGAGCATCATCCGCAATCCCGACCAGTCACCGTCGGCGAGCTGGGCCGCGCCGGACCACAACAGGGAGGCGGGCGTGGTCCAGGAACCGCCAGCCAACGCCGACGTGGCGGGCAACAGCAGAGAGGCGATGGCGAAGTTCCGCAACCGGTGCGGCGCCAGCGGCCACCGCGCCGCGACCGCGACGATCATGACCAGCATGGCCACGATCACCAGACCACACACCGTCGCCGTCGCCGCGACATCACCAACCGCCGACAAGTCCGGAAGGTCGATGCCGTCGAGCTGGCGGATCGGCGGCTTCTCGGGGTGAATCCCGATCGGCGGCGGCGGGTCCTGCACGACCATCGGCGGCGGCCCCTGGCTGATCGAGGGCGCGGCCGGAGTCGCGGTGTGGAAGGGGTCGCAGTCGTCGGGAGTGAGGATCGGGGTGCAATGCGGGTTGCTCATGATGCTGCTTCCTGAGGGAGATGAATGAGGGTGCGGCGACGGCGCCGGTTGGGGCTTTGCTGCTTGGCGGCTTCACGCATCGCGGCATACCTGGGCAGGAACTTCGCCCACTCGCTGTCGAAGTCACGGATCACCAGATCCAAGGCGAGATCGCCGAATTCGTTGTCGGGCAATCTCTCCGATGCAGCGGTGACGTTGTTATAGACGGCGGGGGTGCGGCACAGGTACAGCACGCCGACCATCGCTTCTTCGCGGCTGTCGCGGGCGGCGCGGATCGCGCCTCGCAGCGCGATATCCATGTACTCGGGGTCCTTCTTCGACAACTCGACCTCGACTGCCCACCAGCCGTGGCGGCCCTTCACCACCCCGAGGAATCGGCCGTCGTGCACGTGCGGGCGACCCAACCGCGGCTCCCGGCCGGTGGACACCTCCACCTCGCCGGTCTTGGGCTTGCCGGTGGCGGTCGCGCCGACCCGGTGCCGCAATACGCGTTCCGACACCCACAGCTGCGGGTCGGAGCCGACGAGCATGATCCGGGCTTGGGCCACCGCGCGGTAGTGCTCGGCCAGGCCCAACGGCGGGTGCCAGTCGGAGGGGCGCCATCCGAGGTAGCGGGCGGCGGTTACCCGCGTCGGGACCACCCACTTCTCCCCGGCCTGGACGTCTTCCAGTTCGTAGATGCGGCCTTCGGCGTGCAACTGCTTGGCCAGGCTGTAGACGTGGTTGCGCTCCATGCCCAGAAACCAGCCCAACACGTCCAGCTGCATGCCGTGCATGTCCACCGACCCGCGCAACGCCTGCGTCTTGCGCGGCGTCGACCGGCTCACCCGCTCACCGCGCAGCAAGTCCTGAACGGTGGTGCGCGGCAACCCGACCCGGCGGGCGATCTCGGCCTGACTGACCTCCCGGGCCCGCAACGCCGCGACCTCACCGAGGACCTGCTCGACCCGCCGTGCCCGCAGACCGAGCGTGCGGACGATCTGCTGATACGTGACACCACTCGCGCGCAGTCCAGCGATGATCTGATCGCGATAGTCGAACTCCAACCCCGCGTAGCGATCCGGCCGCGCCGCCGCCTTCGTGTTGTGGTTCATCGGGTTCGCTCCCTTCGATAGGTCGGGGCCGCGCGGCGGCCGGCGATATCACGGCGCGCCTGCACGGCGACCTCGCCCATGACCTCGATCTCCGAATCCCGCTGCACAGCTGCCGGTTCCGTAGTTGTCGCTTCGCTGCGGTCCCGGACGACGGTTCGTGCCGTGATCCCGAGTCGCTCGGCGATCTGATCGGCCGACAGCCCTTGCGCGGTCAGCGCCGCGACCTGCTCCCGGCGCGCGTCACGGCGTTCCGTCCTCGTCGGCGGTGTCCACCGCCCCCGCTGCGGCCGACCGCGCGGGTCGTCCAGGGCGGTTTCGTCCCACTCGAACGGCAACGCCCATCCCCGCTTGCGGCCGTAGTCACGGGCCCGCTGCGACGGCCCCGGGGTCAGCTGCAACCGGTCGAACAGCGCCTTGATCGCACGCTCCCGCTTAGCCGAGATGGTCTGACCGGTGTGGTCGACCGGCAGGCGACGCTGCACCAACGCCGCGAACGTCGCGTGACTGGGATCGATCCCCAACTCCCGCGCCAGATTCGATTGCGGGTAGCCGAACGCCACCAACGCCTGCACCCGACGACGAGCCCCGACGATCGGCACCCGCGCGTTCCCCTCAGCGACATCCGCGACGCGTTCGGGGACCTCGACGGCGAGAAGGGCGCGTTCGATGTCGGCGCTGATGCGTTCGGTGTCCGGACGGGTGACGTTCACAACCGTGGCCTTGGAGACCCCGGCCAACGCCGCCACATGCGCCTTGCGCAACCCTGCGCCCAGCAACCGCTCGACATGCGCCCGCGCCTCGTCGGCCCCGACGCGTGGCTGCCAGCGGCCGTAGGCCATCTGGCGACGCCGCAACCGGTTGTAGGCAGGCGAACACAAACCCCGCCCCTCAGACCCGGGACCGCCACACCCGCACGGGCACGACGGGAACCGACCCACGGCACTCACCGCGCCACCCCGTCGGGCAGCTGCGACCGCGGCACACACGAACCCGTCGGCTCCGGCGGAACCCCGGCGTCCACCGGGCGGCAGATGTTTGGCGACGGCACGTAGTCCTGATGATCGATCCACGCCGCGGTGCACCCGCCCATCCCGATAAGCAGCAGCACACCGAACGCGGCCACCTGCACCATCGGCGGCAACAACCCCAGCGGGGCGAACACCGCGCTCGTGCCGGTGAACTCCGGACCGGCCATCGAATGCAACGGGTTGTGTCCACCACGGCGGTCGAAATGGGTAACCGTGTACCCCTGTGCAGGCGGGTCCTGCCGCCACGGCGCCGTCACCGCGACCGCCCCCGCTCAACCCGCGACCGGTCGGCCTGCTCACGTTCGGGCTGCGGGTACTCACGCACCTTCGCCGCCAGCTCCCGCGCCGGCCGAAGGGTGTACTTGACCGTCCCGGCCATGTCGTTGGCCGCGTAACCAAGCCTCTTTGCCGTGTACTTGACGTTGACCTCGCCGTACTCGTCGTACGACCACGGCTGGTCGCCCGGCTTGTCGTACCGCTCCGCGTGCGCCTCCAACGCCTGATAGCGGGCCTGCAACGCAACCGTCCGCTGCTGCAACAACTCCTGCGCACGGATGACCGCGTCCAACTCGTCCAACAGGTCAGCCGGATCGTGCAACGGCTCATTCGCGCTCATCGCCGAACCCCCCACCGCCGCGACGACCGCCACAACGCGACCCCACCGAGCACCATCACCGTGAACGCGACCACTTCCGGGTGGGCCAGCGTCAGGAACCCGACCGACACCGCAGCCACAGCGAAACCAAATGTTCGAACGCGCATCACGAATCACCGCCCTTGCGGTTCGGATCACGACGGCGACGAGCCTGCGCCGACTTCAGCGCGAGCCGGGTGTAGTGCGCCTTGCGCGCCTGCGCCGACCGATAGGCGCGCTCCTCAGGACTGAGCAACCCGTCCGGATCAACCAGACGGTCGAACTTCGTCAACAAGGCATCGCGTGCCTTCGCGGTCCGCGCAGCGCGATTAGCGGTCTTGGCCCACGACTCATGGGCCGCAATCCGTGCCCGCAAAGTCCTCTCAGTTGGGGTACTCATGCCAAACCACCCGCATTGAGCGGTTGAGCCAGCTCCAGCAACTCGCGGCGGCTGACGTACAGCAGTCGCGGCCCGCGGCGGTAGCCGCTCAGGAGGTCGAGACTGATCCAGCGCCGGATAGTCTTCGGATGCACGCCACCCGCGAGCGCTGCCGCGTCTCGCAAAGTGATCAGATCGGAGGGCAATGCGCCCGCACCTCGGTCCGTCCTCATGTGTCACCTCTCGGGTTGAATCGACTGGACTTGTTGGGACACAGTCAGATTCACAGCGACAGGTGGGACGTCATCATGCCCGAGCGGTACTTGTATGGACGTCTTTGGACATCTAAGATGTCTATAGACGTCCCAGAATGGGGGAGCCGATGACCAACGACCGACTGCGTGACGCACTGCTTCGAAACGGGTTAACTCCCCAGACTGCGGCAGAAGCACTGAGGGTCAGCACGAAGACCGTCGAACGGTGGGTGAGAAATGGGCGAATCCCTTATCCGCGACATCGGTTTGAGATCGCAGCTCTCGTAAAGGAATCCGAATCATTCCTCTGGCCCGAGGCAAGCACGCCGGAGCGAGTGGCCGAGGTTGCCAGTTCGGAGGTGGTGGCGATGTACCCCCATCGGCATGAGGTTCCGCGTGACCTGTGGCTCAAACTGTTCGACCAGACGACAGAGCAACTGGACATCCTTGTGTACGCGGGGATGTTCCTTACCGACGACACCGCGCTGCTCACACAGCTCCAGCAGAAGGCACGCCGCGGAACCAGTGTTCGGATAATGCTGGGTGATCCGCGATGCGCTGAGGTGAAGCGTCGGACAGAGGAAGAACAAATCGGGAAGGGCGCCATCGCTGCGAAGATCCGCAATGTGCTGGCGTTCTTCAAGCCCGTCATCCACGAACCAGGAATCGAATTCCGGCTGCACAAAACCACGCTGTACAACTCGATCTACCGGTTCGATAGTCAGATGATTGTGAACATGCACGTGCACGGCCGCATGGCTCCGCAGGCGCCAGCGATGCACATCCGTCAACTGTCTGAGGGTAGCCTCTTCGATGTCTACACCCAGAGCTTCAATGACATATGGCGGATGTCGAAGCCGTACGTGCCACCGAGAGACGAAGTGGATGCGTGATCAGATGAGTCGTATCGAGTACTACAACGATCCGAGCGCACCTGCGCCGAACAGCATCGTCGCGGCCGCGACGGCATTCGTCCTCAATGAGCGCGATCAGGTACTACTCATTCAGCGAAGCGACAACGGCCTGTGGTCGATCCCGGGTGGTGGCCAAGACTTCGGAGAGTTCATCGCCCAAACCGCAGTCAGAGAGACTTTCGAGGAGACTGGTGTAGAGATTCGAATCACGGGCCTCGTTGGCATCTATACCGACCCCCAGCACGTCATGGCATACTCGGACGGGGAAGTGCGGCAGCAGTTCTCCATCTGCCTTCGCGGCGTGCCCACAGGCGGCGTCTTACACACCAGTCTTGAGTCACCATCGGTTAGATGGGTCGCGCGCGACGACCTGGATTCGCTGGAGATCCACCCATCGATTCGCCTGCGGATCGACCATGGCTACGCGCGACGGGCCGAGCCCTACATAGGCTGAAGGCTGTGGATTCTTTCCTCGGTCCGCCTCACGGACTCGAGAAGTTCAGGGGTCGCCTGCTCGATGAACTCGAAGACCACACTTCCCTTGCCGTACCGATGGAGGATCTCGGCAAGTCTGCCCTCGATCGACACTTGCTCCCCGGTGGGATTTGTGGTCATGTCGCAGTACCAGAGCGCGTCCCTCAGGGCAGAACGCTCGTCCGGGAATTGCTCCAGCTCGGCGTCAAGTGATCGAAGTCGAGCTTCTCGGATAGCACAGGAGTGGCGCGCGACGAGGGCACACAGCCGTGGATCCCATCCTTCAGCTGCCAGGAACTCGGCACCGTCGAGTGGGTGGAAGCCTGTTGTCGCCAGCTTCGGCGAATAGCCGATGTCGTGGAGCCAACACGCTGCAACCAGGATGCCTCCCTCGTCACCGAACGCCGATGCAATCCGAGCGCCCTGCCGGGCGACGCCGGAGACGTGCATCCAGCGTCGAGGTAGCTGCTCCGCGAGGTAGTCACGCGCGAGCGCCTGAGCCTCATCGACGATTCTTTTACTATCCACGACCCTGACGTTACAGATCCGAGGCAACGACAACTGTCAGACCGTAGTGCCATCGGTGGCAAAAGATACTGTTCTAGCCGGAGCGGGCTCACTGCGGGATATCGACCGGGCACAGCGTTCGATACCTGCTGGCCAGAGACCGCCTCGGGGCCCTACAGTTTGTCTCCAAGGCGCGCTCGACGATGCGCTGCTTTCGCGCGCTCGTCGGCTACGGACTTGCCGTAGCGGTCAAGCATCTGACGGGAGCGCCAACCTGCCAGCATCATCAGGTCCTGCTCCTGACCGCCGTTGGCGAGCCAGTTGTGAGCGAACCAGTGGCGCAGCATGTGCGGGTGAATGTGGTCGATGCCCGCGGCCTCGGCGCGGCGTTCCAGCATCTGCCGTATGCCGTGGTCGGTCATAGGTCCCTGCCGCCCGAGCCACAGCCGGTCGCTCTTCTTCGCGAATTGATGTTGGTTGCGGGCCCGCAGGTACCGGCGCAGCGCGATGCGTGTCTTGTCGCCGAACGGTGACGATCGCGGCCGGCCTCCCTTGCCGACAACCAGCGCGCTGTTCTCCTCGAAGTCAAGATCGTCCAGACCAAGGTTGGCGACCTCGCCGCAGCGACACCCCGTGTCGGCGAACAGACGGATGATCGCGTTGTCCCGCCGCGAATCGAAGTCGGTCCCGGCGCACTGGTCGAGCAGGGCACGCAGGGATTCGAGACTCGGTACCGGCACGAGCTTGTCCGGAGCGTCCGGCAGGCTCAGCTTGTCGAACGGGTCGGATTCGATGATCTCTTCGGCCGCAAGGTATTTGAAGAACTGTTGAAGGCTCCGATACTGGCTGCGCGCGTACTGCGGGGACAGCGGCTCACCAGTCCGCCGGTTCGTCCTCGACAGCAGTGTCTCGATGTACCCGCCGATGTGGTCACGGGTGATATCGGGCGCGTCCGTCGGCAGAGCCTCGGAGATCAGGTAGTCAGCGAAGTAGCCGATGTGGACGAGGTAGACCTCGATCGTCTTCTTGGCGCGGTTCTTCCTCCGCAACTCCGTCGCGAAGTCGTCTCGCAACTCGCGGATATCGTCCAGCGAAGCGGTCCCCATCGCCCGATGCTACCGCAATAATCTATTCGTGGACGAGCGCTGTTCTAGATCGAAACCTCTCCAGAAAAGCAAAAACCCCCTGCTCAGAGGGGGTATGTGGGGCGGG
>NZ_JABLTE010000085.1 GCF_013315795.1 Nocardia barduliensis
GGCCGATGGTGACGCCGGCGGTGATCGAGACTTTGTTCGCGACGATCGCGCCGGGCTCGATGGTGACTGGAGCGGTGTCGAATCCGCTGGCCCACGGGGTGATGGGCTCACCCGGGGTGAGGGTGTCGGGGGTGCGGGCGCGGTGGTTGTGGTCGTGGATGTCGACCATGTTGGAGATTCCTGCGCCGCGTCCGATGTGGATGCGGGTCATGGCGGACAGGACGACGTTCTCGCCGAGGGCGGTGTCGTCGCCGATGGTGATGTGTCCGCCGGTGTTGGCTTGCAGGGTCGTGCCGCGGCGAATGCTGACACGGTCACCGATGGTGATGGTGGCGTCGGTGTCGACGACGAAGTCGACGTCGTCGGCGATGTCGCAGTCGGCGCCGATGTGTACCGCGTCGCCGTAGCGGGCGCGGACTCGGTCTGTGAGGGCAATCGAGTCGGTGTCGGTCACGCTGGTCATGATCCTTTTCTCGGTGGTCGGTGCTGTTGATGGGTGGGTGCCGATGGTGGTGTGGTGACGAGGTAGTCGCCGATCACGAGGGCGTCCAGGCCGAGTCGGGCGCCGCTGGCGAGTGCGTCGGCTGGGGTGTCGACGATCGGTTCGCCGGGGCCGTTGTAGCTGGTGTTCAATACGACGCCGATCCCGGTCTCGGCTTCGAGGGCGTGCAGGAGTCGGGCGTATTCCGGTTGGTGTGCGGGGTCGACGTGTTGTGGGCGCAGTGTGCCGTCGGCGTGGACGACGCCGGGGATCTGTTGGCGTGCTCGGGGTGTGGCCTCGTGGGCGACGATCATGAATTCTGCCGGGCCGTCGGGTGTGGTGGTCCAGCCGGTCGGGTCGAGCATGCTCGGTGCGAGGGGCCGCCAGAGTTCGCGGTGTTTGATGTCGCGGTTGATGCGGTCGCGCAGTCTGGTGGTGCGGGGGTCGGCGAGGATGCTGCGGGCACCGAGTGCCCGTGGACCGGCTTCGGCGCGGCCCTGGTGCCAGCCGATGACCTTGCCCTCGGCTATCAGGCGGGCGGCGGTCGCGGCGATATCGGGTGGGGTGGTGAAGTTCGCGCCGGCATCGTGCAGGGCGGTCTCGATGGCGTGGTTGTCGTAGGCCGGACCCAAGAAGGCGTGTGCTTGGCGAGGACCGGGCACTGTGTGGTCACCGCGGCGGTGCGCGACTTCCAGGGCTGCGCCGAGAGCGCATCCGGCATCACCGGCGGCCGGTTGCACGAACAAGGTGTCGGTGTCGGGGGTGCGGGCGAGGATGCCGTTGGTGGTGCAGTTGAGCCCAACACCGCCGGCCAGACACAGCGCGGTCGCGCCGGTTTCCTCCAGAGCGGTGGAGACGACGCTGATCAGGCAGCGTTGCAGCAGGAATTGGGCCGATGCTGCGAGGTCGGCGGCGAGGCTTTGGTGGGCGTCGTCCGATCTTGGTGCTTGGCGCGGGATTCCGGCGTCGGTGAATGCCTTGCGGTAGGCGTGGCGCAGGGCTCGGTAGTAGGTGAGGTCGGTGTAGCCGGCGGTGTGGTCGGCCTCGGGTGCGAGGCCGTAGGGGGTGAGGTCGAGGTGGTAGCCGTCGCGGGTGGGGTGCAGGAAGTTCAGGTCGATGGTCGGTTTTCCGTAGGCGGCCAGGCCCATCAGTTTGCCTGCGTGGGTCCAGTCGCCGAGCCCGGCGTGTTCGGTGGCGAATTGGTAGAACCAGCCCAGTGATTGTGTGAACGGGAAGGTTCGCAGGCATCGCAGACCGGCTCGGGTTCCGTGATGGATGCTGGTGGAGACACCGTCGCCGGAGCCGTCGACCACGATGACCGCGGCGTCGGCGACACCTGCGGGGTAGAAGGCGCTGGCGGCATGGGCGAGGTGGTGGCCGACGATGGTCAGTCGACGTGGTCTTTCCGGGCCGGTGCCGAGCGGTCCGAGGAGTTCAGCGATTAGGTCTGGGTCGGTGATCTCATCGGCGGGGTTCGGCCAGTACGGGTTCCAGGCCACCGCGATCTCGTCGATATCACCGCACCGGATTCCGGCCTGGGCCAGGCACCATGCGGCCGAGGAGGCGGCCGAGCGGGAATCGCGGTGATGCTTGATTCGGGAGAACCGTTCCTCTTCGGCGAACGCGACGGGTTGGCCGTCGGCGACGAGGCAGGCGGAGGCGTCGTGATGGTAGGGGCCGCCGAGCCCGAGCACGTATCCCACGCGGTCAGCCCTCCCGCACGGCGGCTGTGGACAGTGAGTTGCGGACCGCGCCATGGACGTCGGCGACCGTGATGGTGTCCATGCAGCCGCCGATCCCGCCGCAGGTGACCCGGTGTGCGCACGGGGAGCACGGCAGAGTCGACCGCAGCGCGGTGACATTGTCGGCGTGTTTGGGGATGACTTCGGCGCCGTTGCTCGGGCCCAGGAGCAGCACCACCGGCAGGTCGTAGGCGAGGGCGAGGTGGAATCCGAGGCTGTCGCCGGTCACCATCGCGTCGCAGAAGTCCGGGACCGCGGCGAATTCCTGCAGGGTCATGGCGTCGTGACGCACTCGGCCCACTCCGGTGTCCAGTTCTCGTAACAGCTGGTGGCAGGTGCGGGCGTCGGCGGGGCCGCCGGTGATGACCAGCCGGTGCCCGTCGCCGAGCAGTCGCCGCCCGAGGTCGGCCCAGTGACCGGTGGGCCACAGCTTGGTCGTCTTGGAGCCGCCGACGTTAAGGCAGACCCAGCCGCCGCTGGTACCTAGCCGCGCGGCGACGCGGGCTTTGGCCGCGTCCGGCACCGACAGCTGGTAGGGCTCGCCGGTGTAGATGTAGCCGGCGACCTCGAAGTACAGCTCGGTCCACGTCTTACTGTTTCCGCTGGTGCGGAAGTCGTTCCAGGTGTTCATGGCGAAGAAGTGCCGGGCCGCTGTGCCGATCGGATAGAGGCTGTTGTTCTCGCCGCCGTAGGCGAGGCCGGCGTGGTGCTCGGCGCTGATCCGGGGCACGAGCCCGGCCACGGCGGGGTGGCGTTCGAAGCTGTAGACGGCGTCGTAGTGTTCGGCGAGCACTGTGTGGGCGGTCTCGGTCTCCCAGGTCAGGACGCGGTCGACGTGCGGGATCATCTCCACGATGGGGGCGGATTCGGCGCCGACGAGCCAGGTGATGTGTGCGCCGGGGTGTTCGGCTTTGATGCGGGCCGGTAGTGGGGAGGCGATGAGCATGTCGCCCATCCGTTTGAGCATCACGATCAGGATGCGGTGGGTCACCGGGTCATACAGTGTGCACCCTGGGCAAGGACGCCAGTGCTTGCACGGCAGGCCGCCGATGAAATGACGACAGTCGGGTCGCCAGAAGAAGTCGCTGGTGGTCAGTGGCAGATCAGTGGCGTTCATGAAGTCCTCTCTTCCTGCCGCCACGCTCGGCGCAGCACCTCCTGCGCCGTATGGTCGGCCGCAGCGGCGTCGCCGATGCCGTAGCGGATGCGCAGGTCTGCGACGTTGCGGGCGACCTGTTCAGGGTGATCGCGGTGGATGAGTACGCGCGCCATGAGCGCGGCGAGTTCGTCGAAACCCGCGGCGTCGAGACCGGCGAAGGTCAGTTCCTGTGCTCCCAGCCGCAGGCCGGGCTCGGGCAGGTAGGGCAACGGGATGGCGTTGACGACGATCCTGGCCTCATACAGCAGCCGTGAGGCAGTATCAGCCGGGCACGTGGGAGCGATGTCGATCCACACCTGGTGTGATCGGGTGTATCCGTGGTCGGCCGCGCACACGGTGAACCCCTCTGCAGCGAGGGCGTAAGCCAGGCGGCGGGCGTGGGTGACGGTCGCGGTCGCGTAGTGGGTGGCATGGGCGGTCATCCATGCCGTCGAGATCGCCAGCGCGGCGACGTCGGCGGGGTGATGGTGCGATATCCATCCGGCGGCGTGGGTGTCGATCTGGTGGGCGAGGTTCGGATCGTTGGTGGCCACGATGCCCTTGCCGACCGGACCGGGCCAGGTCTTGTGGACGCTGCCACCGAGGCTGTCGGCGCCTTCGGTTAGGGGGTTCTGGAACGCGCCGCCCGCGATCAGGCCGAGGGTGTGCGAGCCGTCGTAATGGATCACCGCGTCCTCGCCGACCGCGGCCCGGATGCCGGCGATGTCATGGGGGAACAACGCCATGAACGAGTCGAGGTACACCAGCACGGGCCCGCTGGTCCGGCGGGCCTGGGAGGCCAGCAGCTCGAGGTCGACGCCCATAGTGGCTGGGTCGACGGGCAGGGGCTGCCAGTTCAACCCGAACCTGTGTGCGACGAACTGTGTCGAGCCGTGACCGCCATCGGCTTCGGCGAGGCTGAGCACGGTGTGTGCCGGCCCGGCCAGCGCCGAGAGCGCCACCGTCATCGCCGACAATCCCGAGACGGGTTTGGTGTTCACATGCTGGGCGCCGAGGAGTTCTCCGATGGCGTGGGCCGCTACCGATTCCAGCTCGGCGAGTTCGTCGCGTCCAGGCCACGCCCAGTGCGTGTCCTCGGCGCTGCCGAAGCAGTAGCGGACGGCGGCAGCGCTCACATACGGCAGCCGGGCGTCGGCGGGCATCTGGTTCTCGCTGGCGATCAGATGAAGCCGGGCTGCTGTCGCGGTTTCGAACCGGGCGAGCCGGTCGACGATGTCGTCGATGTTCACCGGCCAGCCACCTCCCTTGTGCGTATGCGGGCTTCGACCGGCCCCGCTGGCGCCCGGACCGGCTGGAATCGGCCGACCTCTGGTCGTCGGGCCGGCAGGTCGATCCAGTGTTCGGCCAGCACAGCCGCCGCCAGCAACAGTGTCGTGGCCTCGGCGAACCCGCGACCTGCACAGGCGTGCGGGCCGCGTCCGAACGCGAGCAGCCCCGCGGCGCGGCGCCTGCCCTCGGCACTGCGAAAGCGTTGCGGGCAAAACGCTTCCGGGTCCGGATATTCCTGCGGTAGAAGGTGGGTGACGGGAGCGCTGTAGGCGACGTGCCAGCCTGCTGGGACCAGATAGCCGCCGAGCGTCACCGGCGTAGTGGCCCGCCGGGTCGCGATCGTGTTGGGTGTATGGACTCGGGTGCACTCGGTCAGCACGTGCCGCAACTGCGGGATAGCGCCGTGCTGGAGCACCTGCAACGGGTTCTCGACCAGACTGCGGGCTTCAGCGGTGAGCGCGGTGGCGAGCTGGTCGTCGAGCGCGCACTCGACCAGCAACCAGGTAACCAGGCTGGCGGTGGTTTCTCGCGCGGCGATCAGCAGGGCCAGCAGATGATCAGCCAAGCTTCCGCCCGGGGCGTGACCGGCGGCGACCAGCTTCGAGGTCACCGACTCGGCCCTGCCCTCTATGCGCACTGCGGGCGATTCGAGCAGGGCGCGCAGTTCCTCGGCGGCGGCGAGTGCGGCGGCGTA
The DNA here is from genome assembly GCF_013315795.1 of Nocardia barduliensis. GTDB lineage: Bacteria > Actinomycetota > Actinomycetes > Mycobacteriales > Mycobacteriaceae > Nocardia > Nocardia barduliensis. Next base: position 5,346 of record NZ_JABLTE010000085.1, read on the forward strand.
TGCCGGGTCGCTGCCGGTCGTGCGGGTCGGTGGGAGTTCGGTTCCGGCGACGAATCGGTCGAACAGGTCCGGCACCCGCTGTGCGATGGGGTCGTCGACGGCCAGGCCGATGATCGCGGCCAGGCACACTGCCATCGTGTAGTCGCGCGCCGCCTGATAGAGCTCGATGGTCGGCAGGGTGGCCCATTGGGCGACATGGCGGTGCGCAATAGCGCCGATTGTCGGCAGGTAGGCGGTGACCGCACCGTGGCGCAACCCGGTCGACAGGAAACTGCGCGCCCGCAGGTGTTCGGCACCGTGGAGGGTGAACACCGCTCTGCGGAACAGCGCCTGCACCGCCGCAGTGTTGTACACCCTCAGCGTGCCTGCGCGTTCCTGGTCGAACATCTCCCGCACCGAGTCCGGCCCGATGCAGAACACCGTCGGCGGCCCCGTCGTTGAGCCGACACCAAAGACGGGGCCATGCCGAGCGTGCGCAGCAGCCAGAATCTGCGGCAGGTGCGACCCTGGTGGTGGTTCGGCGATGGTAGGTGGCGGTTTCACGGGGTGGCCTCGCCGACGTCGAGGGATGCCGCGGTGCGGGCAAGGATCGCGTCATGGTCGAGGTCGACCGCTCGTATGTCAGGCCGGCAGTCGCAGGTGACGGGCAAATCGGCGAGGTCACCGGTGACGCTGTAGGACACCAGCCCGTCGACGATGCCGTTCGCGCAGCGCTCGCAGGAGTCCGGGTACACCGAGTCGAAGTCTGTGCCGCGCATGTTGATACAGGCCACCCGCACCGCCGCTTTGGCGTGCGCGCCGCGCACGGCGTCGACGACGGTCCACAGGTTCGGCGCCTGGTAGTGCCCGCGTTGGTAGAGCCACCACGCCACGGTGTTCGGTGCCAGCCTCGTCGGGCACACGGTGACTCCGCCGATGCCGAGCGAGGCCACGTACTCGGTGGAGGAGATCACGTCGGTGATGGCCTCGCCGTCGGTGAGGAACGGGGGCTTGATCATCAGGTACACCTTGGGAATTACGTGGTGTGCCTGCATCAACGCCACCGCGTCTTCGAACGACTCACGGGTGATTCGGGTGTTGACCAGGGTTTCGCGGACCAGCCGGTCGGCCGATTGCAACCCGATTCCCACCTCGAGCTCGACATCGCCGAGGGCCTCGACGAAAGGTGCCAGGGTCTCGGGCGTGAGGAATTGGGGCAGGCTTTCGACGACCAGGCGGCGCACACCAGTGACCGCGACGCGGCGGGCGATATCGAGCTGGACCTCGGCCGGTACCTCGCGGCGGGCGAAGAACGACCCGTCGTTGTAGAGGGCGAGCATGTCGTAGTCCGGCTCGTCATCGGTGCGTGCCAGCAGCGTGGCGACCTGCTCGCGCAAGCCCCGGGGGTTCGCGCCGTGCAGGCCGAAGTTGTTGTAGTTGGTGAACGGACACATGGTGCAGGTCGGCACCGAACAGCCGCCCGACATCAGGATCGCCTTCTTGCGGCCGTAGGTGGTGCCGTCGGCATCGCGGACGGTGTCGTAGCTGATGTACCGCGGCTCTTGGAGGTGCTCGACCGCGGTCACCTCGCGCAGCGACCGCGACAAGGCCGTGAGCCGGTGGCGTAGCGCCTTCTCGCCAGCGAGCACGCCGGTTGTGCTGGTAGACATTGCGTTTCCTCCGATCACAGGGACTTCACAAGCTCGCCGACGCCGAAGGTTTCGGCGCGGGCGTGGTCGAACAGGTCGCGGGCGTACCGGTGGATCACCTCGGTGTCCACCGGCTCCAGGCCAGGCAACGCGGCGCGCAGTCGCCGCATATCGGCGCACGTCCAGTACTGGTAGCGGTCACGGATCGGGTTCGGCACCCCCACCAGCGGCACCGGTGCGCCCGCCCACTCCGTACACCAGCCCAGCAAGGTCTCGAACCGGATCGCGGTCCCGGAACCGAGGTTGTAGACGCCTGCGACCTGCGGGGTATCGAGCAGCCGCACCAGCGTCGACACCAGCACCTGCACCGGCAGGTAGTCCCGCGCGGCGGTCAAGGTGTCGTCGAACAACCGGACCGGCCGCCGCGCCGCCACGGCCGTGACGATCTGCCACAGAATCGAGGCCATCGAGCTTTTGGATTCCTCGCCGGGACCGAAGACGTTCGTGTAGCGCAACCCCACGCAATCCAGGCCGAACACCGCCGCGCGGCGCAGCATCGACTGATCCAGGACGAGTTTGGATTTCGCGTAACAATTCAGGGGGCCCGAGCAGCGCCCACGATCCTCGGTGTCGGATTCGCGGGACGACGCCCCGTGCGGCACCACGCCGTACACGCTGCCCGAGGAGGCATACACCAGTCGTGTCCCGGAGTCGGTGCATGCGCGAGCCAGCCGCAGCGGCACCGTGGCGTTGGCCCACCGCAACCGCTCGTCATCTGCGGCGAGGGTGTCGCTGACCGCTGCCTGGTGCACGACCACCGCGAACTCCCCTCCAGCGATCCGAGCCAGCACAGCTGGGTCGGCAGCGTCCACGGTGATCGATTCCCACGGCCACGCCGTAGCCGCGGGATTCTGGTCGACTCCGGTCACCGTCCACCCGGCCGCATGCAGACCGGTGGCAACATGCCCGCCGATGAACCCGGCCGTCCCGGTGACCAGCACGGAGCGGGTCATGGCTGCATCACCCGCCCGGCGACAGCGCGTTCGATCAGCTCGCTCGTCGACACCCCTTCCAGGTACGGGCCGACGACAACTTGGCCGCCATGACGTTGCACCACGGCCGTTTCGGGTAGTTCGGTCGCTCCGTAGTCGCCGCCTTTGACCCACACATGCGGACGCAACCTTTCCAACAGCGCAGCCGGGGTGTCCTCGTCGAACACCAGCACCGCGTCGACGAAGGAGAATGCTGTCAGCATCGCCGCCCGCTGCGCTTGCGGTACCAGCGGCCGGTTCGGTCCCTTCAAATTGGCCACCGACGCGTCGCTGTTGAGCAGCACGATCAAGCAGTCGCCCATGGCGCGAGCGGCCTCCAGCAGCTGTCGGTGCCCGTCGTGCAGCACATCGAAACAGCCGCCGGTGGCCACCACCCGGCCACCGGCTGCGTGCACCCGATCGGCCACAGCGAACCCGTCACCCGCGCCATCCGGTCGCGGGTGGTTGCCCGCCGTAGCGCGTTGCCCGGCGACGTAGTCGGCCGCCGCTGTGACGGCGCGTTGCACAGCTGTCGACATTGTGCGATTACCGATCAGTTCACCGAGCAGCCTCACGGCGAACCGATCACCCGCCCCGCAGGTATCGCCTTGCTCCCGGCGTGGGGCCGGGAATACGTGCGCGGGATCGGTGTCGGCGCCGACCAGGACAGCGCCATCGGCGCCTCGGGTGACCACCGCGTACTGGCATCGCCATCGTGATCGAAGGCTGCGCGCCCGGCGGACATCGCTGTCGAGGTCGCCGGCCGCTCCGTCCTCGGCGGTGAGCAGATCGGCTTCCTCCGCATTCGGGACGATGACGCTCACCCCGTCGGTCGGTGCCGGGCCGTGACGATGGGGATCCCACACCACCGGCACACGCCGCGCCACGGTGGCCAGCAGTACTCGCAGTCGTGGTTGGGCGGCTACCCCGCGCCCGTAGTCGGCGACGAGTACGCCTTGTGCCTCGACAAGGGCGTGCGCGACCTCTGGGGGCGGATCGCCCACCGGCACCGCCGGATCGGAGTCGTCGACCATGACCAGGGTCTGTCCGCGTGCCCGCATCCGGATCTTCACCGGGGTCGGCGCCTCGATGCCCAGATCGATCACCGACACCCCCGCCTCGGTGAGGTCGCTGAGAATCCGCAGGCCGGGCTCGTCGGCGCCGATCGCGGTCACCAGCGTGACCTCGCAGCCATCGTGGGCGGCAAGGATCGCGGCCAAGCCTGCCCCGCCTGGTCGCCACTGCCGTGACACCGCGCTGAGCACCGGCACTGGCGCTTCCGGCGATACCCGCGTGACCTCACCGCACCAGTCACAGTCGGCCAGCACGTCACCGACAATCACCAGGCGCCGAGCGTGCTCAACCGTCGGCGGCGGGACGGACTCGGCGGTCTCTGCTTCGGTCGGCTGCGACGTCGACGGGGCGGATGCCAAAGCCGCATCGACCGCCGCACACAGTTCGTGCGCGATCAGAAGGTGGCATTCTTGAATGGTTGAGGTCGCCGACGAATCGACTGACACCACCTCGTCGCATACTCGCGCCAATACGCTGTCAGCGGGACCGGTCAAGGCGAAGGTGAGCATCCCTAGCTCGTTCGCCTCTGTGGCGGCAGCGATCACGTTCGTGCTGCACCCGGAAGTGGAAATCGCGATCAACACATCGCCCTCCCGACCGTGTGCACGGACCTGCCGGGCATACAACTGGTCGAAGCCGTAGTCGTTGCCGATCGCAGTCACCACCGCGGAGTCAGTGGTGAGCGCGAGCGCAGCGAGTGGGTTGCGCTCCGTCTCGAACCGGCCCACCAACTCAGCAACCAGGTGCTGCGCCTGCGCGGCGCTTCCACCATTTCCGACGGCTAGCACTCGCCCGCCGCGCCGTAGTCGGCTGGCTACCATCTGGCCCCACGACCGGACCTTGTCCAGATCGGTGCGTTCCAGGGCTTCGGACAACTTCGCGACGCGATCCGCGCCGGATTCGTTCATCTGTCTCCCCGCCTCGATCATGGTTACGGATCTCCTTGTCCATCAGCACATTTGATGCTCATTTGGGTTGGCGTTCGCCGGGGCTCACCTCGTCATCGCAGTCGCCCGACGGCGGCGCGGCAACACAGGTCGTCGGCCTGCGGCGGCTCCCAGCCGAGGTTGCGGGCACGACGCTGGTCGACGTCGTGGGGTGACCACCAACGGTGTGGCGCAACCAGCCCAGGTTCGACGAGGTCATAGCCGGCCAGCAGTGCCGCGACCTCGTCGCGACTGCGAGAACGGAATTCGATGCCGAATCCGGTGTAGATATCGGCCGCGCGGTCGACGGGGCCGGGATCAGCGTCACGTGTGATATGGCTGAGTGCCAGGAACGAGCCGCTCGGCAGCATGGTCGTGACCGCGTCCACGACCATGCCCGGGTCGGGCAGGAATTCGGCGACGAACGACAGACACACCGCGATCGGCTCGCTCGGATCCATGGCAGCGGTGATCTCGGTGACGAGGGCGTCGGTGTCGCTCAGATCGGCGTGGACGAATTCAGTTTGTTCGTCGGCGAGAAATACTCGGCCGTGGGCGGCGACCACCGGGTCGTGATCGACGTAGACCATGCGTGCGGTCGGCGCGCAGTTGCGGGCTACCTCGTGCAGGTTCGGCGAGCATGGGTAGCCGCTGCCGAGTTCGACGAACTGCCGTACCAGCTGTTCACTTGCCAGGTACCGCACGGCCCGCAGCAGCCACAAACGTGTCGCGCGGGCCGCGACCAGAAAGGCGCGGGAGTGGGTGATCAGCTTGTGACCGGCCTCGAGGTCCACCAGATAGGCGTCTTTGCCCGCACCCAACAGGACGTCGTGAATGCGTCCGCTGTGTGCCTGAGACGGATCGAGCACGATCGCCTCATTGTCTGCGCGACGGGGACTAGTCATCTGAGCTCGCCTCTCCGATTTCACTGGCCGCAGTCCCGAGCTGTTCATCGATTCGGTTGCGGACACCGCAGCTCGGTGAGCAGTACTGGTGCAGCGTCTGGGCATGCAGGGCCTGGCCGTAGGTCAGTGCGCCGGGGTCGGCGAAGCAGTCGCCGATATTGGATTGGGTGTGTGTCAAGGTGGCCGGGTTCAGGTGCCCTCGCACCAGGCTGTCGGCCATTACCGGGTACCGATCGGCATGGCGTGCCCGGTGGCCACGGGTCGGGTGTTCCCCGGCTTATGCCCGATCAAGGCGGGGTCGTATCGCATCCCGACCTCGAGAGCATGCTGCACCACCGTGGTGACCCACGCCCGAAACGCCGCATAGTCCGCCGCCACCGACATGGACAGGGCCACACCGTCGGGGTTGTCGTACATGCGCGCGTCCGGCGCCACCGTCACGTGATGGGTGGCGAACTCGACGAAGCCCATCCCGGCCGCAGCGGTCACGGTCAGCGGGTCGGCCGCCATCGACGCGGAACGTTCCCCGGCGAACCATCGGTCGTAGCCCGCAGCGACGAGTTTCGCCCACTTCGGCGCGTTGGCCGCCGCGAGCAGCTGATACACCTCGCTGTCCGCGTCGATCGCGGTCTCGGGGGTGAAGGTGACATCGGAGGTCACCAAGGCTACGTCCAGATCGGGCGCGGTCAGCACCGTCCGGGCGCTTGCGGGGTCCATGCGCAGGTTGTGCGAGGCACGATCGGGCCGTCTGTACAGATGGGCGAAGCCGCCGCCCATCTGCATGATCGTCAGCCGCCGCGCCAACCCCGGTGCGTCGGCGTAGAGGTGGGCCAGGTTGCTCATCGGTCCCTGACCGATCCACGCCGCACGCCCGGTCTCGCCCAGCACCGCGCGCACGGCGTCGATTACCGACCCGGTCACCGGCGCCGAGACTGGCGGGAATCCGGCGGGCACCAGACCGTCGCACACCCATCGCGCTTGCGCGCCCTCGATTTCCGCGCCGGCGACCACCACGACCCCGGTTCGCCCGCACAAGTTCAGCAGGAACCGCGCCAGCCTTGCGCGTTGACCGCCGCCGAATTCGTCACTGGTCACCACCAGCCGCAGCGGCAGCGCCGCCGCAGCGAGGATGAGCGCCAGCAAATCGTCCGGGTCGTGCCCGACATCAGTGCAGATAATGGCGGGCATGCGGTCCATCGGCCGCATGCCAGGCCGCATCGGTGCTCGTATCGAGTCCATCAGTGTGGTCGTCCCTTCTGCTGGGTAGGAAAAGCCGCTGGTACGGAAGTTGTTTCATCTCGTCGGTCGCCAGATCGTCGACCGTCACACGCGCCAGTCCCTGTCGTGTTGCTTCGGCGGCGAATGCCTCTGCGGCACACCGCTCTGCTCGGTAGTGCTGTACCGGCACTCCCGGGATGTCGAAGTCAACGACCAGGCGGCGCTCCATGGCGGATCAATCGGCCGCAGGGTCGCCGGTCCATAGCGGTAATTGCTCAGCGACCCGTCGCATCGTCGCCTCGTCGCACGAGAACGACCGCGCTAGCGGGCCGCCGGACTCGTCTCGGGCGACGATGACCGTTGCCAGCGCCTCGCCCAGCCGCTCGAAATGCGTGGGCAACGTCGCTCCTGGATTACGCTGCGGCAGATCGTCGGTCATCACTGAACCCCTTGCGCATGTATCGAGCGGCCTGGCCGGGCACCGAACCCGGCCCTGCCCTCGGTGGTTTCCATGAACCTCAGAATCGGTGTGCGGGCGCTTGGCCGGAACTGTCGCTTCACGGCGTTGCACTGACGTTTCGCTGACGTTGAGCACCCAGCGCTGCTTCCAGGCAGGCCGGTCGATGACAGACTGGCCCCATGGAACTCAACGGGTCGCCGATCACCGAGTCCGATCTCGCTGCATTGGGTTTGGTCGGGTACGGGCACTTCACGTCCATGCGGGTCGAGAACCACGCTGTTCGCGGACTCAGCCAGCACATGGACCGACTCATCCGCGACTGCCGCACCGTGTTCGACACCGAGCTCGACCCCGACCGGGTACGCGAACTCATCCGTCACGCGCTGCCGGACACGGCGTCTCCGGTGGTTGTTCGCGTCACTGTGTTCGACCCGCACCTCGGGCTCGGCAAACCTGGAGCCGACGCCGACCCGCAGATCCTCGTCACCTCGCGGGAGGCTCCCGCCGTCCCGCAGGCCCCGCTGACTTTGCGGTCGGCCGTCTACACCCGCGACCTGCCCAAAACCAAGCATGTCGGGTTGTTCGGCAGTCTCTACCAGCGTCGCCTCGCGCAACGCGATGGCGCTGATGACGTCCTGTTCACCCTGGCCGATGGGACCATCACCGAGATCGCGACCTCCAATATCGGTGTGATCTCCGATGGCCAGCTGATCTGGCCGCAGGCCGAGGTACTTCCCGGCATCACGATGCGCCTGCTCAGCCAGACCCTCGATGAGGACGTCGTCGTCAAACCCATCACGCTGGCCGAACTGCCGCATGTCGACGGCGCGGTCGCGACCAACGCAGCGGTCGGCGTTCGCGCCATCGCCCGCATCGACAACGTCGACCTGCCCGTCGACCATGAGATGATCGCCAGGCTCCGGACAGAGTACGAATCCATTCCCCCGCAACGCATCTGACCTGCTTTGCGCCACTATTGTGACTAGGCTCGGAACCCACCGCTCGGGGAAGGGAGCACACAGGCGATGGGCATCGTGGTCCGCAGCTGGACCGGCGCCGAAGCGCGCGCACTGCGAGACGCACGGCGAATGAGTATCACCGAATTCGCCGCACACATCGGCGTCAATCCTCGGCTGATCTCCCGCTGGGAGGCCGGCGGCAAGAACATCCGCCCCCGCCCGGTCAACCAAGCAGCACTCGACACCATCCTGGCGCGGCTGGGCAGCGACGAACTGACCCGGTTCGTCGAAGCGATATCCCCGGCCGTCCTCAGCGACGCCCGCGATACCGACGTACCTGAGCAACGCACCGACACCCGCCATCCCGCTGACGGCAAGCTCATGACCTGGATTCCCGAAGGGATCTACCTCGCGGGGCCACAGGACCAACCCGTATGGGTGGCTGGGTACTGGATCGATGTCTTCCCGACCACCAACGCGGATTACGCGAGATTTGTGGCGGCCCAAGGGTATTCCGCACCCCACCACTGGGGCGGTCCGGCTCCGGCCCGTGAGATCGCCGATCACCCGGTGGTCTGGGTGAGCCGGGACGACGCCGCCACCTATGCCCGATGGGCCCAGAAGTCCCTGCCGACCAGCCAGCAGTGGGAGAAAGCTGCTCGAGGTACCCGCGGCAACGTCTGGCCCTGGGGAAACCAACCGACCCCAGCCAAATGCAATATTCGCGGTTCCGGCCCTGGCACGACAACCCCTGTCGCGACCTACGCCAGCGGTGTCAGTCCATTCGGTGTATACGACCTCGTCGACAACACCTGGGAATGGACCGCCACCGAAACCACCAGCGGCCGGTACGAACTCAAAGGCAGTGCCTTCACCAGCCCCTTCGACCGAGGCGAACCGTCGGCATTCAACGACGCCGCGCATTCGATGCTCGACGACGACACCGGATTCCGATGTGTCGCAACCGGCCTCGCGAACGAGGCGGACCAAGTCGACCGATAGCGGATACTCCGTGTGGCCCGCGAGAGATGTCATCGGATCTCCCGCAGGCGATCGGGGCGCGATATCAACCGCGTCCTGCCTTCACCCTGGGGCCAGCACACGCCCCGATCGACCGACCACACCTCAGCTGTGCGCCGGGCGGCGGGAATCCACGCGCCCAAGTGGGCTTCCGACGGAATCATCACCAAATCGACCGAGTCGGGCAGATTCGCGAGCAGCCGGACCAAGCCTTCGCTGGAGTCGCGAAACACGATCTCGTCCAGCTGGATGCGGTGCACGCGCGCCAGCGCCCTGATCCCCGCAGCCACCGTTTCGGCCGCCACCCCCGCGATATCGCGACGGACGATCCCCAATGCCCGCCTCATGATGCTCGCCCCGCCGCCAGCGGTGACTGACCAGGCTCGATCGGCAGCCGGATCCAAGAGATTCGGGCGCCCCCGCGTAGCGAGCGTCGGCCAGCCGCTGCCGGGCCAAGTACGTCGGGACCGATCGGTTCGAGAGAAAGCATCGGCGACCGAAGAACCTGCACCTCCAACGCCGGGCCCCGAAGCAACAGCCACACCGTCAGAACGATCGACTCGGTCAGATTCGGCAGCGTGGCTGTGAGATCGGCGAAGATCGGCGGATTGCCGCCGCTGTCTGCGGGTATGAAGTCGGACAGAGCAGATAGCACGAAGTGTTCGACGTCGTCGACCATGTGCCGCAGCCTGGCTCTCGACAGGGTATTGAGGATGTCCATGCGGGCCTCCTCCACTACAGTCACCGAACCGGTCCGCAGCAGGAGTCGAGCCAACGTGCGCTCACGCGGCAGGACGACGCTGCGGCGAAATCCGCTCAGCACAACCGACCGGTTGCTCAGGTCCAAACACCACACACGCAAGCCGTCGACGGCATCGAGATCGTGGAGGAACTTCGTCCGCTGCTGACTACGGCCCGCAGTCAAATGCGCTTCGGACGGAACGGCGACATCGCGGGCACCGGTCGATTCGATGGCCCGCATCAACTGCCACAACGCACCGGTCCCCGCGCCCGTCTCGCAGAAGAGGGCCGCGATATTGAACCCGTTCAGCCCAGCCAGATCCCGCAGTCGATGTTCGACATCGCTCTGGTGGTCACCGAGCAGTTCCTTGCGCAGGTACCCGTACATCAACGACGGTTCTCGGTCCGCGTTCGACAACACCCGCGCTCACCTCCGCTCGCCCGGTAGCCAGATCCGCGCACGACGCGGTGGGAGATCAGGAATGGTGCAGGTGACACCCAGTACAACCGCGAGTTCATGGACGGTCAGCCCCAGCGCGTCAGCACCGAAGCGGATATCTCTCCAGCGGGGATCGCCGGGTGGAGGCGCAGCCTGTAGTGCCTCACCCGCATGAACAGCCGCATTCGCGGCCAGGGTGTCCACCGTCCTGCCCTGCATCCACGGCAACGTCCACGACTGTTGCCCGACATACCACGCGGACAGCCGGTCAGTATCGGCTCCAGTTACAAGTTGCATGGCTGATCACTCCTGAGATCACTCGAACACTCGCTGAGTGCGCGGTATTGATGTGTTACTCATGCCACGACATTGAGAGTAATGTAGCTGGTATATATACCAGCCGCAAGGGATGGGGCGATCCACCCTGAGAGGCGGGATAGGGTGCTAACGCACGATCGATGAATGGAGGCCGCGATGACGACGCCAGGATGGGACCGGTCAGATCCGAATGCCCTGCGGTTCCTCATCGGCCGGGAGTTACGCGACGCTCGGGAACGAGCCCGCATGTCACAGCGCCAGGCCAGCGAACACCTCGGCTGCACCCAGACAAAGATCAACTACCTCGAATCGGGCCGTAATCAGCAACAACCTGACGAGGTAACTCACCTACTCAAGCTCTATGGCGCCGACGACGTCCACATCACACGCCTCGCCGCGCTCGCGTCCCAGGCCGACCAGACAATCTGGTGGGCGCCGTTCGGCGACGCCTTCCCGAACTGGTTCCGCACCTTCGTCGGACTCGAAGGGCTCGCGACCTCGGTATTCACCTACGAACAGACACTGCTCCCAGGACAGCTCCAGACACCCGAGTACGCAATGGCGCTTCTTCAGGGGAACCTGAGAGTTCCGCCGATCGATGCACCTCAGGTTGTGGAGGCGCGGATGGCACGACAACGCCTCACCGCAGCAAACAACCCGCAGCGGTATCGCGCCGTCCTGGAGGAAGTCGTACTCGATCGCCTGGTCGGCGGTTCTACGGTGATGCGGCCGCAACTCGAGCGCCTACTCGAACTGCAGGAACTCGACAACGTCGAGCTGCACATCATGCCGCTCAGCGTCACCGTCCACGACGGACTCGACGGCGACTTCATGCTGCTGAACTTCGACAATGCCCAATCGATCGGATATGTCGAATACCCGGCTGGCGCCCTGTACATGCAGGAACAGGACCAGGTGCAGTTGTATAAAATGGCAGCTGACCGGCTCTGTGAGGCAGCGCTGTCGGAGTCCGACTCCGCTGAAGTCATCAGAGCCCGAATCAGCACCCTGACAGACAAGGAGTGACGGTGAACACCGGCACCCGCCTCGAATGGCGGACATCCAGCTACAGCAGCAACGGCGAGAACTGCGTCGAGGTCGCCCCCTCCGCCGGCTGGCGGACATCCAGCCACAGCGGGGCCGGTGAGAACTGCGTGGACGTCGCCCCCCGCGATAGTCGCGTCTACCTGCGGCACAGCAAGCACCCCTCGCACGGCACGATCACCTTCGATCTCCACGCATGGACCGCGTTTATCGACGAATCGCGCAGCGGCTCGCGCAGCGCCAACGGCATCGTCAATGTCCGCAAGGACGGAGCGGACACCCTCGTCCAGACTGCGGATGGCGCGATCAGGCTCCGCTTCGACGATGGCGAATGGACCGCCTTCGTTGCCGGAGCCCGCGACGGCGAATTCGATTTCCTGCCGAACACGAATTGACGGCGGCGGCCCGCGCGGCGGCAGCGGTAACTCATGACGGAAGCTCTGACCGTCTGACAATGACGTCGCGATCCGCCATGGCTCCAGCCGCCTGCGCGGTGCCGGGTCGACGAGTGTCATCCATCCCGCTTCTGCAGCATTTGGTGGACTTCTCGCCAGTCGATTCCGGCTGGAGCTTTCGCCAGGATCGCGGCCAGTAGACCCAGCCGTGCGGTGCGGTCGGCGGGGTCGTCGGCCATGACCAGGACATCGTCGAAAAACGTGGTCAGTGGCTCGATCAGGGTGTGGCCGTGGGGGATCCATTCGGTCAACGGCTTGCCATCGGCAACAGGCACCGAACCCATCACGGTCAGGAGCTGCTGCTCGGCGGGGCCGATGAGCCTAGCGGGGTCGTAGGTGGTGGGCGCGGCGGGAGGCAGGATCCGCATGATCCGTTGCAGTCCTTCCACAAGGTCGGCGAATCGGTTGTCCTCGCTGGCTTCGCTGATCTGGTCGATCAACATGTCCGCGCGATGCGGGGCCTCGGCGGAGGGACGGACTGCGGCGATGAGTCCTGGACCGACTGCTTCGTCGCGGAGTCGCTGCTCGTAGCGGGTGGTGATCAGTTCCTCAGCAGTGGACAGGACCGCGGGGTCGATGGTGAGGCCCTGGCCGCGGAGTTGGTCGGCGGCGGTCCTGAGGCCGATTGGGATGGTGACGTCGGCGAGTTCGGGGTGGTCGCGCAGGATTGCCAGGATTCCGGCTGCCGCGCGGCGCAGGCCGTAGGGGTCGGCGTTGCCGGTGAGTTTGGCGCCGACGGCGAGCATCGCGACCAGGAGGTCGAAGCGGTCTGCCAATGCAAGGAGCGCGCCGGGTGTGGTGGTGGGGAGGTCGTCTCCGGACGAGCGGGGCAGCTCCATTTCCCACAGTGCCGTGGCCACTGGTTCGGATTCGCGGGACTTGGTCGCGTATTCGCGCGCCATAGTGCCGGCGAGGGAGGTCATTTCGATCACCATTTGGGTGGCGAGGTCGAACTTCGCGAGGGCACCAGCGCGGGTCAAGGTGGCCGCGTCAGCAGCAGGGAGGCCACTGCGGGTGCCAAGTATGGAGGCCGCTGTGGCAATGCGGTCGGCGCGGTCAGCCATGGTGCCGACCTTCTCGTGGAACATGAGTGCCCCGAGCCGGGCCCGGAACTGGTCAGGGGCGATGGTCAGGTCGACATTCCAGAAGAACGCGGCATCCTCGAAGCGGGCGCGGAGCACGTTTTCGTTGCCGCCGCGGACGACGTCGGCGTCGCAGTCGCCGTTGGCCATCGTCACGAAGACCGGCAGCAGGTCACCCGCGCCGGAGCGGACCGGGAGGTAACGCTGATGCTTGCGCATCACAGTGATGAGGATTTGTTCTGGCAGGTCGAGGTATTTCGGGTCGAAATGGCCCAGGATACCGGTCGGGGATTCGACGAGGTTGGTGATCTCATCGATCAGGTCGGCGTCGCCGTCGACGTCGATCCGGCCGTTCGCGGCCTCAGCCAGAGCGGCGGCCGAGGACACGACGCGTGCGCGGCGCTCGACCGGGTCGACGACGATTCCCGCGGCCTCGAGTACTGGGAGATAGTGGTCGGCGGCAGGGAGATCGAACGTCGGTGTAGCGGACTGGCGGTGGCCTCGGGTGCTGCGGCCCGCTACCAATGTGCCGGCGGTGATCGGGAGGATCTGGTCGCCGAGTAGCGCGGTGAGCCATCGGATAGGGCGGGAGAAACTCAATTCCGGATCACGCCAGCGCATGTTCTTGTCCGCCCGCAACGACAGGGTGAGCCGGGACAGGACATCGGTGAGTACCACTGCCGCCGAACGGCCGGCGCGAGTGCTCTCGACCGCGACGTGCTCGGCACCGCCGACTTCGATCCGTTGCAGATCATCGGCCGAAACACCCTGCGCACGAAGGAAACCGGCGAGAGCCGGAGTGGATTTACCGTCGGCATCGTAGGCTGCGGCGACCTTCGGGCCCCGGCGCACGTTCACGCTGTCGGGTTCCCTATCGGCGATGCCCTCGACTCGCACGCCGATCCGGCGTGGGGTCGCCTGCACGGTGATCTCACCATGCGGCAGGGCAGTGGAATCAAGGAGTTCGATGAGTGTGGCGCGCACGCTGGAAATGCTCGCGGTCACGACATGCGGCGGTAGTTCCTCGGTGCCGATCTCGAACAGCAGCACCGATCCGGGTGCTGAAGTGATCGTGGCGGGATCGACGGGAGAAGTGGCCAGCGGCGGCGGGGCGTGTACTCCGCGCGGATACCCGGCCTCCGCACGTAAGTCGGTCCACAGGGCGGCGATCTCGCGGGATTGCTTGCGCATCACCGCGAACCACTTCGCGCGCTCGGCTGTACTCACCGCACCGCGCGAATCCAGAATGTTGAATGCGTGGCTGGATTTCAGGACATGTACATGCGCAGGGACCGGCAGCCGGGTGGTGATCATCCGGTCGGCTTCGGCCGAGTACGCGGCGAGCAGGCCACGGGTGGTGTCGATGTCGGCGTCGTCGAGGTAGTAGCGCGACATCTCGTACTCAGACTGGCCGAACACTTCGCCGTAGCTGACGCCGGGCGCGTAGGCGATGTGCTCGAAGTGTGTGACGCCCTGGATCGCCATCAGGATCCGCTCGAGGCCGTAGGTGATCTCGACCGGGATCGGGTCGAGGTTCTGTCCCGCGACCTGTTGGAAGTAGGTGAACTGGGTGATCTCCATACCGTCGAGCCAGACTTCCCAGCCCAGACCCCACGCCCCGATCGCCGGCTGAGCCCAGTTGTCCTCCACGAACCGCACATCGTGGGCATCGAGGTCGATACCGAGCGCGGCCAGCGAACCCAGGTACAACTCCTGCGGATCACCCGGTTCAGGTTTGAGTATCACCTGGAACTGGGTGTGGGTCTGCAAGCGGTTCGGGTTCTTACCGTATCGAGAGTCGTCGGGACGTACGGATGGTTCGACGTAGGCGACGTTCCAGATTTCCGGACCCAGCACACTCAGCAGCGTGGCGGGGTTCATCGTGCCGGCACCGACCTCGGTGTTGAACGGCTGACCCAGCAGGCAACCTCGCTGCGACCAGTACGCCTGCAGACGAAGGATCGCTTCCTGCATCGATACGGGGACGGAGGGGTTGTCGTTGTGGGCAGTTGCCGTGGTCATCCGGAAATCCTATCGGTGGCGAGAGCGGGCATTCCGAGCGCTACTCCGGTCGCTGGAGCGAAGAAGCTGGGCAGGTGGCAGCCGCCGCGGCAGGCGTCGGCGACTGCGCAACCGGTGCAGGTTGGCCTGGTGGCGACCGCTGCGTGCACGGCGTCGGTCAAGGCGGGCCATGCTCCGGCGAGGGGTTCGGTGTGCAGGGAACCGAAGTAGACGTTGGAGTGCGGACAGTTCCGCAATCGGCCGTCGTAGGAGACGCTGCCCCACACCATTCCCGATTCGCAGTGCCCGGATATCTGCGACAGCCGCAATCCGAGGGTTGGGTCGTCGGACCGTAACGGGGTGTCGGTATCGGAGGTGCACACCTTCTGCGCGCAGGGCCACGCCACCGTCATCCCGGGGCATTCGGTGGCAAGGAGGTGGTCGATGCGGGTGATCAGCGGCATGGTGACCGACACCGGAATGCCGTAGCGGTCGTCGTGGCGGCCGGTCGGGACGTAGCGCATGACGCCGAACTCGCGCACCCCGAGCGCATGCACATCGCGGATGACGTCCAGCGCACCGTCGATGTTGCTTTTGACCAGTGTCATCTCCGCGACCACGGTGATGCCGGCGTCGATCAGCAGTCGCATCGCGTCGATCGCGCGGTCATAGGCGCGGGGATGGCCGGTCAGTTCGTTGTGGGTGTCGCGGTCGCCGTGGATCGAGACGAGGACACAGCGCACGTTCGCTGCTGCCAGCCGCTTCGCCCGTTCGGCGGTGAGGAAGTGGCCGTTGGTGAACACCACCTGGTACAGGCCGCGGCGTCCACCGTGTTCGAAGATCTCCATCGCATCGGGGTGCAGCAGTGTCTCACCGCCGCTGTAGCGGATGACGAAACAGCCCCGGTCTGCGCATTCGTCGAGGATCGAGCATGCCAGCTCGGTCGGAATATGCTTTTCCGGCAATGCTTTTACCGCGCGCCGGACCTCGGCGTCGCTCATGTCCGGGTCGATCTTCCACACGTTGTAGCAGAATCCGCACGCCCAGTTGCATACGGCGGTGAGCTCGATTTCCAGCCGCAGCGGGAAGTCCAGCTTCGTGTCGAACCGCTTGTCGACGCCCAGCAACGATCCGCGGCCGTCGTCCTGGACGGCTGCTGGCTGCGGGGAGGTCAGGGTGGCGACCAGGTCGGCGGCGTCGGCGGCGACGCGTGAGGGGGCGGCGTTGTAGCGCTGCGCGATATCGCCGATGACGGTGTCGTCATCGGCGCCGGAGAACATCAGGGACACCATCGATTCGGCGACCGCGTTGCGGAGTCGATGGAAGGTGCCGGTGTGTGGGTCGAACAGCAGGCCGAGGTCGGCACGGTATCTCAGCTGCTGGGTCAGGGCCCGGGACAGGGTGGCGGGCATAGCGATGCTCCTCGCGTCGAGCGGTCAGGCGGGTGATAGCCGCGCGAACAACGTGGTGACGTCGTCGGCAACGCGCTCCGGCGGCACCTCATAGGTTTGGGCGAGCGTCTGCGTGATCTGCTCGAGGTCGAGACCCTGATAGGCCAGCTGTACTGCCTCCGCGGCGGTGGTGTTGACCAGTTGTTCGCAGCGGTCGCGTTGCCAGTCGTGCAGCAATTGCTTGCCCGGGTGATAGCGGTAGTGGCGCAGGATCCACTGCGGCGACCCGGTCGGGGCTTCGTCGATGGCCCGGTAGATCGCGCGGGCCTGGTCGATGTGGTCAGCGACCGACGGTCGTTCCAGCAGTCGACCCGCGTAGTCGCGCACGGTGGGGTCGTCGATGCCGATATGCCAGCCGCGGAGCTGCTGGAAGTAGGTCGACACCATCACATCCGCGAGCCCGAAGTCTCCGACGAGGAACGGACCGCCCGAACGGCGCAACAATCCGGACACTACATCGCACAGCCACCGTGCCTGCTCCACCGCGCCGGGCCCAGGAATGCCGGGGGCGGTACGGAGCGAGCGTGCGTAGGACGCGCCCTCGCGCAGGTACGGCAGGTCGTGACTCGCCCAGGCGGAGATAGAGCGGACCAAGGCCCGTTGGCGTCGCGTGGTGCCCATGAGGCTGGGACCGGAGTCCGGTGCGATTTCATCGAGGTATTCGGCGATCGAGACCACATCTCCGGCAACGGCTCCGGTCTCGGTGTCGGCCAGAATCGGGACCCGAGGCAGCAGCGACATCGCGGAGTCCTCCAGAATGCCTTCGACATCGGCTTCCGCGAGTTCGTCGGCATCACACGCGCAGCCGATACCGGCCTCGCGTTCGTCGGTCCCGTCGCCGGCGAACAGCACCCCGTCCGGACTTTCCCGGATCGGCCAATCCAGCTCCACGATCCTTTCGGCCACTGGAAGGCCCTTCTCGGCCACCGCGACTCGACCGCGCATCGACCATCCCGAAAAGTGGAGATCACCCACGTACAAGGTCAGCATTCGACCACCCCTTGTTGTTGCCGCCGGTCCCTGGCCGACCACACCGCGGCCGACCAGGGTTGTCATCTCAGTCGCACTGGCGGCTGATCATCGATTTCGTCTCCACCTTGGGGGCTTCGTACTCCCCACGCTCGGCCGTGGTGGTGGCGTGCTCCGACATGACTTTTCCCTTCCGTCGGTCTCCTGGACGGTGGCTGGAGTGCACGAATCCTGCTACTTCCGAACAGATTTTCGATCAGCCACGATTCGAGTGTCTGTCCACTGCGCTGTATGTGCTATCCCTGCTGCATCCCGAGTTTCTGGACACCCTGGACTGGAGTGGACATTTTCTGGACACAGGTAGTACGGCCGCTCGGGAAACCCGATGTCGCATTCGCCTTCGCTGGACATAAGGTGGACAGATGCTGGCGCCGCCCTCTATCGACCAGGTGAAGGACAGCTTGAGACGGGTGCGCCGCGGACTCGGATTGGCGCGGCCCACAGCACTGCTCACCATCATCGACGAACCTGTGCAGGCATATCTGTGCCGCGACTCCGACACCGAGCCTGGCTCTGCCGAACACATCGAACATCTCGCCGCAATCCTGCGTCAGGCGATCGGTCAGCTCACCGAGAGCGAGCGGGTCTACGCCGAAGTGGATTTCAACGTTCGACCTGACCACAGTTACCCGACGCTCACCGACAGGCAAGAGTCCCTGGCCCAGCACCTCAAGTGCGCGGTCAAGACCGTGCGCCGCCGTTCCGACCAAGCCCTCGACACCCTGGCTTATCTCCTGGTAACGATCTCGTCGGCTCCTGACGGGGCACAGACGCAGGCCATCGACCGCAGCCCGAGCCACCACGGCCGGGCCAGCAAACAGGATCCCTACGATGCTGTGCGCCGGTTCTGGGGCCTGCGTCCTAGCGGTGGCGTCGACATTGTCTGCTCCGAAATCCCCGTGGACGAACGTCCAGAGTATGCGTCACCACAGGATCGGAACTACCTGCGGTATGCCAAGTTCGCTGACTTGGACACATTGATCTTCGTCCGCACCCAACTGGCGCAACTCGCTCCCACCGCGGTTGTGCGCGACTTCGCGCCCTCGGAGTACTTCGATACCCAGGTCGAGGTTCTCGTGGTGATCGGCGGCCCACCGTGGAACGCCAAATACCGGGAGTTCCTCCCTCAGTTACCCTTCTACTTTGATGCGAATCCGCTCGGTGAGGACGACCCGCTCGTCGTACCCGAACTGGACAACCTCTGTATGGCTCCACGGTGGACACCCGGTGGCGAGCTGATCGAAGACCTCGCCGTGCTCACCCGGCTCACCGTGCAGGGAACCACCGCGCTACTGCTGGGCGGGTGCCTCACCCTCGGGGTCCTCGGCGCGGCCCGCGCACTACTCGATCCACGACGAGGACCCACCAATGTCGAATACCTCTCCGACCACGTCGGTCAGGATGACTTCGTCGTGGTCACCGAAGCCCGTCGCGTCGGCGGCATCACCGACGTCGCCGACCTCACCGTCATGGAGCCCCTGCTGCTCATGTCCCGCCCCCACGGCGCGAACTGGGGAGTCGTGATCGACAACACCAAACGCTTCACCTGCCATCACCGCTGCTCCCCCGGGCAAACGGCGTGACGAATCTGGACGACATCGCCACCTATGTCGTGAATCTGCCACGGCGGAAAGACCGCCGAGCATGGATCAGCGCCCGGCTACCTTCGGCAATGACGGTCACCTACACCTCGGACCTCGACGTGGTCATCGACGGCCGGCAACTCGCCACCAGCGACCTCCAGGCGCTTGGAATCAAGCTGTTCGACTGGCAAATCGACTCCGACAACCCGTGGTGGAATCGACCGCTCAAATACGGCGAAATAGGCTGCACTCTCGCTCATCTCGCATGCTGGAACCACGCCGAGAAGCACAGCGCAGCCCCGTACACTCTGATCCTCGAAGACGACGCGACCCTCCCACCGGAATTCGCACCACGCCTTCTCCAGACCCTGAACCTGATCGACGAAGTCGATATCGCATTCGACATGCTGTACCTCGGGCGCGACCTGCTCCGGCCGGACACCCCTACGCCGGTTCCCGGGATCGTCCACCCCGGCTACAGCCACTGCAGCTACGCCTATCTGCTCACTCGCAGTGGCCTGCGTACCGCACTGTCCACCGAACTCACCGAGGCCATCGTGCCGGTCGACGAGTTCCTTCCCGCCCTCTACACACCACATCCACGACCCGATGTGCGGGCACGGTTCGCACCGCGACTCACCGCGCTAGCGTTCGATCCGCCGCTGGTCACACAACGACCGAAGGACGACGCCGGCAGCGACACCGAGAATTCCGACTTCATTCGGTGGTGATGCGCGGCTTCGATCACCGCATCGGTCGCGGTGCCGTCCAGTGTTCGATCAGCGCCGAAAGACGTTTACCGGGCCACTCGCCGATCGGCGTGTGAACATTGACGCCGGTGACGACGTGCTCACTCGGCACGTTCTTGGTCACGACCGCGCCGGCCGCGACGTAGCTGCGAGGCCCGATCCGGACGCCGCCGACCACTCGTGCACCAAACCCGACCACCGAATCCGCCTCGACCACGGGCGGTTCTTCATCCACTCCCCACCAACCCAGATGCGGACTCGTGTACTCGTGGACCAGCTCGCCCATCACGGTCGCGCGGTCACCGATCACCGTCGCATCGCAAACGAACCCAGCGACACACGCGTCCGCGCCGATCGTGACGCGATCACAGATGTAGGCGCCGTGGACGACCCGGGTCCGGTCGCCGATCACACACCCGTACCCGATCCGTGCCCGGTCTTCTACCACGCACTCCATGCCAAGAGCTGTGCCTTCCTGGATGATGACCTGGTTGAACAGCAGACTCCGATCTCCGATCACGACAGGAGTACCCGCCGACCATCGCCCACGTTGAGCTTCCCGCAGACGCGTTTCCTTCGGGCATCCCAGAACGCAGTGCTCGCCGATGATCACATCATCACCGAGCCGAATCGGCCCGTGCAGGTCCCTGGGAGTCACGAGGCGGGCGCGACCTGGCCGACCAGCCAGTCAACCGTCTCCGAGATCGCCTGATCTTCGCGCTCCCGCGAGTCGAAGCCGTGATCCGAACCAGCGATGGTACGCAGCGCCGTATTCGGCCTCGACATCGCGGCCCGAGCGGAAATCTCGTAGGAGACCGCGGTGTCACGGTCTCCATGGACGATCAGCGACGGCACGGTGCTGTCGAGGAATCGTGCCAGTGGGTCGTAGTGGGCGAACTCGCTGAACAACACGCGGCCGAGTTCGAATTCCCCGTCGACCACCAGGACTCCGGTGTCGTGCAATAGTTTGCGCTGCGACGCGCCGAAGTTCTCTTCACCCCACGCCAAATCCGGCTCCAGGAACGTATGCCGCAGGTCGAGGACAGGATTCCACAGCACCAACCGATCAAGCCCATCAGCAAGCCACGGCAGCGACAGCACCGTGGACACGGCCCCGAAACTAGCCGCCACAATCGAAAACCGGCCCGGAAACCGCCCCTGGAGGAACTGCACCGCAGCCTCCAGATCCAGGCACTCGCCAGCAATGGTCACTCCGCGTTGCGTCCCACCGCTGTTTCCATGCCCCCGGAACGAGAACCGCACGACATCAAATCCCACAGCGGTCAGTCGCTCGGCCAAGCGGACGAACATCCCACCGCCCTCGTCCATATCCACAGTGATCCCGTGCACCAGCAGCACGACCCCCTTGGCCGGAACGGATGCCATATGGACCGCTGCGTCGAGCCGCACACCGTCCACTGATCCCAATGTGACGCTCTCAACCGGCAAGGTTTCCTCCGCTCAATCCCCAGGCTCGGACCACAGTGCGTCCATCGTCTCGTGCGATACGGGCCGCGACAATTCATCCTCCGCCGCGAACGCCATGTTCACAATCGTGCGGCGGCCCCGCCGAATCGGGTGCACCCGATGCAGCGTCGTACTCGCCCGCATGAGATACACCTGTCCCGGACCGGCCTCCAGCCGGTGGATCGCGCGATCACGAAGTACCTGCTCGATGCCCGGCTGCTGCTTATCCCACACCGTGCCCGGGACACACTCGACGAATCCGCCGTCAACGGTGTCCGGGCATTCGGCCACCCACACCAGCGCGAAACTGTAATCGTCCCAATGCCATCCATGCGTGTCACCCACCCGGTCCAGCTGGGTAACCACGAACTGTTCGGGCTCATACGGGCATGAATACACAGCTTGACCGGCCACGGCAGCCACAACCTCGGCGACCTCGGGTGATGCATACGTCTCCCGGATCACAACTCCGCTCTCCGCGATCTGCGCCCGCCTCACGTTCCTCATCCGGCGAGGCGTGAAACCTGTCTCGGCGAAAGCCAAGTCCCGACGGACGCCCAACTGCTCCGCCAACCAGATGGCCTCAGCCGCAATCGCATACCGAACTGACGCGGGAAAGAGCCAGGACACCACCGCGGCACCGTGCCGCTCCAGGTCGTCATGCGCGGCGGCGATCCGCTGCGCATGTTCGACTTCGTACCTCGTGTTCACACCACCGGTCATAGCGGACCGCGCTGCGCTCACTTCCACCCGACCCGCCGCTGCAACCACGCAACCGTTGCGCGACCTGACTCGGCGCGGTGCCGACGCAGAGCCACCGACTGCGACCCTCCAGGCCGACGGCTCTCTCGGATCCAGTACCCCGCCAGCGCGCACACCAGCGCAGAGATCGCATCAGGATCGACGCCCCGGGTGAGGGCGTGCGAGCCCAGGATCGGTTCGGGATCGACCCCATGCAGGGCGAAGGCGGTCGCCAGGAACACCAGATCCACCCACGCCGCACCCACGGATGGCCAGGACCAGTCCACGATCATCACCGTGCCATCGGGGCGCACCAGCATGTTGTCGGCGCGAAGATCGGTATGCAGCAACGTCTGCCCGACCGTGGCACGCTCCCACCCGGATTCGAGAACAGCGAGCCGATCCACGTTCCGGGCCGACCACTCGTCCAAGTTACCGGCCAGCTCGCCGCCGGCCAGCTTCCGCCAACCTGATAAGTCCGATCCGAGATCATCGGCCAGGGTCGGTACGTCCGGTAGTGGGTTCGGTGTCAGCATCCGTGCCATGTCCTCGACCACGGCGAGCACCGCCGCCAATTCCGTAGGCTGGTCGAAACGGGGATGGCGACCGGTGACGTCGTCGAATACCAGGACTCGCCACCCGTCGATTTCCAGCATGAACCTCACCGCTGGTGCCGGGATCTCTGCTGGGAGCTGAGTCGCGGTGTCGCCTTCGATCCGGTACCGGTGGGCGAAACGGTCTCTGATGGGGATTGCTTTGGCAAACACCGTGCGACCGTCCACCATCGCTAGCCGGGATGCCATTCCGCGGCTGAATCCGCCCGGTTGGGTCGATCCCGAACGCACTCCCGCGCCCAAGCGACTCTCGATCTCGCCTCGCACCGAGATGGGCAGCTCGCTCCACGCGATCCGGGACACCGGGATTTCGATCTCGGTCATCGGACAATAGTGCCGCGCGAACAGCGGCCTTCACCAGCTAATTTCCCGCTCGGCAGCCCGTCCGGGATGATCGTCGTCCCGGGCGATAGCGGGTCATAGTAGCCCTGACCGAGTAGGAGGCCGTCATGGTCGTAAGCGACGGTACCGAATCTGGAGGTGCCCACCGAGGTCAGCCAACAGGCGGCCGATCAGGACAGATCAGAACCCAACATCGAATACATGATCATGTCCCGACGCTCCTCGCCGACCAGCTGCCAACTGCGGAGCAGGCCCTCACACTGGAAACCCACACGCTCAGCCGTCCGCTGGGATGCGGCATTCCAGGGCTCGACATATAGGTGAAGGCGGCGGATCTCCAGGTCAGTAAGGGCCCAGGCAGTGACCGCTCGAAGCGCTTCCGCAGCGACCCGCTGACCACGAGCGGACTTGACCACCCAGTAGCCCAGCATCGCACGCCCCTCGTCCAGGTCCCGCAACCACAGACCGACCGACCCGAGCGGCCGACCGTCCTCAACCCGCACGATGACGAACGGATACCCACTGCCGGTCGATACACGCTCCCACTGCCGACGCACGAAGGCTTCGCCTGCTTCTCGC
Source organism: Nocardia barduliensis (assembly GCF_013315795.1). Lineage (GTDB taxonomy): Bacteria > Actinomycetota > Actinomycetes > Mycobacteriales > Mycobacteriaceae > Nocardia > Nocardia barduliensis. The sequence continues at coordinate 29,202 of NZ_JABLTE010000085.1, forward strand.
GAGTACACCGCCGGAACGGTCGTGATCAACGGGATGTGATCGTCGCTCGACGCCTCTCGAACCAGAGGCAGGTCGCTGATCTCCCAGGAGCGGAGCACAAATCTGTCGTTTGCAGTCAAACGCGGGATATCCAACGGGGCAACCATGCTCGCATCCTGCCGAGATGCCCACGCAGGCGCACGCCCATTTCACACCCGAGATCTGCGGGTTCGGCCAACGGAATGGCTTCACCGCCAAGGTGCGGGACGGCGGTGGGACCACGATCGAGCAATGGCGCCTCTAGTCGATCCAGTACCGTCGCATCGTGCTGCCGTCGGCCCAAAGCTCGACCCCCTCCAAGACCCCGCCGCAAGCCTCGATGACGTATTGACTGAACTAACTTCGTAATCCTTGCAGGTCAGCTTAGGTTTCTGCTAGCTTTCCTCGCCATGTGCGAAGAGGGCGGCGAGCGATATCTGTCGAGACTCGTTGTGCCGGACGTCGGTCGGCTCCAAAGGACCGGTGACGTGTGGGAGCCATACCAGCTTCTCGACGCGAACGGCGCGGTCATCGAACCCGCGGCGAGGTACTTCGCCGAGCTACAGGCCACCGACAAGCAGCCGTCGACGATCCGGTCATATGGCAGCGATCTGCTTCGCTGGTGGCGGTTCCTCGCCGCGATCGGCATGTCGTGGGACAAAGTAACGCCAATGGAGGGGCGCGACTTCGGACGATGGAGGTTGTTGGCGGACAAGCCGATGAGAGTTCATTGGCGGCACCGGACCGACGGCCAGTTGCCCGGTTTGCCCCGCGGCCGCCCCAGCCAGGTCGTCAATGCCGTCACTGGCAGGCCGAGCCCGGGACCGAAGTACTCGCCAGCGTCGCGGGCGCACGCCGAGACCGTCTGGCGGGCGTTCTACGACTTCCAGCTGGAACTCGGCAAAGGCCCATTGATCAACCCATTCCCGCTGGACCGCTCACGACGCTCAAGGCGGGCTCACGCGCACCACAACCCGATGGATCCGCATCGGAAGGAGCGGGTCGGCCGCTATCGGCCGAAGGTTCCCAAGCGGATCCCGAAGAAGATCCCCGACGAGCAATTCAACACGGTGTTCGCGGCACTGAAGTCGAACCGGGACCGCGCCCTGCTGGCGCTCTGGGTGTCCACCGGCGCCCGCGCCGAAGAACTACTGTCCGCCTGCCAGGGCGATGAGGATCCCGGCCAGCAACTGATCACGGTTACACGAAAGGGTTCTCGCAAAGCTCAGCAGTTGCCGGCTTCGCCTGATGCGTTCGTCTGGCTGCGGCTCTACCAGGAATAACTCTGGCGCAAGGGCGCTTCCCGCGGTCACCGCCATCCACTCTGGTTCACGCTACGCCGACCTTGGCGGCCGCTGTCCTATCACGCGGCCCGAGCAATGTTCACCCGCGCCCAGGAAGCGCTCGGCTCCAACTATCCGCTCCACGCCCTTCGGCACACCGCGGCCTACCGCATGGCCGATGACCCGGACATGGACATCACCGACGTCCAGTGGATCCTTGACCACGCCGATCTGACGACCACGCAGCTCTACACCACCCCTACCCACGGTGAGGTGATCACGGCTGCGCTCGCCCACCACGCGCGCCAGAACGAGCGCGCGGCAGCCCCACCGGAGCCGCCAGCGTCGGGTTACGACCCACGTTCTCTCGACGTCATATTCGGCAGGACGCAGTGAAATCATCGACAACCACAGCGACGGCTGAGGTCGGTTCGACCAGCCGAAAGCAGGAACTGACGCGCGAAGCGCGTGGAGTGCTCGCCGAGACCATCCTGGATCAATTTCCCGCTCGACCAGTGCTTTCCGCTTCGCGTCAGGCCCTGACCGTCGAGAAAACCATTGAACGGCTCGAGGGGTTACGGCTTCCTCCGGTGTCGGACGATATGCGCTTTCGTCGCAGACTGTGTGTCAAGAGGCTGCTCGGCAGGCTGGAGATCTTCCCTGGCGAGACCTGGCAGCAGCGATGGCAGGCCAGCGGTGCCGAAACCGCTGAGCCGCACTGGACTGCGGCCGCCGCGGAATGGCACCGGGCACACGGCCGGGTAGGCGACAAGTCCCAGCTGCTGACCGCGCTGATGCTGCTGTCCATTGCAAGGATCATCTGTCCCAGCCCGACATTCCTGCTTACTATCAACCGAACCGGAACCTGGACGACTAGGATCGCCGAGTATCGCGATCCGTCGGGTTTCGGGCTACTCAAGACGGCGATGACGCCCGAAATCCGGTCGAGCACCTGCCTCCCCGTCATCCGATGGCAGCTCTGTGTCCTGCTGCTGACCAAGGGCGGCGGCGTTCGCGACATCACCGTCGGAGACTGTGTCGAGTTACGCAAGCAGGAGATAGCCATCGGTTTGCCCGGAAAGGGGCGCTATCTGTTCTACACCCTGCTCGAGGCTGCGGGATTCCTTCCGCAGGGTGCGCCGGTGACCCTGCGCGCAATCATGAACTATGGCGGACGATCCAGCATCGAGCGACTCGTGGATCGGTATCACGTCGCTGATCCCGAGGTCCGCAACCTGCTGGTCAGCTACCTGGCGGAACGGCAAGTCGCCCTGGACTACACCACACTCGACTCGTTGTCGCGGGTGCTGGTTATGAATTTCTGGACGGATCTGGAAGCACACCATCCAGGCATCGACTCGCTCGACCTCGACCCGAAAGTGGCGCATGCGTGGAAAGAACGCCTCCGCGTCAAGATCCAGAATAAGCGCCTGCCGGACGGGACCACCGTCGAGGTCACCGTCCCACGGGTGAACTACCTCCAACTCCTGACCACAGTCCGGGCGTTCTACCTGGACATCGCGCAATGGGCTACCGAGGATTCTGCGCGATGGCCGCGATGGGCCGTTCCGTGCCCCATCCGCGCGTCGGAAACCGCGCACTCGACCAGGAAGGTCAATTCGCGCCGAAAGGCGCGCATGGACCAGCGGACCCGCGAACGCCTGCCCTTGCTGCCAGTTCTGGTGCGGACCGCCGAACGCCGCACCGAGGAGGCCCGCCTCCGACTGGACGCAGCGTTGAATTCTGAACCCGGCAAGCCGTTCACCGTCTTCGGCGAGACCTTCACCAGAGTCTCCGCACGCAGAAACGAAAATCAGCGGCTCAGTATGGTTACGGGCGTCTTCGACTCGACCGGCCGCCGCCGCCACCTTCGTGCCGAGGACCATCGTGCCTTCTGGGGTTGGGCAGCAGTCGAGTTTCTTCGGCACACCGGCGTCAGGGTCGAGGAGATGCTCGAAACGAGCCATCACAGCATCATCCAGTATCGACACCCCCAAGCAGGGCAGATCATCCCGCTGCTGCACGTCGCGCCGTCCAAGACCGACGAGGAACGCCTCCTCGTCGTCAGTCCGGAGCTGGCCGATGTCATATCCGCGATCATCGCCCGAGTTCGGCAGAAGGACGGAGCCATTCCATTGGTCCCCTTCTATGACCTCTCCGAACGATGCTGGGCCACGCCGGCTCCGCTGCTGTTCCAGTGGAACAACGGCAGCCATACGCGAGCCATAGCGGCGTCGACGATCCGCAAATGCATCAGGGAAATACTCGAGTCGACGGACATAAAAGACGCCGGCGGCCAACCGCTCTACTTCGTGCCCCACGACCTGCGCAGAATATTTGCCACGGACGCAATTCTGAACGGGATGCCCCCGCACATTGCGCATGCTGCTGGGTCACAACGACATATCCACCACCATGGGTTACAAGGCCGTCTACCCACAAGAAGCAATCAACGGCCACCGCGCGTTCATCACGCGGCGCCGAGGAACGCGGCCGAGCGAGGAATACCGCACCCCTACCGATGCCGAGTGGGAGGAATTCCTGGGCCATTTCGAGCGCCGCAAGGTTGCGCTCGGCGAATGCGGGCGCGCATACGGAACTACCTGCCAGCATGAGCACTACCTGTCGCTCGTCGATGGCCGCTGCGGCGGAGGTGGCGGCGGCGAGTGCGTTGTCCAGGCCGGCCCGGTTCTTGCGGGTGGTCCCGGAGAACCCTTTGTCGATGAAGATCCGCTCGCGCGGCGCTCCGAGCGCCAGTAGTTGTTCGGTTTGGATCTCGACGTCTTGTTCGTCGGTGGAGCAGCGGCAGTATCCGATGCGGAACGGCTCACCCATGCCGAAAGTGTTCCAGATGGCGGGGGTTGACCGGCACAGTTTGCGGAACACCTCTACGGAACACCGGTGTGCTGGGCCGATGTTCGTTCTGCGTGGTGTTCCGGTGGACGATCGGGTTACGGAACAGGTCAGGGGGTGTTATCGGTGTGTGGGGGTTTGTTGTGGGGTGAGGAAGTGGTTGACGTCGACGATGAGGAACAGTGCGGTGGCGGTGGTGACCACGTGGGCGTGGTCGTTTTCGATGGTGGCTTTCAGGTGGAGTTTGCGGCCGTCGCGGGAGTGGATGTGGGCGCGGAGGGTGTAGGGGGTGTCGAGCAGGATCGGGGCGAGGTAGTCGATGGCGAGGTGGCGGGTGACGGCGGGTTCCCCGACGGTGTAGAGCAGGAGTCCGAACAGTTCGTCGAGGACGGTGGCGACCGCGCCGCCGTGGGCGATCGCTGGGGCGCCGACGTGGCGGGAGTCGAAGCGGTGGTGGGCGTAGACGCCGTGTGTGTCGCGTCGGGCGCGTAGCTGGTGGCCGTGGGGGTTGGCCGGTCCGCAGCCGAGGCAGTGGTCGTGGTGGGGCGGCAGGTCGGCGGAGTCGGGTGCGTGTACGGGGAAGGCGGGGATCCAGTCCGGGACCTGGCGGGGCTCGGGTGTGTGGGTGCTGGGTGTGTTCTCGGTCATGGGTGCTTTCTGTGAGTGTGTTTAGGCGGTGATGAGGATGTCGCAGTGGGTTTTGCGGGCGAGCTCGATCGGTGGGGTGGACAGCAGCTGGGCCAGCAGTGGTGACCGGTGGGGGTTGGCGGTGACGATGAGGTCGGCGGCGGTGGCCGCGGCCAGGTGCAGCAGCGCGGGTAGGGCGGGTTCGTCC
>NZ_JABLTE010000086.1 GCF_013315795.1 Nocardia barduliensis
CGAGCACGATGGACCATGCGGTGGAAGCCCGCGGTCAACGCGTTCGCGATCACCTTCGCCGACCGCTGGCCCGACGCCCGAACCTACTGAGAGAAACCGCCGGAAACACCTTTAGCGAGATAGACCCCTCCACGGCGTCCAGGTCAACGAAATCCCGGACCAGTCGGCGGTGCCTTGAAGTCCGGGCCCGCGATCCAGCCGGGAGGGGCCTGCTGCGTCCGCCTTGGTGGCGAATTAGCGATCGAGCAGTGAGATGCCCGGCTTCGGGGGTGTGGCGGCGACGGTTGCGTCAGCGGCAATGCGGTGCCCGGAGTAGCGAGCCGCTTGACTCATGACAACCTCCATTGGCCTTCGAACCATGTTGTGTGGCGTCGCTTGTGGCCGGTGTGGTGTGGTTTCGCGATATTGCTCGTTGAGGTGGCGGCGCCTGTCCGGGCGGCCGGGTGTGCTCTGGCGCTGCCTCTCGGATGAGGGGTCAAGCCGCTACGGCGGTCGCGTTGCCGCGCGACCGCCGGTGTGGACGGCGAAGCCGTCATGCGGCGAGCGTGTGTGGGCGCGTCGCTGGTGTGGGCCAGCGGGGGTGCTCGGGGTCGATGACGTACACGTGAGTGTGCTGGTAGTGGCGTTCGTCGACCCGGATGGCGTCGGTGAGCCTGCCCGGGTCGATGGAGCCGACCTCGTGTAGGTGGGTCAGCTGGGCCGGATCGTGGCGCGGCCACATCCGTAGCGCGACGGTGATCCCGGTACCGGCGAGTAGGGCCAGTGTCATCCAGGTTGTGGTGTACCCGGTGGCGGTGGTCAGCCATCCGGCGATCGGGTAGGTGATCAGCCAGGCCAGGTGGGAGAGCGAGAACTGAGCGGCGAAGAGCGCGGGCCGGTCGGCGGGCCGCGACGAGCGCCGCAGCACCTGACCGGTCGGGGTGAGCACCGCCGCTGTTCCCGCGCCGACCACTGCCCACACCGCGATCGCGGCGCCCCATCGCCAGTCGCCGCTGCTTGCGGTCGACAACGCGATGGCGGATCCGAGTCCGGCGAGCAGGGTGGCGGCGCCCGCCAGCATCACCGGCCGCGCGTCGCGGCGTTCGAGAACGCGGGGCAGCAACAGTGCGACGATCATGGTGCCCAAACCGTTCGCGGCCAGTAGCGTCGCCACCCCCGACTGTGTTCCGCCGAGGGTGTCACGCACGTAGTTGACGGTGTTGACCATGATCACCGAGCCCGCGGCGGCGACTACCAGGTTGAGGCCCAGCAGCCCGCGCAGCCGCGGCGTTGCGGCGAAGATGCGGATGCCTACCGTGATCCGTTCTCCGAAGGTGCCCTCGGTGGTGGTCCGCGCGTCCGGGATGCGGGTGGTGATCACCAGGGCGGCCGAGATCGTGAATCCGATGGCGGTCCCCACGAACAGCCAGTGGAAGCTGATGACTGCCAGTGCTACCGCGGCCAGCATCGGGCTCAGCAGCGTTTCCATCGTCGCGGCCAGTTGGGCGGCTGACAGTGCCTTGGTGTAGTCGCGCTCGTCGGGCAGGATGTCCGGGATGACGGCCTGGTAGGTGGGGGTGAACGCGGCCGACGCGGTTTGCAGCACCGCGATGAGCAGATAGATCTGCCAGACCTGGTCGATGAACGGTAGTGCCAACACCACCGCGGCGCGAATCATATTGAGCCCGACCAGGAACAGCCTGCGGGGGAACCGGTTGGCATAGGCGGCCGCGATCGGTGCGATGGTTACGTAGACCAGCATCTTGATGGTCAGTGCGGTGCCGAGGACGGCGGCCGCGTCGGCTCCTGCGAGTTCGTATGCGAGCAGTCCCAGGGCGACGGTGGTCAATCCGGTGCCGAACAGGGCCGACACCTGGGCGGTGAACAGGCGCAGATAGTCACGCTGGGTGAACAACGAGGTGATCATCTCCGAAGCACTTCCTTGGAGTGGGTAGGGGTGGTGGGGCACGAGTCGATGGGCAACGACAGCCGCACATGGGGACTCCTTGGTGTGTGGTCGCGGGGTCGGCGGGCTCGGTTTGATGGTCAGTGCCGCTGGGGTGTGCCGGCGGGCAGGGTGAAGGCCGCCGTGCGGACGATTCCTTCGTGCTTGAAGTCGAGGAATGCACGGTAGATCCCGGGCCCGGGTGCGGCGGTGTGGAAGGTGATATCCGGGCCCGGGGCGGTCACTCCGTCACCGGGTTCGCCGTTGGGGTGGACGTGGACATAGGCCAGGTCGCCGGCCCGGATGACGACGAGGTGCCCGAAGGCCGCGAGGTAGGGCTGCAGGTCGGTGACCGGAGTGCCGTCTTTGCGGACGGTGAGGGCGAGAAGGCTTCCGTCGCCTGTGGTGAGTTCGCCGCGTAGTTCGATCTCGTAGCCGTCCACGACGGTGATGCGGGCCGGGGCGGGAATCGGGAGCGGGGCATACGTTCCGGCGACGGCGAGGTCCGCTCCGAGAGTGATGGTGCGGCCCAGGGCGCGGGGTGCGATATCGGTGAAGACCCGATAAGCCCCGGCTTCAGGCAGATTCAGACGCACCGACCAGATGCCGTCGGCGCCGAGCCGCGGATGGACATGCCAGAATCCGGTCAATTCACGACGAACAACGATCAGATGCAGGTCTCTGTCGTGAATGGGGGTGTAGTCGGTGACGGGCCGCCCGTCCGGACCGGTGATACGGAACCGGAAGTCGATCTCGCCGGGCTGCAGCACGGTGTCCTGCAGTTCGAGCGAGTACCCGTCCTGGGTGATCAGCAGTCCGCCGGGAAAAGCCGCAGCGTCGTGACCGGAGTGACCGGCGGTGGGGGTGGCGTGGTGGCCGATCTGCGCATGTGAGCCGTGACCGGCATGAACGGCCGAGGCGGCGTGCGCGCCGTGGCTCACATGATGGCCATGGGCGGCGTGAGTGGCGTCGTGGGTGTGGTTCGAGGTGCTCATTTTCGTGATCCTCCTGTTGTTGTCAGCGGGACACGGGAAAAAATATACCCCCGGGGGGTATATGGCAAGTTGGCTGCTCAGCGCTGTGGAGCCGCGGGCGGGCGTAAGGACAACAGGGCTGGCAGCCTGAGCCGAGAACGCGCCGCTGGATGGATTGATGGGGAGGCGACCGGGACGGCTCCGGTGAGCGGAGTGGGACGGTAAGGCTGGTCCGGCGACAGCCCGTCGTTGCGCCCAGATTCGGCCACGTGGGCTGCGACGAGGACGCGCGAGATTGGGTCAGGCCGATGCCGATGCCGATGCCGATGCCGCCGCGTCGACGGGCGCGGGCGGTGGCTTACCACATGATCAGGCGGGCGCCAGTCCTGGTCTACGGAGAAGCTCAGCAGGTGAGCTAGCTATACGCTTGCACTGACGTTCACGCAATCGCTGTTTGCCGCAGAGTGGCGTCGCAGGGCCGGGTGGGCGCAAAGCGCCTTATCAGGCGGTTTGGCGCAGGGTCGTAGGGGAATGTCGAGGAGCTATGTTTCGCCGACGTGATCGGGTGGATCTCATCACAGGGCCGAGAGACTATGGATGTAGGTAGTAGATTGTTTCGCGAGGATGTCGGTCTTGCTTCCGTGATGTCGCATCTACGACGCGGGAATTGTCTGTCGCCGATGGTTTCGATGAATGGAGGTGGTACGGGTGAAGGCAATGGTTGACCACGCCGATTGTGGCGAAGAGGCGGCAACGTTGTGGATGGTGGCTGATTTGCCGACGTGCCGCCTCTCGACTCGGCCCTTGGCCCGCGCATGCTCCGATCGCTTCGTTTCCGCAGGTGGCGCAGTGTGACGCTGGTGGGTCGGCTGCGGCGTGGGTCGTTGGTGGGACTGCTGATGGCGGTCCTGCTGGTCGCCCCGATGATCGACTGCGCGCTGCTCGGCGGTGCGGAACACCTGCACCTGGGTGCCGCCACCGCGAACGCTTCGGCGAGTGCTTCGCATGATCATCACTCCGACCGCGCGATCGGTCATGCGAAAGATGACTGTGATCAGCACATGACCCATTGCATCGTGAAGTCGATGCTGCCCGCGGCGGCGGGACTTCTGCTGCCGTTGCTGTGGCTGGCCCTGGCGGGAGCCGCTGTGGTCGGTGCCGCGTTCCTCATGTCCGCGGGCGTCGGTGGCGTTCGGGGACCGCCGGTAGCCCGCGCACCCGTGCTGAACGGGCAAGACATTCTCGCCAGGTTCTGTATCTCCCGACGCTGATCGGTCAGCGCCAGGCCGACTTTGTTGTGTTGTCGGCCGGTGTTCGCTGCCTGCTCAACGTCTCACCGTCGCTTGTGGCGGTTCGGATACAGAAAGCGACAGTCATGAACAACGTGGTCTTCGGCAAGCTCGCCGAGACTTCTGCGGCTCCGGTGGTCGCGGGGGAGCCGAGCTCTCTGGTCGGCAATACACCGGTCCTGTGGGTGGGTGCGCCGTTGGCGCCCGCCGGGCGGGGATTCTGGGCCAAATTGGAGGGATTCAATCCTGGGGGTATGAAGGATCGGCCCGCGCTGCATATGGTGCGGCGCGCCAAGGAGCGAGGTGATCTGGCACCCGGGGCGCGCATCATCGAGTCGACGAGTGGCACTCTCGGGTTGGGGTTGGCGCTGGCGGGAACGGTATATCGGCATCCGGTGACCGTGGTCACCGATCCGGGTCTCGAGCCGATCGTGGCGCGCATGCTCGCGGCCTATGGGGCGCGGGTCGAGATCGTGGGTGAGCCGCATCCCAGTGGCGGCTGGCAGCAGGCACGCCGCGACCGCGTCGCCGAATTGGTGGCCCTCGAGCCCGGTGCCTGGTGCCCTGACCAGTACAACAATCCCGACAATGTCGACGGCTACGAATCCCTGGGGCTGGAGGTGATCCAGCAGTTGGGATCGGTGGATGTGCTGGTGTGCGCGGTCGGAACCGGCGGTCATTCGGCCGGGGTGGCGCGGGTGTTGCGCCGGTCCAACCCGGACATGAAGCTGATCGGGGTGGACACCGTCGCCTCCACGATCTTCGGCCAGCCCGCGGGCCCCAGACTGATGCGGGGCCTGGGTTCGAGCATCTTCCCGAGGAATGTCGACTACGGCGCATTCGATGAGGTGCATTGGGTGGCGCCGTCGGAGGCGGTGTGGGCTTGCCGGACTCTGGCGGGCACGCATCACGCCACCGGTGGATGGAGCGTCGGCGCTGTCGCGTTGGTCGCCGGGTGGGCGGCGCGCACCCACTCAGCGGACACGCGGATCGCGGCGGTATTCCCGGACGGGCCGCAACGCTATTTCGACACCATCTACAACGACAGCTACTGCGACGAGCATGGCCTGCTCGATGCCGACCCACCGATCGAACCGGATGTCATCGAACATCCTGCCGCGCGGGTGGTGCACTCGTGGACCCGCTGCAGCACTGTCGTAGCTCCCCATACCCCTGCAGGAGACACCGCACCGTGACCGTGTTCCGGAAGTTTCGCAGCTTCGACCTCGCCGCGCGACTGCTGATGGTCAACCAGTTCGGCATCAATCTCGGGTTCTACATGTTGATGCCGTACCTGGCCGGCTACCTGGCCGGACCGCTCGGGCTGGCCGCATGGGCGGTCGGATTGGTGCTCGGCGTGCGCAACTTCTCCCAACAGGGCATGTTCCTCATCGGCGGCACGCTCGCCGACCGACTTGGCTACAAACCCCTGATCGTCGCAGGGTGTCTTCTGCGCACCGGCGGTTTCGCACTGCTGGTATTCGCCACCTCGCTGCCCGGCCTGTTGATTGCTTCCGCAGCGACCGGATTCGCGGGAGCGCTGTTCAATCCGGCCGTGCGCGCATACCTGGCCGCCGACACCGGCGAACGCCGCGTGGAAGCGTTCGCTGTATTCAATATCTTCTATCAAGCCGGCATCCTGGCCGGACCGCTGGTGGGGTTGGTGTTGATGGCGCTGGACTTCCGAGTGACCGCGGCGGCCGCGGCGCTGGTGTTCGCGGCGCTGACAGTGGCGCAGCTGTTCGCGCTCCCGCCTCGCCGCGGCCAGACCGGTTCCGAGCATGCCTCGGTGCTCGACAGTTGGCGCACCGTGGCCGCGAACCGCAGGTTCATCTGGTTCTCGCTGGCGATGATCGGCTCGTATGTGCTGTCGTTCCAGATTTACCTTGCGTTGCCGCTGCAGGCCGAGTACGTGGCCGGCGCGCGGTCCCAGGTACTGGTGTCGGCGTTGTTCGTCGTTTCCGGTGTCGTGGCCGTCGCCGGACAGCTGCGGATTACGGCATGGTTCAAAGCACGCTGGGGAACCGGCCGCAGTCTCGTAGTCGGTATGGCGATACTGGGCGCGTCGTTCCTGCCCGTTCTGGTCGTCCCCGGATCCGGTCGCTTCGGCGTCGCCGCCGCGGTCGTCGCGCTGCTGGCCTCGACTGCGTTGCTGGCCGTCGGCACCGCGGCGGTGTTTCCCTTCGAGATGGACACCGTCGTATCACTCGCCGGGGGCAAGTTGGTGGCAACCCATTACGGGTTCTATAACACCATCGTCGGCGTCGGTATCCTGGCGGGCAATCTCGCCACCGGCGCTGTCGTCGGGGCCGCGCGGGCTGCCGGTGCGGATTGGGCGGTGTGGGCCGGGCTCAGCGCGATCGGGGCATTCGCCGCTGCCGCGTTGCACCGGCTCGACCGTGCGTCCGCCGCTCGCCTCGCACGAGAAGGCGAACAAGCGCAGCTCTACGAGATCGGCCCTGAAGTCGCCGACCGGACGGCGCCGGAACCGGCGCCAGTTGATCCTGCCTCGGTACAGATGAATCGCTCGCACGGAGAAGCCGCGAGCGCCACTCGGCGCTGATCGATCGCTGCGTCTGGCAACCAACGAGGGCGGGCGCCCGGAGCCCGGTCGCCCGCCGCGTGTTTTCACAATGAGGCGGTCGAGCCGGAGCGAGATCAGGGTGCCAGCTTGCCGACGAGCTGGTTGCCGACGAACAGCTCGGCACCGAAGAGCAGGAACATCGTCGGTGCCCAAGCGGAGACGAGCCTGGTCGCTTTGGTGGTGGCTGTGGGCTTCCACCGCCTCGGCCTCCGACGAAAATCTGCTCGTGGACGGTCATCCTGGTGACGCTTTGCGGTTGCTGGCCACTCGCACGAGTGGATGATCATCGGCTCGCAGCCGTAGGAGACGCGACCTTGACAGTCAGATACCTTAGGGGGGTAGGGTATGTGCACCATGTGATGCACTGGTTCCGGAAAGGTGAAACGAAAATGTCGATCCAAACCGCATCCGCCACGCGAAAGTGGTGGGCGCTCGCGGTGATTGCCGCTGCTCAGTTCATGGTCATCATGGACACCTCGATCATCGGCATCGCGCTTCCGAAGATGCAGACCGAGCTCGGGTTCTCCCAGGAGAATTTGACTTGGGTCTTCAATGCCTATGTCGTCGCGTTCGGCGGGCTGTTGCTGCTCGGCGGACGGCTGTCGGATCTGCTGGGCGCCCGCCGGGTGTTCGGCGCTGGCTGGCTGGTCTTGCTCATCGGTTCGGTGATCGCCGGGGCGGCAGGCAATGTCGGCATCGAGCTGGTCGGCCGCGCCGTGCAGGGCGCTGGGGCGGCGCTGATCGCACCTTCGGCGCTGACGTTGCTGATGATGCTGTTCGGGTCCTCGCCGCAGGAGTTGACGAAGGCGCTGGCTGTTTACGGCGCAGCGGCCCCGGCGGGCGGTACCGCGGGTGTCTTCCTCGGTGGCGTCATCACCGAATACATCAGCTGGCCTTGGGTTTTCTACATCAACATCCCGATCGCGGTTCTCGCTCTGATCGCCGTGCCCGCCCTGATGCCGAGCGCGCCTGCGCGTTCCGGTTCGGTCGATCTGCTCGGAGCGGTCTCGGTGACCGCCGGACTGGCCGTGGCCGTCTACGGTATCGTCCGGGCACCTGAGGTCGGCTGGGACTCGGGAGAAACCTGGACAGCCCTCGCCGCTGCGGCCGCGCTGCTCGCCGGTTTCGTCTTCGTCCAGTCCCGACGCGATGAGCCGCTGATGCGGCTGGGTATCTTCGGGGCGCCGAACCTCGCTGCCGCCAACATCGCTCAGCTACTGCTGGGAGCGGCGTGGGTGCCGATGTGGTTCTTCCTGAATCTGTACTTGCAGCAGGTGCTCGGCTACAGCGCCTTCCCCTCGGGTGCGGCGTTGCTGCCGATGACCACGCTGATCATGCTCGGAATGATCGTCCTTGCTCCGCGGGCGATGCAGCGTTTCGGCGCTAAGCCGATGATCGTGACCGGCTTGGTCGTGTTGGGTCTGGGGCTGGGCATCATGTCGCTGGTGCGGCCGACCGGTAACTTCTGGGCCGATGTGCTGCCCGCGTCGCTGGTCGCCGCCGGTGGCATGTCGTTGGCGTTCATTCCTTCGCTCGGTACCGCCATCTCCGCGGCGCAGCCGGAAGAGGGCGGGTTGGCCTCCGGGATCGTCAATGTCAGCTACCAGGTAGGTTCCGCTCTCGGGCTGGCCGCGATGACGGCGGTCGCCACCGCGTTCGGCGCGGATGAGCTCGGCGATCTGTCGACGCTGACCGATGGCTTCTCCGCAGCGTTCCTGGGCGCGGCCGTCATCGCCCTGGCCGGTGCTGGTATCGCAGCGGCCACGATGCGCAGCCCCGCACCGGACGCCGTACCGGAAACCGTCTGACAGATGCCCCGGGGTATCCAGACGCTCCCGAAGCCGGGCCTGGTCGTGAGGACGCAATTCATGTCCTGGACGACCAGGCCCCGGCTTGTGAGCAACCCGCCTCATGCGATCCCGGTCTCCGTCCACCGGCTGCCGATCAGCGGACGTATGACAGCACGCTCATCATCCCGGCTTCGCCGTGATAGATGTTGTGGCAGTGCACCATCCACTGCCCGGGGTTGTCGGTGTCGAAGTCCACCTCGAGGGTCTGCATGGGCAGCACGATCGAGGTGTCCTTGCGAGGTCCGGTACCGGAGGCAGTGACGACCTGGAAGGTGTGGCCGTGCAGGTGCATGGGATGGAACATCGTCGTGGTGTTGATGAATCGCAGCCGAACCCGCTGTCCCTGGGTCACATCCAGCATCGCGTGGTCGGGAAATTGTTTGCCGTTGATGGTCCAGATGTATTTCGTGGTGTCCGAGCCGAGGGTGACATCGAGGGTCTTGCTCGGCGTGCGGTCCGGCAGCCGCACAGCCTCGGCCGCGACAAGCCGGTCGGCGGTGATCGGCGGGGCGGACAGTTCTGCTGGCCGCACATCCGTCGCAGGTGCGGTGCCACCGCTGGTGCGAACGAGTGCGAAAGCTTGGCCTGTTTTGCCTTCGGCTGCGGCGACCAGCGGGAAAACCCCGTCGGCCAACTCGACGATCGCGTCGTAACGTTCCCCCATGCTGATCAGCAGACTGGCACCGGTAACCGGTTGCACCGGATACCCGTCGGTGTGCGTGATCCGCATCTGGTGGCCACCGAGAGCGACGCGGAACGCCGTGTCGGAGGCGGCGTTGATGATCCGCAGCCGTATGCGCTGGCCGGGACGGCCGGTGAAGGTCACAGGGTCGGTGCCGAGCCGGCCGTTGATCAGGTAGTACGGGTAGGTCACATCACCGGCATCGGAGCCGAGGGGAGCGTTGGGATCGGTAGGCATCGCCATCGTCGACGACCCGCCCATCCCTGTACCGCCGTGGCCTCCGTGGTCCATGCCGCCGGAGCCACCCATGTCCATACCGGCCATGCCTTTGTCACGCAGCTGCCGCAGCTCTGCGTCCGGGTCACGGCCGTTCACCCCGTCGAGCCAGTCGTCCAGCACGACGACGGCCTCCAGGTCGTAGTCCTTCCCGTCGGCCGGGTCTTCGACGATCAGCGGCGCGTACAGGCCACGGTCGAGCTGAACGCCGACATGCGGATGGAAGAAGTAGGTGCCCGCGTCTGGCACGGTGAACTCGTAACGGAACGCGCCGCCGGAGGCGATCTCGGGCTGGGTGACCCCTGGCGCCCCGTCCATGTCGTTGCGCATCGCGATCCCGTGCCAGTGAATCGTCGACGGTGCCGGCAGCGCGTTGGTGAAGTCAGCGCGCAGCACCTCCCCCCGGGAGAGCCGGATCTCCTGACCCGGCAGCCTGCCGCCATAGGTCCAGGTCTGCACCCGCACTCCGCCGAGGTCCACAGTGCTGGGTTCGGCGCGCAGCGCCACATCCCGCACCGTCGCCGAGGCTGCCCGGCGGTTGCTTTCCGCCGCACGGACCGCATCGGAGTCAGGCCCGACGAGTATGCGCGCGGCTTGCGCGCCATCAGAACAGGCGGCCAGGGCGGCCGCCGCAGTGGCACCGGCCCCGAGAGCGAGAAATCCACGCCGGGTCAACGGGGCGGACGGCGGAAATTCTATGGAGGACATGGGATTCTTCATAGTTCGTGATGGCCCGGGTGCCGCGCCGAACAGTTCGGGACCGCGGGTGTCGGGCTCCCGGTCTGGGGGTGGCGCCCCCGGCTGATGTCGAGTTGGGTGGTGCAACCAGATGGGCCGCGTACGTGCGTCCGGCTGGATCGCCGCCTTCGTGGCCGCGGTTGTTCGGGGCGGACGAGCATGTGTGCACCGGGCTGGCGTGCTCGCTTCCGACGCACCATGTGCTCAACTTCCGAGGAGAAGTGCGCGCGCATCTGGTCGACCTGACCGCGGTGGCGAAACCGCGCACGGGCCGCTTCCGGTCGAAAGGACGGCTCGCTGTATCCCGCAACGAGTGGTGGGGAATCCCGCGGAGTGCGATCAGGGCGGGATGCGGGCACAGGAGACCGCTTCGGGTCGCGGACTACGGAAGCGGCCAGAACCTGTCAGATCCGCAGAATCGACAATTCAGCCAGAGACGGTGCCGTCCACGGCGGTGGCCGTTCGCGCTGAGATCGGCAGAGCAGAATTTTCGGCAAGTGCTCGCCTGAGTCGGTGCCGAACCGGTAGAGCAGCACGAGACCCACCGAGAACGCCGCCGCAGATAGGACGAATACGCACGCGTGGAGGGCGTAGTGCCCAACAATGTGGTCGTCGTTCACGGTGGCCGCCGCGGCCGCGTCATGAGCACCCGCCGCTCCCGTCAGCAGACTGGAGTGCTCAAACTGGAGCTGCTGGGAGCCGGGATGGGTGTCGAGCACACCCGTATGCATAGCGGCAATGCCGAACAGCAGCACCAGTACGCCGAGCACCCGGACTACCCCGGATGCGCAATGCCGCTGGTGCTGGTCGACCACGCCGCCAGTATAGAGCCGACCGCGCCGTACGGTCGGCCCGACAACCGCCGGGAATCCACCGGATAAAGCGCAAACCCGCTGACAAAACCCCCGGGAACGCCTACTCGTCACAGCGCTTCAGCTGCGTAAACCCTCGGCGGTCAGGACTGCGAAGCCACCACCGACGATCCGGGGCAGTCCCTTCTCCGGTGGGAGAGGGTGCAGGTGGGCGCCAATGTATCCGCCGATTAGTCTGCCGCCCCGCAGCGGATGCCGATCACCCGATCCGGCGCGATGTCGGTCCCGGCGGCGGTGATGCGAGCATGAGATTAAGTCGCCGCGCAAGAAGCCGAAGCGACCAGGGTCGAGTTCAGCTACCGATGCGATGACCGCGTGACGACGCCGGACGCGCCTGCACATGCAGATGGCTGCACTATTGGGCGGACATGGCGGATCTCCGTCGGTCCCGCGGGCAATGCTGTGCGGCACTGGACGATCTCAGCATTCGATCAGTTCGGACAAGAGCATCCGGGGTCACTGGATCGGAGTATCACCGGAACCGGACATTGGACGTCTGCGTCGAAGTCGAACGACTCGATAGCCGATCACCACGAGCACTTTGCCGATGAGAACGGTGATGAGCGCTGCACCTGAGTTCATTGTGTCCAGGCTCACGATAGCCAATCCCGCCGGACCTGCGTGCAGCGCGGCGGCTAGGGTCGCGATGCCAACAAGGACGAATATCGAAATACGCGAGCGGCGTATCTGCGATAGACGGAGATGACTTCCGGTCACCGGGCGAGCCGAGCCGCACCGGCGTCCCCGCCGCCGAGTGGGTGCCATTCGACGGTGAGCTGGTTACGACCGAATCGTTCGAAATCACGTGTGACGATATCGCGAATTCGCTGCAGCACACGGGCATCGATAGCCTCGATGCGTACCAGCAGAGCGTTTTCCTCGGCGTGTAAGACGCATCGGCCCACCGGATCGAAAGAAACCGTGCCCGAAGTATCGGACCAGTCGGAGTGGATGCGCATGCCATCGGGGCCGTTCGGACCAGCTTCGGGCATTGCATCGCGGTGGCCATGTCGGGCTCGGGGTGGTTGCTGACCGCGAGCGCGCAAGGCGCCCATGGCAGCAGCGTGTTTGCAGAATTGGCGGAGATAGCGCGATGGGCGGTCGGTGGATATGCGGGCTTCGATGGTCGGCATCGCTGTCACGTCCTGAGGTTGTCCTGTTCGGAACATGGATTTCGGATCACCCGGAAACAGTGACGGACTCTGTGGCGGGTTTGCGCTGGGGCGTGCGTTGTGCGCGCCGTTGCCCATAGCCCGTCATTCCCTTGGGTTTGTAAACCGACAGCACTGCGGCAGCGGTCAGTATCACCAGTCCGCCCGCTGAATGCACAAGATGCGTCGCGTTACGAAGGGCGTCAATAGGTTGCGATGACGGTGCGGACGAGGCGAGTTCTGCGTAGTAGTCGATACTGCGCGTATAGAGGACGAGCACGGTGACCGCGATGAGATTGAGCACCAGCTTGAATATCACCCAGTAGTGCCGCAACAGGCCCCAGTTCGTTCCCAGGCTTTCGATGAGTCCCGTGGTCAGCGACAGGGCGGCCAGCGGGATGATGACGTACCAGACACCGAGGCGCATCGATGTCAGAGCGCCTCGCACGATCATCGGATCGGCGTTGGCCATGACAGCGATCGCCAGGGCGATGTAGAGCGCGACCGCCCCCATCCACCCGACCGAAGACACAATGTGAGCCAGCAGGGTGAATCGCCGCCAGCGTTGCGTGAGGGCCATTGAAGTTCACCTTCTCGTCCGGATGAGGCGAAACGTACATCACGTCGCGGACAATACGAAGTGTATCGCAAATTCTTGCCAGAGCTCCGCGGTGACGTGCTGAGCGCCTTCGGATCGAATGATGGTCGAGCTTGTTGGAAGACATGCTCGCGATGACCGTGACCCGTGCCGCATCCTCGGGAGTCGCGAACGGTCGGTTGCCTCCTGCGCTGATGCTCGGCGCGGGCAAAAACGCCTATGTGACCTCGATATACTCCGACGGTGCCCAAACTGTGGAACGAGACTGTCAGCGCGCATCGCCAGGCTGTGCGGGACGCGTTGATGGACTCGACGGCGGAGCTTGTTGCTGAACACGGTCTTGCGGCGGTGACCATGACGCAGGTCGCCGAGACGACCGGCATCGGCCGGGCCACGTTGTACAAGTACTTTCCGGATGTCGAGTCGATTCTGCGGGCTTGGCACGAACGCCGGATCGGTGGGCATCTCGAGCAGTTGGCCGCCATAGTGTCGCGTGGTGGGGATATCGAGCAGCGGCTCGAGAAAGTGCTCAGTACTTATGCCATGATCGATTACTCCCGTCATGGCGGGGAATTGGTGCCCGTATTGCATCAGGGCGCCCATGCCGTCGAGGCACATCGCCACCTGCGCGGGCTGCTGCGGGGTCTGCTGGTAGAGGGTGTTGCCGCAGGGGTGGTCCGTGCGGATGTGCCGGCCGACGAGCTTGCCCAGTACTGCCTTTCGGCGCTGTCGGCGTCGAATTCGCTGCGATCGAAAGCAGCCGTCCGCCGTTTGGTCATCGTCACCTTGGCAGGCCTGCGACCCGGGAACGTCGAGTAGCTCGTATTCGGTAACTCAGGGCGCGCGGCCGGCACGAAGTTGCCGTGACCTGGGCGGTTGGCCGGTGCTCCGTGCTTTCATCGGAGTTTGTCATCCCGATTGGCACCCTCGATGATCGGAACGATGCTCAGCCATGTGCCCCCGGCTGTGGCGCATGGCCGGCTGGGGCTGTCGAAACGCTTGTCGGCGGCGCGAGGCTCGCGGCGGGACTGAGCGAGACGCCGTTGCCCGGACGATGGCCGCCCGGCGGGGGAACGTGACTGCCGTCGCTATTGCTCCCGTTCGGCATGTGCCTGCCGGGGCCGTGTTGGCCGCCGCCGACGAGCATCATCACCGCGACAGCGACCGCCAGGATCGCGACAGCGATTGCGCTGATGATCACCCACCGCGGCGTGCCGCCACGCCCTCTGCTCGCGGGTGGTCGCGCAGGCCTTTCCTTCATATCCATCTCCTGATCGAGTCGACGTCTCCCGTACCGTCGACCAATCTTTTCGATACATCTTGTCTCTGTCAATACATACCGTTCGTGCAATGCCGATTCGTATACTGATGGTATGCCCAGGCTCTGGAATGAGACAGTCGATGCCCATCGGCGTGAGGTACGTGAAGCGATCCTCGATGCCGCCTGGACACCGGCGAACGAGCGCGGGCCGCGTCGGTGATATCCGAGCGATAGCCGAGCGGCTCGATTCACCGGCTACTGTCCGAATCGCGATACAAGCTGTCCGGCCAGCGTATTGGGCGCAACCCCGCTACCGCATACGCTGCACCCATGCCGAAACTCACCTACCGCGGGGGCGATGGGTGCCCGTTGCACGCCACCGTTATCGGTGCCGGGCCCGCGCTGATCCTCATGCACGCCGACGGGCCGGATCATGAGAGCATGCTCCCGCTCGCCGCCCGGCTGGCCGATCGACACACGGTGGTGCTGCCGGATCTGTGCGGCTACGGACGGTCGGTCAGCACCGATCCAGCGCGGCACACCTGGGCCCAGTACACCGACGACATCGTCCACCTCCTGGACCATCTCGGCTTGCCGGTCGCGGCACTCGGTGGCGCCGGCCTGGGCTCGACCATCACGCTCCGTATGGCCGCTGCAAACCCGCACCGGGTCCGCGCGGCGGTATTGATCGGCGTCGAAGATATTGAGGATGACGCGGCGAAAGAGGAGGAGATCCGGTTCCTGGATGCTTTCGCCGATCGGGTCGCGGCCGATGGCATCGAGGCAGGATGGGAGCCGATCCTTGCTGGGTTCCCGCCGGTGGTCGGCGCTATGGTGCGTGACGCGATACCGCGATCGGACCCAGCGAGCATCGTCGCCGCCGCGGCCATCGGCCGTGATCGATCTTTCCGTGACGTCGCCGAACTCGGCGCGATCACGACGCCGACGCTGGTGTTCCCGGGCACGGACACGCGCCACCCCACCGCGTTGGCCGAACGCGCCGCGAAAGTACTTCCTCATGGCCGTTTGGCAGCGGTGTCGATATCGAGCGACTTGCACACCGCGGAGGACCTCGCGCGCGTGACCGCGCCCGGTATCCGGGAATTTCTCGAAGAGAACCCCTGACGGTCTGGAGGGCGTGGCCTGTGCTGCCTGGTTGGCTCTCAGGCATGGGGCACGTAGCGCATTGATTCAGTGACACCGAAGCTCGCACGGCAATCGCGGGTGCCGATCGCACAGTATGCGATGTGCCCTGCGGGTTACGAGCGGCGGACATTCCTGACCGCCGTGAAGACGGCTCCGGCAACAACGACGAGGATGCCTGCCGCCAGGGCGGTGGACATTCCGTGCTGGAAGCTGTCCAGCACGCCGGCCAGTAGCTGCGGAGGCGCTTGCGCTGCTGACCCGATCGCTACCGCCGCGGCGGGGGAGTCCTCGGCAACCCGGGCGATGTCGGGTGGCAGCTGCGCGGTCGTGTCGGTGATCCGGTCGCGGTAGCCGTCGCTGAAGATGCTGCCCAACAGTGCGATTCCGAGGACGCCGCCGAGTTCGCGGGTGAGGTCGTTCAGCGCGGAGGCGACGCCGTGCTGTTCGGGTGGCAGGGCGTCCATGATGGCCTCGGTGGCTGGGGTGGCGGCGAACGCGATGCCGCTGCCGAGTAGGAACACGCCGATTCCGATCGGGAGATAGGAGGAGTGCGCGGTCAGGGTCGTCATCATCAGCAGTCCGACGCCGATCATGACCATTCCGGTAACGACCACGAATCGGTAGCCCATTCTGGTGTGCAGGAGGGGAACGATCGGTGAGAACACGATGGCCGCCAAGGCCATCGGCAGCAAGGCAAGGGCGGCGTCCAGCGGTGAGTAGTTCTTGATGATCTGCAGGAATTGCAGTCCAACGAAGAAGAACCCGAACATCGCCAGAGATTCGGTGGTGATGACCGCGGTTCCCGAGGCCACCCCGCGGTGGCGGAACAGGCGCGGGTCCAACAGGGGTCGGGGGTGCCGCAATTCCCAGGCGATGAAGATCGCGGTGCCGACCGCGGCCGAGCCGAATGTCGCCACCACCCTGGTCGAGGTCCATCCCAGTTCTGGGCCTTCGATCATGCCGAATACCAGCGATGCGATGGCCAGGACGGACAGCCCTCCGCCGCCGATGTCGACACTGTCTGTGCCGGAACGTCTCTGGCCGGGAATCAGCCCGGTGGCGGCCAGGGTGACGACGGTGAGTACGACATTGAAGACGAACACCGAGCGCCAGGAGAACGCCTCGAGCAGGCCGCCCGCGCTGAGCAGGCCTATCAGTGCGCCGCCGACGGTGACACCCGACCAGATGCCGACCGCGCGCGCCCGCTCGTCCGGGGGGAACACGTGGGTGATGATCGATAGGGTTGTCGGCATGACTGCCGCCGCGCCGATTCCGGCGACGGCTCGCATCGCGATGATGGTCGCGACGTCGTCGATGAGCAGCACCACCGTGGAGGAGGCGCCGAAGACGAGGAGGCCGATGACCAGCATTGCCTTGCGCCCGTAACGATCTCCGAGTGCACCGGCGACAAGCAGCAGACCGGCGAAGGTGACACCGTAGGCGTTGACGATCCACAACACCTGCGTCTGCGACGCCTGCAGGCCGGTCGCGATGGCAGGTGCGGCGACCATCAGCGACGCCATCATCCCCATGACAGCGACCAGCGCAAGACACATCACTCCCAGGATCAGGTTTCTCCGGACGACACCCGGCAAATTCGATGCGGCCGAGGATTCTTTGTGCAGCTGAACCATTGCTGCGGCTCCTTCCGTTGCGTGACTCTTGTGCTGGGTCAGTGCACGCTGACTCGAAGGCCTGCCGGCGGTTTGCCTGCCGGGATGAACGCCGCGGCGGCCACTGCGACGACGATCGCGAGGACGGCACTGGCGGTGAAGGCGTTGGTGAATCCACTCGCGTCAGCGCCGAGGGTGCGCAGGCTGACGGCGGCGATTGTCGAGGTCACCGCGACGCCGAAGGCCGAGCCGACCTCATGGAAGGTGTTGACCAGCCCGGAGGCCACGCCGGCTTGGCGGTGCTCGACATTGGCCAAAGCGATGGTGGTCGCTGTGACAATCGTGGCGCCTTGCCCAGCCGCTGCCACCGTGAGCCCGGCGACCAGCGGAATTGTGTCACTCCAGAGCACGGGCACCGCGGCTCCTACCGCCGCGACGGCCAGCCCGGCGATACCGACCGGACGGTAGCCGAAGCGGCCGATGAAGTGACCGGCATTGTGCGCACCGGCGATTGTGCCCAGCGCGACCGGTACAAACAGCAGACCGGTGACCAGCGCCGAGTTCCCTTCAGCTTGTTGCAGATAGAACGAGCCGAGGAAGAACCCGGTGATCAGCAGTCCGGTCGCGACGAACATCAACACCACGCCGGCCGCGACGGGGCGGCGCATCAGCAGACGCGGGTCGAGCAGCGGATCGGTGGCGCGGAATTGATAGGCGAGGAAGACCGCACCGACTACGACAGCCGCTGCCAGCGTGACCAACGTGGACGCGTCTGCCCAGCCTTCGTCACCGGCGTTGATCAGCCCGAAGATCGCTGCCCCAGCGGCCGCGGTGACCAGCACCGCTCCAGGCACATCGATGCCGGCTCCGCGCTGGCCGGGCCGATCAGCCACCACCTTTGTGATTACCGCGAGCAGCACGGCACCGACAGGCACGTTGACAAAGAAGATCCATTCCCAGCCCGGACCCGCAGTCAACAAGCCGCCGGCCAGGACTCCCACCGCGGCGCCGCTGCCACCGAGCGCGCCCCAGACCCCGAGGGCTTTGTTGCGTTCGGTGCCGTGAAATGTGGTGGTCACTATCGACATTGCCGCGGGCGACAGCAGCGCCGCGCCGACGCCCTGACCGATCCGGCCGCTCACCAGCATCGGCGCGTTCATCGCCAATCCGGCCAGCAACGAGGATCCGGTGAACACCGCCAGACCGAGCAGTACCATCCGGCGGGCGCCGAACAGATCGGCCGCGCGACCGCCAAAGATCATCAGCCCACCGAACAGCAGCGTGTAGGCGGTGATCACCCAGGTGGTCGCGGCCCGCGTCAGCTCGAGGTCCTGTCCGATATCCGGCAGCGCCACCGTTACCACGGTGATGTCCAGGATGAGCATGAATTGGGCGATCGCGAGCACCGCCAATGCCCGCCACCTGCGCGGATCCACAGGTGATTCCACGTCGTGACCTTGGTTGGCAGATGTCTGCGAATGCATGACCCTCCTCCTAAGTTGAACATAGATGTTCGAGTTATCTACTGACTGTAACTCGAACACTCGTGTACGAAAAGGGTGATGCGGTAGTGAGTCGGGTCATTCGCCGACGCGGTCCGGGCTGGCCCGCGGCCGGGCTACAGTGGCAGCACAACCTGTACGGGCTTGTTCGAAAAGAGGTGACCTCCCGATGTCGGCAACGCGCACCGAACACACAGCGCAGGCCAAACGCGCCGATGCCCGGCGCAATATCGCGGCGATCCTCGACGCCGCCCAGGAATGCCTGATCGCCGACCCGGATGCGAACATCAGCGCCATCGCCAAGCGAGCAGGCGTCGGCCGCGTCACCCTCTACGGGCACTTCGCCTCACGCACCGAACTGATCGACGCAGTCTTCACCCGCGCCGTTACCGGCAGCGATCACGCACTCGACGCGATCGACATCGGCGGCGACCCCCGCGAGGCCCTCGCCCGACTGGTCGAGGCCTCCTGGAAAATCATCGACCAGTTCCGCTCACTACTGCTGGCCGCGCAGAATCATCTTCCCGCCGAACGCATCCGCGCCGCGCACGACCTTCCGATGCAACGCGTCCACCGCCTCATCGAACGAGGCCGAAAGGAAGGCGTGTTCCGCGACGACCTGCCGATCTCATGGATGGTCGCGGTCTATCACAGTGTCGTCCATGGTGCAGCCGGAGAGATCGCCGCAGGCCGCATCACCGACCACGACGCAGCACACCTCATCACCACGACCCTGCTATCGGCATACATGCCGACGGCCGATCCAGCGTGAGCGCCAGCTCCCAAGCGTAAACGCCGACGTGACGCCAGTGCCGCAGCCGCTGGCGCACGGTACACACAGCACCCTGGCGGTCGCTGCGCTTTCACATCCTTGTCGAGGTGATGGAACATCATCGACGACAGCACCCGGTCGAATGCGCCATCCCGATCAACCCCGAGTGCCGCACCGGGCCGCAACTCGAACAGTGATGTTCGAATTGTGGTAGCCTCGGCGCATAGATAATTCGAACGACCGAGTTCGACTTCATCGGGAGGCGTGCGAGATGGTGCGGAGCGATCCACCACCGGGCCGACTGGGTGACGGGGCGCGTGCGCCGAGGCGGGATTACACGTCCTCGCCCGCGGTCACCGAGGCTGTCGTGGACACCGCGGTGGCGCGGTTTCACTACGCGCGAGCTGGCAGCGGCTCGTCGTTGCTGCTCCTCGCGGGCAGTGGTGGTTGGAAACTCACCTTCGAGGCACTGATCAGCGCCCTGGCCCAGCATCACACTGTCTACGCGCTGGACCCGCCGGGCCAGGGCCGCACGGAGGTTCTCGACCCAACGTTCGGGTACGACGCTGATGCCATCGCCCACTCCATTCCCGGCTTTCTCGACGCTGTCGGCGTGAATTCGGTAGCGATCCTCGGGCATTCGTGGGGCGGCGGTTTCGCGTTGCGGTTCGCCGAATTGCACCCAGACCGAGTGACCCGGCTCGCCTTGATCGCCCCGGCAGGAGTGGACGTCACCGACGTGTGGGAGTTCCGACTGGCGCGGCTTCCCGTGCTAGGCGAAATCGCCGTTCACCTGATGACCACCGCGGCGGTGCGGCACATGCTGAACAAATCTTTCGCTCACCGTGATCGCGTTCCGGATGAACGGATTCGCGAATACGTGCGAATGATGCGGTCACCGCTAGGGCGCGCGGCCAGACTGCGGGACATGCTCGCGGTGGAACGGTCGGTCCGGTGGACCGACACCGAGCGCGACCTGCACCTGGTGCAGGCACCCACCCAGGTGCTGTGGGGCGACCAGGACCGCTACTTCCCGCCGAGCCTGCTCGAACGGTTCACTTCACGGATACCGAATGTGCAGGCACATATCGTGCCAGGTGGCGGGCACTCCCTCCATGACGACTGCCCCGAACAGGCTTACGCGATGTTGAGGCCATTCCTGGCGGCTGATCATGAGTAACGGACCTGCGCTGGGTACCGACACCACAATGGTGCTGTTGTGGGGCGGGCTGATCTTCCTTGCCGCACCGGTGTTCGGCGTATGGAAATACCGGCAAATGGTCGGCTCGGAAGAAGGTGTGGCTCATCCCTACGTGGACACCGCTCACCGCGCCGCACTGCTCTATGCCTTCGCGACATTGCTTATCGCAGTGTTCGTCGAGTTGAGTGGCTGGCCGACGATCACGAATCTCGTCGCGGCGGGCACCACCGTCGCGTTCTTTGTTGCGGCGATCGCAACGTACGTCTATCACGGTTGGCGTCGCGATACCGATAATCAGATCCGCCAACCTGTTCGCGGCACCACAACGTTCATGGTCGCGCTGATCGTAGGAGAGATCGGTGGCTTCGTCGTGCTGCTGGCAGGATTCGTCCAACAGCAGCTGCTGTGACCGGAGGGCCTGTGCGGCGATCTTGGGGCCACTGCCCAGTGACGGGAGTGGGCTTGCCTCTTTGCCTCGTACACCGGGACCATTTATTGAACCATGCGCTTGCCGGAGACAGCGACATCAGCGGACATAGGACAGAACGCTCATCATTCCGGCTTCGCCGTGATACGCGTTGTGGCAGTGCAGCATCCACTGACCTGGGTTCACTGCGTCGAAGTCGACCTCGACGGTCTGGTTGGGCAGCACGATGGTGGTGTCCTTGCGGGCGCCGGTGCTGTTGCCGTCGACCAGTTGAAAGGTGTGGCCGTGCAGATGCATCGGATGGAACATCATCGTCGTGTTGATGAAACGCAGCCGGACCCGCTGGCCTTCGCGGACGTCGAGCATGGCGTGCTCGTCGAAGGTTTTCCCATTGATGGTCCATAGGTAGCGTTTGTCGTCGGCGCCCAGGGATACGTCGAGGACCGTGTCCGGCGGCTTCGGCGCGAGCAGTACGGATTCATCGGCGCGCAGCCGGGTGGCGGTCAGGGGTGTTTCGTCCAGCTCGCGAGCCTGGACGTCAGCTGGCGGGGGATTGCCGCCGCCGGTGCGGATCAATGCCAGGCCGCGTCCCTGTTTGCCTTCGGCGGCCGCGATCAGCGGGAAGACGCCGTCGCCCAGTTCCACGATGGCGTCATAGCGCTCTCCCATGCTGATCAGCAGGCAGTCTGTCGTGACAGGGTGCACGGGGAACCCGTCGCTGTGCGTCACGTTCAGCTGGTGCCTGCCGACGGCCACGCGGAAGGCGGTGTCAGCGGCAGCGTTGATGATGCGCAGACGCATCCGCTGGCCGGGGCGTGCAGCGAAGGTCATCGGATCGGTACTGAGACGCCCGTTGATCAGGTAGTACGGATAGGTCACATCACCGGCATCGCTACCCAGTGGCGCCGCCGGATCAGTCGCGCCCGAGCCATGGCCGCCATGTCCGCCCGTGTGGTTACCGGTCATCGGGCCCATGTTCATGCCGGCCATGCCCTTGGCCCGGAGCTGCTCGAGCTCCTTATCCGGGTCACGACCGTCGACGCCGTCGAGCCAGTCATCCAGTACTACAACGGCTTCCACGTCATAGTTGTTGCCGTCGGCGGGATCTTCGACGATCATCGGCGCGTACAACCCGCGATCGAGCTGTACGCCCACGTGCGGATGAAACCAGTAGGTCCCCGCGTCGGGAACGGTGAATTCGTAGCGGAAGCCACCACCTGAGGCGACTGCCGACTGAGTGAGTTCGGGGACCCCATCCATATCGTCACGCAGCGCCACGCCATGCCAATGGATGCTCGACGGCTGAGGCAGGGCATTGGTGAAGTCCGCTCGCAGGACCTCACCACGAGCGATCCGGATCTCCTGCCCTGGCAGCTTGCCACCGTAGGTCCAGGTCTGCACCTGCACACCGCCCAAGTCGACCGTCGTCGGTTCGGCGCTCAACACCACATCACGAACCGGCGCAGTCGCAGCTCGGCGGCGGTTCTCGGCGGCACGAACCGCCTTGGAATCCGGCCCGACAATCTCGCGTGGTGCCTGGGATCCACTCGAACACGCGGCGAGCGCGGAAGCCGCAGCAGCCGCGCCGAAGGCGAGGAATCCGCGCCGAGACATCGACCCGGAGAGAGGGAGCGGCCTCGTCGACATCGATTCTCCTGTCTTGCCCTGGCGTCCCGCCTCAAAATAGGCCATGCGGGTAGGGAAGATCCAGAAGGGTGCGAAGGGCCGGATGAGCGACGTCACGATGAGGTCAGGCCGCCGAACTCATTCCGTAGCCGTAGGGCAGTTCCGACGCTGTAAGTAGCTGGTCGAGAGGGTGCACGCCCGATGCGATCCCTGGGTCTGCCTCTGTCACCGCGCCATCGGTGCCGGTGCTGCCCCGCGCTGCATGCACGCCGCCATCCCGATGACCGATCGGCCTCCGCCATCGAAGCTGGCGAACAAGCTGAGCCGGCCAGGACCATGGCATGTAGTGCGTGATCCAGGTCGGCTTGGGCGAGTGCGGCTGCGTCGCTGACACCGTCACCGACCATCGCCACCACCTTGCCTCCGGCGCGCTGCCGTTCGACGACGTCGACCTTGTCCTGCGGCAGGACCTCGGCGATGCCGACTTCGTCGCCGATCGCCAACGCACCCTCAGCGACGGCCCTTCATGGCCACGTCATCCCGTCGGTTGTTCCGGCCATGGTCGCGTAGCCGTCGACTTGACCGTGCTCCGATGAGTTTCGCCCGGATCAAACTGCCAGCCGCGTGCATATCCGGACGCGCGGCGGGTATGTCGCCGCCGAATGATGCTGCACCTTCGCCCTGACCTCTTCGACCGGGTCGCGTGACGGACCCGGACTTGGCTTGTCAAGGCGTAGGGCCGCTCCGAATGTCGCTACTTGCCAATCGACGCAGCATCGATTGGCCGTACATCCAAGGAGTTTCGCCATGCACACAAGTTCCAGGACACTCGGATCGGGGTTGGTTGCGCTGACCGTGGCAGCGTTCGCCCTTGTTGGATGCGGCAATCGCGATGATTCGGAGGAAATGCCGTCCACTATGCCGGGGATGACGCACTCGACCGCGGGACCGAGTAGTGCGGCACGCAGCGACTTCAACGACGCCGACGTCACCTTCCTACAGATGATGTACCCGCACCACGCCCAAGCGGTGGAGATGGCCGATCTGGCGCTGGCGCGCTCGCAGGACCCGCGAGTACTCGACCTGGCCGCGCGTATCAAGGCCGCACAGGGACCGGAAATGGAACAGATCAGCGCCCTCCTGCAGCAGTTCGGCAAGCCCGCCCCGTCTGCCGACCATATGGGGCAGGACATGCCGGGAATGATGTCGCAGGAGCAGATGGCCGAGCTGAAAACCATGTCCGGTGCAGAGTTCGACCGGATGTGGCTGACCATGATGATCGACCACCACAGCGGGGCTGTCGAGATGGCCAAGACCGAACAGGCCAACGGAACCAATGCCGACACCAAGAAGATCGCCGATGCCGTGGTGTCCTCACAGCAGAGCGAGATCGACCAAATGAAAGACATCCTCGGATAGAACTGACCCGATGCCCAACCGATGCATACCGCCGTGAAGAATATCGCTGCCGTGCTACGACGGGCGCATCAGCAGTTATCGCCCGCTAGCGGGGCCCCACTGTCTGCCTCATTCGGCGCGCACCTTTCACTGTGCTCGCGCTGATGGGTCGAGCAGGAGCTCGTGCAGACGGGCGGCGAAGGCGGCCGTTCGGGTGAGGTGGCCGATATGGCCACCCGGAAATTCGAGCACAGCACGAGCCAGTCTCCGTGCCAGCTCGATAGTCGCGCTGGCGGCAGGGTAGCCGATCGAGTCTTGTCCTATCGCCGGGACAATCCGGTCGGCTCGCTCGACCAGAGAATCCAGGTCGAGTTCGGTTGCCGGGTACTGGCGCAGTTCATGCTCGAACCAATAGACAAGATCGGCGTCCTTTCGGGGGGCGCGTGCCATGGCACGACGGTCAGATTCTGCGAAGGTGAGTTCGCGGAACTCGTGCAGGGCCTCCTGCGGTCCGCACTGGCGGTAGAGCTGGTTGAGGTCGGAAAAGAGATCCAGCCAGCGCTGCCCGTCGGCTAGCAATCGCATGGCCGGTGGCTCGAAGGCAATCAGCGTATCGACAGCGTGGGGAGAGCGGGTGAGGACGGCCAGCGCGATGAGCGCGCCGGAACTGGTGCCGAAGACGGCCGCGGGACCGATGCCGATGTGCTCGATGAGTCGTCGGACGTCGTCGGCATCGGTATCGAGCCGTCGGCGGTAGTCCTGTTCGCCGGTCAGTGCACTGCGGGAGAAGCCGCGGCGGTCATACAACAGAACCGTGAACCGCCTCGCGAGATGTGTCGCCGTCGCCCGGAATCCGGCGGCAACACCAGTGGCACCAGGAATCATGACCATGAGCGGCCCGCTACCGCACGTTTCGTACGTGAGCCGAGCACCAGGCACTGTCAGGCTGTCGATGTTCGTTTCGATCACAATGCTGCTCCCAATCCGTTCTACGTCGATCGCGGGCGGCTACTTCGCCGATGACCCGTTGCGCAGTCGGCTCACGCTGCCATGGCACCGCGGAATACCAGCGTCGGGTGCGATGTCCAGAACGCGGCCCCACGGAGGGGCCTCTCTTGCGGGCGCAAGCGCAACCACTTACGATCATCGATACAGTACGTCTCTATTAAGACACATAGTATTGCAAAACCATCTGGCGCGACCCTGTGGAGGGGGCGGCGATTCGTCGCTGGCTGCGGGGTAAGCGGTGCGATTCCGGATGCCGCTGCCGCCCTGAACGGAGTACCGGCTGCGCGGAGTCGGAATGTGGTGTGGACGGTTCCCGCGTCGTCGATGTCTAACGCCACAAGCTCTCCCAGCCGGGGGTCTGCAGGCAGCAGAACGGTGGTCACACGTCAAGTGGCATAGCCCAAGCCCCAGCAACAGGTGCGGCGACAACGCCGAGGACCGCACGCGGGGTAGTGGACGCGGCCAGGAGTAAGCCAGCCGACGACGCAACCAGTTCGGCCTCGAGCGCTTGGGATGCAGACCCGTTCGGATTTCGCGGGCAGCAGGCCGGAACAATGGCGGAATCCAAGGCATAGGTGCGCCCACGGCCGCGTCGATGCTATGAGTTACCCCCCGAACCCCTGTTCGACGAAGGCGTGCCCGTCGCAACGACGGCTACTAACATGATTAGTAGATGATGCGAAGGGAGATGAGTGCGATGATCGAGATGTGGATGCAGCTGATAACTATGGCACGGGACTGGTGGAACAGTATGTACCCGAGTATGCCGATGCCGTGATGTTCGCCCCGGCCGTCCGTCTTCGCAGAAGGCTCGGCCAGCTGAGATAAACGTGTAGTTGGACTGCGGCCGTTTCAACGCCTTCATGTCCGCACGCGGCCAATAGTCCGCCGCGGAGGGCGCCGGCGCAAGGTCCACATGGATTCTAGTCGATTGATCGGAGCTGCAGAATTAGTTCAAGCGGCCACCGCGCCTAGCATCTCGAAAGTACTGCCGGTCCGGTTGCAAAAAACGAGGGTGAGCCCAACCGCTAACCCGGACCCGGTCACCAAGGCCCATGCTGACCCGGTCTACAGTATGCAGCACTGTGCGCCCGACCCGGCTCACAATATCCAGTCCCCTGGCCGTGCGCATGGCCGTGGTCGGCGTGGCCGCCGGTTCCGTGGCCGCCGCTTCCTTGGGTTCCTTGACCACCCTGCGGCTGGGCTACAGTCTGGATCTGGGCGGGATCCGGAACAAGCTCGACAGTAGCGGTTGCCGCGATGGCCGCGGCGGGACTCAAAGCCACTACCGCGACAAGAGCCACTCGTGCCCGGCCCAAGCGCAACTTGCGTACAGAATTTTTGGTTGCCATCTCCGACAAACGCCTCCCGAATTGCTCGAATTCGATTGGATTTCGGAACATCTCCATCATACCGAGTAAGCCAGAAGATTTATACCAACTAAGGCAGTAGACGGCTCGAGGTGTGCAGTTGCGGGCGCGCGAGATGAATGCGGTCATGCCGACCGGCGGCATCACCGGCTGCTAGGGATGGCCCCCAACTACCGCGTCGTGGAGGTCATGATGGTGGCCGATTATTCGCGCAACGTGCGCGTGACGATGGGTAACCGACCTGTTCACACCCGCGAACGGGCCGGTCACCACTGTAGGACCAGAGTCGAGGCGATCGCCCCTCGGTCAAAATCAGCAGCCCGATGTGCACTGCCGATCCGTACACTCCGGTCGCGGCGTGGTGGAGCTGAGTGAAGCGGCGGTCGAGGTTCAATTTTGGACGAGGGGTTTGCGTTACCCGACTTCACTATCTACTATCTACCGGCGTAGATAGTACTTGTGCTGATCGACCATCTCAGCACGAGGCGTCCCGTCCGGCAACGGGGCGCAGACTGCGGCGGAGTCGCACGATTTCCCCTCATCATCGTGCGGCTGCGCCACAGTCACAGCAGAGGTGGGGGCGACTCGTTGCCCCCATCTCTGCAGCCGCGACTCCAGTGATCCGGCGTAATCGATCGATCCCAGCTGACCGACCTTGCCCAGATTGACAAGACCCGCCACACGTTGGCACTGTCTGCACACGAAGACGATAGATTCCCGGGATGACGTCAACCATGCCGTCGCCTTGGGAGCGACCGCTGAAGTGGTTCACAGCCTGAACGGGTGCGAGGACGCTTCACCGATGACTCCGAGGGGACGCGAGACGATGCTGATAGCGCGTATCGCCGTTGTTACGCAATCCGTCGCTATCGTCGTCGGCCCACTGTGAACCACATCAGCCGACTGCGGAGTGGCCGCCACATCGCAACACTACTGTTGGCGGTGTTGCTGATAGCACCGGTCTTCGATTGTGCGTTGCTCGGCGAGCACGCTCATCCGCATCCGAGGTCGCCCTCCTCTGTAGCGCATGTCGCACATCTTGCATCGGCTACTCTCGAGCGCGAGGCAATCGACCTTTTCGAACATGACTGCGGTCCGCATCTTGTCCAGTGCATCATCAAGTCAACGTTGCCCGGCTCGGCCGTCGGCATGCTGCTGGTGCAACTGTTGACCTTGATGCTGGCCGTGGTCGTGGCGGTCCCGACCACCTTGCGCTCGGCCAGCGGTGGCGTACGCGGCCCCCCCGTAGCGCGTCTGCCCGCCGTGGGTGGGCGTGACATTCTCATGCGATTCTGTATCGCTCGACGCTGATCGGTCAGCGCCAAGCGACGCCTGTTGCGTCGGCTGATGTCCGCTGCCCGCTCACGTCTTCGTCGCTTGCGCGGCGGTCTCTATATAGGAAGCGACAAGCATGGATAGGGTGCAGTGGCACCGCCCCAGAGATATACCTGCGGCCCTTGCTGCCGCGCTGGATGCGGCACGGCAGCCCCGCGCTTCTAGGGGAAATACTGCAGTGCTGCGGCTCAATGCGCCGCTGGCGACAGCGCGAGCAGACGAGCGTCGAAATCCGGGCGCATCGCTGTCACCGGCAAGACAACGGCCATCAAGGTGTGGCCGCGGAGCGGTCCGTCGCTTCGGAATGGCGCGCCGAGGGCCCCCAGCGGTGCGCGCGCGACAATTCCCATATCCCACCGAACAGTAAGGCCACAACCACATGCATACAGCTCTCCGACGACTCCTCCTCGCCACCGGTGTAGCTACTGCCGCGACCGTCCTGGCCGGCGGTGCGGCCTCCGCCCATCTCGATGTGGAGGCACCCACTGCGAAGCAGGGCTCCACGTCGATCATTTCGTTCCGGATATCCAACGAATCCGATCGCGCGAGCACGATCAGCTTGAAGGTTGAGCTGCCGGGTTTCAAGACCGCACGCACCGAGCCGATGCCGGGTTGGACTGCACTCGTCGAGCGGGATGCGGCAAAAAAGGCTACGTCAGTGACCTGGACTGCCGATCCGGGCGTCGGCGTGGGGCCTGGTCAGTTTCAAAGGTTCTTCCTTTACGCCGGACCGCTTCCAAAACAGGAAAAGGTGCCTTTCCGGGCAGTACAGACCTACAGCGACGGAAAGATCGAGACATGGGATCAGCCTGTTCCCGACGGCGCGCCTGAACCCGAATATCCGCTGCCCGTATTGTCGGTGGCTGCCGGCGACGGCGAACATTCACATGGCACCGAGCAGACCGCTCTCGGCGAACCGGATCATGATGACAGCGGCGATCCGGTAGCCCGTTGGCTGGGCGTAGCGGGGCTTCTGCTCGGGCTTTTGGGCGCTGGCGCAGGTGTAGTAGCTCTCGCACGCAGGCGCCGAGTTTAGACCGGCCGACTAGATCGACCCGCAATAGTCGATCGAGTAAGTCGCGTGTGCCGGGTCCAAGCCCCGGCACACGCGATGGTCATGTCCGTCTGAACGCGGCCGACCGGGTTGGCCTCGAGCCCGGCGCAGTAGGAAATCCAGCCGATCCCCAAGGACATCGGATGGCGACGAGGCGGGAGTTCGTGAATCGAGTGCTGGTTCGTCCTGTCGGCAGAGTTGGGCACAACCGGCTCGAAAGCCGCACCCGGCTCGCGCCGGTCCTCTCTCTGCCCCCAAGTCCGACAGCTCACCGATGATCCCGTTGATCCCTCAGCTGCCTTCACCAGCACATGCCTATCAACATCGTGTTCTCGACCACTAGCCGCCGCCTCCCTCCGCCGGCATGACCGGCGGGAATGCCGTGACATTTCGATCACCGCGGGCATCCCGATCTCGGCAACGACGAGCACCCACGGGTACATGAAGACCATCTCCATGTGTCGAAGGCGAGGAAGATCATCGTGATCGCATACCACCGGACGTGATAGCGCGAGACCGCGTGCACCATCGGAGCCGAGCCCGAGAGGAACGGGGCGACATCACGGCGCGGGTCCGCGGTCCGCAACAGGAACGCGGCGAGGTACATGACAACGACGGTGACCAGGGTGGCGCGAACGGATCGGGTGAGGTCCCCGAAACTCACGTAGCCTTCCTCCAGTCACCAGCGAGCCCATCTACTATGCATCACCAGAGGTCCCGAAGTCGGGCGAGACGCTGGCCATGGGTTCCGACGCGATGGTGGCGCAAGCCCGTTGACCGCCTAGGCACTCGGCTCAGCGGTGGACCGAATCCGGTTGACCGGAATGGTTTCGGTGGTGCTACTCGCCGGATCGGCGGTCGTCGCCGGTCCGATCGCCTTCATCGGCCTGGCCGCACCGCATCTGGTCCGTCTGGTTGTCGGCAACGACCATCGACTGCTTGTTCCCGGCTGCCTGATCGCGGGCGCCTGTTGCTTCTCATGGCCGATATCGGGGCCGCCTCATCGCCCGGCTGTCCGAGGTGGAGGTCACCATCGTCACCGCCTTTGTCGGCGCACCGCTGCTTGCCGTTCTCGCGCGCCGGAAGCAAGTGCGATAAGCGAGGTGCGCAGACGCTCGCCGGCGTCGATCCTGCCGAATTCCGCCCGCGGCGGTGGTCCCGATTCATCCGGTTTGCGAAAAGTGGCCTGGTGCGTGGTGACTCGTTCGTTCCGCGCAACCGCTGAGGCACCCGCCGCGCGTTCGACAGCATGGCCCCGTCGTTTTAATCGGAGCCGCGAGTGCCGTCGCGTTGTTGGTTTCGCGCTCACCAAAGGAGAAGTCGAAATGCCCGCAGTGACTGCCCTGCGCGCCGCCATCGGGATCGGCGATCTGGGCAAGGTGTACATCGTGCCGGAGTTCCGGTCGCCGCGGTTGGTGGCTGGGCGTCGATCGCCGGCGGCGGTCACGCGATCGCCGTGCGGTGTTGCAACGGTTGTTCGAAATCCATTGGCCTCAGCCGATGTCAAGGGTGATACGGGGTGGGCCCTGCTTGGTTCGGTGCTGGTGCTCGCCATCGGCGCGCGCCATTCGCTGATGCCATTCGGCGCGCTCGGCCGCCCGCTGCGGCCAACGTGATCTGACCACCCATCCGGCCATCGGCTGGGCGGGATTGCAGCGTGGTGGGTTTCGCACCGCTCCTGATGCAGCGCGAGACATTCCATGCGAGCAATCCTGGCCGATTCTCACTATGCATACGCGGTGGAACGCCCTGGAGAAAGCCGCGACGGTACTGACCGGCCTGCAGCGACGCCGACGTCACAGTGAAAATCATTGGTCCAGAGTGGTCCGGCGCAACCTATGGTGCGCGGCGGATCACAGCTGAGCCTCACGCGAGGTTGGTGATCGCGTGTCGGAGAAGACGGTCGCGGTAATCATGGCCAAGATCGGGGTCGAGGGTCAGCCCGCGTCTCATCGGGCTGACGGACGCAGCAGGCGTCTTATTGCCTCGGACAGATCATTTGCCACCAACTCAGGGGCCATCTCGGCCTCGGCGGCACGCTCGCGGAGGTGCTCATCGAGCAACTCAACGGCCAACGATCGGAGTGCGCTGGTCAGCGCGGAGAATTGGGTCAAGATGTCTATGCAGGGTTTCTCTTGCTCGACCATGTGTTGCAGACCGCGGGTCTGCCCCTCGATGCGGCGCAGCCTCATGAGGTAGTCGTCCTTTGCTGCGGCTCGGCGGTGGGTGCCACCGGGGTGCGCATCAGCGTTGGTGGTGACCATCGGTCCTCCCAGCGTGTTGCCGGCAATGATACCGCGGGTAGGTGTGTGACCAGGAGAAACGTCAGGACTTTCGTGTCCGCAGCGGTTCGGAGGGCGTCCGCCGCTATAGAAGTGCCGCCCGAGGTATGACGAATGCCGTGGGGGGCGTGGCAGGTTCAGCCGAATCGGAGGCAAACGATATCGGAGCTTTCTATTCGACATCCGTCGACGCTGTCGCTCCTGTGGGACCGTCGATGCCCTCGCGGGAACCCGCGTCGGCGAGATTCATATCGTGATCGCCGACCCGCGGATGCCGCCGCGCATCGATACGCTTGACGTTCTGGGCATATGGGACTCGCAATTTCTCAGTCGAACGCGGATCGCGTGTATTGCTGGGCTGATGGCTATCGCCGGACGCAGGGAGTGGTTCCGGCGGCGCATCATCAGAAGCACTGATCAGACCCATGGCGATCCTGCATGCCAGCGCATCTGTCATTGTGCGCTATAAGCCTCGCTGCGAATTGCCTCAACCTGTCCAGCAATCTACGTAATCACGTAGTTGCTTCGGGAGCGGTTCCATCGAAGTCATGACTCGGCCGCGACGCGTTCGATCACCGGCCGCAGATCCTCCGGTAGCAGGGCCTTCAGGAACACTGCGGCGACACGGTGGCGCCGGTCGAGCACCATGGTGGTCGGCACCACGCTGGCGGGATAGTGGCTGCCCAGCGCGAGCAAGCTGCGCATCGCCGGGTCGAAGATCGACGGATAGGTCACCGCATAAGCGGTGATGAAATCCTGTGCCGCGGCGCGGCTGTCACGCACGTCGATACCGACGAACTGTACGCCCAGTGGTTGGGTTTCGGTGAACACCTGCTCCAGTCCGGGGGTCTCGGTCCGGCAGGGTGCGCACCAGGATCCCCATACATTGATCACCACCACCTGGTCCGCGTAGTCGGATACATGGATCGGTGCGTCGGTTTGCACGTCGGTTCCGGTGAGATCGCCGATTGCGCCGCGGGAGTCCGGGGGATCGTAGTAGATCTCGGTCTTGCCACCGGGGGAGACGAAGTCGAAGGAGCCGCCCTGGGTGACGGCGTCACGGCCGGTGCCGCCGCACCCCGCGGCGATGAGCGTGCCGGCCAGCGCGGCGGATATGGCAACCGTGCGTAATCGATTCGGCATGTTTCTTCGCCACTCAGCGCCTTTATCTACTATTCTTGTACACAGATAGTAAAATATCTAGCCTGTGTGGTCGGCGACCGGGTCCCAGTTGGCCGACCCGGCACTCGGCATGTCGGCCGCCGGAAGGATCGCGGCAACGCTGGGCTGTTCTGCCTGGTTATGACCCGCATGCGCGGCCTCGATCATGGCCCTCGGCTGTGAAGGACAGGATCTGCCCCAATGTGCGACCGGGGCCGGTGCCGCCCTCCCGACCTCCCGGCACGGCCGGGAGTAGAACCTTCGCTGCATCTGGCGGGGGTGCCCGCAAACGCTCGGTCGGACGCGCACCCGCCACCACACCGCGTCGGTCCCGCACTACGCGGGCGTGACCCGCGATCCGATCAGAACAGGTCGACCAAGACGATCTTGGCCGCGCCGACCGACTCGGCGATCGCGGCCTGCACGTCGCCGGGCACCTCGCGGGCGACCCGCAGCACCACGGTCGCGCCCGTCTTGTCCACGTCCTGGGTCAGCTGCGCGGCCAGGATGTCGATCCCGGCCTCGCCGAGCTTGGTGCCGATCTTGCCCAGCGCGCCCGGCTTGTCCTCGTAGTTGAGGATGGCCAGGTTCAGGCCCTCGGCGCGCATGTCGTAGTTGCGGCCGTTGATGTTGACGATCTTCTCCACCAGCTGCGGCTCGGTCAGCGTGCCCGCCACGTTCAGGGTGGAGCCGTCGCCGAAGACGGCGCGCAGGTCGACCACGCTGCGGTGGCTCGAGCTCTCCGACGCCGTGGCGACCTGGGTGCTGATCCCGCGGTCCTTGGCCAGGGCGGGCGCGTTGACGAAGGTGACCTGGTCCTCGACGTGCGCGGAGAAGATACCGCGCAGCGCGGACAGCTCCAGCACGCCGACCTCCTGGGCGGCCAGCTCGCCGCGCACCTGGACCTCGACGCTGACCGGCAGCTCGTTGGACAGCGCGCCGAGCAGGGCGCCCTGCTTGCGCACGATGTCCAGCCACGGCGCGACCTCTTCGCTGACGGTGCCGCCGGTGACGTTCACCGCGCCGGGCACGAACTCTCCGGCCAGGGCCAGCAGCACCGACTTGGCGACGTCGGTGCCCGCGCGGTCCTGGGCCTCGGCGGTGGAGGCGCCCAGGTGCGGGGTCACCACGACCTGCGGCAGATCGAACAGCGGGCTGTCGGTGCACGGCTCGGTCTCGAACACGTCCAGGCCGGCAGCGCGCACGTGACCGGACTTGATCGCCTCGGCCAGCGCGGCCTCGTCGACCAGCCCGCCGCGGGCGGCGTTGACGATGATCACGCCCGGCTTGGTCTTGGCGATGGCCTCCTTGCCGATCAGGCCCTTGGTCTCCGGGGTCTTCGGCAGGTGGATCGAGATCAGGTCGGCGCGCTCGAGCAGTTCGTCGAGGCTCAGCAGCTCGATGCCGAGCTGCGCGGCGCGCGCAGGCGACACATACGGGTCGTAGGCGACGACCTTGGTCTCGAAGGCGGCCAGGCGCGCGGCGAACAGCTGACCGATACGGCCGAGTCCGACCACGCCGACGGTCTTGCCGAAGATCTCCACACCGTTGAACTTGCTGCGCTGCCAGGTGCGCTCGCGCAGGGTGGCGTCCGCGGCGGGGATCTGGCGCGCGGCGGCCAGCAGCAGGGTGACCGCGTGCTCGGCGGCGGTGTGGATGTTCGAGGTGGGGGCGTTCACGACCATGACGCCGCGCTCGGTGGCGGCGGGCACGTCGACGTTGTCCAGGCCGACGCCCGCGCGGGCGACGATCTTCAGGTTCTTCCCGGCTTCCAGGACCTCGGCGTCGACCGTGGTCGCCGACCGCACCAGCAGCGCGTCGGCCTCGGGCACCGCGGCCAGCAGGGCCGGCCGGTCGGGACCGTCGACCCACCGAACCTCGACACCGTCACCGAGCGCATCGACGGTCGACTGGGCGAGCTTGTCGGCGATCAGAACTACAGGACGGCCTGCTTGGCTCACGTGGGTTACTCCTCTTCGCAACGGGTCGGCCCGCACTCCGATGGATTCCGGGCGGGCGGGAAG
>NZ_JABLTE010000087.1 GCF_013315795.1 Nocardia barduliensis
GCCCTGCACGGGCAGCCCGCCCAGATCGCGCACGTTGTCGATCCCCGCGAACTCGACCCACCGGTCCTGCGGCACAGTGGATTCTCCCGCGGTCTCAGTGGGCACGGCCGGCCGCCGCCTCGTCGGCGCGGCTCAGGCCGCACAGTCCGATCAGGTCCTCGTGCAGCTCGAACCACACGGTGTGATAGCTGTCCAGCACCGGCCGCGCGACCCAGGCGTGCTCACCGGCCGCGATCCGCTCGATCGCCAGCGCGAACCGGGCGGAGTAACGAGCCAGTCGCGGCGCGACCTCCCCGATCCGCCGCAGCAGCGGTTGCGCGGCACGGTGCAGTTCGCTCAGCCGGGCCAGGACCGCTCCGTCGTATTCCGCGTCGGTGTGGTCGTTGACAGTGGCCGGATCCTTCATCTGCCACGCGGTCACGATTTCCTTGAGATCGCCGTTGAAGGCGCAGAATTCGGCATAGACGGAGGCGATCTCCGCCCGGTCGACCGCCCGTCGCTCCGTCGTCAGCAGGTCCTCCAGATGTTGTCTGCCTTCGGGTGTGAGGCGCACCCCGATCGGCGTCGCGGCGCACAGGCCACGAGCCACCAGCTCCGCGCACCGGGTGGCGACGGACTCGGCCGTCGCACCGACGCCCGCGGCGAGCGCCTCGTGGGCGGCGCGGCCCTTGATCCCGATCAGCCGCAGCAGATCGAGATCGGGAATCTCGGTCACCGTGACCGTGGGTTCCGTCTGCCCGTGCGTCGAGCCGTCGGCCCCGCGCGCGTCCAGCCATGCCGCCAAGCCGTCGACGTCGGTGCCCGCCCAGCCGGCCAACCTGCCGACATCCGCGAGGGCGCTCGCGTCGACGGCTCCGCCTTCGACCCGGCCCGGCCACACCGTGCCCGCGCCCCCGTCCACGGTGACGACCCTGCCGACGAGCGCCGCGACGACACCCGGACCGCAGCCGACCACGCACGGCCTGCCGATCTCCCGGCTGACCAGCGCGGCATGCGATGTCACACCGCCCATTTCGGTGACGATCCCCCGAGCGGCGATCATGCCGTGCAGATCGTCGGGGCTGGTGGTGGGACGCACCAGGATCACGTCCGCACCGGCCGCCGCACGACGCTCCGCCTCGTGCGGATCACTCACGACGACGCCCGACGCCAGTCCCGGACAGGCGGATTCGCCCCCGGCCAGCGGTG
This sequence comes from Nocardia barduliensis, assembly GCF_013315795.1. Classification (GTDB taxonomy): domain Bacteria; phylum Actinomycetota; class Actinomycetes; order Mycobacteriales; family Mycobacteriaceae; genus Nocardia; species Nocardia barduliensis. The sequence continues at coordinate 1,189 of NZ_JABLTE010000087.1, forward strand.
TTCCGGCGTACTCACCGGTCGCCGGACGCAGCACGGCTCGCACCTGCTCGGCGGTGACCCGGCTCAGCGCCTCGTCCGTGCCGATGAGTCCCTCCTCGGCCATTCCCACCGCGGCCCGCACGGCCGCCCGCGCCGAGCGCTTGGCGGGGCGGGACTGCAACAGCCACAGGACGCCGGATTCGACAGTGAATTCGATGTCCTGGATATCGCGGCCGTCGCGTTCCAGCAGTTCGGCGGCGGCGAGAAGCTCGCGGTGCACCTGCGGCAGGAAGGCGGCCAGCTCGTCCAGCGGCCGCGGAGTGGTCCGGCCGGAGACCACGTCCTCCCCCTGTCCGCCGACCAGCCATTCGCCGAACATCGCGGGCTCCCCCGTGTTCGGGTTGCGGCTGAACAGCACACCGGTGCCGGATTCCTCGTCGAGATTGCCGAAGACCATGGCTTGTACCGTCACCGCGGTGCCCGGGGTTCCGGACACGCCGCGATTGCGCCGATAGGTCTGTGCCCGAGGCGAATCCCAGGACCGGAACACCGCGCCGATGGCCGCCCGCAACTGCTCCCACGGATCATCGGGCACCGCACCGGACGGATCGCCCAGCACGGTCTCGCGATACTGAGCACGGAAACGTTCCCGCGTATCGGCCGCATAGCCCGGGTTGCCGGTCTCGTCCGCCAGCGCTCGTGCGACAACCTCGTTCATGCCGAGATTCAGCACCGTGTCCATCATTCCCGGCATGCTCACCGCCGCACCCGAGCGCACCGACACCAGCAGCGGACGGGTGTGCGACCCGAAGGTCCGCCCGGTGCCGCGTTCCAGCGCGGCGATCCCCGCCCGGACCGCCCGCCAGATGTCGTCACCGATCGCTCCGCGAGCCGCGAAGTCGGCCCAGCCGTCGATGGTGATCACGAACGCGGGCGGCACGGAAAGACCGAGTGCGCGCATCCGATTGACGCTCCACGCCTTCCCGCCGATGCGTTCCCGCGACAGCGAGCAGGCGCCGTCGAGTTCCACGACCGGCCCGGCGCCCGCTGCCTCGTCGTTTCGCTCCACTAGCTCTGCTCCGGCGGTCATGTCACTCCTTAGCGATCACTGAACGTGCTGGGGGTCAACTCGTAACCGACGGTGTCCCGCCCGGTTCGTACCGTGGCGCGCGCACCTGTGGCCCGAATCGAGCCTGCCGTGGCAGCGGTCCTCCGCCGTAGCCGTGGTCCCGCTGAGCAGGACGTTCGAACGGTCTCGCGCCGGCGACCGCCGCGGGGAAACCGCACGTGACCGTTTCCCGGAGAGCCTGCCCGTTCAGCGGGACACCTGGCGGCGATCGGGCCGCATCCAGCCGCTGGTGCGGCACGATCGCCCCTATGGTTCGACGGCGCGAGGCGATCGGTGAACTCGCGACGATTCCGGCGGTGCTGACCGACCGGGCACGGCGCGACGGTGCACGCGTGGCGGTGGCGGCACCGGAGGGGCGGCTCACCTACGCCGAGCTCGCCGCGGCCGCGCTGAGCGTCACCCGGGCGCTCATGGGGCGATCGATGGCGCAGCCCGGCGAGCGGGTGGCGATCTGGGCGCCCAACACCGCGCGATGGATGATCGGCGCTCTCGGTGTGCTCGGTGCGGGAGCGACACTCGTCCCGATCAGCACTCGGTTTCGCGGCCCCGAGGCAGCCGCGGTCCTCGCGCGCAGCCGGTGCCGCATGCTGTTCACCGTGCGCGAGTTCCTCGGCAACGACTACCCGCGAATGCTGCGAGAATCGGGGCCTGCACTGCCGGAGCTGCGGATGACGGTTCTTCTCGACGACGTCGCGGTAGCCGAGGTCGATGGTCACCCGTGGTCCCGGTTTCTCGCGTCCGGCATCGGCGTCCGCGCGGAGGAAGCCGAGGCACGGTGGGCGTCCGTGCACCCGGAAACGGTCTGCGACCTCCTGTTCACCTCCGGCACCACAGGTGCGCCGAAGGGCGTGCCCGCCACCCACCGGCAGACGATCGAGACCTACCGCCGCTGGGCCGATGCCGTCACTCTCGCCGACGACGACAGATACCTGCTGGTTACCCCGTTCTCCCACACCTTCGGCTACAAAGCCGGGTTCCTCTCGGCGCTACTGCGCGGCGCCACCATGGTGCCGATGGCCCGATTCGATCCGGGACAGGTGTTCCGCGTCATCGAGCGCGAGCACGTCACCGTGCTGACCGGGCCTCCCACGCTCTTCCACGACCTGCTCGCCCACGACCGGCGCGGCGCGCATGATCTGAGTTCCCTGCGACTGGCGGGCACCGGCGGCTCGAATGTGCCGAGCGGGTTGGTGCGACGAATCCGCCTCGAGCTGGGCGCCGACAAGGTGTTCACTGGATACGGGCTGACCGAATCGACCGGCGTCGCCACAGTCTGCTCGCCTGACGCACCCGCGGATCTCATCGCGGACACCGTCGGAAAAGCGCTGCCCGGTGTGCGAATTCGTATCGTAGATGGGTCCGGTCAGCCCGTGCCGACCGGTGCGCCCGGCGAAATCGTGGTCCGCGGACCCAACATCATGCACGGCTACCTCGAAGATCCCGCGGGGACAGCGGCCGCCATCGATTCCGGCGGTTGGTTGCACACCGGCGACGTCGGCACCCTCGACGAAGACGGCTACCTGCGCGTCACCGACCGCCTCGCGGACACGTTCATCGTCGGCGGTTTCAACGTCCATCCCACCGAGATCGAACGAATCCTCCTCACCCACCCCGCCATAGCCGAAGCCGCCGTGGTCGGCATCCCCGATGCACGTCTCGGTGAAGTCGGCTGCGCCTTCGTCGTCCCGAGTGTGCCCGTGAAGATCGACACCTCGGAGATCATCGCGTGGTCGCGCACCCGAATGGCCGGGTACAAGGTCCCTCGTCGCATCGAGGTCGTGCAGGCACTACCTCGCAACGCGGGCGGCAAGGTGCTCAAACGCGTTCTTCGTTCGCAGGGGGAGCGATCCTGAACACTTCGCACACCCCCGCCCTGCCGCGGACGCTCACCCAGCTTTCTCGGCATAGAGGTTCACGCAGGCCCTACTCTCCGGTGAGCGGTATTCGCGCCATGACATTCCACGAGTACGAGTGCGCATGACGTTTCAGTCCCACCATTGCCGCTTCGGTAACCGTGACGGCCACCCCATCGGTTTTCGCCTCTGTCTTTGTCGCGATCGCAGCGGCCTCCGCCGAAAGCCCCTCGAACAGTGGATATGCGATTGTCAGATGCGGTTCGGACCTCGGTTCTTTCACCGGTGCGTCCGGAAAGACGGACTGTGTTGCCGTACGCAGCGTGCCGCGGAGTGTACGCAGGCGCTCGACAGGCGAGACCGGGAAGCCTATCGCCCCTCGCAGATTTGTAAGCCTTCCGATCGTCAGGGTGAACGGCGCCTCATCTCGACAAGCGCGTCCCGCGGCCATCGCGATGGACTCGAGGTGTTCCAGCGCGATGTCTCCGTCGTATGCGATTCTGTCCAGCGTCACATGCAGACCATTTGGTTGGACCGGATCGAAAAAATGGACGTCCATTGCCTGCTGACAATCTTCGATCAGCGAATGCAGTTCGGAGGCTTGTTCAAAGGTCAGGAACCAGTAGTAACCGAGTTGGCCGCTCCGGCGCTCATGCTCTTGAACGTCCGAGCTACTTATGTCACTCATCGGGACTCTTCACACTCCCCAGCACCTCACGTACCGCACGCAGTTGTGAAGTATCACCCCACCTGGCAGCAGCATCATGCACGAACTCCATGCCCCGGCGACGGACCTGCATCATAGGTTCGCGGGACGTCACCTCGAGTGCAGCGAGCATGATCCCTGCTGCGGAATCCAGATCGGCGTCTTCGGCCAGAACATGCGAACGAGCCAAGTCGATCATCACGAGTGAACGACCCCACGGAGAGTTTGTGTCACTCATTTCGGGCAAGGCAAGTTGCACGTACTGTTCGACCTTGTCCGGCATCGCCAAGGAGAGATACGAGGTGGCTGCGTTCCCGGCTACCTGTGCGGAACTATAGCTCTCGAGCGAGATACTGGAGGGAACCGTCACCGAGACACCAGAGTGCGACAAGCGTTCGTAGGCCTGATCCACCGCATGGTGCACACCTGTGACGTCACCGATTTTCCCCAATGCTCGTGCCACGCCGTTGATCGCGAGTCGCACACTCTGCGGCCCACCCCCCGCGCAGATGAGGCCTTCTTGTGCGTAGCTCAACGCCTTGTCGTACTGTCCTGCATAGTATTCACAGAAACTTTGCATGCCGCGCGCCCAGGCCATGAGATTGTTGTCCTGCGCATAGTCACCGAGGTGAAAGGACTCCAGGCAGTAGGCACGTGCGAGCGAGAAATTTCCGCGGCCAACCGCGATATAACTGAGCAAGCCCGAGGTTTCGCTTGCAATCTCGAATAATTTACCCCGCTGCCTTGGATTACCACACTCGTCGATAAGTTCAGCGAGCCAGATGCGCTGCTTCTCCAGCGCCGGAACAAGCTCGAACGGATCAATTGTTTCATAGCGGGCAATACTTCGGCGTGTGCTGGTCTGCAGCTGCCGGAGAATCTCTGGGTTGACCGACCGGTTCAGCTTGTGGACCCGAGCGAGCACCGTGATCAACTCTTCACTGAGATTCTGTGCGGACGGTGGTGACACGCTCGCTGCACCGGCATCGGCGTGCGCCGTACGGATCGTCTCGTCTATAGGTGCAGCTATTACACGTGCAGATCGGTGGGCTGGCGATTGATGCCGCTTCCGCCAGGCGGTCTCACCCTCCGCCACGATCTGCTCGAATCGTGCCCGGTCCGCCGGCGTCGCTCTGACGTCGAGGGTGGTGTCCAGGACGGCTTGGGTGGCCGAACGCAACCTGACGGAACCGAGACCAGTCCGCCAGTTGTTGACGGTCGTCGTCTCCAGTCCTAGCAAGGCGGCGAAGTCCCGAACCGATCGCCTCATGGCTTCTTGCAGCGCCACCGCCTCGAAGCCGGTCCATGCCCGCCCTCTCACCATTGACTCACCTTACGATATGCCACCTGAACTGGTAAAACACGAACGTTAGACCAACAGTACCGGGGCACTACGCGGTCGCGCGTACTTCTTGCAAGCAGGCACATTTATATCCGCCCGGTACCAAGCCGACGCCGCCTCTGGGGCGGCGCACCCACCCCGGTGAGCCGGAGATAGGTGGCGAAAGCCCTTGGTACCGGGCGGCCTTTGCCGATACACGATGCTCCGCAGAGAAGGTGCTCCCCCGATGCCCTATGCGATCCTCGCGATCCACCAACTCGCCGCCTTGACTTCGTCTGAAGCTGACCGAGCGCCCGAGGAAGACTTCATGCACCACCAACCGCGCACGATGACGCAGCTTTATCTGGCGTGTCGAACCCGGAATCGTCCACACCAGACCGCCGCTTTTCCCCAGTGATTCGCCATGCCGCCCCGGCGCATCCGCCACATCCATATCGAGTTCGGCGCCGTAACGCTGGACTACCAGGCCGGTGCCGACCAAGCGCAAAGCGTGGCAGACGCACTGGCACACCGCTTTCCAGACCTCGTCGTCACGGTCGATGACGATGTGAGTACCGACCACCCGGTACTCCCGTGCGCGGAACTATGGGACTGACGTCTATGGCTCAGCTGGACCAGCCATCACCGAACGGCCCGCCGTTCCTGCGAGTGTGCGTTGAGGCCGGGGCGACCGAGCTCTTCTTCCACGGGCTCTGGCACCGCAAACAGGAGTGTCGTCATGACATCATCGGATCCTCTGCAGCACAAAACGTTCGTCCAAGCGGACGGCATGCTCGCCGAGTGCATGTGCCAGGTGCACCTGCTCGAGCTGACTGTCGGACGCGCTCGCGAGCTTCGGCGCATCCACCGCCTGCACCGCCCGGACGAGTGCATCGTGCATCTCGAGGCGGCATATTTCCTGCTGATCGAGGAGGGTGGTTGAGTGGTGGCGGCGCTCACCTACCGTCCGGCGGAACCCCGCGACCGCCCGCGGTAGGCGATGTCACGCGACTTCGTTCTTCATCTGGGCGGTGAGGATCTTCTGGTAGCCCGCGCCGAAAAGGCGCGGTAGCCAATCGATCACGTGTGCGTCTGTGCCGATCAGGATTTTCGCCTTGTTCTTGCGGATGCCGTTCACGATGACCCGTGCGGCGTGTTCGGGGGTGGTCTTGGCCAGGCGGTCGAAGTTGGCGGCCAGCGCGTCGCGATCGCGATCGCCGCCCGCGCGCGCCTTCCAGGCGATCTCGGTCTTGATCATGCCGGGGTGCACGCTGCTGACGCCCACCGCGTGCCCGGCGATGTTCATCTCCTGCCGCAGCGCGTCGGTGAAGGCCCGGATCGCGAATTTCGTCGCGCTGTAGGCGCCCTGGCTGGGGCACGCGGCCAGGCCGAACATGCTCGACACGTTGGCGATGTGCCCGTCACCGGAGGCGATGACGTGGGGCAGGAACGCCTTGGTGCCGTAGGCGACGCCCCAGAAGTTGATGCCGACGATCCATTCGAAGTCCGCCCAGCTGAGTTCTTCCACGTTCGCCGTCAGCGAGACCCCGGCGTTGTTCACCACCAGGTTGATCCCGCCGAAGTCATCGGCCACCTCGTCGGCGTGGCGGTAGACGGCGTCCCGGTCGGTCACGTCCAGCTTGTAGGCGCGAACCTGCGCGCCTTCCCGGCCGCACAGCGCCGCGGTCTCGGCGACGTTGTCCACGTTGCGGCCCGACAGCGCCAGCCGCGCGCCGCGCCGGGCGAGTTCGACCGCGACCGCCCGGCCGATACCGGCGCCCGCGCCGGTGATCACCGCGGTCCTGCCCTCGAAGTTCTTCACGGTTGTCTTCCTTGTCTCGTTCGGCGGTGGACCCGCCGGGGCGTCGTCACAGGCACGTGTAGCCGCCGTCGGCGACGAATTCCGAACCGGTGCTGAAGCTCGACTCGTCGCTGATCAGGAACAGCACCAGGTTGGCAAGTTCCTCCGGGCGGCCGGCCCTGCGAATCGGCTGATTGCCCGACATCCCCTGCGAGCGCGCCGAATCGGCGGTCATCTCCGTGACCACGACACCGGGATGCACCGAGTTGACGCGAATGCCGTCGGCGGCGAATTCCTGCGCAGCGGTCTTGGTCATGCCGCGCACGGCCCACTTGGAGGCGGTGTAGCCGAGAATATTGGAGAAGGCGATGATCCCGCCGATCGAGGAGATGTTGACGATGGAGCCGCCGCAGGCCCGGCGCATGGAGCCGAGCACCGCCTTCATGCCGAGGAACACCCCGACCTGGTTGACGTCGACCACCTTGCGGAAGTCGGCTTCCGACAGCTGCTCGATCGGGTCGACGTGCACGATGCCCGCGTTGTTGACCAGGCCGCGGACCGGCCCGAAAACCTTCTCGGCGTAGGCGACCACGTCGTTCCACGCCGACTCGTCGGTGACGTCGAGCGGGACGAAGGTCGCGGCGTCGCCCAGTTCGGCCGCCAGCGTCACACCTTCGTCCACCAGCACGTCGGTGATCACCACCGTGGCGCTCTCGGCGACCAGGCGCCGCGCGAAGGCCGCGCCCATGCCCCGCGCACCGCCGGTCACGATCACGTTCTTGCCGTCCACCCGTCCCATCAACGCGCTCCTTCGGTCCGGGCCGCCACCGTCGCGGGCGACTTCGCTATTTCGCGCGGGTCGCCGCCCGCGAGGTGATCGGCGGCGATGTAGCCGAACACCATGGCCGGACCGATGGTCGCGCCCGCGCCGGCGTAGTCGTTGCCCATCACCGAGGCCGAGTTGTTCCCCGCCGCGTACAGGCCCGCGATCGGCCGGTCGTCGGCGCCGAGGACGCGAGCGTGCTCGTCGGTCACCAAGCCGCCCTTGGTGCCCAGATCACCCGGGACCATCTCGACCGCGTAGAACGGGCCCTGCTCGATCGGGGCAAGGCACGGGTTCGGCCGCACGGTCGGGTCGCCGTAGTAGCGGTCGTAGGCGGAGTCGCCTCGCCGGAAGTCTTCGTCGCGACCGGCCCGGGCGAAACGGTTGAACCGCTGCACCGTGGCGGTCAGGTTCGCTGATGGCACACCGATCTTCGTCGCGAGCTCGGTGAGGGTCTCGGCTTGTTCGATGATCCCGGCGTCGAAATACTTCTGGGGCAAGGGGCGTTTCGGGAAGTTCCCCAGGAACAGGTACCGGTCCCGGAAGCGCTGATCCATGATGAAGTACGCCGGAATGTGTCCGACGCCGGTCGCTTCCTGCTCGTACATCCGGTGCACCACGTTCACGTACGGAGCCGATTCGTTGACGAAGCGTTCACCGGCGTGGTTGACCATGATGCCGCCGGGCTGGGACCGCTCGGCCAGGCAGAAGAACGGCGGCCCGTCGGGGTTGCGCACGGACGGGCCCCACCACGCGTCGTCCATGAGATCGACCGCGCCGCCTGCCTTCTGGCCCGCGACGATGCCCTCACCCACGTTCTCGGTGGCGCCCACGGTCCACTCGGTGGACTGCGGACCGCTGAGGTACTGCTCGCGCATCTCCAGGTTGTGCTCGAAGCCGCCCGCCGCCAGCACCACGCCGCGTCGAGCCTTGATCACCACCGGTGTCCCCTCGTGTTCGGCGCGCACGCCGAGGACCGCGTGGCCTTCGGTGATCAGGTCGGTCAGCGGCGTGTTCAGCCACACCGGCACACCCGCGTCCCGCAGCGACAGCCACAGCCGGGCGGCGAGCGCCTTGCCCAGGCTCAGCGGCAACCGCCCGCGCAGCTTGTTGCCTACCGCCTGCACACCCACCTTGATCGCGGTGCGTTTGCCGGCCCAGGTACGCGCGATCATGTTCAGATCGTGGAAGTCGCTGACGGTGAAGGCGATTCCCTTGGGACCGGACATGGTCGGCTGGTTGATCTTGTGCAGATCGCCGCCGAGCAGCCTGCCGTCGAGGGGCGCGGGCTCGATGCTGCGTCCCTGGGCCAAGCCGCCGGGGAACTCCGGATGGTAGTCGGAGTAGCCGCGATCGTAGACGAACTCCCAGTATTTGCTGCGGGCGCCGAGGTAGCGCATCATCTCGGGGCCGCGATCGAGGAATGCCCGCTGCTTCGCCTCGGGAACTCGCTCGCCGACAACGGCTTTGAGATAGGTACGGGCCAGCTCCGGACTATCGGGCACGCCCTCGCGCAGCAGCACCGGGTTGTTGGGGATCCAGATGCCGCCGCCCGACCGGGCGGTGGAGCCGCCGAAGGATCGGCTCTTCTCGATCAGCGTCACCGACAGCCCGCGGTAGGCGGCGGTCAGGGCGGCGGTCATGCCCGCCGCGCCGGAACCGACGACCACCACATCGAATTCGAATTCCTGAGTCATCGCGTCGCTTCCCTCAGTAGCCGCAACCGGTGAGCATGCCGCCGTCGACGACGAATTCGCCTCCGGTGCAGTAGCTGGCCGCGTCCGAGGCCAGGAACACCGCCACATGCGAGACCTCGACCGGCTGCCCCCAGCGCGGAATCGGCAGGCTCGCGAAGAAGTCGTCACCGTCGACGCCGGATGCTCCGGCCACTCCGGCGGTCATGGGCGTGGCGATGCCGCCCGGATGCAGCGAATTGACCCGGATGCCCAGGTGCCCCAGTTCACGGGCCGCCGACTTGGTGATACCGCGAATCGCGAACTTGCTCGCGCTGTAGGCGGACAGACCGGCGGCGCCGACGAACCCTTCCACCGAGGAGACGTTCACGATCGCACCACCTCCGGTCTCGGCCAGCGCCGACGCGGCGGTCTTGATGCCGAGCCAGGTGCCGGTCACGTTGACCGCCATGATCGCGGTGAAATCCGCCAAGGCCATCTCGGCGATCGGGACGAAGCGCAAAATGCCCGCGTTGTTCACCACCGCGTCGAGCCGCCCGTAGTGGCCGACCGCCTCGGACACCGCGACGGACCAATCGGCTTCACTGGTCACGTCGTGGTGCACGTATCGCGCCGCCGAACCCAGTTCCGCGGCCAGCGCCATTCCCTCGTGGTCGAGCAGGTCACCGAACACCACTCGCGCGCCTTCGGCGACGAACCGCCGCACGTGCTCGGCGCCCATACCGCGCGCCCCGCCGGTGACCAGCGCCACCTTGCCGTCGAGTTGTCCCACCGATTCCCGTCCTCTCTGACCGTCGCTTGCTCACCGACGCTAGGACGCCCGTCGACCCCCGGCACGGGACGGTCCCGGCCACCGGGACTAGCTCCTGACCTGAGATGTTCCGGCGGTCATATTTCGATTAGGCATACCGCTCCAGGCTGTCCCGCACCGGGACGAGCCACCCCCGACGAAACCGCGACCCGCCCGATCGGGCGCTCGAAAAGGAGACCGGATGAAGTTCTCGATGATCTTCGAAGCCCAGATGGCCGACCCCTCACGCGAGCACGAGCACCAGGTGCTGCGCGACTGCGTGGAGCAGGCGGTGCTCGCCGACCGGATGGGGTTCGACACCGTCTGGGCCGTCGAACACCACGGATTGAAGTGGTACGCGCACATGAGCGCCCCGGAAGTCTTCCTGACCTGGGTGGCCGCCAAGACCGAGCGGGTCAGGATCGGGCACGGCGTGGTCTGCATGCCGTTCAACTTCAACCATCCGGTGCGCGCGGCCGAACGCGCCGCGATGCTCGACGTGCTGTCCGGTGGCCGGCTCGACCTCGGCGCGGGCCGCGGCGCGACGCCGGTCGAGACCTCCATGTGCGGTGTCGACCCCGAGCGCACCTATCAGGAGGTCGAGGAGTCGCTGCGGATGATCGGCACGGCGTGGCAGGACCCGGAAGCCGAATTCGAATACCACGGTGAGCTTTTGCAGGTCTCCCCGCACTCACTGCTGCCACGGCCGGTGCAGCTGCCGCATCCGCCGCTGTTCATGGCCTGCACCAAGAAGGACACGCTGAAGATGGCCGCCGACTACGGAATCGGCGCGCTGGTCCTGGGATTCGCGGGTGTGGAGGAGATCGCCGAACTGCGGCGCACCTACGACGAGGCGATCGCGGCCCGCACCGGCGAGCGGTTCGTGTCCACCGTCGTGAACGACCACTTCGCGGCGCTGTGCCCGACCATCGTCCTGGACGATCGGGAGAAGGCCCAGCAGATCGGCGCCCGCGGTCAGCGCTTCTTCGCGCAGTCCATCAAGCACTACTACGGTGCGGGCCCGGCGCCCGACGAGGCCGTCGACCCGAACGCCGACGAAGTCGCGGCGATCAAGCAGGCCGCCGACGAGCACGTGGCCTACCTGCACGAGGCCAAGATCCCGGTGCAGACCGGCGCCACCTCGGTCTTCAATGTCGAGCACGCCTACGGCAGCCCCGAGGACGCCATCGCCTATGTCGAGCGGCTGCAGGCGGCGGGCGCCGACGAGATCCTCTGCCTCATCCAGATGGGCACCGTGCCGCAAGATGCCTGCCTGGAGACCATCCGGCACTGGGGCGAGAAAGTCATCCCCCACTTCCGCAACAGCTGACCCCGGCGATCGCCGACACATCGAGGAGTTCCCCATGGTTGACCTGAATGGGAAGGTCGCCCTGATCACCGGCGGCGCCCGAGGACAGGGCGCTGCCGAAGCACGGTTGTTCGTGCGGCGCGGCGCCCGTGTGGTGATCACCGACGTTCTGGAAGCCGAAGGCGCCGAGCTGGCCGAGTCGCTGGGCGACGCGGCTCGCTTCGCCCGGCACGATGTCGGCAGCGGCGCCGACTGGGAAGCCGCTGTCGCCCTGGCGATCTCGGCGTTCGGCAGGTTGGACGTCCTGGTGAACAACGCCGCCGTCTACACCGCCGCGCCGCTGACCGAGACTTCGCCCGAGCAGCTCGAGCGGATCCTGCGCGTGAACCTGGTCGGCCCGTTTCGCGGTATCCAGGCGGCCGTCGGGCCGATGACGCGGGCCGGTGGCGGTTCGATCGTGAACATCTCCTCGCAAGCGGGTCTCGAGGGGCTCATGGGGCACTCCGCCTACGGCTCGTCGAAGTGGGGATTGCGCGGCCTGACCAAGACCGCCGCACTCGAACTCGGCCCGGCGGGCATTCGCGTCAACTCGGTGCATCCGGGCCCGATCGCGACGCCGATGGTTCCGTACCTCACCACGGGGCCGGGCAGTTTCCCGTCCTTGCCGCTGCAGCGCACCGGCGCGCCGGAGGAGGTCGCCGAACTGGTCGCGTTCCTGGCCTCCGATGCCGCCGCCTACATCACCGGCGCCGAGGTGACGATCGATGGCGGCTTGGCGGCGGGCAAGTTCCTGCCGCCGGACGCCGCGCACTAGCCGGAGGAGCCGCGAATGCCGCTGACACCCGAGGCGCGGGCGATCGTCGATGCCGCCGCCGCCGTGTTCCCCGCATTGGGCACCGAAGTGCTCGATGCCACCGAGGCGCGGCGGCTGCTCGCCGCTCGTCCCGCGCCCGCCGTCGAACCGATTCCCGTCGCGCGGGTGTGGGAACGGCGGATTCCCGGTCCGCCGGGCGCACCCGAGGTCCGGATCCGGATCTACCGACCCGATAGCGCGCTGCGGCCCGCGCCGGTCGTGGTGTTCTGCCACGGTGGCGGGTTCGTGATCTGCAGCCTCGACAGCCACGACCAGTTCTGCCGGGCGGTGGCCGCCGGAGCGGACGCGATCGTGGTGTCGGTGGACTACCGGCAGGCTCCCGAACACCGATTCCCGGCCGCGGCCGAGGACGCGTACGCGGCGCTGTGCTGGGTCGCCGACCACGCCGAGGCGTTGGGCGGCGATCCCGCCCGCCTCGTCGTGGCCGGGGACAGCGCGGGCGGCAACCTCGCCGCCGTGACCGCGCTGATGGCACGGGACCGGGGCGGTCCGGGGATCGCCCGGCAACTGCTGCTGTATCCCATGCTCGACCCGGCCTGCGCCACCGAGTCCTACCGCGCGAACGCCGATGGCTACTTCACCACCGCCGCGCACCTGCGCTGGTACTGGAGTCAGTACCTGGGCGCGCACGACGGCGCCCACCCGTACGCCAACCCGCTCGACGCCGACCTGTCCGGTCTGCCGCAGGCATTCGTCGTCACCGCCGAATTCGATCCGTTGCGCGACGAGGGCGAAAGCTACGGGCAGCGGCTGCGGCGAGCAGGCGTGGCAGCCGAGATCCACCGCTACGACGGTATGTTCCACGGCTTCATGAGCATGGCCGGCCACCTACCCGAGGCGATCCGGGCGACTGCCGCCACCTGTTCGGCGATCCGCGCCGCGTACGCCAGGAACGATCCTGCACCACGAACTGCCAGGGAGCATTCATGACCATCCAGCGCATCGGCCCCGCCTTCCCCACCGAGGACCTGCCCGCCGCCGTGGCCCTGCTGACCGCCGTCTTCGGCGCTGGGCCCACCGTCGTGGACGGCGACCGCTGGGCCCAGTTCGACAGCAATGGCGTCCGTGTCATGCTCGCGGGCACCGACCGCGACGACGACACCCCGTTCCTCGCGATCAAGGTCGACGACCTCGATGCCGAGTTGAATCGGCTGCGCGCCAGCGGGTTCGAGGCAGGACAACCGGTCACCGGACCGCATGAGCGCCGGGCTGTCCTATGCCCGACGCCCGGCTCCGCGTGGCACATCGCCCTCTTCGAATCCGTCGCACGGTCCGCGCCGATCGAGCCGGGGCCGTAGCGGTTCGAGCCTCAGTCGGCGCGAATCGCCTGGGTCGTCTCCGGTTCGGAGCCCCCCGGCCCGGCGGACGTCTTGCGCCGCTCCACTCGGTCCGGCGAATTCCGATCCGTCGTCGCCGGTTCGAGGGGAACAGCGCGGAACGACGCGGACGGCGGTCGCCGCAGCGCGCGCTCGAAGGCGCGGGCCGAGGCGGGCCACGGATTGGTGACGCGCCCGCTGTCGTGCTTGTACCAGCAGGTCCGCATGCCGGGCCACACTGTCTTCGCGACAGCGCGCTCGATCCACTGCTGGTGTGCCCGCATCGCGGCCGCTCGGACTTCGATGGCGGTCGCGCCGATCCGGTCGCGCCAGCGCAGACAGCGGATGATGTAGTCGATCTGGTGCTCTTTCATCCCCGGATTACTGCCCGCGGGGTTGAAGCTGTTCGGTCCGGCGATCAGGAAGGCATTCGGATAGCCGGGAACCGCCACCCCGAGCAGCGCTGCCGCGCCGGTGCGCCATTGCTCGTGCAGCAGCGCTCCCCCGCGTCCGCGCACGGTGATCGGGACCAGGAATTCCGGGGCGCGGAAGCCGGTGGCGTAGACGATCACGTCGGCGTGATGGTGGGCCCCGTCTGCGGTGCGGAGGCCGTCGTGAACGATCCGGGAGATGGGCGCGGTGATCAGCTCGACGTTGTCGCGGGTCAGCGCCGAGTAGTAGTGGCTGTCGAAGACGATGCGCTTGCCGCCGATCGGATAGTCGGGTGTGAGCTTCGCGCGCAGAACCGGGTCCGAGATCCGGCTGCGCAGGTACCGGCGAGCAGCCCATTCGGCAGGCCGGGCCGACCAGCCCCGGCGCATGATCGGCACGAACAGGACCTCCGCGCCGTAGTAGAGCGCGCGGCGGTAGAGACCGTGCGCGCCGGGCAGCCGTAACGCCGCTCGCGCCAGCGGTCCGAAATCGGCCGGTGGTTTGGGCAGCACCCAGTGCGGTGTGCGCTGGAAGACGCGGACGCGGCGGGCGGTCGCGGCCAGGGTCGGCAGCATCTGCGCCGCGCTCGAGCCGGTGCCGATCACGGCCACGTCCATCCCACGCAGGTCCTGGTCGTGGTCCCAGCGCGCGGAATGGAAAGACGTTCCGGCGAAGTCGGCCCGGCCCGCGATATCCGGGATGTTCGGCCGGTGCAGCTGACCTACGGCGAAGATCACGACGTCGGCCAGCACGCGCTGTCCACAGGACGTGAGCAGTTCCCAGCAACCCCGGTTCTCCAGATAGGTGGCCTCGACGATGGCGGTGTTCAACATCAGATGCGGAGCCAGACCACGGTCTGCGGTGACCTCGCGCAGGTAGTCCAGGATCTCTTCTTGGCGCGGATACCGGATGCGGCTACTGCGGTAGGGCGCGAACGAGAACGAATACAGGTGGGACGGCACATCACAGGAGCAGCCCGGATAGGTGTTGTCCCGCCAGACTCCCCCGACATCGCCGCCCCGCTCGAAGATCACGAAGTCGGCGATTCCGGCCCGTCGCAACTCGACCCCCATCCCGATGCCACCGAAGCCCGCGCCGACGACGGCCACTGTGCAGGTCATCGCGTTCATCACCCCTCCTCCTTCACGCTCAGCCCATGGTCAACATTCAGCTACCCCAATCTCTTCGTTGGCTGGACCGGTATGGATGGCAAGATCATCCGGGCGGGTTCGGCGGGGCGAGAACAAACCAAAAGTGCGGAGCCGCACCGTACGAACGCATACGACATGATCGACGGCACGTAGTCCGGCGAGCCGGTCGACGAGCGGTCGCGCCACGCTCCGTCTGCGCTGATCCCCCCGACGATGCGTCGACCTGCACACTTCCAGCTACTCGACTGGGCAGCACTGTCCCGTCGGAATGGCCGATGGGAGCACCGACCCTCGGACCACCTCGGGCGAAGCCCAGGAGGTGCGGACCGGGAGTCGAACATTCGGGCGCCGGTGAGCAGTGCCGCGCCCCGGCGGCGAAAAATCAAGCGGCCGAGGCGATCCGGCGGAACCTCGATCGGTTCGCCACGCCGGCGGCACTGCCCGCCGACAAATGCGGAGCCGTGTGGTGCGTGCGTACCTGTTCGTCGGCACACTGATCAGTGCGCACACCGGCACCGCATCGCGACCACTTCTCGGAGCGATCCTGAAACGGGTTGCACCGCTGCGTTTTTACCGCGTGCAGCGGAGATTTCGACCATTGCCGTGGGCTACAGGCGGTGACCGGTCGAACGGGAACCCTCGGCGCGCGCCCGCGCGGAACCCCTGTGCCTCAAGCTGTGGTGCGGGCGGTCAAGTCGTCCAGCAGAATCATGACTTCCCCTTCCCGCTTCACCACGCGGGCGAGCCGGATGGTCAACGCGACCAGGGCGCTGTCGTCGCAGGGGTCGGCCAGGTCGTGTTCGAGCCGCTGCCATTCCCCGGTCGCGGAGATGTTTCCCAAGACCAGCTCTCGCTCGTCCTGCCCGGCGCCGCGCAGCCGCGCCGACACCCGGATCGACGCGTGCGGCGAGCGCACCCACAGGTTCAGCGCCGCCAAGCGACCGGCGATCGAGAACGACCGGCCCGCCTTCGCCACGAGGTCGACCTCGAGATCGTCAGCGGCGGAACGAATCAGCAGCACGAGTGCCCGGTGGTCGGCGCCCGCGATGCCGTCGGCGTACACGCCGGGCGGCTTGCTCGGCGCTCCCTCGGCGAACGTCGTGAGATGCGTCCGGTCCGCCCCGGCTCCGGAGACCTCCCAGTTGTCCTTGTTCTCGAAGTCGTCCAGGAGCACCTCGACCGAAGCGTCCGACATCCCCGCTGTCCCTTCCTTCGCGCTTGCGCCGCAGATTCTTCCGGCTCTCGGGGAACCCTACAAGTCGACGAATGCGGTCGCCGCGCCGGAACCGAGCGGGTCGGCGCCTCCCCCGGAATCCGGGTGCGCAGGTGCCGAGACTCCTGAACCCGCGGCGACCGACCAGGTGCCGGCAACTATCGGCTGGCGCGACCCGGGCGCGCTCAGCGGGGCAGGTCGTTCGGTCCGGTCACCACGGGTACCAGATACGTGCGGGCGAAATCGCCGAGTTGCTGGTCGGTCCGCAGTTCGGTGAGTCCGTGCGGCGCGAGGATCAGCGAGTGGACGATCCGGCACACGATCTCCGCGCGGGTGGTCGAATCGGGGGTGGGCGCGAGGATTCCCCGCTCGACGGCGCGCCGCAGCGCGGTATCGGTGGTGTGCACGGACATGGCGAACGGACCCGCGCCGTCGACCGTCAGCTTGAGTACCACGCGCGCCGGTTCCAGCGCCAGCATGCGTTCGACGAGCGGATTGGTGCGCCAGCGGGTGATGACGGTGACGAAGATGTCGGCGACGAGGTCGCCGATGTCGTCGTGCCGGTCGGGAATCTCGGCGATCTCGGCGAGCACGGCGGCCACTTCGCGGCTGATCACCGCTTGCACCAGGTCGTCGCGCCCGCCGACGTGGCGGTAGACGGTCACCCGGTCCACGCCCGCCTTGCGAGCGACCTCCTCGATCGTCGTCTTCTTGACGCCGACCTGCTCGAACAGCACCAAGGCCGCGTCCAGGATCCGGGTGACCAAAGTACCGGCGGCGTTCTCGCTGCTCGCGGTGGCCTTCGACGCGGTGGGCATAGGGCAACGCTAGCAAAACGCACCCCTTCTGCAACATTCCAGGCGAGTTGTTGCTGCAACATTGCAATGCGTTTTGTTGTTATGTACCGTCGGGTCATGGCTGAGCAGGCGGGCGCGACGCAGCGCCGGTATCGCGACGAAGCGCATGCGATCAACGCACGCGACGTCCATTTCGACTTCGACTCCGTGCCCATGCACTACGTGCCGGGCGAGGCCCTGGCCACCCACATCGTCAACGTGATGCACCTGGTTCTGCCCGAAGGGGAACGAGCCATGGCGCAGGCACTGGCCGAGGCCCTCCCGCACATCGACGACGAGCGCTTGCGGGAGGAGGTGACCGGATTCATCGGCCAGGAGACCATGCACGCCAACAGTCACGAAGCGGCGCGCAGGCACCTGCAATCGATCGGCTTGGACGTCGACTCCTACGTCGCCAAAGTCGGCTGGCTGGTCGACCGTATCCTCGGCGACCACGGTTTGACCGGACGCGCGCGAGACGAGTGGCTCAAGGAACGCCTGGGACTGTTCGCGGGCATGGAGCACTACACCGCCGTCCTCGGTGAATGGCTGCTCAACGCCGACATCCTCGCGGAGAAGGGCATGCACCCGGCGATGCTGGACCTGGTCAGGTGGCACGGGGCAGAAGAGGTGGAGCACCGCAGCGTCGTCTACGACGCGTTCATGCATCTCGACGGCGGTTACGCGCGCAAAGCGCGCACGGCGATCCTGGCGAGCGCGACGTTGCTGCCGCTGTTCATCGTCTCGACCGCCTATCTGTACCGGAAGGACCCGTCGCCGGACAAAGGCCGGTTCTGGGGCCTGCAGTTCTGGAGCGCCACCCGGCGCGGCGTCATCCCGAAATGGACTGTCTTCATCACCGAGATGCCGCGATATCTGCGACCGGGATTCCATCCGTCCCAATTGGGGCCGATGGACAAGGCGCTGCGCTATCTGGCGCATTCGCCGGCCGCGCGGGCGGCCCGGTGATGAGCGGATCGCTTGCCCAGGCCGACCGCGCGGCGCCTCCGGGATTGCGTCTGCTGGGCGATGTCATGGACATCTACCGGAAGGTGTTCGTCACCGGACGCACCGCCACGCTGCTGTCGCGCCCGAACGCGGTGCGCCGCACCGGGTTCGACTTGGACACCACTATCTCCGCGATCGATCGCGAAGCCGCCGACGTGGTGAGCCTGACGCTGCGCGCGACCGGTGGCGGGCCGCTGCCCGCTTGGCGGCCGGGCGCTCACGTGGATGTCTTCCTGCCGTCGGGCCGCCAGCGCCAGTACTCCCTGTGCGGCGACCCGAGCGACCGATTCCGGTATCGGATCGCGGTGCGGCTGATTCCCGAGGGCGGCGGCGGGTCGCGCGAGATCCACCGATCGCTGCGTATCGGTGACGAACTTCGGATCCGCGGGCCGCGTAACGCGTTCACCTTCGTCGACGCGCCCTCGTATCTGTTCCTGGCCGGCGGTATCGGCATCACCCCGATCCTCCCGATGGTCAAGGCGGCGGGTGCGCGCGGGCGGCTGGTGTACGTCGGCCGCTCGCGCGAGACCATGCCGTTTCTCGCCGAGCTGCCGGATGCCGAGATCAGGCCGGACGACGAATTCGGCCCACCGGACGTCGCCGCACTGCTGTGTCGCGCCCGGCCCGGCGCGGCGGTGTACGTGTGCGGGCCGCCACCGATGCTGGAGGCCGCGCAGCGGTGCATGTTCGAGCTCAATCCGACCGGATCGCTACATACCGAACGGTTCTCCGCCCTCCCGGTCGTCGACGGCACCGAATTCGACCTCACCTTGGCCCGCACCGGCGCCACCATCCGGGTCGCGGCCGACGAAACGGCGCTCGCCGCGATCCATCGCGAACTACCGGACACCCCGTACTCCTGCAGGCAGGGCTTCTGCGGCACCTGCAAGGTGGCGGTCGTCTCCGGCGCCGTCGACCACCGTGACCGCTCGCTGACCACGGCCGAACGCGAGAACCAGATGCTCGTCTGCGTCTCCCGCGCCGCGGGCGATCATCTCGTGGTCGACCTCTGAGACCGCCACAGAAAGGCACAGCGTTGGCTATCCGCCGCCGATCCAGGGAGACCACCCGATGAGCGTCTCCACCAACAACTCCGCACCGTCGGTGGTCTCGACCTTCGACGTGCACGATCCGGCCACCGGCGCGGTGGTCGGCACCTACCCGGTCCACGACCGCCATGCCGTCGATGCCGTCGTGTCCACCGCGCACACGGCCGCGGCATGGTGGCGCGAACTCGGCTTCGCCGGGCGCGCCCGGCACCTGGATGCCTGGCGGGCCGAAATAGCCGCGGGCCGAGACGAGTTGGCCCAGCTCATCCACCGGGAGATGGGCAAACCGGTCTCCGACGCCAAGCTGGAGATCGCCATGGCCCTCGAGCATTTGCGGTGGGCGGCCCGCAACGCCGAGAAGGTCCTGGGACGCCGGGCCGTGCCGTCGAGTCTGCTCACGCTCAACCATGCGGCCACGGTCGAATACCGTCCCCTCGGCGTGGTCGGCGTCATCGGACCGTGGAACTACCCCGTCTTCACCCCGCTCGGCTCCATTTCGTTCGCACTGGCCGCAGGGAACACGGTGGTGTTCAAACCCAGCGAGTACACCCCGGGCGTCGGACTGTGGCTCGCGGAGGCGTTCGCGCGCACCGCGCCCGCCGAACCGGTCCTGCAGGTGATCACCGGTCTCGGCGAGACCGGTAACGCGTTGTGCCGCAGCGATGTCGGGAAGATCGGGTTCACGGGTTCGACCGCCACCGGCAAGCTCGTCATGGCCGCGTGCGCGGCGAATCTCACCCCGGTGCTGATGGAGTGCGGCGGCAAGGACGCACTGATCGTGGACGCCGACGCCGACCTAGCCGCCGCTGCCGACGCGGCGGTCTGGGGCGGGTTGTCCAACGCGGGACAGACCTGCCTCGCCGTGGAGCGGGTCTACGTCCACGCCGACGTCTACGAGCGGTTCCTCGCCGAGCTGGTGCGGCGGGCGTCGGAAATCCGCGCAGGCGAGCGGGATTCGAAGATCGGGCCGATCACCATGCCGAAACAGCTGGCGATCGTCCGCCGCCATATCGAGGACGCCCTCGCGCGTGGGGCGCGGGCCGTGCTCGGCGGCCCCGACGCCATCGATCGGCAGTTCGTCCAACCGACCATCCTCGTTGACGTCCCGGAGGACGCGGCCGCGGTGACCGAGGAGACCTTCGGTCCCACGTTGACCGTCACCAAGGTCGAGGACATGGACGAGGCCGTCGAGCTGGTCAACCGGGGCGCATACGGGCTGGGCGCCACTGTCTTCGCCCGCCGCCACGGGCGCGACATCGCCGACCGCGTCCGCGCCGGCGGCGCCTCGATCAACGCGTTCGTCGCGCACGCCACCGTTCCCGGACTGCCGCTCGGCGGCGTGGGCGCCTCCGGGTTCGGCCGGGTCCACGGCCCGGACGGCCTCAAAGAGTTCACCTACGCCAAAGCGACGACGCGACAGCGCTTTCCGGCTCCCCTGCCCTTGACTTCGTTCCGGCGCGACGATCGCGTCGACACGATCGTCGACCTGCTCGTCGCGGTTCTGCACGGAAGGAAGCGCCGGTGACAACCGATCGGACAGAACACACACCCGTAGCGATCGTCGGCGCGGGGCTGGGCGGCATCGGCCTGGCGATCAAACTTCGCGAGGCCGGGTTCGAGGACCTGGTGATCCTCGAACGGGCCGACGACCTCGGCGGCACCTGGCGCGCGAACACCTATCCCGGTTGCGCCTGCGACGTGCCGTCCCACCTGTACAGCTACTCCTTCGCGCCCAATCCGGACTGGTCGCGCACCTACGGGCGGCAGCCCGAGATCCTCGACTACATCCGCGCGGTGGCCACCGAGCACGACGTCGTCCGGCACATCCGATTCGGTACCGAACTGCTCGATGCCCGGTGGGACGAGCAGCGCTCGCTGTGGCGGATCGAGACCTCCCGGGGAACGCTCACCGCGAACTTCCTGCTTTCGGCGACAGGTCTTTTCGCCGAGGCGAAGTACCCGCGACTTCCGGGGATCGATTCCTTCGCGGGCACGTCCTTCCACTCGCTGCACTGGGATCACGACCACGATCTCACCGGCGAGCGGGTCGCGGTGATCGGCACCGGCGCCTCCGCGGTGCAGTTCGTGCCGGAGATCCAGCCGAAGGTGGCTGAGTTGCTGCTGTTCCAGCGCTCGGCGCCGTGGATAGTCCCCCGGCTGGATCGCCGCACGCTCGACCTGGAACGACGTCTGCTGCGACGTATCCCGCTGGCGCAACGCGCGATTCGCGGTGGACTCTACGCGGCGATCGAGACGTTCGGGCTCATCTCCCTGGTGGATCAACGCTTCCGGCACCCCTACGAAGCCCTCGGCCGGTGGCAGTTGCTGCGTCAGGTGCGCGACCCGCGGCTGCGCGAGAAGCTCACGCCCGACTACGTGATCGGCTGCAAACGCGCCATCTTCTCCGACACCTATCTACCGGCGCTGGACCAGCCCAACGTCGAGGTCGTCACCGACCCCATCGCCGAGATCCGGCCGCACTCCATCCTGCTGCGCGACGGCAGCGAGCACCCGGTCGACACCATCATCTTCGGCACCGGATTCACCTCGATCCCCACGGCCTACGAACGCTATGCCGGACGCGACGGGCGAACGCTGGCTCAGGTCTACCGCGAGCGGCCGCAGAGCTATCTCGGTGTGGCACTGGCCGGTTTCCCCAACTTCTTCTGCACGCTCGGCCCCTTCGGCGCCGCGGGGAACCAGTCCGCGATCTACATGATCGAATCCCAGATCGCCTACATCGTGGACGCCCTGCGCAGCGCGCACGCGTCCGGAGCGCGGCGCGTGGAGGTGCGCCCGGCGGCACAAGAGGCTTTCGTCGCGGAGATGGCCCGCCGCAGCTCCTCGACGGTGTGGCTGACGGGCGGCTGCCAGAGCTACTACCAGACGCCGGACGGTCTCAACGCCGGTCTCTACCCCAATTGGAGCTTCGAATACCGGCACCGCACCAGCCGATTCGACACGAGTGCCTACGAGGTGAGCAAATGATCGCCGACCTTCTCCCGATCGGCCGGGGGCGCGGGGGGTATCCCGTCGCGGGACGGGTCGCGCTCATCACCGGCGCGGGCCACGGCATCGGTCGCGAACTGGCGACTGTGCTGCACGAGAGGCGCGCCTCGGTCGTCCTGGTCGACGTCGACGAGGACGCTGTCGCCACGGCGGCCGCCACGCTCGGCGACCGCGCCTCGGCCATCGTCGCCGACGTCACCGACCGCGCCGCGATGCGGGCGGCCGTCGACCGCGCCGTCGACCGTTTCGGCCGGTTGGACGTGGTGGTGGCCAACGCGGGCGTGGTGCCGCGCCCGGCCACGGTGCGCACCCTCGAGGGGCGGGACTTCGACCGTGTCATGAACATCAACCTCACCGGTGTGTTCAACACCGTCCGCCCGGCGCTGGACCGCGTTGTCGCCGCCGAAGGTCACGTGGTCGTGGTGTCGTCGTGCGCGGCGTTCGCACCCGGCATGGCGGGCGCGCCGTACATGATCAGCAAAGCCGCGGTCGAACAGCTCGGCCGGGCGCTGCGCGTGGAGCTGGCACCCTTCGGGGCCACGGCGGGTATCGCCTATTTCGGCATCGTCGACACGCGGATGACGCACGAGACGCTCGATGACGACGATCTCGGCCGCGAGCTGGACGGTCTGCTGCCGTGGCCGTTGAACGTGCGGATCTCGGCGGCGCAGGCGGCCCGCACCATCGCCGACGGCATCGAGCGGCGCGCGGCGCGCACCATCGCACCGGCCGGTTGGGAGCCCTACGCCCTGCTGCGCGGGGCGATCAACGTAGTTCTCGACAGCGCGCTCGCACGCGACTCCCGGGTGCACGACCTGCTGCGCAGGGTCGAAGCCCGCACGGACGCGACACACGTCATCTGATCCGAAGGAAAACATCTCGTGAGCACTCAACGCTTCGACACGCTCCCCGCCGCCTTCCAGCACAACGCGAGCGTCGATCCCGACGCGGTCGCACTCCGGACGCCCGGGGACGCCGCCACGCTCAGTTGGCGCGAGTACGCGGCACAGGTCCGCCGGATCGCCGCCGGACTCGCCGGGCTGGGCGTGCGCCGCGGTGACGCGGTGGCCTTGATGATGTCCAACCGCATCGATTTCTATCCGCTCGAGGTAGGGGCGCAGCACCTCGGCGCCACCAGCTTCTCGGTCTACAACACCGCATCGCCGGAGCAGATCGCCTATGTCCTGGGCAATGCCGGTGTGCGAGTGGTGATGTGCGAGCCACGCTACGTCGAACCATTGCGGGCCAGCGGCGTCGAACTCGACCACATCGTGTGCGTCGACGATGCGCCGCCGGGGACTCTGTCGGTCGCCGACGTGGTCGCCGCGGGCGACGAGAACTTCGACTTCGACGCCGTGTGGCAGGCGGTCGAGCCGCACGACGTCGCCACGCTCATCTACACCTCGGGCACCACGGGCAACCCCAAGGGAGTGGAGACCACGCACGCGAACCTGATGTTCGAGTGCTACGCCGTCGAGCAAGTCCTGGGCATTCGCTTCGGGGACACCATCACCTCCTACATGCCCACCGCGCACATCGCCGACCGGCTCACCGCGCTGTACTTCCAGGAGGTCTTCGGCACCCAGGTCACCTGCGTCGCGGACCCCACGCAGATCGGCGTCGCCCTGGCCGACCTGCGCCCCACGATCTGGGGAGCCGTGCCGCGCGTGTGGGAGAAGCTGAAGGCCGCCGTCGAATTCGCGGTCGCCAACGAGCCCGCCGCCGATCGGCGAGCGGCGCTGCGGTGGGCGCTGACGGTCGCCGCCCAGCGCAGTGCCCATCAATTGAACGGAGAGCCCGTGCCGGACGCCGTCGCCGCCGAATGGGCGCGCGCCGACGAACTCGTGCTGTCCGGGCTGCGGGCGAAACTCGGTCTCGACCGGGTGCGCTGGGCGATGTCCGGCGCCGCGCCGATCCCGGCCGAAACGCTCGGTTTCTTCGCCGGGCTCGGCATCCCGATCGCCGAGATCTGGGGCATGTCCGAGCTCACCTGCATCTGCAGCGTCAGCCACCCCGACGACGCCAGACTGGGCACCGTCGGCAAACTCCTGCCCGGTATGCGGGCCAGGATCGCCGACGACGGCGAACTCCACGTCCGCGGCCCGCTGGTGATGAAGGGCTATCGAGGTGAACCGGCGAAGACGGCCGAGGCGGTCGACGCCGACGGCTGGCTGCACACCGGTGACGTCGTCACCATCGACGGCGACGGATACCTGCGGGTGGTGGACCGCAAGAAGGAGTTGATCATCAACTCCGCGGGCAAGAACATGTCGCCCACCAACATCGAGAACACGATCAAGGCGGCGACCCCGCTGATCGGCGCCATGGCCGTCATCGGCGACGGCCGCCCGTACAACACCGCGCTGGTGGTCCTCGACGCCGAGACCGCCGGGCCCTACGCCGCACGGCACCAACTGCCCGATGCTTCGGCGCCGGCCTTGGCGGCCGACACCGCTGTCATCGAGCAGATCGCCGCCGGTATCGCCGCGGGCAACGCGAAATTGTCCCGTGTGGAGCAGGTCAAGCGATTTCGCCTGCTGCCCGTTTTCTGGGAGGCAGGCGGCGACGAAGTCACCCTCACCATGAAACTCAAGCGCCGGGTGATCGCCGAGAAGTACGCCACCGAGATCGCCGAACTCTACGAGCCCGAACTCGGCCCGGACGTTCACGAACCCCGGCCCGCCCCTGCCCCGGCGGGGTCGGCGGTGACGACCGGCTGACGGGTCACAGGCGCGTCATCTTCCTCGCCGTCGGGGGCGCGGGCGCCGCATGTGAGCGGCGTCCGCGACCTCGCGCTTTCCGGCCCGGCAGTCCCCGGTTCAGGCGCCCCGGAGGCGGACTTCGCTGTCCAGCTCCGCGGCGGCTTCGGCCAGCGCGGCGGCATCCGGATCGGCCCCGAGCCGGTCGGTCAGCTCGGTTCGCGACACGATGAGCATCCCGCGCGGTTCGAGCGCGGAACTGTGTTCGATCCGGACCTGCCCCTCTTCCAGGACCAAGCGTGCGTCCGGCTCGGTGGTCCGCAGCAGTCTGCGCAGGACGTCTTCGGTGACCTGACTCTTGTCATCGGCTCCCATGTCGTCACGGTTTCCCTGACCGATCCGAAGGAAACCGGGCGCGGATCGCGGCGCGTCGACGCTACCGCGAACCGGATGAACCGCGACGAACGAGTGGCGACGACTCTCCGAGACCCGATCGCCGGAGTGCTCGTCGCGCGGCGTTCGCGCCGCACATCCCGTGTGCTCCCGGCCCGGGCGGGGTGGCGGCGGAACATATGTAGTGACCGGGCACGCCGACATCGTAGGGCTGTAGCGTATTCCGCGGCCCGAACACCAGCTGTGGGATGTCTTTCGCGCCGGTCATGATGTTGCCGCCGACATAGTTGGGGTTGTACTCGGCGAATTCCGTCGCACTGCGCACACTGGTCCCGACGACGCGGTCGCGGAACCCTGGCGCGAAGCGTTCTATCTGCGCCGTGATCGCCGCGGTCGCGTCGCCACGGTAATCGTGTGGGACGTGGGCGTAGGCCCAGATCGGATGGATGTCTCCGGCCGAACGTCGCGGATCGGCTAGGTACTGCTGCCCTACCAGCACGAAAGGACGCTCGGGCATCCGCCCGCGGTCGATGTCGCGCTCGGTGGCGGCGATCTCGGCGAACGTGCCGCCGAGGTGCACCGTCCCGGCTCGGCGCGCGGGCTCGGCGGTCCAGGGCACACCGCCGTGAACCGCGAAGTCCACTTTGAACGCGCCCGGCCCGTACCGAAAACTCCGATAGGCCCTGGCGACGCGCGACGGTAGCCGGTCGCCGAGTATCTCGGCGACCGCGGTGGGCGCCAGGTCCCACATCGTCAAGTCGGCCGGGGGCAGATCGGCCATCGACCGCACGTGTGCACCTGTCTCGATCTTTCCGCCGAGGTCGCCGAGATAGGCCGCCATGGCCTCGGTGATCCGCTGGGATCCCCCGGCAGCGACCGCCCACCCGTAGGTGTGGCCCGCGGTAAGGATGCCCAAGCCGATACTCGCGCTGAGCGGCCGGTGCAGCGGATGAAAGGCGTGCGCGGCGACGCCGCCGAACAATCCACGGGCCTGCTCGGTGCGGAACAGTCCGGCCACCAGGGTGGCCGGGGCCAAGGCGGGGATACCGAAGCGGGCCAAGCGGACGGGGTGGCGCGGCAGGCGCAGCAGCGGCCGCATGATGTCGGCGCTCATCCGGTCGTAGCCGGCGGTCGTGCGTTCGAACAGTAGCCGCCAGGCACGACCGTCGCCCCCGAGACCGGCCGCGGTATCGGCGACCGAGCGAAGCAGCACACCAGTGGTGCCGTCGTCGAGCGGATGGGCGCAATCGATCTCCGGCCACGCCCAGGACAATCCGAAGCGCTCCAGGTCTAGGCCGCGCAGGAAGGGAGAGCCGACAGCCATCGGGTGGATGGCCGAGCAGTGGTCGTGCAGCAGGCCCGGCACGATCGCCTCGCTGGTGCGGGTGCCGCCGCCGATCTCGTCGGCGGCCTCCAGCACGGTGACCCCGAGCCCGGCACGCGCCAAGGTGATGGCCGCGGCCAAACCGTTGGGGCCGCTGCCGACCACTACCGCGGTGCTCATGTCGCTCTCCCGTCCCAGCGGTGGTCTCAACTGACAGTCTGCGGCGTGAGTTCCCGCGGCGATTCGTCGGGCGGAATCGGCACGGTGTACCCCGCCAGCCGCCACGTCACCTCGTGCGGGATCGGGCCGTCGGGCAGCCAGGGTTGCGCCTCGACCGCGTCACGCACCCGCCAGCTGCCGCGTTCGACCACACCGAGCGCCGCGTCGATGACCTGATAACGCTGAATGCCACGATGGATGGGCTGTGACTCCACCCAGACCACGATCCACTCGCCCGGCGCGAATCCGACCCGGGACTGCACCGCGTTGATCAGATCGAGGCTGTGCAGATGGCCGTCGCCGAAATTGAACCCGATCAGCGAGTTGCAGCCGAACTCCGCTTCCCGGACGGTCCAGCGGTCGATCTCGGGAAGATGCCGGTACAGCAGGGAGAACAGTCCGCGTCCTTGGCTGTGCATCGAGCGCCACGCGATCGTCTGCTGCATGGTGATCTCCGCGACTGCGGGTGGATAGCCCATGGCTCGCAGCTGGTCGACCTGGTTCACGGTGGGACGATGCCGCATCGTGTTCAGCTTCTCCTCCGCACCGGGCGAGAAGGCCCACAGCGCCGAGGCCCAGTTGCCCGCGTACTGCCGCATCGACGGCAGGAACGACACCAGGTCCGGCCGCAAGTTGCCGAGCACCGGGAACGACAGCAGAGCCGCGACGATCACCACGGCGAGCCATGGCGAGGAGATGTCGCCGAGGCCGTAGCCGCTGCCGTTGGGGTAGCCCAGGAACAGGAAGACGGTCAGGTAGGCGAACAGGACGTTCCATTCCAACGGCACAGCCAGCGGGAAGGTGGAGGTGATGAAGGCGTGGAACACCACCATCAGCACCACACCGGCCAGGGTCAGCCAGTGGTTGGTGGAGAACAGCAGCACCAGCGGGGTGATGATCTCGACGGTGGTGCCGCCGACATGGGCCAGGAACGACGCGACCTTCGACGGGCGGATGTCCCGGGGGAAGTCCCGGTAGTGCAGGCGCTTGATCCACTTGGCCGGCACGCCCGGACTGTTGGACACCATCGGCGGCACGACGTTGCTGAAGTGCCGTCCGAACTTCGACACTCCCGCACCGATCCACACCGCGCAGATCAGCAGCTTGGCCGCGATGATCATGTCGACGAACGGCAGCACCGCGAAGAAGACGAGCGCGGGCAGGTACTGCTCGCCGCGCGCGGTGAGGAAGATCGTCTTATCCCGCAGGCCGCACAGGACATACAGCGCGATCGGAGCGACGAGCAGCGCCGGGTTCACCAAGCCGGAGGTGTTGTCCGGCAGCGCCGCGCTGAGCGCGGCGCTCGGCACACCGGGCAGCACGATCGCCGCCAGCAGCGTCGCCAGGAACGCCAGGTACAACAGCACGTCGAAGACAGTGCGCTCGTCTCCGCCGGTGAACGGGACCCGCCGCCAGGGCCGCAGGCGGATCGTGCCCGGGCGGGCGTAGAACAGGATTCCACCGGTCATCGGCTTGAACTTGCCCGCGAGCGGACCCCACGACCCGGCGATGCCGATCGCCTCGATCAGGACCGTCCACAGCACCAGTTTCTGATAGACCACCGGCTGGTCCCACCACGCCGCGACGTCCCAGAACGGGCCCACGCCCGAACTCCAGGTCGCCAGCGCGACGCCGGCCAGCACCGAGACGAACACGACCTTGAGCAGATAGATCGTGTGGATCATCTTCGGTGATCCGAAACCGTATTCCACCCAGTGCAGCGCCAGCGTTCTCATCCGCTCTCGCAACGGCTGGTCTAGGAATGTCTCCACATCCACGGGCGGGAAATCCGCCGTTTTGAACCCCATTGTCCGGGCCTTTCTTATCCAGTGCGTCGAGTCTTATCCAGTGCGTCGAGCGCAGGCGAGAACCCGAACGGAGTCGAGTTCGAAGTAGGGAATTCCGCTCCGAAGGAGCTGACGTCGCTACGCGCTGGTGACCAACTCGGCCACGAGTGCGCGGAGTTTTCTTTTGTCGATCTTTCCCACCGGATTCCGCGGTAGCGCTTCGACCAGTTCGATCGAGACCGGTACCTTCGTACGGGCCAGGCAGTTGCGGCAGTGCCGCGCGAGCTCCTCGGCGCCGACGCGGGCGTCGGGCATCGTCACCACATGGGCGACCGGGACCTCGCCGAGGACCGGATCGGGAGCCCCGACCACCGCCGCCTCCAAAACCGCGGGGTGGGTGTGCAGGACGTTCTCGATCTCCTTCGGGTAGATGTTCTCGCCGCCCCGGATGATCATGTCCTTGATCCGGTCGACCAGGACGAGGTATCCGTCCGGGTCGAAGTAGCCGACGTCCCCGGTGTGCAGCCAGCCGTCGATCACCGTCCGCGCGGTCGCCTCGGGGTTGCCGAGGTAGCCGCGCATCACGTTGGCGCCCCGGATCACCACTTCCCCGCTCGTGCCGTCGGCCACCGGTTCGCCGTCGGCGTCCATGATCGCCACCGTCTGCCCGGGCAGCGGCAGGCCGACCGTCCCCGGCTTGCGCGGTCCGGCCGGCGGGTTCAGCGTCGACGCGCAGGTGCCTTCGGACAGTCCGTAGCCCTCGACGATCGGTACGCCGAAACGAGTTTCGAACCGCGCGATCAATTCCGCGGGCATCGGCGCGGCCCCGCAGATCACCCGGCGCAGCGACGAGGTGTCCGGCAACAGGCTCGCCGGCTGCGCGACCAGCATGGCGTAGATGGCCGGGACGGCCGAGAAGTAGGTCGGCCGTACCCGTTCCACCACGTCGAAGAACGCCGACGCCGAGAACCGGCCCGCGATCGTCGCCCGGCCACCGGCCAGCAGCGGCGACAGCACGCTCACCACGATCCCGTTGACGTGGAACAGCGGCAGGACCAGCAGACTGTGGTCGGTGTCGTCCAATGCCACGGCCTGGATGAGCATTTCGCACATCGCGGCCACATTGGCGTGGTCGAGGACGACCCCTTTGGGCTGCCCGGTGGTGCCGCTGGTGTAGATGATCAACGCCGGTGCGGCCGGATCGAAGGCCACCGCGTCCGGCACGGCGTACGCGCCGTCGGACCGGGCTACCTCGGCCATGTCGAGCGTCCCCGCTCCGCGCCCGCCTTCGGTCACCACCACCCTGGCGGCGCAGTTCTCGACCTGGTAGCGCAGTTCGTCGAAGGTGGAGTCCGGCTTCACCGGGGTGACGGCCGCGCCGAGCCGCCACGCGGCGAACAGGATGACGACGAATTCCAGCCGGTTCGGCAGGACGAGAGCGACGACGTCGCCTTGTCGGACTCCGTGCGCGTACAGCACGGCCGCCGCCGAGCGAACACGTTCCGCGAATGCCGAATTGTCGAGCCGCGCGCGGTCGTCTGCGATGCATGGGCCGGACGGATTCCGGGCGGCGCGAAATTCCGGTAAATCGACAATCTGCTGCACGATAGCCTCGCCTGATACGGTGTGATGCGGATTACACAGTCAAGGTAATTCCGATATCGAGCACGGGCTACGGGCCCTCATCCCAGAGTTTTCGCCCGGCTTTGTACCGGTGGCACAAAGGGATGCGGAATGCGTCCGAGCCGCCGCACCG
Organism: Nocardia barduliensis; assembly: GCF_013315795.1. Taxonomy (GTDB): domain Bacteria; phylum Actinomycetota; class Actinomycetes; order Mycobacteriales; family Mycobacteriaceae; genus Nocardia; species Nocardia barduliensis. The sequence goes on from NZ_JABLTE010000087.1 coordinate 31,660, forward strand.
GTTCCGGTACGGTCCGGACATGAGCACTGACGTGGACAGGACCATCCGCGATGTCGCGGGCCGCGTCAAAGCCGATCTCGACCGGCTGACCGTGGCGATGACCGCCATGTTCACCGAGGTGATCCCGGAGTTCCGCCACGACGACGAAGTGCGGCGTCTGATGATCGCCAGCACCGCGTCCAACCTCACCGCCATCCTGGACATGCTCACGCTGAGCATCTCCCGCGCCGACATCACCGTGCCCCCGGCCGCCGCCGAATACGCCCGGCGGTTCGCCCAGCACGGCATGTCCCTGGAAGCCCTGCTGCGCGCGTACCGCCTCGGCGAGCACATGTTCATGCAGCAGACCATCGCCCTCCTGCGGCAGCACGAGGCCGCCTCCGACCTGGCGCTGGAGACGACCAGCCGGATCGCGTTGCTGGTCAACAGCTATATCGACCAGGTCATCGAAGGTGTCATCGACATCTACGAAAGCGAACGCCGTCGCTGGGACGCGCGCTCGGACAACACCCGCGCGGCACAGATCCGGGCGGTGCTCGACACCGAGGACCTCGACCTCGCCGCCGCCGAGCAGATGCTCGCCGCGTCCTTGCGGGGGTGGCACATGGCCGCCCTCGTCTGGGTGAGCAAGCCCGTGCCGGCGACGACCGACCTGCTGCGTGCCGCAGCCGCGATGCTCACCGCCGCCACCGGGAAGACCCCGCTGATGGTATTGGTCGACGAGCAGAATTGCTGGGCCTGGATCTCCTCGGTCGGCAAACCGTCGCTCGATGCCGACCAGCTCGAGCGGGACCTGCTTCGCCGGCCCGGAATCCGGGTCGCGATCGGCGATCCCGGAGCCGGCCTGACCGGGTTCCGGCAGACTTTCCGCGATGCCCAGCGCGCTCGCAACCTCGCCTTGGTCGCCGGTCCCACCCGTCCGCTGACGCTGCACTCCCGCGTCGCGCTGGCGAGCTTGCTGGTCGACCAGCTGCCCGATACGAGGGCGTGGGTGCACCGGGTACTGGGCGACCTCATGCGCGACGACGAGACGACCGCGCGGCTGCGCGAGACGGTGCAGACCTATCTGGACGCCCGCGGCAGTCTCACCGATGCCGCGGCGCGCATGCACGTGCACAAGAACACCGTCCACTATCGGGTACGCAGAGCCGAAGAAGTGCTGGGGCACCCGCTCACGGTCAACCGGCTGGAGATCGAGGTCGCTCTGATGATTTCCGAGCAGCTGGGTCTCGGCCATGGTCGAGCGACGGCGTGAACACGCGGCGACGAGTTCGCGCAGCGGCGATTCGGCATAGCGCGCCGACCGATACGGCCTGATACTTATTGCAGGTTGGACCTATTCCGAGGTGGAAGATGAGCATGATCGACGGGGTGGGCTCGGATGGGCTTGTCGCGGCAGGCGATACCTGGGGTATTTCCGGGGCGGAATTCTTGACCTTCTACGTGCCCCTGGTGCTCGTAGCGGTGATCGCCGGATTCTGGCTGCGGTCGCGAGTGACCCGCGCGGACCCGGACTCCGAGGCGGTCGCCGCTCCGGGCGCGGAGCTGACGGTGCCCGAAGTGGCGATGCTGTTCGGCGACCAGAACGCCGCGCTGGCCGCGATGGCACAGCTGCGCGGTATCGAGGCGATCGATTCGGCGGCCGCGCCGATTCGCGCGCTCACCGCGCAGGAGCGTGCGCGGCTGGACCCCTTCACGGTGTTGGTGTACGACCGCCTCCAAGTGGGCCTGCGCAAGACCGTCGACGCGATCGTCGACGGATCGGCCGGCGCCGTCGAAGCCCTGCGCACCAAGATGATCGACCTCGGGTATCTCGCGGGGCCCGAGCAGCGCCACGGTCTGCGCGATGCGGGAATGCCGATCCTGGTCACGGGCGCGCTCGGCGTGGTGCGCGTCATCGCGGGCGCCACGCACGGCAACCCGGTTGGCTTGTTGGTCGCGCTGGTGATCGCGCAGGCGATCTGTTATTGGCTGGTGGTGCGCAAGCCCCGGCTGACCGCGCTCGGCGTCCGCGCCCGCGACGCCGCGAAGGAACGCAACGGCCATCTGCGGCCGGGCAATTCGCCCTCCTATGCGACCTATGGCGCGGAGAGCGCGGCGCTCGCGGCGGCCGTCTTCGGCATCGGCGCGCTCATCGCGCTGGATCCCGGACTCGCCCAGGCGGTCGCGCCACCGAGTTCGTCGGGGGGCGGTGGTGACAGCGGAGGCGGCGACAGCGGAGGCGGAGG